>NZ_JBVKCG010000003.1:259539-638591 GCF_055634995.1 Streptomyces sp. NPDC111744
TGGTTCCCAACGTGCCGTTCCCGAAGGTACCCCTGCCGAGGGACGGGCGGATACCCGAGGGTGGTGGGGGGAGGGGAGGACCGGGGGGTTAGGGGCGCGTCGGTCGTGGCTCCGCCCCCCGCGCCTTCGTCGTTTCCGGACCGGTTTTCCGCGGCCCGCGTGACACGCCGCCGAACGGAGTATCCAGCGGGTAATCGGGTCATCCACTCCTAGCCTGCTAAATGTGACAAAACGCCATATCTCATACCTCGCCTGCGCCGCCGCCCTGTGCGGCTCCCTCCTCGGCGCCGCCCCGGCGACCGCCGTCCACCGCACCCTTGTGGTGCATCCGGGTGAGTCGATCCAGAAGGCCGTGGACGCGGCCGAGCCCGGCGACACCGTCCTCGTGCTGGCCGGCACGTACCACGAGAGCGTCAAGGTGACCACGCCCCAACTCACCCTGCGGGGTATGGGCCCGGACACCGTGCTCCGGCCGGCGGCCAAGAAGGCCAAGAGCACCGCGAAGAAGGCCGCCGAGAAGTCCTGTGCCGCGATGGGCAACGGCATCTGCGTGGTCGGCACCAAGAGCAAGGCCGTCGACGACGTCACCATCGCCCAGATGACCGTGACCGGGTTCTCCCGGACCGGCGTCATGGCCGTCGGCACCGCCAACCTGAACGTGCACGGCGTGGCCGCCGTGAAGAACGGGCAGTGGGGCCTCGCCGAGGAGCGCTCGGTGCACAGCACCTACCGCAACAACATCGCCCGGAGCAACGGCGATGCGGGCCTGTTCCTCGCCAACACCATCACGGCCGAGAAGGGCGCCACCGACACCGACGGCACGGTGGTCGAGCACAACCTCCTGGAGAAGAACCGGATCGGCGTCACCGTGCGCCGGCTGCGCAACCTGACCGTCTCGGACAACTCGGTCACCGGCAACTGCGCGGGCGTGTTCGTCGTCGGCGACGAGAACAAGCCGAAGGCCGGTCGCGTCACCGTCGCCGACAACCAGGTCGTCAAGAACAACAAGTACTGCAAGAAGACCGCCAAGCTGTCCTTCCTGCAGGGCTCCGGCATCGTGCTGACCGGCGCCGAGGACACCCTGGTGACCGGGAACGTGGTCACCGGCAACTCCGGCAAGTCCCCGTTGTCGGGCGGTGTCGTGCTCTTCAAGAGCTTCGTGGGTGCCACCAGCGACAAGAACCAGATCACCCGCAACAACCTGTCGGGCAACGCCCCCGCCGACCTGATCAACCAGGAAGCCGCCAAGCGCGGCAATGCCTTCAAGGACAACACCTGCAAGAAGTCCAAGCCCGCCGGCCTGTGCTGACCTGACGGCCGTTCGGCACGCCCAGAAGGCCGCAAGGCCCACCCAAGGAAGGAAGGCGGCACATGACCGCACCAGCACGTGACCTCCCGGCGGCGCCGCAGGAGGCGCAGGCGGAGGGCGCACCGCCGCCGTCGATGCGGCTGCGCGAGCTCGTGTTCGGGGCGGCCTGTGCCGCCGCCGTCCGCGCGGCCGCCCGGCTGCGCGTCGCCGACGCGCTCGGGGACGCCCCGATGACCGTGGAGAGCCTCGCGTCCGCGGTGAAGACCGACCCGAGGCCGCTGCGCCGGCTGCTGCGGGCCCTGTCCTGCTACGGCGTCTTCGCCGAGCGCCCGGACGGGACGTTCGCCCACACCGAGACCTCCCGGCTGCTGCGGGAGGACGACCCGCACAGCCTGCGTTACATCGCCCTGTGGTGCACCGAGCCGTGGACCTGGGACGCCTGGCCGAAGCTCGACGAGGCCGTGCGCAGCGGCCGTAACGTCGTCGAGGATCTCTACGGCAAGGAGTTCTTCGTCTACCTGAACGAGGACGCCCCGGAGTCGGCGGACGTCTTCAACCGGGCGATGACCACCTCCAGCGAGCAGTCGGCCCGTGAGGTCGCCGCGCTGCTCGACCTGTCCGGCAGCCGGTCGGTCGCCGACCTCGGCGGCGGCCAGGGTCACGTGGTGGCCTGTCTGCTGGACAAGTACCCGGGGATGAAGGGCTATCTGCTGGATCTCCCCAAGGTGGTGGAGAAGGCCCTGCCGCGGCTGCGCCCGGGCGGCGACCTGGAGGACCGGGCGCGCATCGTGCCGGGTGACATCCGGGAGGCCGTGCCGGTCGACGCGGACGTCTACATCATCAAGAACATCCTGGAGTGGGACGACGACTCCACCGCGCGGCTGCTGGCCAACGTGGTCGCGGCGGGCGGTCCGGGAGCCCGGGTCGTGGTGATCGAGAACCTCGTCGACGACACCCCGTCGATGCGGTTCAGCACCGCGATGGACCTGCTGCTGCTCCTGAACGTCGGCGGGGCCAAGCACACCACCGACAGCATGGTGCGCCGGCTGACCGACGCGGGTCTGAGCGTCAACGACATGCGGCCGGTCAACCCGTATCTGCACGCCTTCGACTGCACGGTGCCCGCCTGAGGCGGGCCGGACACGCCGGTGCCGGGCCCGCGTTCTGCGCGGGTCCGGCACCGTCGGCGTACGGCGGTACGACGGTTCACGCGCCGCCGTCGCGCTCCCAGAGGTAGAAGCGCTGGGCCATCGCGTCCTTCGGGGAGCGCCAGGTCTCCGGGTCGTACGCGCTGACGTACGCCTGGAGACGGTCGCTGACGTCCCTGAACTCGGGGTGGGAGGTGACCTTGGCGATGGCCGGTCCCGGCTCGCGCTCGGACTCGATGAGGTGCATGTACACATCACCGAACTGGAAGAGGCTGCGCCGGACCACCCCGACGAGGTGCGGCAGCTCTCCCCGGTCGGACTCCGCGAACACCTTCGCGATGTCGGGAGCGGAGCCCGGTGCCATACGGGCGACGATCAGGGCCTGGTGCACGGTGTCTCTCCGTTCTTCGCTTTCCTGACGGCCGGCTCAGTCGGCCAGGGCCGGGTCGGGGCGCCGGCCGGTGGCCGCCTTCTCGATCTTGTCGCGGATCAGGGCCATCTGGACCTTGGAGTTCTTGTTGATGTTGTCGGTCATCCACTCGTCGTCGACGGGGGCTTCCGGCTTCATCGCGAAGTCCTGGACCCAGACCATCCGGGTGCCGGCCGGTACTTCCTCGTACTGCCAGCGGATGTTCATGTGCGCGAAGGGACCGGTCTCCACCCGGCGGGCCCGGACGGTCAGGTTGGGGCGGTCGGTCTCGCGCTCCGAGACCCAGCTCCACACCTTGCCGTTCTCGTCGGGGTGCATGGTCAGCCGGAAGGTGACCTTGTTCCCCTCCTCGGAGAGGATCTCGACACCGGCGTACTCGCTGAACAGCTGCGTCCAGTTGGCCACGTCGTTGGTCATGTCCCAGACCAGGTCGACGGGCGCGGCGATGGTGATCTCGTTCTGGGTGTGTCCGGTCATGTCAGGCTCCCGCGGGCATGGCGCTGTTGACGAGGTCGAGGAACTGGCGGGGGGTCTTGCACCGCTCGGCGTCCACCGGCATGGGCACGCCGTGCCGGTTCTCCAGCTCGCCGACGATGCCGAGCAGGCCGAGCGAGTCGACACCGAACGCGTCGAAGCCGGTGTCGCGCCGGTCCTGCAGGTCGGCCGGGGCGACGGTGACGCCGGCGGCCTTCTTCATGAGTTCGGACAGTTCGTCCACGGTGATGCTCATAGGGACTCCTTCTTCTTAGCTGCAGGGCAGCTGGTTTTCTCCGGCTCACCCGGCCGTGCCGTGGCGCAGCACGAGTGCCGAGTTCGACCCCATGAGTCCCCGGCTGAGGACCAGCGCCGTGCGTGGTGCGGCGGCGCGGGCGCTACCGGTCACGAGGTCGAGGTCGTGGCAGATGTCGTGGACACCCGGGGTCGGCGGGATCAGGCCGTGTTCCATCGCGAGCACCGCGGCGGCGGTGTCCAGGACGGGGGCCGCGCAGTACCCCCGGCCGATCCCGGTCTTGGGGGCGGTGACGGGCACGCGCCGGCCGTGCGCGCCGAGGGCGTCGGTGATGGCCAGCGCCTCCGCCCGGTCGGCCGCCGGGACACCGAGGGCGTCGGCGAAGACCACGTCGATCTCCTCCGGGGCGCAGCCGGCCTCGGCGAGGGCGCCGCGGATCGCCTGGGCGAGCCCTGCCCTCGACTCGGCCCAGCGGGAGGCCCCGGTGAAGGTCGACGCGTGGCCGTCGAGGGTGGCCCGTACCGGCAGCCCGCGTTCCCGGGCCGAGCCGACGTCCTCCACGACGAGCATGGCGCCACCCTCGGCCGGTACGAACCCGCAGGCCTGCTCGGTGAACGGGCGGTAGGCGCGGGTCGGGTCGGTCTCCCGGCTGAGCTCCTCGTAGCCGAGCTGGCAGACCATCGAGTAGGGAGCTATCGGCGCCTCGGTGGAGCCGGCCACGATGACGGCCGTGCCGCGCCGCACCGCGCGGGCGGCGTGTGCCAGGGCGTCCAGGCCGCCGGCCTCGTCGGCGGCGACCACCGAGCAGGGTCCCTTGAAGCCGCGCCGGATGGAGATCTGGCCGGTGCTGGCCGCGTAGAACCAGGCGATGGACTGGTAGGGGCCGACGAACCGGCTGCCCTTGCCCCAGAGTTGCTGGAGTTCGCGCTGGCCGAACTCGCCGCCGCCGGAGCCGGCCGCGGTGACCACGCCGACATCGAACGGCGAGCCGTCGGTGTCACCGCGGCCGAGCCGGGCGTCTTCGAGTGCCAGGTCGGCCGCGGCCATCGCGAAGTGCGTGAAGCGGTCGGTCTGGACGATGAGGCGTTCCTCGACGGCGGCCGTCGGGTCGAAGTCGCGGACTTCTCCGGCCACCTTCATGGGCAGGTGCTCGCAGCCGTCGCGGGTCACCTTGTCGAGGACGTTGCGTCCCTCCTGGACGGATTTCCAGAAGGTCTCGGTGCTGGTTCCGTTGGGCGCGACGACACCGATGCCGGTGACAGCCGCCCGCCGAGGACGGGATCCGCTCATCGTGTCCTTCCTCTCGGCCGGGTCAGGACCACCGCGGACTGGAATCCGCCGAACCCGCTGCCCACGGACAGGACGCCGCCCAGGGGCCGTTCGCGGGCGACCCGCGGTACGTAGTCGAGGTCGCACTCGGGGTCGGGGGTCTCGTAGTTCGCGGTGGGCGGGACCACCTGGTGGACCAGGGCGAGCACGCAGGCGACGATCTCGATCGCGCCGATGGCGCCGAGCGAGTGGCCCACCATCGACTTGATGGAGCTCATGGGCGTGTCGTACGCGTGCTGCCCGAGCGCCTTCTTCACGGCCGCGGTCTCGTGGCGGTCGTTCTGCCGGGTGCCGGAGCCGTGCGCGTTGACGTAGTCGATGGCGGTGGGGTCGAGGCGGGCGTGGTCGAGGGCGGTCTCGATGGCGCGGGCCATCTCCAGGCCCTCACTGGTGAGACCGGTCATGTGGTAGGCGTTGCCGAAGGTGGCGTAGCCGTCGAGCTGGCAGTAGATGTGCGCGCCGCGGGCCTTGGCGTGCTCCAGCTCCTCCAGGACGAGCACCGCGCCGCCCTCGCCCATGACGAACCCGTCACGGCGGTTGTCGAAGGGGCGCGAGGCGTGCTCGGGGTCGTCGTTGTTCGGGGAGGTGGCCTTGATCGCGTCGAAGCAGGCCATGGTGATCGGGGAGATCGGGGAGTCCGAGGCACCGGCGATGCAGATGTCGGCGCGGCCCTCCTGCACGGTGTGGAAGGCGTAGCCGACGGCGTCCAGGCCCGAGGTGCAGCCGGTGGAGACGGTCTGCACCGGACCCTGGGCGCCGAAACGTTCCGCCACCGCGGAGGCGAGGGTGCTCGGCGAGAACGCCCGGTGCAGCTGGGGCCCCGCCTGCCGGTGGTCCACGTCCCAGTGCTGGCCCCCGGCGCTCACCAGGACGTAGTCGTGCTCGAGGCGGGTGGTGCCGCCGACCGCCGTACCCAGGGACACCCCGACCCGCCAGGGGTTCTCCCGGCCCAGGTCGAGACCGGAGTCCCGGACCGCCTCGTCACCGGCGACCAGGGCGAACTGTATGTAACGGTCCGCTCGTTCGATCTCCTCGGCGTCCAGGCCGTGCGCCGCCGGGTCGAAGTCGCACTCGGCGGCGATCCGCGACCTGAGGCCGGAGGGGTCGAAGAAAGTGATGCCGCGCGTCGCGGTCCGGCCCGAGGCGAGCAAGTCCCAGAACGCCGGTACGCCCACACCCCCCGGAGCCACGATGCCTATGCCCGTAACCGCCACGCGCCGGGTCACGACCGGACCTGCCCCACGGCGACGGCGGCTTCCGTCTCCTCCGTGTCGACATGACCCTGGCTCGGGCGCGGGGCCAGCGGGCCGAGGTGGAAGACGATCCGCGCCTCGACACTCCCCACGTTGCGGAAGCGGTGGCGCATGTTGATGGGGATCATCAGCCCCTGCTCGGGCCGCAGCGAGTGCGGCTCGCCGTCCAGGTCGACCTCCATGTCACCGCAGACCACGTACACGAACTCCTCGGAGTACGGGTGGTAGTGCTCGGCGATGCGGTCGCCCGGCTGCACGATGGCCACACCCATGAAACCGCTGGTGGAACCCACCGTGGCCGGGGTGAGCATGGCGCGCACATCGCCGCCGCGCCGCGTGTTGGGCTCGACCTCGCTGAGGTCCACGATCTTCGGAATGGGCTTCATCACTACGTTCCTCCGTGAGTGTGATCCGACGGTGGTGGGGGGTCAGGCGTCCGGCGAACGGCGGTCGGTGATGAGCTGCATCCGCACCGCGTCGCCGTCCAGCAGGGCGGTCAGCGCATGGGCCGGGGTGACGTCCACGGGCGTACCGGGCCGCTGCTCGACCAGCCGTACGACGACGTCGTCGCGCTGGAAGACCGTGCTGTGCAGCATCGGGCTCGCCGGGTCCTCGGCCGCGGCCTCGTCCTGCTGCGCGAGCAGCTCCGCGAGCCGCATCCCGCAGCCCGGCCGGGCCGGGTAGTACAGCGCATGGCGGTCGCCGTCGGCCGGCACCTCGGGACCGACGTGGTGCACGGCCGGCAGCGCCGCCCGGGTGAAGAACACCCGTGCCGAGTCCTGGTCGTCGAGGTCGCGGTCCTGCTCCAGGTAGGGGTTGATGGCCTCCTCGACGGCCCGCACCTCGGGCTGCCGGGCGACATGGCGCAGGGCCACCATGAGGTCGCCGCGCACCTCGATGGCCCGCACCACCCGGTTGCCGTGCATGAACAGGGAGGTACGGCACAGCCGGGTGGACGCGTCGACCTCCGCCTGGGGCGAGGCGTAGTCAGAGAGGATCTTCGCGACCTCGGCCTCACTGCCCGGCCGGACCGTGAAGGTGAGCGCGTGGCGGATCACGCCGTCGCCCATCCGCGGCTCGGCCTGCAGGACACGCACGGCGTCCGCCGCCGGCCCGCCCGTCTCGCGTACGACGTGGAAGCGCAGCGAACGGGTGTCGCGGACGCAGTTGTGCAGCGGCTTCACCATCTCCACGTGCTCCTCGCTGTTCACCCAGGCGAGGAACGGCGGAGCGCTCTCCCACTCGCTGGTGATCAGCCACTGCGAGGGGTTCTCGATCGACTGGCAGAGCTGGTCGCTGACGTGGCCGGGCACCTGGGCGACCTGGTTGCACAGCTCCTCGTAGGCCTCCAGGAACTGATGCTGCGCGCCTTCGTAGACGTCCACCAGCAGGACGACCCGGAGCCGGGAACCGTCGAAGACGGACTGGGAGACCCGTTTCGACACCGGGCGGGTCAGCTTTTCCGAAACCTTTTCCGAGATCGTCGTCATGCTTCGCACATCTCCTTCGCGGGGGCAACGGCCTGCGCCTTCGCCGATGACGCGGCGTCAGCGCTTTTTGATCCTGTGCCGGTCCTCCGAAGCGCGCGACTCGCGTGAACCAGGTGGGTGATTGGCACGCGGAACCCCTCCGGAAGGGGCATGGAAGTTCCGACGCACCTGACGCACCACCACCCGCCCCTGGAGTCCCCGATGCAGCAGAGAACCGATCACCAGGTCCCCGTCCTCGTCGTGGGCGGCTCCCTCGTGGGCCTGTCCATGTCCCTCTTCCTGGGCCGTCTGGGCGTACGTCACATGCTCGTCGAACGGCACTCCGGGACCTCGATCCATCCCCGCGGCCGTGGCAACAACGTGCGGACGATGGAGCTGTTCCGGAAGGCCGGGATCGAGCCCGACATCAAGTCCGCCGCCTCACTCCTCGCGGACAACCACGGCATCCTGCAGACCCCGACGCTGGTCGGCGACGCCGGCGAATGGCTGTTCAAGGAGATCGACCCCGGCGGCGGGCTCGCGAAGTTCAGCCCTACGGGTTGGTGCCTGTGCAGCCAGAACGACCTGGAGCCGGTGCTCCGCCTGGCGGCCGAATCCCTCACCGGCGACCTGCGCTACTTCCACGAGATGGAGTCCTTCGAACAGGACCCCGAAGGAGTGACGGCGTACGTCCACGACCGTGACTCCGACCGGATGTACACGGTCCGCGCGGACTACCTGGTCGCCGCCGACGGCCCGCGCAGCCCGGTCCGGGGCCGACTCGGCATCGGCCAGACGGGCCCCGGCGACCTGTTCGCGAACGTCAGCATCACCTTCCGCTCCAAGCTGCTCGCGGAGACCGTCGGGGACCGGCGGTTCATCTGCTGCTACCTCACCGACCGGGAGGCGGACGGGGCGCTGCTGCCCGTCGACAACAAGGAACGCTGGGTCTTCCACGCCCCGTGGCACCCCGAACACGGCGAAACCCTCGACGAGTTCACCGAGGAACGCCTCACCCGGCACATCCGCCGGGCCGTCGGCGTCCCCGACCTCGATGTCGAGATCACCGGCCGCGCCTCCTGGCGGGCCGCCGAACGGGTCGCCGAACGGTACTCGTCCGGGCGGGTCTTCCTGGCCGGCGACTCCGCGCACGAGATGTCCCCGACCGGCGCGTTCGGCTCCAACACCGGCATCCAGGACGCGCACAACCTGGCGTGGAAGCTGGCGGCCGTCCTCGACGGCTGGGCCGGCCCCGGACTGCTGGAGTCGTACGACACCGAGCGCCGCCCCGTGGCCCTCGCCACCAGCGCCCGCGCCTCGGCCCGCTCCGTGGAGCACAGCCACCCCGGCTTCGCGCCCGCGCCCGGTATCGGCGCCGGCAAGCGCGGCGGCATCCTCAACATCGTCCTCGGCTACCGGTATCCGAAGGGCGCGGTCGTCGGCGCGGAGCCCGGCCGGCCGGTCGTGCCCGACGGGATGAACCTGACCGGACAGCCGGGCAGCCGCGCCCCCCACCTGTGGCTGCGCCGCGCGGACGAACGGCTCTCGACGCTCGACCTGTATGAGCGGTCCCTGGTACTGCTCAGCGACGCGGGCTCGGCGGCGGGCGCGGCCTGGCACGCGGCCGCCCGCCGGATCGCGGACACGGAGCGGCTACGACTGGACACGTACCGCATCGGGGAGGCGGGGGCAGACCTCGTGTACGACGGGGAGGCCGGCGACTGGGCGGCGGCACACGGCACGACGGCGGACGGCGCGGTGCTGGTACGGCCGGACGGATTCGTGGCGTGGCGCTCGGAGGCCGCGGTGCCCGATCCGGAGGGAGAGCTGAGGGACGTGCTGGCGCGGCTACTGCGGAGGAGGTGAGCCGGGGCCGGAGGCTGAGGCGGGGCCCTCACCGGCGCTCGCATGGTGCCGCCGCGCCCACCAGTGCCGCCTGGGGCGGGATTGTCCGCAGCCGGTGGCCGACGCGACCACGGCGCCCGGTAGGGGCGCGGGGAACTGCGCGACCAGCCCCCACCGGTCCGCACCCCGCCGGCGAAGCAGCACCCGGCAGACGAGTGGGGGCACGCGCTGCCAGCCCTCGCCTCAGATACGGACCTCCACGGTCCCCGCCAGCCGGTCGTGCAGCCCCCTGCCGTCCCGGTCCCACACCAGCGCCGGGATCGCGAGGCACAACAGCGCCGTGCGGGCCAGCGCGCGCAACGGCTGCACCCGCCCCGTCCCGACACCGACCACCCGCAGCCGGAAGAGCCGCTTACCCGGCGTGAAGCCGACCGTACCGACGGTCAGGGCTCCCAGGATGAAGAAGACGAGGAGCGCCCAGTTGCTGGTAGCGGGGCTGTAGCCGTCGGTGATCAGGCCGTATGCGATCAACACGCACAGCGCCCAGTCCACGACCAGCGCGCCGAGCCGCCGCCCCGGACGGGCGATGGAGCCAGGGCCGTCCTCCGGCAGTCCGAGCTGCTCGCCCCGGTACCCGAACTCCGCACCGGCCTCTTCCATGGCCGCGCGGGGCCCCGAGAGCCACGATCCCATTGCTTGCCTGTTGTCCACCCGAACACGGTACTGCCCGGGCGAACGCCCGTGGTCCTGCGGGGTGCCCCGGGGCTACGGTGGAACAAGGCCGGTTAACTTCAGCGAAACAAATGGGTCACGCCCGAGAAATCACCCGTCCCTAGGGTCGGGGACAGCGTGTGCCACCGCACTGGCCGCACGAACGAACTACCACCCCGGCACGGGAACGGCCGGGAGTAGGAGGAGCTGGATGTTCCAGAACGCCGACGAGGCCAAGAAGTTCATCGCGGACGAGGACGTCAAGTTCGTCGACGTCCGGTTCTGCGACCTGCCGGGCGTCATGCAGCACTTCACGGTGCCCGTCGAGGCGTTCGACCCGGATGACGAGCTCGCCTTCGACGGATCCTCGATCCGTGGTTTCCAGGCGATCCACGAGTCCGACATGGCGCTGCGCGCCGACCTGTCGACGGCCCGGGTGGACGCCTTCCGCCGCGACAAGACGCTCAACATCAACTTCTTCATCCACGACCCGATCACGGGCGAGCAGTACTCCCGTGACCCGCGCAACGTGGCGAAGAAGGCGGAGGCGTACCTCGCGTCGACGGGCATCGCCGACACCGCGTACTTCGGCCCCGAGGCCGAGTTCTACGTCTTCGACAGCGTCCGTTTCGCCACCACCGCGAACGAGTCCTTCTACCACATCGACTCCGAGGCGGGCGCCTGGAACACCGGCGCCCTGGAGGACAACCGTGGTTACAAGGTCCGCTACAAGGGCGGCTACTTCCCGGTCCCGCCGGTCGACCACTTCGCCGACCTGCGCGCCGAGATCTCCCTGGAGCTGGACAAGGCCGGCCTGAAGGTCGAGCGCCAGCACCACGAGGTGGGCACGGCCGGCCAGGCGGAGATCAACTACAGGTTCAACACGCTGCTCGCCGCCGCCGACGACCTCCAGCTCTTCAAGTACATCGTGAAGAACGTGGCCTGGCGCAACGGCAAGACCGCGACCTTCATGCCGAAGCCGATCTTCGGTGACAACGGCTCGGGCATGCACGTGCACCAGTCGCTGTGGGCCAACGGCGACCCGCTGTTCTACGACGAGGCCGGCTACGCGGGCCTGTCGGACACCGCCCGCTACTACATCGGCGGCATCCTGAAGCACGCCCCGTCGCTGCTGGCCTTCACCAACCCCACCGTGAACTCGTACCACCGCCTCGTGCCCGGGTTCGAGGCCCCGGTGAACCTGGTGTACTCGCAGCGCAACCGCTCGGCTGCGATGCGTATCCCGATCACGGGTTCGAACCCGAAGGCCAAGCGCGTCGAGTTCCGTGCGCCCGACTCCTCCGGCAACCCGTACCTCGCCTTCTCAGCCCTGCTCCTCGCGGGTCTGGACGGCATCAAGAACAAGATCGAGCCGGCCGAGCCGATCGACAAGGACCTCTACGAGCTGGCCCCCGAGGAGCACGCGGGTGTCCCGCAGGTCCCGACCTCTCTCCCGGCCGTACTCGACTCCCTGGAGCGCGACCACGAGTTCCTGCTCGCCGGTGACGTCTTCACGTCCGACCTGATCGAGACGTGGATCGACTTCAAGCGCACCAACGAGATCGCCCCGCTGCAGCTGCGCCCGCACCCGCACGAGTTCGAGCTGTACTTCGACGTGTGACAGCGCCGTTCCCGGCCCTCGGCGCCCCCGTCCTGCTTTCTCAGGGCGGGGGCGCCGTCGTATCGTGCATGTGCACTCATGTTCGAGACGGGGGGGGAACCGTGATGTCCCGACAGGACGACGAGGAGCGGGAGTTCGACCTGCGCTGGGCCGACCAGGCCGAGCACAAGGAGCCCTCCGCGCGAGCCCGGATGCTGGCCGCACGCTGGAAGGAGAACCCCCCGGACCCGGCACCGTTCCGTGCGGACCCGGGACCGGCGGAGCCACGCCGGTCGTCGTGGCGGTCGACGGCTCTGGTACTGGGCTGCATGGCGGCGGTGATCGTCCTGCTGGGCTGTCTGCAGACCCACTCGCCGTACTAGGGCCTGTCTGACAATTCCCGTCTGCCTCGCGACGCCATGCACGCTCCCCCAGCCTTCGGCCGGGGGGACCCCCAGTCGCCGCACCGGGCGCAGACCCAAGTACGTCCAGTACGAGGGCCTGCGCCCGGCACGCCGAGAGCACGCACCTGACGCCGCGAGGCCGCCCTCCGGGCGACGACGGGAATGGTCAGACAGCCCCTAGAACTAGGGCATCTCGACGTGTCCGCCGCCTCGTGGTGGACGGGACCGTCCGGTACTGGACCGGGCCTCGGGTCGCACAGGGAGCCTTTGCCGCTACTAGACTAGGGCCGTTCGGGGCCTCCTCATTGCCCCCGGCAGGTGCACACTGGACAGCGGGACGAGTGCCTGACTGCGGGGTGATGGCAGATGCAGAGCCGCTTCCGGAGCGACCGGCGACTGACCGTACGGATGACGGTCACGCTGTTCCTGCTCGGGTTGTTGTACGTCGGTTTCGTTGCCGCGTTGATCGTGTTGCTGAAGTCGTGGCTGCTGGTCGTCGTACTGGTGGGCGCGATGTTCGTGGCGCAGTTCTGGTTCTCCGACCGGATCGCGATGTTCGCCATGCGCGGGCGGGTCGTGGAGCGGGAGGAGTATCCCGAGCTGCATGCGGTGGTGGACCGGCTGTGTGCCATCGCCGACATGCCGAAACCCGTGGTCGCCGTGTCCGCGATGGACATGCCGAACGCGTTCGCCACCGGGCGGAATCCCGATCATGCCGTGGTCTGTGTGACCACGGGGCTGCTGCGGCGGCTGGAGCCCGCCGAGCTGGAGGGCGTACTCGCCCACGAGCTGTCGCACGTCGCGCACAAGGACGTCGCCGTGATCACGATCGCGTCCTTCCTGGGCGTGATCGCGGGGCTGATCGTGCGGTTCGCCTTCTACTCGCAGATCTTCGGCGGGGGCAGGCGGGACCAGAACACGGCCGCCGTCTTCGCCGTCATCATCGGGGTCTCCGCTGCCGTGTACGCGATCAGTTTCCTGCTGATCAGGGCGCTGAGCCGGTATCGGGAGCTGGCCGCCGACCGGGCTGCCGCCCAGCTCACCGGGCGGCCCTCCGCGCTGGCGTCGGCGCTCACCAAGGTCTCCGGTGACATCGCCCGGATCCCGACCAAGGACCTCCGCACGGCCCAGGCCTTCAACGCGTTCTACTTCACCCCGGCGACCGGCAAGGAGCCCGGCATCGAGCGCTTCTTCTCCACCCACCCGACCCTGGAAGCGCGGCTTGAGCAGCTGGGGCGGATCTCGGCGGAGCTGGGTGAGGCGGCGACGCCCGGGAAAGCCGGGTGAGCATGGGGTTCCTGGACATCCTGCTCGGCCGTACCAGGCCCGTCGCCCCCGACCTCGACCAGCTGTTCGCACTGCCGTCGGCGGCGGTGACCCTGGAGGCGGCGGCCGGGTTCAGGCCGACCGGCCTCGGGGCGGTGTGCTTCGCCACCGTGGAGGGGGCGGCCTTCGAGCAGACCCACCGCGAGGTGCAGGCACTCCTCGACGCGGACGCCGATCGCAATGGCTCCCCGGTCGAGCTGCACCAGGACGACTACGGCTACTCCTGGCTGCTCTCGCGGCGCACCCCCGACCAGCTTCCGCAGCTGGTCAACGATCTCCACGCGGTGAACAGCTCGATGGAGGTCAACGGCTTCGGCCCGCAGCTGCTCTGTTCCCTGGCCTCCTTCGAGGACGAGCGCGGGCGCAGGCTCGCGCTCGTCTATCTCTACAAACGGGCGACGTTCTACCCCTTCGCTCCGCTGCCCGGTTCCGGTGAACGTCGGGACAGCGCACTGGAGTTGCAGGTGAAGGCGGCCCTGACGAGCGACCTGAGGATCGAGCAGGACCTCAGCCGCTGGTTCCCGGTGTGGGGTGCCCCCGGCCTCTGACCGGCCGGGGACAGCGGCTTACTGGCCCTTCTCCCGCTTCTGACGCCGGAACTCCACGGGGCGCTCGCGCCGGTAGCGGCGCTCCCACTTGGCCTGGCGGTCACGGCGGTCGCGGTACGTCTTGTAGTCGTCCGGCATGCCCCCGCCCCCGCCGGACGGACCGCCCGACGAGGATGCCGACGACGAGCCCCGCCCGTAGTGGACGTACAGGAAGAGCAGGGCGATGGCGGCGAGCCACCAGTTGTGGTTTCCGAATCCGAGGATGACGAGGACGACAGTTCCTGATAGAACAATGGTGCCCATGACGGGCCTCCGTGGCGTGGTGTGTGAGCGGTCGACGGATCCGACGGCACGCGGGGGACGGGCGGCCGTCCGTCGGTGCGTAGCAGAGTAGCCCCGAGTTCCCAGGGTGCGGTCGCCCCTTCGGAAAGCGGTGGTGGACGGCTCCGGAACGCGTGTCCAGCGTAGGGAGCCGGTCACTGGGTGTGCATCTCGTTTTCGGGAGCGACCGTATGAGTGAATGTGCGGCACGGCCGAACTCACCGGCTTCACCTACGCGTACGACGGCGAACGGCTCAGTGGGGTCCGAAGCCAGGCGGTGGGCTGCGCGGGTGGCGGTCCGACCGTCGTCCTGCTGCACGGCGCCGGCAACGGCAGCAAGGACCGCCTCCGGCCGCTGATCGCCGAGTTCACCGCCCACCTCTGCACCGTCGTGGCCTTCGACTTCTCGGGCCACGACGAAACACGGAAGAACTACGGGAGTTGAGCCTACGCCGCCGCTTCGAGCAGGCGACGGCGGTGATCGACGCACATGTGCCGCCGGACAGCCCCCTGATCCTGGTCGGCTTCAGCATGAGCGGCCAGACAGTCACGGATCTCGTACGGCACTACGGCGAGCGCGTGTCGGCGATCGGCCTGTGCGCACCGGCGGTGTATCCGCCGGAGGCGTGGGACGTGGCCTTCGATGACGGGACCGGACGTTTCACGGAGATCATCCGCACCCCGGACGCCTGGCACAGGTCACCCGCACTGGAGGTGTTGCGGGCGTACGAGGGCCGCGCGGTGCTCGCGGTCCCGGGCACGGACGCGGTGATCCCACCGGCCGTGACCGAGGCCGTCGAGGACGCCCTCGCCGCCCGCGCCCGCTTCACCCGCTTCGAACTCTTGCCGCGAGCGGCACGCTCGGCGGGTGTGGTCATACGGCTGCTCCCCTCTGTCGACTGCTCCCTCCGTCCTCCTGATCGCAGTGAACGGCGCACGAGGGGAGGCCCGCATGCGGGGGCCAGCGAACGGGTGACGTGGGGCACCGTGGCGAGAAGGCGCCGGGGGCCGTGTCGGACACAGGGCACCCGGCGCCACCGGCTCACCGCGAATATCGCATCAGTGCCCGCACCATGTGGCAGGTCGTGTCCGACGGCGGGTGGACACCGATGCTCTCCGCCGTGCTCCGGATCGTCTCGTTGCGCGCCTGGTCGGGCAGGTAGACGCCGGAGTCGAGCAGGGCGATGGCGAGGCGCATGGCCTTGAGGCGGCGGTTGTGCGTGACGTACCACTCGCGTGGCCGCCCGGACGGCAGCGGGCGCTTCTCCGCCGGCGCGTAGGGCGAGTCGAAAAGGACGGCACGCTTCGCGGTGGACTGGGTCGGCAACGGCTTCGGCTTCAGTGCGGCAGCGGGCACAGGCATCCTCCTGTCGCGGGCTGAGGGCCTCCGGACACCCCGGCGACTCTCTCGAACACTGCTTCCAGTGTACCGGCCGCCACTGACAATCGGGGGCCTGGACGATCCGTCAAAGCACCAGGTGAAGAGGGGAATTGGGGTTCCGTTTCTGCGGTTTCGGATGGGGCGCATGGGGTCGCGCAAATTCGAACAACGCCGGTCGCGGAGCCTCGGCGGCTACCGTGTCCGGTATGGAGATCTGGATCAACCCGGCCTGCTCGAAGTGCCGTACCGCGATCGGCCTGCTCGACGCCGAGGGGGCCGACTACACCGTCCGCCGCTATCTGGAGGACGTGCCGAGTGAGGGCGAGATCAGGGACGTACTGGAGCGGCTCGGGCTCGAGCCCTGGGACGTCGCCCGCACCCAGGAGGCGGCGGCGAAGGAACTGGGGCTGAAGGAGTGGGCGCGGGACGAGGCGGCACGCGAGCGCTGGATCACGGCCCTCGCCGAGCATCCGAGGCTCATCCAGCGGCCGATCATCACCGCGGACGACGGGACGGCGCTGGTCGCCCGTACCGACGAGGCCGTCCGGGAAGCGCTGGCCAGGGGCAAGAGGTGAAAGGAGATGAGCGATCCTCAACTCCCATGTGACGCAGGTTACTTCAGTGACTCCTGTAACCACTGAGTAACTCCGTTCGGTATCTCGTACATAGCGGCGTACGCTCCCCCACCCCTCTCAGGAGGCGCGCATGTCGCGTAGGAGAACTGTCAGCGCCAGGAAGAAGATCGCGCTGCTCGTCAGCGCCGCCGCGGTGGCGGGCGGCGGGGCCTTCGCCCTGGCGTCCACCTCGAACGCCGCGCAGACCCCGCAGAACGCGAAGACGCTGTCGTCGGCCGCGGACTCGACGGTCTGCCAGGGGCTGGCCACCGCCCTCGGCAACAACGAGAAGTTCATCGCGGACCAGAAGGCGAACCCGGACGCCCAGTCGGCGGCCCGGATCACCAACCGCGAAGCGGTGGTCGCGCAGATCAAGGTCCAGCAGAAGGCGTCCGGTTGCGTCGTTGGGGAGTCGGCTCAGGGCTCCCAGGCGGCGAGCGGTGCGCAGACGGGCCAGACCGGCCAGACGGGCCAGACCGGCCAGACCGGCGGGCAGACGGCCACGGCGACGCCTTCGCAGAGCGCGGCCACCGGGAACACCGGAGGCGGTGCCGCCGCCGCGGGCCAGCAGGTCTGCAACGGCTCGACCGTCACACTGTCCGGCGAGGCCGGTGCCCCGGCCGCCTCCAGCAACCAGTTCCCGGCGGGAACCACGCTGAAGGTCACCAACCTGGACAACAACAAATCGACGACGGTGAAGGTCACCTCGGTGTCCGGCAGTTGTGTGCTGCTCAACAACGCCGCCTTCGAACAGGTCCGGGAACCCGGCAAGTTCCTGATCCGCCGGGCCCTGATCCAGAAGGTCGGCTGATCGACGAGACGGGCTGCGGCTCGGCCGCCGGCTTTCACGGAGGGAAAGCCGGCGGCCGCCGCGCGCAGGCCGCGCACAGCGCCCGAAATGGGCTCAGTACCCCGCCCACCCGCCTCGCACAACGTGAGTCGCACCACAGAACCGCCAGGTAACACCGGGTTCACATTCGAGCAATGATCGGGAAATCGCCTGTTGACAGGCTGCCGGGCAACACCGAGGCGCCCCAGTGCCGTAGCGCCACTGCACCCGCAAGTGCGCCCGACCCACCCCGAAGGATGTGGCCCGTGACCTTCAAGGCTGAGTACATCTGGATCGACGGCACCGAGCCGACGGCCAAGCTGCGTTCGAAGACGAAGATCATCGCGGGCGCCCCCGCCGGTCTCGACGCGCTGCCGATCTGGGGCTTCGACGGGTCCTCCACGAACCAGGCCGAGGGGCACTCCTCGGACCGTGTGCTGAAGCCGGTCTTCACCTGCCCGGACCCGATCCGCGGCGGCGACGACGTACTCGTCCTGTGCGAGGTCCTGGACATCGACTTCACCCCGCACTCCTCCAACACGCGGGCCGCGCTGGTCGAGGTCGCGGAGAAGTTCGCCGCACAGGAACCGATCTTCGGCATCGAGCAGGAGTACACCTTCTTCGACGGCGCCCGTCCGCTGGGCTTCCCCGAGGGTGGCTTCCCGGCCCCCCAGGGCGGCTACTACTGCGGTGTCGGCGCCGACGAGATCTTCGGCCGCGAGATCGTCGAGGCGCACCTGGACAACTGCCTCAAGGCGGGTCTGGCCATCTCCGGCATCAACGCCGAGGTCATGCCCGGCCAGTGGGAGTTCCAGGTCGGCCCGGTCTCCCCGCTGGAGGTCTCCGACCACCTGTGGGTGGCCCGCTGGCTGCTCTACCGCACCGCCGAGGACTTCGGTGTCTCGGCGACCCTCGACCCCAAGCCGGTCAAGGGCGACTGGAACGGCGCGGGCGCGCACACCAACTTCTCCACCAAGGCCATGCGCGAGGGCTACGACGCGATCATCACCGCGTGCGAGTCGCTCGGCGAGGGCTCCAAGCCGCTCGACCACGTCAAGAACTACGGCGCCGGCATCGACGACCGCCTGACCGGTCTGCACGAGACCGCCCCGTGGAACGAGTACTCCTACGGCGTCTCCAACCGCGGTGCCTCGGTCCGTATCCCCTGGCAGGTCGAGAAGGACGGCAAGGGCTACATCGAGGACCGCCGCCCGAACGCCAACGTCGACCCGTACCTGGTGACCCGGCTGATCGTCGACACCTGCTGCACCGCCCTGGACAAGGCCGGCCAGGTCTGATCCGCGAGTTCCCCGAAGGGGCGTCCACCGTCACGGTGGGCGCCCCTTCGTTGTCGGTGGCGCGTGCCATGGTGGGCGCATGGAGATCGACGAGGTGCTCGCCGTCAAGGCCTGGACGGAGAACGGGCAGACGTACATGTGGACTTCGCCGGACGAGCTGCGGGAGGCCGTCCGCGGGCTCGGCGCGGCCGGGAACCGCTTCCTGATCGCGCAGCGCATCCCCGACCTGCCGAAGGTGTTCGCGCAGGTGTGGCACGAGGAGGGCGGCGACCACCGCCTCGAACACCGGCGCGGCGCGGACGAGTTCTCCGGTACGACCCTCACGGATCCGGACCGGGTGGCGGACCTGCTGGCCGGCTGGGTTCGGGAGGACGACGGCTGGGACGCGGGCATCGCCTGGGAACCGGTCCCGGTGCCGCCGCGCGAGGAGGTACCGGCCCTCGCACCCGAGGTGGCGGCCCGCGTCGAGGACCAGGTGCGCGCCCTGCTCCGGGACGGCTACCTGGGGATCGACCGGCTCGTCCAGGAAACCGTGGACCTGATGGTGGACTGTGACCCGGACGGCACCGCGCCGGTCTCCCCGGCCCAGGCGCGGGAGGTCGTGGAGCGGCTCTGGGTGGCGCGGGTGGGGTCACAGCGGGCGTGGGCCGGGCTCACCGACCCGGACCGGCTGACGCGGGCGTTCGCCGCCCTGGAGCGCGAAGGCGTCGTCGCCCGCGAGGACTTCGCCTGCTGCCGCTCCTGCGGCATGGCCGAGATCGGCGCCGAGGCCGAGGACGCCGGCGGGACCCGGGGCTTCGTCTTCTTCCACCACCAGGGCACCCGCTCCGCGGCCGAGGGTCATGGTCTGAGCCTCTACTACGGCGGCTTCGACGGCTCCGCCGGGACCACCACGGCCGTCGGCCGCGAGGTGGTCGCCGCCCTCACCGCCGCCGGGCTGTCCGCGGTGTGGGACGGCAATCCGGACAAGGCGATCGAGCTCACACCGCTGACCTGGCACAAACGCCTGGTGGGATGAGTCGGCCGGCGTCGGCGTTCCGCCGGAAACGCGTCCAAGCAGTGAGAGGAGGGTCCTGTTTCCGGGCTGTGTCTGCTTCAATGGGCGCATGGTCAGCTACCAGAAGTACACCGCGACGGGTCGCCATGACCTCGAGCCCTTCTGGCCTTCCCGTCAGCACCACGACTTCGACCGGGTGTGTTGCCGCGCGATGAACGCGCGGGCCCTCTAAAGCCGTACACCCGGCCTTCGGCCAGCGCGAAACGCAGAACGTCCCCGGCGCGCCCGACCACGAATCGCGGCCGTCGTCCCCACCGACGAACTCCTCGCGCGAAAGAGCTGACGTCTCATGGCGACCACTCGTTCTCTCACCCCCGCCTCCGCCCTCCCCGCCTCCTCTCCCGCCCGGCACCGGCTGCGTGCCGTCGACCGGGACGAGGTGGTGGACATGACGGACTTCCTGCCGCCGGGCGCCACCTGGCTGCCCGCCCCGCAGCACACCCTGCCCACCCTGCCGGGCCAGCCGCCGATGATCGGCTACCTGGTGCTGGTCCCGGCGGACCAGCGCCCGCCGTTCCTGCCCGTCGCCGTACCGGACGCACAGGAGACGACCGACGAGCCGGCCGCCAGCGGCACCCGGCCGCTCGTCACCGTCGACTCCGTACAGCGCACCGCCCAGGTCGACGGCCGTGAACTCGACCTCACCTACCTGGAGTTCGAGCTTCTCGCCCATCTGGTCGCGCACCCGAACCGGGTGCACACCCGCGACCAGCTGGTCACCACGGTCTGGGGCTACGGCCATGTCGGCGACGGCCGCACGGTCGACGTCCATGTGGCACGGCTGCGCCGCAAGCTCGGCGCGGAGCACCGGGGCGCGATCCAGACGGTCCGCCGGGTCGGCTACAAGTACACGCCGCCGACCGGCCGCTGACGGGCCGCTCTGCCCTCGGCAGAGTCATGTTCCGTCCGGCGTGCCTTCCGGGCACGATCACCGTCATGAGACTTCTCGTGCTGGGTGGTACGGAGTTCGTCGGGCGGGCCGTCGTGACGGCGGCGCTGGGGCGCGGCTGGGAGGTGACCGTCTTCCACCGGGGACACCACCGGCCCCCGCCGGGCGTGCGGTCGCTGCACGGCGACCGCACCGCGCCCGACGGCCTCGCCGCACTCGCCGGCGGCACGGAATGGGACGCGGTCGTCGACACCTGGTCGGCGGCGCCCCGCGCCGTGCGGGAGACGGCGCGGCTGCTTCGGGACCGCGCCGGACGGTACGTGTATGTGTCGAGCTGCTCGGTGTACGGCTGGCCCCGCCCGGCCGGTTACACCGAGGCCGCGGCCCTGGTGACCGGGGCCGCGGCCGACGCCGAGCAGACCGAGTACCCGCAGGACAAGCGGGGCGGTGAGCTGGCCGCCGTGGAGTCCTTCGGCGCGGACGGCTCGGTGCTGGTGCGGGCCGGGCTGATCCTCGGGCCGTACGAGAACGTCGGCCGGCTGCCCTGGTGGCTGACCCGGATCGCGCGGGGCGGCCCGGTGCTGGCACCGGGCCCGTACGACCTGCCCGTCCAGTTCGTGGACGCCCGCGACCTCGCCGAGTGGACCCTGGGCGCGGTCGAGCAAGGCCTGTCCGGGCCGTACAACCTGGTCGGCCCGCCCGGCCACACCACGATGGGCGCGCTGCTGGACGCCTGCCGGCGGGTCACGGGCTCGGACGCGGAGCTCCGCTGGACCGAACCGGAGGTGATCCTCGCCGCCGGGATCGAGCCGTGGGTTCAGCTGCCGGTGTGGGTGCCGCCGGGGGGCGAGTTGCACGACGGCGTGCATCGCGTGGATGTGTCGCGGGCGGTGGGTACCGGGCTGATGTGCCGGTCGGCCGAGGAGACCGTGGCGGACACGTGGGGGTGGCTGCGGGAGATCGGTGGCGAGGCGCCGTTGCGGCCGGACCGTACGGTCAAGGGGCTGGACCCGGCTGTGGAGGCCAAAGTGCTTGGCCTTTCGGCCGGAGGGTCGTGATCGATCTGCGGGCCGGTGGGGGTTGATCGCGCCCACGCGGCGGAGCCGCATATCGGGCACAGCCCCGCGCCCCCGAGGGGGCGCGACAGCCCCCAGGGTGTACGCAGCACCACCCCCTCACATGGGGCTTCGGGCCAGTGACCGCCGTGCGTCCGGTCGGACAGACTGACGCCATGATGACGAACACGAACAGCGGGGACTTCCGTGCCAGGGCGCGGGAGGTCGTGCTCGCCGCCGTGCGGGGGCTGGTGCTGGCGCTGGTGATGCCGGCGATCTCGATCCTCTGTCTTGTCCTGACCGCGGTCTCCGTCGCGCTGATCCCGAGCGGCCTCGGCATTCTCACGACCCCGGGGGTCCTGGGCGGTGTGCGGGACGTGGCGGATGTGCGGCGGAGGCTCGCCCACGAGTGGTGCGGGGTGCGGATACGGTCGGCGTACCGGCCGGTGCCGGCGGACGCCAACCCCTGGACCCGCACCCTCGGCCTGCTTCAGGACCCGCAGGTCGGGCGGGACGTGCTGTGGCTGCTGGTGGACATGACGGCCGGGTTCGTGACCGCCCTGCTGCCGGCGGTGCTCGTGTTCTATCCGTTCGAGGGGTTCGCGGTGGCCGCCGGGCTGTGGCGGGTGCTCGGAGACGGCTACTGGTACGGCTTCGTGCCGGTCACCGGGCAGGCCACCGCGTTCGCCGCGGCCGCGCTCGGTGCCGTCATCCTCGCCGCCGCCTTCCGCTACGCCCCCGCCCTGCTGACCGTCCACTTCCGGCTCACCCGTGCCGTCCTCGACCCGGGGCAGGGCGAACTCACCGAGCGGGTACGGGTGTTGACCGAGACCCGGAAGGACGCCGTGGACGCCTCGGCGGCCGAGCTGCGCCGGATCGAGCGGGATCTGCACGACGGGGCGCAGGCCCGGCTGGTCGCCATGGGCATGGACCTCGGGACGATCGAGATACTCCTGGACAAGAACCCGGAGAAAGCGAAGCAGTTGCTCGTGCAAACCCGGCAGGCGTCCGTGGAGGCCCTCGGGGAGCTGCGGGACCTGGTCCGGGGCATCCATCCGCCGGTACTGGCCGAGCGCGGCCTCGGGGACGCCGTACGGGCGCTGGCGCTGCGGCTGCCGGTGCCCACGGAGGTGGCCGTGGACCTGCCGGGCCGGGCGGACGCGCCGGTGGAGTCGGCCGCGTACTTCGCGGTGAGCGAGGTGCTGACCAACGCGGTCAAGCACTCCGGTGCCGACCGGATCTGGCTGGACCTGCACCACACCGAAGGGATGCTGCGGATCTCGGTCACCGACCACGGCAGGGGCGGCGCGGTGATCGGCGCGGGGTCGGGGCTCGCCGGGGTGGAGCGGCGGCTGGGTACATTCGACGGCGTCCTGGCCGTCAGCAGCCCCGCGGGCGGCCCCACCATGGTCACCATGGAGATTCCGTGCGCGTTGTCCTAGCCGAGGATCTGTTCCTGCTCCGCGACGGGCTGGTCCGGCTGCTGGAGGCCTACGACTTCGAGATCGCGGCCGCCGTCGAGACCGGCCCCGAACTCACCCGCGCGCTGGCCGAGTTGGAACCGGACGTGGCCGTGGTGGACGTACGGCTGCCACCCACGCACACCGACGAGGGGCTGCAGTGCGCGCTCAGAGCGCGGCAGGACCGGCCGGGGCTGCCGGTGCTGGTCCTCTCGCAGCACGTGGAACAGCTGTACGCGCGGGAGCTGCTGGCCGACGGCAGCGGCGGGGTGGGGTATCTGCTCAAGGACCGGGTGTTCGACGCGGAGCAGTTCGTGGACGCGGTACGGCGGGTCGCGGCGGGCGGTACGGCCATGGACCCGCAGGTGATTCAGCAGTTGCTGTCCCGGCGGGCGGACGACCGGCCGCTCGGCAACCTGACAGCACGCGAGCTGGAGGTCATGGAACTGATGGCGCAGGGCCGGTCGAACGCGGCGATCGCCGCCCAGCTCGTCGTCACGGAACGGGCCATTGCCAAACACACCTCCAACATCTTCACCAAACTGGGACTTGAGGTGTCGGACGATGACAACCGGCGCGTCCTGGCGGTGCTCGCGTATCTGGACCGCGACCGCTGATTTTCCAGAAATCGCCCTGCTCAAACGGCAGTTGTGGCCCAAGTGCGTAACAAATCTCTGATGAATTTGTGAGGCAGCTGAACACGTCTGAGGCGGGGTGCGTATGAAAGGACGCCGCTTCACTCCTGTCGGGCGCCTCGATGCTGCCCCGCCAAGGAAGTCAGAGGAGTTCCATGGGACGCAACACACGCAAACGCCGTACGCCGCTGGCCACCAAGGCCATAGCCGCATCGGCGGCCCTAGTGCTCGGCGGGGGCGGGCTGCTCTGGGCACAGATGAATGCTTCGGCGCATGAGTCGAACAACTCGGCCCAGAACTACACGAAGGCCGCCGCTGCCTCGGTCGCGACGATCTCCTGCCCGGACGTCGGCCAGAAGCTGACGAACGTGCCCGCCAACGCCAAGATGGGGGTGGCGGCGGAACTGGCGAAACTCGACAAGCAGATCACCGAGGCCTACGCCCGTCTCGCCTCCACCCGCCAGGCCCAGGCCAACGACGCGAACTTCGTGCAGAACGCGATCGTCGGCCCCCTGAAGGAGAAGCGGGCGGCGACGATCGACCGGATCCGGATCGACGTCACCCGGGTCGGCGGGACGTTCGACAGCGCGCTGGCCCAGCTCGCCGCCTGCACCACGCAGACCGCCAACCAGACCACCGCCGGCGGGGGCAACAACAGCGGTGGTCAGAACAACAACAACGGCCAGAACAACAACGGCGGACAGAACAACAACGGGAACAACGGCCAGGCCACGGCTGCCCCGAGTGCCAGCGCCAGCGCCCCGGCCAACATCGGCGGGCAGGCGGGCAACGGCCCGGTCGCGGCCGACTTCGTGGACATCACGAAGGTCGCGCCGAACGTCCTGGCCAAGCCGCAGAAGCAGCAGAGCGCGTCGACCGGTAGCTTCACCACGCGCTGCGGCGTGAACGCGAACAAGAACCACAACACCGACAACGTCATCGTGGCGCCCGGCGTGACCAACGGCGCGCACCACCTGCACGACTACGTCGGCAACCAGAAGGTCAACGCGTTCGCCACCAACGACTCGATGCTGGCCGCGCCGAGCTCCTGCCAGAACCAGAGCGACCTGTCGTCGTACTACTGGCCGGTCGTGCGTGTGCAGGACGGCACGCAGGACTTCGACCAGAACGCGCTCGGCGGTGGCAAGGAAGGCAACGTCGGCAAGATCCTGACCCCGCAGTCGGCGCAGATCAAGTACGTCGGCAGCCCGGCCGCCAAGGTCGTCGCGATGCCGCAGTTCCTGCGCATCATCACCGGTGACGCCAAGACCACGACCAACGGTCTGGCCAACGCCAACGCGCACTGGAGCTGCACCGGCTTCGAGAACAAGGTCCAGCTGACCCAGCAGTACCCGATCTGCCCGCAGGGCAGCAACGTGGTGCGGACGTTCGCCTTCCAGAGCTGCTGGGACGGCGTCAACATCGACAGCGCCAACCACCGAACGCACGTGGCCTTCGCCGACCCGGCGAGCGGTGTCTGCCCGAACGGCTTCAAGGCCATTCCGCAGCTGACGATGCGCCTGGTCTACAAGATCACCCCGCCGACCGTCCAGAACGGCCAGGTGAAGAACGCCTACGCGGTGGACGGTTTCCCGGAGCAGCTGCACAAGTCGGCGACCGACCACGACGACTTCATCAGCGTCACCAAGAACAACCTGGCGGCGAAGATCGCCGACTGCATCAACACCGGCCGCAAGTGCCAGTGAGCAACACCTAGCAGGCCGACAGCGAGAAGGCGGGCGGTGGGAATCTCCCACCGCCCGCCTTCTGGTGTGTGCCGGGAGGTTCAGCTGGTGTGCTTGCTGTGGTCGGTGCCGATCTCCTCCTCGCCGCCCAGCGTGGTCTGGAGGGACTTGACCACCTTGTCGTCGCCGACGGCGACCCACTTGCGGCCGACGAGGTAGAAACCGCCGTAGTCCTTGGCGTCGTTGATCCACTCGCGCTGGCCGCGGTCGGTGGCGAAGGTGGCGAAGACGAACTTGCCGGCCGTGTTCTTGCAGATCGCCTGGCGGACCTCGTCGGAGTCGATCTGCATGTCCGGGGTGCACTTCACCTTGGCGGCCAGGCTCTCCAGGCTGCCGGTGGCGGTGACCGGTATCTTGGCCTCCGCGCTGCCGTCGCCGGATCCACAGCCCGCCAGCGCCAGGACGGCCGTGGCTGCGGCCACGGCGAGCATCGGTCGGGTCAACCTCATCTGTTCCTCCGGTCGCATTGCTGGCCCTGGGGGTGCCTTCGGGGCCCTCCCCTTCGATACGGCTGTGGGGCGCGGGGCGCTCAAATCGAACAGTGGTCCAGGATGCCGTGGTCACCCGAGTGGCGGTGACCCACCAACGGGTCGCTCGTTCTTCAGGACGTGCAGCCACAGGATGTAGCCCAGCGTCACGCAGCCGCCTCCGCCGGAGCCCTGGGCCCGGCCGTCGATGTCGAGCAGGCCGAGGCCGCGCTCGTCGAGCACTATCCACGGCTGGTCCGGCTCGCCTATCTGGTGCTGCCCCCGGGCCTGGCGCGGGGCCGCCGCGTCCTGACCGCGCACTCCCTGGTCCAGCGGGCGCTGCCCCGCGGCCGCAGCCAGGCCCCGGTGATCCCGGCCCAGTCCACCGGACGGAACACCGACCCCGGGTACGCCCTGGTCCGCCTCGAAGTGGTGCGTACGGCACTGGAGGCGGCCCTGCCGCTCAAGCTGGCCGCCTGGCCCAAGCGGGCCCAGCTGCCGCCGCTGCTCCCCCAGGTGTGGGGCCTGCGGCTCTTCCCGCGCTCCGGCGGCGCCGACGAACTCGCCCTGGACCAGCGCCTCGCCGCCCTGTCCGGCCCGGCCCGGGCCGCCTACGCCCTGCGCGGTCTCGAGCAGCTCCCCGACGCCGACGTCCGCAAGATCCTCCGGGCGGCCGGGGTGGAGGACCCGGACGGCGCGCTCGCCGAGGCGAACGGCGTGCCGGCCGAGTACCCGCTGCTCGACTCCCCCGAGTTCGACCCCTGTTCCCTGCAGGCGCGGCCCACCGATCTGATGCGGCGCCGCCAGCACACCAAGGCCGCGCTGGCCGCCGCTGCCGCGCTCGCGGTCTGCGGGGCGCTGGTCGCGCTGCCGGGCGGCGGCTGGGGCGCCGACGGCGCGGCCGCCCCGGTGTACGCGCAGAACCCGGCCGCCCAGGCCGCTCTGGACCCGGCCCAGCTGACGAAGGCCCCGGCCACCGCCTGGAAGACCGCCGCCCGCACCGACTTCTCCGTGTGGCCCGCACGCGGCGCCCTCACCGGCGACACCGCGCTGCTGCGCCGCGCCCTCGCCGTCTGGGCCCGCCCCGGCGAAACCGTCCGTGTCTCGGCGACCCCCGGTACCCAGACCGGCGGCCCGGCCGGACCGCCCCAACTGCTGTACGCGGGCGTCGTCGACAGCGCCCGGGTGGTGATCTTCTACGACGGTCTGCGCATCGCCCGCTACGCCGAACCGAAGGACGGCACCCAGGGCGCGGCCCTGGACTTCGCCCGCGCCGACGGCGCGACCGGCGTCGAGGCGGAGGCGCTGGTCCTCGGCCGCTCCGACGGCAACGTCCGCTATCTGACGGCCCCTTGGGTGACCCAGGCGGCGGAGCGGGACCTGGTGAAACCGACCGCGGGGGCGATGGACCTCGGGCTGACCGACGGGGTGACCGGGCCGCTGGCCGGCTCCGCCCTGCGGCAGGGGGCGTGCACGTCCTGGAACGTGCTCCAGCTGACCGACGCGGACGGCACCCATCTCTCCACCGACCTGGGCGAGCTGGTGCCGGCCCGGCTCACCGCGGGCAAGCCGGGATACACCGACGAGGCCTCGGGGGCGAAGGCGCTGCGCGACTGGGCGCCGTTCGCCTGCTCGCTGGCCGCGGAGCGCTCCGCCGGGGTGCGCAGCGTCAACGCCTGGGCGTTCGCGGAGCAGCCGCTGCCGGACGCCGGTGGCACCGGGTCGTGGGTGTGCACACGCGCGGAGACCTGGCGGGGCGACGGCACGGTGTCGCTGGCCCAGTTCCGCACCCCGGGCGGCCAGTACGGGGCGGTGGCGGCGAAGGGGTCCGATGTGACGGCGTGCGGTCCGCGTGATCCGCATGTGCTGGCCGGGGTGTTGTGGAAGTCCGGGGCCGGGCAGTGGTACCTGCTGGCCGCGGGCAGCCGTGACACCTCGTCGATCCGGGCGACCGGCGGGGTCACCGCGTCGGCCCAGGGGACGCTGCTGGCGGCCAGGGCGAAGCAGGGGGCGCAGGCCGACCTGAAGGGCACGCTGGAGGACGGCAGCGGGATCAGCGGGCTACGGTGAGAACCCCTTGCTGACACATCCGTAAACAAGCTCTGCCACGGGCCTTCTCAGGTCGGCTACCCGTCAGTACATTGACGCCATGTCCAACAAGCAGCCGCAACCGGTGGAGTCCGAGCACACAGCGCTCACGGCCCGCAATGTGTCCTTCGCCTGGCAGGACACCCCGCTGCACTGGGTGCCCGGCGATCCGCTCGCCACGCACACCATCAATGTGCTGCATCTGCTGCCGCCCGCCGGTGAACGCTGGTTCGTGCACGGCAGCGGGTGCTGGCCGGGGAGGTGGAGCACCGGGACGAGCTGCTGACGAACGCGGAGCGTGCCGACTCGATGCTGATCTGTGTATCCCGGGCACGCGGTGGGAGACTTGTGCTGGATCTGTGAACACCCACGACGGGTCATGTCCGTTGGAGGCCGGATCCGATCGGTAAGGTGTTCGTATGAGTACCGGGGTACGCCGCAGATTGGGAGTCGAGGAGCGGCGGCAGCAGTTGATCGGCGTCGCCCTCGAACTGTTCAGCCGTCGCTCGCCCGACGAGGTCTCCATAGACGAGATAGCGTCGGCCGCGGGCATCTCGCGGCCGCTCGTCTACCACTACTTCCCCGGCAAACTCAGCCTGTACGAGGCCGCGTTGAAGCGTGCCTCGGAAGATCTCGCGGGCCGCTTCGCCGAGCCGCAGGAAGGTCCGCTCGGGGCGCGGCTGCTGCGGGTGATGCGCCGCTTCTTCGACTTCGTCGACGAACACGGGCCCGGTTTCGCCGCGTTGATGCGCGGCGGCCCGGCGGTCGGCTCGTCCGCGACCAACGCGCTCATCGACTCCGTGCGGCAGGCCGCGTACGAGCAGATCCTCGCGCACCTCGACGTCAGCGAGGCACCGGCCCGACTGGAACTGGTCATCCGCTCCTGGATCTCCCTCGCCGAGTCGACCGCGCTGATCTGGCTGGACGGTCGGCGCATCCCCCGCGCCGAACTGGAGATCCAGCTCGTCCACGACTTCGCGGCGCTGGCCGCCGTCAGCGCCGCCCACGACGAGGAGATGAGCGCCCTGCTGAAGCGGATGGTCAAGGACGAGCCGGGCGACGGCCCGTTCGCGGACCTCGCCGTCCGGCTGCTCGCGTTGGCGGGCTGAGCGAAGTCGGCTGCGGTTCGGTAGCGCCCCAAAGGGGCGCGGGGCTGCATCAACATGCGGTTCCGCCGCGGGTGCGCGAGCAGCCAGGACGGCGCCGCAGCCGAACGACGGCACATCACGGCGCTTACAGTGAAGCGCTCAGCCCTCGTACTTCCGGTACGACGGGTCCAGGTCCCGGACCTCCGCCGAGGCGTGCAGGACGAAGCCCTCGGGCTTGAGGTGTTCGCGCAGCAGTTCCAGGGCCGTCTCGGTCAGCCTGGCCTTCGTCTCGTCGGTGCGGCCGGCGAGCAGACCGAAGGTGATGTGCACGACGACGTGCGCACCCTCCTGGTCGTAGCCGTACGCCGTGCGGTCGGCGGCGCGGAACAGCGTCTTGCAGGCCTCGGGCTTGGCGGCCGCGATCTCGACCACGGCGGTGTGCAGGGCCCTGGCGAAGCCCTCCCGGTCGAAGACGCCGTCCGCGGCGGCGGAGTAGTCGACGGTGATCTGCGGCATGGGCCCTCCTGGTCAACGGGAACTGGCCCTCAGCCTAGGTCCTGTCGTCACAATCCCGTCGTCGCCGGCGAGGCAGACGGGAATGTGACGGCAGGGCCTGGTTGGACAGGCTGAGGGCCAGGAGGGCGACGTCGTCCTCCCTGTCGCGGCCGAAGCAGGCCAGGAGGGTGTCGCACAGGGCCTCCAGGCCGGGCAGGGCGCCGACGGCGGCGGCGCGGAGGTGTTCCATCGAGACCGTGAGATCGGTGCCCCGGGTCTCGATCAGGCCGTCGGTGACCATGAGGAGCCGGTCGGTGGGTTCGAGGACCACCTCGGTGGGCGGCGGGTGCGGCAGGCCCACGCCGAGCAGCGGACCGGACGCCTTGACGTACTCGGCGCTGCCGTCGTCACCGAGTATCAGCGGCGGGATCTGGCCGGCGTTGGCGATGCGGGTGCGCCCGGTCCCGGGATCGATCAGGGCCAGGCAGACGGTGGCCGTGACCTCGGCGTGGTAGTGCTGGAGCAGCCGGTCGAGCCGTTCGGCGAGCGCGGCCGGGTCGCTCTCCGCGAGGCAGTAGGCGCGCAGCGCGTGCCGCAGTTCGACCATGACGGTGGCCGCGTCCAGCGAGTGCCCGACGACGTCCCCCACCGCGGTGAGGATTCCGTCGCCGACGCGTAGCGCGGCGTAGAAGTCGCCGCCGATCTCCGTGTCCTGGGAGGCGGGCTCGTAGCGCACCGCTATGTCGACGCCGGGCAGCTCGGGCAGCTGGTGCGGGCGGGGCAGGAAGCTGTGCTGGAGGGTGAGCGCGACATGCCGCTCCACCTGGTACATGAGCAGCGGCTCGGCGGCGAGCGCGGTGGCCTGCGTCAGCTGGGCCAGCAGCGCCTCGTTCTCGGGGCTGACCCGGCGCCGGCCGCGGGTGGGGGTGGCCAGGCACACCGGCACCTTGCCGTCCTGGGTGAGGACCAGCGTCAGCCGGGCGTCGTGCTGCACGCCGGGCCGGAAGAACCCGGTGGGCCACAGCGGCGCCGGCACGGTGGTGATCTGAACGCCGGACTGTCCCCGGGTGAGCCGCCTCAGCAGGCCGGCCACGTCCCGGTGGGCGCTCTCGTCGGGCAGGGCGAGGGAGGTGCGCTCCCGGCTCAGGCCGCGGTACAGCTCGTCGTCCCGGTCGAGGACGAAGACGGCGGCGGGACTGCCGAGCAGCCGTGCGGCGCCGTCCGCGGCGGCGTCGGCCAGCTGGTACAGGGAGCGCGCCGACTGGATGGTGACGATCGTCTCCGACAGCTGCCTGAGCCGCCGTACCAGTGCCTGGTCGTCGGCGCGCAACCGGGCGGCGCGCACGGCGGACCGGACGGCGGCCTCGATGTCCTCCGGCTCGGCCGGCACCGTCAGATACGCCTCGGCGCCCATGTCGAGACCGGGGCAGCGGTCCACCGGGACGCCGGAGAGCGCCGAGAAGTGCACCACGGGCAGACCGGCCATGTGCGGTCGCTCCTTGAGCCGGCGGCACAGCTCGAAGCCGCTCATGTCCGGCAGGTGCACATCGATGAGGGCCACGTCGGGCAGCCGGCCCTTGCGCAGCCGTACGTCGAGTTCGCCGAGTGCCTCCTGGCCGGAGACGACCGGGACGACCTCGTGGCCGGCCCGGCGCAGCACGGTGCCCATCGCGAGCCTGCTCGCGGCCTCGTCGTCCACGATCAGCACGGTGGTGTCTGTCAGCTTGCCGTTGACGTCCATATACCAGCCCCTGGACAACGCCGGTGGGGCAGCGCCCGGTTCTGGGCCTGCCCCACCAAAGTAGTGCGGATGTCATGCGGTCCGGGAGAACACCGCCACAGTGCGACCCGGAACGGTGAACGTACCCGCTTCCCGCTCGTAAGATGCCGACTTGACGACGGAATCCGCGCCCGCCGCCTGCACGGGGTGCAGCCGGTAACCGGTACCGGCCAGCGCGTTCACCCGCTGCTTCTGCCGCTCCGGCGTCGCGTTGAACACGACGACGAGGTCACCGAGCTCCATGGTGATCACGCCGGGCGTCTCGTCCTTCCCGGACAGAGGGAACGAGAGCTTCGACTGCACCTGTCCAGCCGTGTCCAGCGAGAACACGCTGTCGGTCGTACGGATTCTCAGCAGATCGCGGTAGGCGGCGGAGGCCCCGTCGATCTCCGCGCACCCGACGCGCACCGAACTCAGCAACGGCTTGGCGTAAGGCCACTTGGACGCGTTGTCGGCGGCCATGGGCAGCCCACGTCCGAAGCCGTTGCCGTCGGAGCAGTTCCAGTGGATGGCGTTGAACCAGTCGCCGCTGTCGAAGGAGTTGCGGTCCAGGGACTTGGAGCGGAGGAGGTCCGTGCCCGCCTGGGAGAGAGACGGGCCCTGTGACAGGGCTGCCGTGGCCATCGCGAGGACCTGCATCCGGGCCCGGTCGGAGGCGCTGGTCGTGGCCGGCAGCTTGTATGTCAGCGCGTCGAACAGCGACTCGTTGTCGTGCGCGTCGACATAGGCGAGGGCATCGCCGGGCGCGGCCGCATAACCGGCGGGCGAGCCGTTGTAGTCGACCTCGGCGCCGGTGACCTCCTTGCCGTCGGTGTCGGTGAAGGTGTACTTGGCGAGGTTGCCGCTCAGACCGACCTTGATCAGGTCCTGGTAGTGCAGCAGGCGGGCCTTCTGCTCGGCCGGAGTGCCGTTGGCCGTGGACGAGTTGGGGTCGGTGTACAGCCCGGACGCGAAGCCCTGGACACCGGGGTCCTCGTCGAAGGGGCTGCCGCCGCGTACGGCGTCCCGGGCCCGGTCGGAGAAGGTGGCGATGCCGGTGCCGGCCATGTTGGCCTGGGTGGCCTGGACGAACCGGGCGTCGTTGGCGACCTCGCCGAAGTTCCAGCCCTCGCCGTAGAGGATGATCTTCTTGCCGTCGACGCCGTCCTTCTTCGGGGTCAGCGCGTCCAGGGCCTTGCGGACCGCCAGGATGTTGGCCTTCGGATGGTGGCCCATCAGGTCGAAGCGGAAGCCGTCGACCTTGTACTCCTTGGCCCAGGTGACGATCGAGTCGACCACCAGCTTGCCCATCATGGCGTTCTCGGGCGCGGTGTTGGCACAGCAGGTGCTGTTCGCCACCGAGCCGTCCGCGAGCAGCCGCTGGTAGTAGCCGGGCACGATCCGGTCGAGGACGGATGTGTCGGCCTGTCCGCCGGCCGCCGTGTGGTTGTAGACGACGTCCATGACGACCCGCAGGCCGTCCTCGTTCAGCGACTTGACCATCTGCCGGAACTGGACCGTGCGGGCGGTGCCGTCGGGATCGGTGGCGTACGACCCCTCGGGAACCGTGAAGTGGTAGGGGTCGTAACCCCAGTTGTAGGCGTCCTTGGCGGCGACCGCCGAGACGCACGCCTGCTGCTTGTCGGAGTCGGCCGCGTAGGAGGCGAGATCGCAGTCGGGGCTCGCCTGGTCGGCCTTCTTCTCGGGCACGGTGGCGAAGTCGAACGCCGGGAGCAGATGGACGTACGACGTCCCGGACTTCGCGAGTTCGCGCAGGTGTTTCGAGCCGTCGCTGCCCTTGTCGGTGAAGGCCAGATACGTGCCCCGGTCGGCGGCCGGGACCGTGGAGTCCGCCACCGAGTAGTCCCGGATGTGCAGCTCCTGGATCTGGGCGTCCTTCAGCGGTACGGCCCTGGGCTTGGTGTAGGTCGACCAGCCACCCGGGGTCAGGGACCTGTCGTCCAGGTCTACGACGAGACTGCGTCCGGAGTCGGCGGTGAGGGCGACCGAGTACGGGTCGGTGACCTTGTTGGTCACCATCTTCTGCACGCTGGGCGCCCAGACCTTCACGACATACCGGTAGGGCTTGTTCTTCCAGGACTTCGGGCCGGTGACGGACCAGACGCCGGTGGTGGGGTTCCGCTTCATGGCCACGGTGGAGCCGTCGAGTTCCAGGCCCACGCTCTGCGCGGTCGGCGCCCAGACGGAGAGGGTCGGCTTCCCGCGGTGGAAGACCGGCCCCAGACTCGCCGTCGTCGCCTTGGCGTACACGTCGTCGAGCACCCCGGCGATCTGCACGCCGGTCGCGGCCAGCACCGCCCCGTTCGCGGCGCGCTGGGAGGCGACGAGCTGTCCGGCGAGCGCCTCGCGCACCCGGTCGCGGTCGCGCGGGTCGACCGACCAGGCCGTGTCGCCCTTCAGATGCGGGAACCTGGCCTTCTGGGCGTCGGTGAGGGTGGTCTTCGTCAGCCGCAGCCACCGCTCGTCGTCGCTCGTCAGCGTCCCGTCCTTGACGGCGATCGAACCGTCGTGGGAGGAGAGCAGCTGGGTGGAGACGGCGCCGTCGGCGCCGTCCCAGGCGACCGTGTCCCGGTCGATCCAGACCGCCTTGGAGGTGGTCAGGTCGAGGGCGGCCGCGCTGCCGGCGGGCTGCGGGAGCAGGTACTTCTCCTGGCCGTTCAACAGCCACACCTCGTAGCCGTTGGACGTGAGGTCCAGGGACTGGTCGGCGGAGAGATCCTTCTGGTCGCCGTTGTGGATGATGTAGCTGAGGCTGGTGGCACCCTCGGTGAGCGGTACCTCGAAGACCGCGCCATAGGCGTCAGTCTTCACCGGCTTCAGGGGGTTCGACCAGTCGGTGGGGTTCGCGGCGCCCGTCCAGACGTGCAGGCCCCAGCCGCCGTAGTCTCCGTCGGCGCGGTGGTAGTGGATGACCGCCTTGGTGGTGTCCTGGGCGGGGTAGGCGGGCCGTTCGGTCATCACGTCCGCCTTCCCCTGCGCGATCCAGACCTCACCCGTCCTGGTGACGTCGATCGAGCGGTCGGCGGAGACGTCCTTGTTGCCGTCCTTGTCGACGACGAGGAAGCCGACGTTCGAGGCGCCGGACTTCAGCTTGACGTAGGCGAAGGCACCGTAGGCGTCCCGGCCGACGAAGGGGTGGCCGGCGGGCCAGGTGGTCGCCTCGCCGTCGGCGATGTCGCCCCAGGCGTACAGGCCCCAGTCGGCGTAGTCGCCGTCGGTGCGCTGGTAGTGGACGATCGCGTAGTCACGGGAGGAGGCGGTGGGGGGCTCGGGGGCGGGCGGGGTGCCGGAGGTGCTTTCCGCGAGCGCGCTGCCGGTGTGACCGGCCGAGTCGACGGCGACCGCCTTGTAGCGCAGGGCGGTGCCGGCCGGGATGTCCTCGGCGAGGGTCTGGGTGACCTTGTAGGGGGCGTGGTCGGCGGAGCCGAGGGTGGTCCACCTGCCGTTGCCGATCTGGGCGGCGAAGACGACGCGGTTGAGCTGTCCGCCGGTGACGTCGGCGGTGACGTCGACGGTGCCGGTGGCGCCGGTGGCCGGGGCGGTGAGGGTGATCTCCGGGCCTGTGGCGGGCTTGGCGAGGGCGCCGGTGGCCTTGTAGACGACGGCGGATCCGGCGGGGACGGAGACGGTCAGCCGGTCCGCGCCGTCGGAGGTCAGGGTGCCGTCCGTGCCGTGGATCGCGCGGTAGCGCATGTCGGCGGAGCCGGTGGTGAAGGTCGCGGTCTTCGCCGTGTCGGCGTTGTTGAACGCGACGACGTACTCCTGGCCGGTCTTCGCGTCCGTCCGGGTGAACGCGTAGACGCCGGCGCCGTCGGCCGCGTAGCGCTCGGTCTGGACGCCGTCGGCGAGGGCGGGGTTGGCCTTGCGCAGCTTGGAGAGAGCACGGATCTGCTTGTAGAGCGGTGCACTGGTGTCGTAGGCGTCGCCGGCGGCGGTCCGGTCGGTGCCGATCTCGTCGTCGTCGAGATAGTCGGCGACCTTCGACGCGAACATCGTCTGCCGGGCGTCCTTGTCCCCGCCCGAACCGGTGAAGCCCTGCTCGTCGCCGTAGTAGACGACCGGGTTGCCGCGGCTGAGGAACATCAGCTCGTTGGCGAGCCTGTCCTTGGCCAGCAGCTCGGCGTCCGTGGCCTTCGGGTTGTCCTGCTCCAGGAAGTACCCGATCCGGCCCATGTCGTGGTTGCCGAGAAAGGTGACCTGCTCGTAGGCGTTGGCCTTGTCGGTCGTGTACTTGTAGTCGTCGCCGAAGACCGAGGCGAGCTTCTGCGCGCTGCCGCCCTGTGAGGCGTAGGCGCGGGCCGCGTCCTGGAAGGGGAAGTCGAGGGTGGCGTCGAGGCGCCCCTGGGTGACGTACGGGGAGGTGACCGAGGTGTCGGCGGAGTAGGTCTCGCCGAACATGAAGAAGTGGCTACGGCCGTGCCGGGCCGCGTACTTGTCGAGCGCGGTCGCCCATTGCGTCCAGAACTCCATGTCGACGTTCTTCACGGTGTCGATCCGGAAGCCGTCGACGCCGTAGTCCCGTACCCACCGCTCGTAGATCTTCTCCATCCCGCTGACGACCTCGGGACGCTCGGTCCACAGGTCGTCGAGGCCGGAGAAGTCGCCGTAGGTGGCGGACTCGCCAGCGAAGGTCGAGTCGCCCCTGTTGTGGTACATCGTCGGGTCGTTGAGCCAGGACGGCACCTTGCTGTCGCCGGTCACGGTGGGTGTGCGCGGGAAGGAGGCGGTGGAGACGGCGGGGAACCCCTTGCCGCCGGCCGCGTAGTCGGCGTCGTCGAAGGGCTGTCCGTCCTTGGTCAGGTAGGGGAACGCGCCTTTCGACAGGTAGTTGTAGGACTTCTCCTCGTAGTCGACGACATCGGCCGTGTGGTTGGTGATGACGTCGAAGAAGACCTTCATCCCCTTGGCGTGCGCCTTGGAGATCAGGGTCTCCAGGTCCTTGTTGGTCCCGAGGTGCGGGTCGACCTGGGTGAAGTCGGTGATCCAGTAACCGTGGTAGCCGGCCGAGGCGTTGCTGCCCGTGCCCTGTACCGGCTTGTTCTTGAAGATGGGGGCCATCCAGAGGGCGGTGGTGCCGAGCCCCTTGATGTAGTCGAGCCGCCTGGTCAGGCCCTTGAGGTCCCCGCCCTGGTAGAAGCCCTTGTCGGTGGGGTCGTAGCCGGTGGAGAGACGGGAGCCGGTGAGGCCACCCCGGTCGTTGCCGGTGTCACCGTTGGCGAAACGGTCCGGCATGACGAAGTAGAACTGCTCGCGGGTTTCGTCGTGCCGGGCGGGCTCGGCGGCGAGCTTCGCGTCGGAGGGCGGTGCGGGCGGGGCGGCGGCGTGTGCGGCGAGGGGCTGCACGAGCGCGGCGGCGAGGGCGGCGACGGCGACGGCCGCGACCCGTCTGACATGTATCACCGGTGTGAACTCCTAGCGATAGCGGCTCTCTTGGGTCCGACCCCGCGCGACCGTACCGCTGCCGAAAGGCTTACAGCAAGAGGCTTGCAATTCACAGAAAGGACTTTCAACAACCGGGAACGTGACATGGGAGTCGGGCACGAGCCGCTCGTACACGAGGGACACGCGAAGAACCGACGGGCGGGAGGTTTTCCCGCGATCCGGTGAACAAATCGGCTGTGTCCCGCATCGAACCTTGTGTAGGTCACCAGAGGACGGCGCGGGGCGTGGGTACGGACACCGCCGCCGACCGCGCCGCGGAGCACGAGTGGAGCACCCGTCACCGTGAACGAACACCGGAACACCACCGACCGGACAGGTACCGCCGAGCACCGCACCGGCCGCAGGTTCGGCCGCACGGTGCTCGCCGTGACCGCCGTCGCCGGCCTGGGGCTCGCCTGGGCGGGCACCGCCGAGGCCGCGAGCCCGAGCACCGCGAAGTCGACGCCGACCTGCTCCGCCGCCGGGCTCAAGGCCACCTTCGGCCAGCAGCTCGCCGGCGGGATGAACCACCAGGGGGTCGTCATCAGGCTGCGCAACCTCAGCGGCAGGACCTGCGCCCTGCGCGGCTACCCCGGCCTGGGGCTGGAGAACTTGGCGCACCGGACGCTGACGACCCACACGCACTGGGGCGACACCTGGTACGCCAAGGACCCCGGCAAGAAGACCCTCGTCCTCAGGAACGGCGAGAGCGCCGAGGCCGTCGTCGCCTGGACCCACGCCAACACCGGCACCTCGGGCGCGGTGCACGCCTCCTACCTGGAGATCACCCCGCCCGCCGCCACCCGGCACAAGACGCCGGCCTTCCCCCAGTGGGTCGACCACGGCGACCTCTCGGTCACCGCGCTGGCCAGGCACATCAACGTCACGCCCTGACCATGCGCACCGCGGACGGCGGGGCTGTCCAGGCCCGTGCCCCGCCGTCCACCCGCAGTACCGTGCCCGTCACATAGGAGGCGCGGTCGCTCAGGAGCCACGCGGCGGCCTCGGCGATCTCGGCGGGGTCGGCCGTGCGGCCCAGCGGGGTCGTGGACCTCATGCGGTCGATGACGCCGGGGGTGGCCGCCTCCCACGCGCGGACCATGTCGGTGAGGGTGCCGCCGGGGGCGATGGCGTTGACGCGGATGCCCTCGGGGCCGTAGGTGACGGCCGCCGACTCGGTGAGGCTGTTGACGGCGCGCTTCAGGGCGCCGTAGACGGGCAGGACCCGGGTTGGCGCCCAGGCTGCCGACGGAGGAGTTGTTGACGATGGCGCCCCCGGTGGCGGTCGCCCGGATGGCCTTGACCTCCGCTGCCATGGCGAGCCAGACGCCCTTGAGGTTGACGTTGGTGATGTGGTCGAAGTCGTCCTCGGGGAGTTCGTCCATGGGGCCGGGGGGCTGGATCGTGGCGCCGTTGTTGAAGGCGATGTCCAGGCGGCCGTAGACCTCCACCGTGCGGTCGACGGCGGCGCGGACGGAGTCCGTGTCGGCCAGGTCGCAGATGGCGTAGTCGGCGGTGCCGCCGGCCGCCCTGATCTCCTCCGTGACCGTCTTGAGCTGGTCCTCCGTACGGGCCGCCAGCAGGACGCGGGCGCCCTCGCGGGCGAAGAGCCGGGCGGCGGCCGCGCCGATCCCGCGGCCGGCGCCGCTGATGAAGGCGACCTTGCCGGTCAGCAGGCCCTGGTTCGTCGTGTTGTCCATGTCTTCCAGCCTGCGCCCGGTCCCCCGGCCCAGCCAGGCACCGGCGGTACCTGGCTGGGCCCCGCCGCACGGCGGCACACTGGGGGCGTGGACAGGCAGGAACTCGCGGCATTTCTGCGCAGCCGCCGGGAGCGGATCTCCCCCGCCGAGGTGGGGCTGCCCCGCGTCCGCGCCGCCGTACGCCCGGGCTGCGGCGCGAGGAGGTGGCGCAGCTGGCGTTCATCTCGACCGAGTACTACACCCGCCTCGAGCAGGCACGGGGGCCGCGGCCGTCGCGGGAGGTGCTGGGCGGCGTTGCGCGGGCGCTGCGCCTTTCGGACGCCGAGCGCGGTCATCTGCACCACCTCGCCGGGGCCCCGCCGGGACCGCCGCCCGGACCCTCACGGGAGGTCCGGCAGAGCCTTCTGGACCTGCTGCGCCGGCTGCCGCAGGCAGCCGCCTTCGTGACGTCGGCGACCTTCGAGGTGCTGGCGTGGAACGACCTCGCGGCCGCCCTCATGGAGGACTTCTCCGCCCTGCCCCCGCGCGAGCGCAACATCGTGCGCCGCGCCTTCCTCAGCCCGCGCCCGGGCGGCCGGACGCTCTACGGGGTGTCGGACGTCGACGCCTTCGCCCGGCACTCGGCACAGCGCCTGCGGGCCGCCGCCGCCCGTTACCCGGACGCCCCCGAGGTGACCGGCCTGGTGGACGAACTCCTCGCCGGGAGCGAGGAGTTCAGGCGGCTATGGGAGTCCCACGACGTGAGCGCCGAGCCCACCCTGTGCAAGACCTTCCAGCACCCCGTGGTGGGCCCGGTCACCGTCAACTGCGACGCCCTCGACATCACCGACCGGGACCAGCAGGTGGTGATCTACACCGCCACCCCGGGCTCACGCTCCGAGGAGGCGCTGCGGCTGCTGTCGGTGATCGGTACGCAGCGGATGGATCAGCAGGTGGACTTCCCGGCGTAGATCGCCAGGGCGGTGTTCGAGGCCAGGGTGGCGGTGAACTGGCCGCTGGAGTTCACGGTCACCGACGTGTTCGCCTGAACGTCGCAGTACGTCCCCGCCGGCAGCGACGTCTGGTACGTCCGGGTCAGCGAGCCCGACTCGTGGTTGATGGCCACGTACCCCTTCGCGCCCCGCCCGAAGGCGATCGCGTCGGCCCCGTCGTCCCACCAGTTCGTCACCGACTCGCCGCGCACCGCGTTGCGGAAGGCGACCATGCGGATGATCTCCGGCCAGGCGTGCTGGCACTTCCAGCCGTCCTGCCAGCAGGCGTTGACCGTACCGCCGTTGGGCGGGCCCGCGTCGGCGTCGGTCCACTCGTAGCCGGAGTTGATGTCCGGGGCGCCGTAGGGGTAGGCGAGCATGAAGACGTTGGCCAGGGTGTAGTTGGCGCCGTCCTTGTAGTTCAGGGTGCTGCCGTTGCGCTCGGTGTCGTGGTTGTCGACGAAGACTCCGGCGACCGAGCTGCTCATGTACCCCCATCCCTCCCCGTAGTTCTTCAGGTAGGCGAGGTTCTCGTTGTTGAAGACGCGCTTGAGGTCGTAGGCGTAGCGGAATTCCTGGACGTCCCCGTTGCCGGTGTACTCGGTCGGCTGGACGGCCTCGCCGGCGCCGTAGATGACCTCCTGCTTCCAGTAGACCGACGGGTTGGTGAGCCGGGTCTTGATGTTGGCCAGGTCCTTGGCCGGGATGTGCTTGGCCGCGTCGATACGGAAGCCGTCGACGCCGAGGCTCAGCAGGTCGTTCATATAGCCGGCGATGGTCTTGCGGACGTACTCCTCGCCGGTGTCCAGGTCGGCGAGGCCGACGAGTTCGCAGTGCTGGACGTTCCAGCGGTCGGAGTAGTTGGAGACGAGGGAGGTGCAGTCGTCGAAGTCGTAGGAGGAGTACAGGCCGGGATAGTCGTACTTCGTGTACGAGGAGCCGCCGGTGCCGGTGCCGCTGCCCGCCGACATGTGGTTCACGACCGTGTCGACGACCACCTTCACACCGGCCGAGTGGCAGGTGTTCACCATGTTCTGGAAGGCCGTGCGGTCGCCGAGCCTGCCCGCGATCTTGTACGACACCGGCTGGTACGACGTCCACCACTGGGAGCCCTGTATGTGCTCGGCGGGCGGGGAGACCTGGACGTATCCGTAGCCGGCGGGGCCGAGGGTGGCGGTGCACTCCTTGGCGACCGAGGCGTACTTCCACTCGAAGAGGACGGCGGTGACGTCCTTGGTGCCGGGCGGGGAGGCGTCCGCGACGGACGGGGTCATGACAATGCTGCAGGCGGCCAGTGCCAGCGCGGCGGAGAGGGTCTTGGGTGCCATGTGGGGGTCCTTCGTCATTGAAGGTGCCATGGAAGGCTCTTGCTGAAAGGTTGCTGAAACCTTGCGGTTGCGCAGATGTTAAAGGCCCGCTCCCCGGATGGGTAGCGGGCCCTCAGAAGTTGCCGCAAGAAGTTATCGAGTGATGGCCCGTCAGGCGGTCGTCCACCACACGGTGGTGTCGGCCGGCACCTTCGCCTCACCGCCCGCCTCGGTCACCTCACCGCTGGTGAGGAGCAGCCGGCCGTAGGCCGGAGTGGTCACCGACTCCCCGCCGGTGTTCGCGACGCACACGAACTCCCCGCGCCGGAAGGCGAGTACACCCTCCGGGGCACGCAGCCACTCCACCGCCTCACCGGCACCCAGATCGGACTGTGTACGACGGACGCTCAGCGCGGTGCGGTACAGCTCCAGGGTGGAACCGGCCACCCCGGTCTGCGCCTCGATGCTCAGCTCACCCCAACTCGCGGGCTGCGGCAGCCAGCTGCCCCCGCTGCCGAAGCCGTACGACGAGCCCTCCCGCGTCCACGGGATCGGCACCCGGCAGCCGTCCCGGAAGCCGTCCTGGCCCGCGCCACGGAAGTACGCGGGGTCCTGCCGGACCTCGTCGGACAGGTCCACGACGTCCGGGAGGCCCAGCTCCTCGCCCTGGTAGATGTACGCCGATCCGGGCAGCGCCAGCATCAGCAGGGTCGCGGCCCTGGCCCGCCGCAGGCCGAGGTCCCGGTCCCCCGCGGTGCGGATCTGGGTGCCGAGGCCCGGCGGGTTGGCGAACCGGGTGGCATGCCGGGTGACGTCGTGGTTGGAGAGGACCCAGGTGGCGGGGGCACCGACCGGGCGCATCGCCTCCAGGGTGCGGTCGATGACCGTCCGCAGTTCCTTCGCGTCCCAGTCGGTGCTCAGATACTGGAAGTTGAAGGCCTGGTGCAGCTCGTCCGGGCGGACGTAGTTGGCGGTGCGCTCCACGGTCGGCGTCCAGGCCTCGGCGACGAAGATGCGCTCACCGGCGTACTCGTCGAGGACGTGCCGCCACTGCCGGTAGATCTCGTGCACACCGTCCTGGTCGAAGAACGGCATGACATCGTTGCCCAGCAGCTTCAGCTGTTCGGTGCCGCCGAGGTCCGGCAGCCCCTCCGCCTTCACCAGGCCGTGCGCCACGTCGATCCGGAAGCCGTCCACGCCCATGTCCAGCCAGAAGCGCAGGATGGAGCGGAACTCGTCGCCGACGGCCGGGTGTTCCCAGTTGAAGTCGGGCTGCTCGGGGGCGAAGAGGTGGAGGTACCACTCGCCGGGGGAGCCGTCCGGTTCCGTGACCCGTGTCCAGGCCGGGCCGCCGAAGATGGACTCCCAGTCGTTGGGCGGGAGTTCGCCGTTCCCGCCCTTGCCGGGACGGAAGTGATACCGCTCCCGCAGCGGCGAGCCGGGACCCTCGGCCAACGCCCGCCTGAACCACTCGTGCTGATCGGAGGAGTGGTTCGGAACCAGGTCGACGATGATCCTGAGGCCCAGCTCGTGGGCGTCACGGATCAGCGCGTCCGCGTCGAGCAGGTTGCCGAACATCGGGTCCACGGCCCGGTAGTCGGCGACGTCGTAGCCGGCGTCCGCCTGCGGGGAGGCGTAGAACGGGCTGAGCCACACGGCGTCGACGCCGAGGTCACGCAGATACGGGAGTCTGGAACGTACGCCCTCCAGGTCCCCCATCCCGTCACCGTTGCTGTCGGCGAAGCTGCGCGGATAGACCTGGTAGATCACCGCGTCCCGCCACCAGTCGCGACGACGGGCGACGGTGGTCGTTGCGGTGGCCGGTGCGGCGGACTGCTGCTGGCTCATGGCGTCCTTGATATGTAACGGGGTCATCGGGTCAGAGGTGGGTACGGGGCGGGTGACAAGGCGGCCGCGGTGAAAGCGGGGTCGGATATCCACCGCGACCGCCAACCCGCGCCCAGCAAGGGGCGCGGGGAACTGCGCGACCAGCCACGACGGCGCCGCAGGCAAACGACGGCCGAGGCGGCTTTTCCGGCTCCCGGCGTCAGCCCTTCGTGCCGCCCGCGGTGAGCCCGGTCACCAGGTTCTTCTGCACGAGGTAGAAGAACACGGCGACGGGTATCGCGATCAGCACCGCGGTCGCGGTCATCAGGTTTCGCTGGGCGTCGTGCTCGCTGATGAAGCTCTGCAGCCCCACCGCGAAGGTGTACTTGTCGTCGCTCAGCATGAACGTGGACGCGAAGGCGACCTCCCCGAAGGCGGTGAGGAAGTTGTAGAACGCGGCGACCGCGAGGCCGGGCTTGGCGAGCGGCAGGATCAGCCGGCCGAAGGTGCCGAAGGGCGAGAGCCCGTCGACGCGGCCTGCCTCGTCGATCTCGAAGGGGATCGTGTCGAAGTAGCCCTTGAGCAGCCAGGCCGTGTAAGGGACGACGGTGGTGCAGTAGACCAGGATCAGCCCGAGGTAGCTGTCGATGAGGCCGAGGTTCGACATGATCTGGTACATCGGCACGATCAGCACGGCGATCGGGAACATCTGGGTGACCAGCAGCAGCCACATGAACTTCCGGTAGCCGGGGAAGCGCATCCGGGAGACCGCGTAGCCGGTGGTGGAGGCGAGGATCAGGCCGATGGCAGTCGTACCGCCGACGACGATCATCGTCGTCTTGAACCAGTCCCAGAAGCCGGTGTGCTGGAGGACGAAGGAGTAGTTGTCCAGCGTCATCTTGTGCCAGATGCCGCTCGGATGGAGGTAGTCGTCCTTGCCCGGGCCGAGCGAGAGGAAGATCAGCCAGCCGACCGGGAAGAACGCGATCAGGCTCGCGACACCCAGGATGCCGTGGGTGACGGCGGTGGCGAGGGGGCCGCGCTCGCCCCGGCGGACACGGCGCGGACTGCTGGTCACAGGGGCCTCCTCAGCGACCTGGGCGGAGGTCTCGACAGTGGTGGTACTCATGGAAACTCCTGCCTCAGATCGCGAGCTGCTGATCGTTGCGGTTGAGCCAGCGGCGGTAGAAGGAGGTGAAGACGATCAGGATGGCCAGCAGCAGCATGCCGTAGGCGGCGGACTGGGCGAAGTCACGCGGCTGCTGTCCGAAGCCGAGGAAGTAGGCCCAGGTGACCAGGATCTGAGCGTCCGGGGCGGTGTCGCCGAACAGCAGGAAGATCACGGCGAACTGGTTGAACGTCCAGATGATGCCGAGCAGTACGACCGTGGAGCTGACGGACCTCAGGCCCGGCAGGGTGACGTACCGGAAGCGCTGCCAGGCGCCGGCGCCGTCCATCTCGGCGGCCTCGTAGAGGGTGCCGTCGATGGCCTGGAGGCCGCCGAGCAGCGAGAGCATCATGAACGGCACACCGCACCAGGTGTTGACGAGGATCGCGGCGGCCCGCTGCCAGAACGTGTCCTCCAGCCATGCGGGTTGCGGCAGATGGAGGAAGTGGAGAGCCGCGTTGATGATGCCGCCGTCGGCGAGCATGAACCGCCAGCCGAACACGGTGACGAAGGTGGGCACCGCCCAGGGCAGGACGAGGACCATGCGGTAGAAGGTGCGGCCGCGGAACTTCTCGTTGAGCAGCAGGGCGAGGCCCAGACCGATGGTGTAGTGCAGGGTGACGCAGAGCGCGGTCCAGACGAACGTCCAGAGGAAGTGGGACCAGAAGCGGTCGTAGGACGTCGGGCCGAACAGGATGTCCTTGTAGTTGTCCAGGCCGATGAACTTGTAGGTGGCGTCGATGTGGTTGACGCCGATGGTGCGGGCGGTGTTGAGGCTGTTGGCGTCCGTCAGCGTCAGGTAGAAGCCGTACACCAGGGGGTAGACGACGAGCGCCCCGAGCACGACGGCCACGGGGGCGATCATCGCGTAGGCGTACCAGTACTTCTGGTAGCTGTTCCGGATCCGCCGGCCCAGCCCGGGGCGGGGCGCGCGGTCGCCGTGGCGCTTGCCGGTCGCACGGTCGATGGCGACTGTCATGGTTCGACACCTTCTGGGTTTTCCGGGATCGGGCTGGGCACAGGCCGGTGGCCGCCGGATCCCTTCCCCTGACTTTCAGGGGATCCGACGGCCACTCGGGGCTTACTTGCTGAAGTCGGGGACGAGCTTCTCTATCCCGAGTTCGGCGTTGCTCAGGCCCTTGTCGAGGGACTCCTTGCCGCCGGCGACCTTGGTCAGCTCGGTGCCGACCGGACCCCACAGGGAGGAGTACTCGGCGAGCGCCGGGCGCGGCTGCGCGGAGGAGAGGACGGCCTGGTAGCCGGCGATGCCCGGGTCGGCCTTGACCTCGGCCGTGTAGGCGTCGGAGCGGGTCGGCAGGGTCGAGTTCTTCAGGGCGATCTCCGTCTGGGACCTGGCGGAGGTCATGAAGGCGACGAACTTCTCGGCCGCCGTCTGGTGGGCCTTGTCCGAGCCGGCGTAGATGGAGAGGTTGTGGCCGCCGGTCGGGGCGCCCGCCTTGCCGGTGGAGCCGGCCGGGACGGTGGTGATGCCGAGGTTGGACTTGTCGCCGAACGCGGAGCCCTTGTAGAAGTTGGTGATCTCCCAGGGGCCCTCGATGGTCATGGCGACCTTGCCGTTGACGAAGGCGTCCTGGCGGTGGGCGTAGGCGTCGGCGGTGGTGTCCGCCTTCTGCAGGCCCTTGCCGGAGTAGAGGTCCAGCCAGGTCTGGTAGCCCTTCTTGGCCGCCGCCGAGGTGATGGTGATCTTCTTGGCGGAGGCGTCGACCATGTCGGTGCCCTCGCCGTAGAGGAAGGGCTGGGTGTAGTACGCGGCCTCGGGGCCCCAGTAGCCGGTGACCTTGGCCTTGTCCTGGATCTTGGCGGCGTCGGTCTTCACCTCGTCCCAGGTCTTGGGGGCCGCGGTGATGCCGGCCTTCTTCAGCAGGGCCTTGTTGTAGACGAGGGCGAGGGTGTCGGTGACCAGCGGGACACCGTAGGTCTTGCCGTCGTACTGGGCCTGGGTGATCAGGCTGGACTGGAACTTGGCCTGGTCCGCGAGGGCGCTGGTGCCGTCCAGCGGCAGGAAGTAGCCGGCCTTGGCGAAGGCGGGGGTCCAGCCGACCTCGGAGCGCAGCACGTCGGGGGCGCCCTTGCCGGACTGCGCGGCCGTGTCGAACTTGTTCTGCGCCTGGTCGAACTGGACGTTGACGTAGTTGACCTTGATGTCCTTGTTCGCGGCTTCGAACTCCTTGGCCAAGGCCTTGTACGTCGGTGCCTCATTGGTGGCGTTGGAGGTGTCCCACCAGGTGATGGTGACCGGGCCGTCCGACTTGCTGTCGCTGCCGCTCCCGCCGCACGCCGTCGCCGTGAGGGCGAGGGACGCCACCAGCGCGGAGGCCGCTATGCCACGCCGCATGATTCTCCTTGAGGGTGAAAAGCCCGAGTGATGCGAGGGCGGCCCCGTCCGCCGTCCTCGCCGTCGTGCCGACAGCGCCGTTGCGGCGGCCGGGCGTCAGGGAACGTAACAGCGATGTAAGCGCGACGAAAGACCTTGCAGCAAAAAAGTGCAAGGGATCTTCGAAGTTATCCGGACGTGACCTCCCGGCGACCACCGTGAGACGCTTCCTTGCTGCTTGTTTACGGCGATAGAGCGCTACGGGGCTACTTGTGCAAGACTCTGCAAGCTCTTGCCATCACGTTTCACGAGGGAGTGCGATGACGCAGCAGCCCGGACCGGGCCGCCCCCCAGGCCGCATCAGGCGCCCGATCGGTGTGCAAGGGGACATACGGCCGGTACAGTCCAGTGCCGTGACCACACGGCTTGCCGACATCGCAGCGCAGGCGGGGGTGAGCGAGGCGACCGTCAGCCGGGTCCTCAACGGGAAGCCGGGCGTCGCCGCCACCACCCGCCAGTCCGTGCTCGCCGCCCTGGACGTGCTCGGCTACGAGCGTCCGGTCCGGCTGCGGCAGCGCAGCGAGGGCCTGGTGGGGCTGATCACCCCCGAGCTGGAGAACCCGATATTCCCGGCCCTGGCCCAGGTCATCGGGCAGGCGCTGACCAGGCAGGGATACACGCCCGTGCTCGCCACCCAGACCCCCGGCGGGTCCACGGAGGACGAGCTGACCGAGATGCTGGTGGACCGCGGGGTCGCGGGCATCATCTATGTCTCCGGCCTCCACGCGGACACCACCGCCGACATGCAGCGCTATGAACGACTGCGGGCGCAGGGCGTGCCGTTCGTCCTCGTGGACGGCTTCTCGCCGAAGGTGCAGGCGCCGTTCATCTCCCCGGACGACCGGGCGGCGATGACCCTGGCGGTCACGCATCTGGTGTCCCTGGGGCACACGAGGATCGGTCTCGCCCTCGGCCCGAAACGGTTCGTCCCCGTGCAGCGCAAGATCGAGGGCTTCGTACGGGCCATGCAGGACCAGTTGGGGCTGCCCGCCGACGCGGTCGAGTCCGGGCTGGTCCAGCACTCCCTCTACACCCTGGAGGGCGGTCAGGCGGCGACCACGGCGCTGATCGACCGCAACTGCACGGCGATCGTCTGTGCCAGCGACATGATGGCCCTCGGCGCGATACGGGCGGCCCGGCAGCGGGGTCTGGACGTCCCCAAGGACATCTCGGTGGTCGGTTTCGACGACTCCCCGCTGATCGCCTTCACCGACCCGCCGCTCACCACGATCCGCAAGCCGGTCCCGGCGATGGGGCAGGCCTCGGTGCGCACCCTGCTGGAGGAGATCGGGGGTACGCCGGCTCCGCACAGCGAGTTCGTTTTCATGCCCGAATTGGTGGTACGCGGTTCTACGGCGTCGGCACCGGGGGACCGCACCAACCGCCTTTGACGACGCCGCAGTACCTCGGCATCAGCTGAGCAGTACCTGGGAAGTAGTCGTCGTGCCGTAGAAAATGCGCGGTGAACCCAACCTTGGGATGATCTGTCGAAGACGTCTTATCTGGCAGACTCTGTGCCTATGAGTGACTCGACCGTGACAGAGCCGGAAGGTCGCGCACAACAGACCCTTCCGCAGACCGTCACGGGCGAGGGAGAACAGGGATTCCTTCGCCGGCTGCGCACACCGGGCCGGCCCCGGCTCTGGTTCGAGATCCTGCTGATCGCGGTGAGTTACTGGACCTACTCGCTGATCCGCAACGCGGTCCCGGAGCAGAAGGCGCAGGCGCTGCGCAACGCGGACTGGATCTGGCGGGCCGAGCACCACCTGGACATCGCCGTCGAGGCCTCGGTCAACCACGCCGTGAACTCGGTGACTTGGCTGATCATCGGCATGAACTACTACTACGCGACACTGCACTTCGTGGTGACGCTGGGTGTGCTGGTGTGGCTCTACCGCAGCCATCCCGGCCGCTACGCGGCGGCCCGCCTCGCTCTCTTCGCCACGACCGGCGTGGCCCTCCTCGGCTACTACCTGTTCCCACTCGCCCCGCCACGGCTGATGAACGGCGGCCGCTTCACCGACACCGTGATGATCCACCACACCTGGGGCTCGATGGCCTCCGGCGACCTCAAGCACATGTCCAACCAGTACGCAGCGATGCCGTCCATGCACATCGGCTGGTCCCTGTGGTGCGGCCTGACGATCTTCGCGCTGGCATCGGTGCCGTGGGTACGGATCCTGGGCCTCCTCTACCCGACGGCGACCCTGCTGGTCATCGTGGCCACGGCCAACCACTTCTGGCTGGACGCGGTGGGCGGCATGCTGTGCCTGACCTTCGGCTTCACGGTGGCGCGGCTGTGGTACGGCACGCTGCCCTACGCGTTGCCGAGGCAGACATAGCCCTGCGGAGCGGCTGAGGGGGCTCCTGAACCACACGCGGGCATGATCAGACAGTGGCCCCGGCCGCCGCCCGCAGTGCGTCGAGGAACGTCTCCCGCGCGGGCTGCGGCGGGGCGGTCTCCCGTACCGCCGCGTGGATGGCGGACCTCCGGTACGACCACCCCCGAGTGGCGGCTGCCGAGCCCCAGCACTCGCCCGCAGGGCGGCACGGTGAGAAAGGGGTCGTCGAGCAGCCGCACCAGCCGCACGCCGGTCTCCTGCCGCCCCTCGGCCCGCACCAGGACCGCCAGGCCCTCCCTCACATCGGCCGGCGGCTCCTTCGCGTCGCGGGCCGGCCGCAGTTCGATCCGCACCCCGGGGTGCTCCGCGCGCAGCCGGGCGACCGCCGGGGCGACCAGGGCCACGCCCGCTGTGGCGAAGTACCGCACCGACAGCCGCCCCGTGCGCCCCACGAGCAGGTCGGCAAGGGCGGTCTCGGCCTCGGCGACCTGCCGGGCGACCGCGTCGGCGTACTCGGTGAGCAGCAGCCCGGCGGCGGTGGGCCGCACCCCGCGATCGACCCGCTCCAGGAACGCGGCCCCGGCCTCCTTCTCCAGCGTGGCGATCTGCCGGCTCACCGCGGAGGGCGTGTAGCGAGGGTCGCCGCCGCGCCGGTCACCGACCCGTCGGAAACCCACGGCCCGGAGCATCTGCATCCGTCGCACATCCATGCTGCAGCGCAGCTTCCCTGTGGTCCCTGCTCATCGGCCTCACCGTCGGCACCGACCGCGGCCTGTCCGGCGCCCGTCCGACCGGCCTCCTCGCGGGCTTCGCCGGTACGGTCCTGATCTTCACCCCCTGGCGTCGCTCGGGCCTGCTGAGCTGGGGCCCGCTGTCCCTGCTCGGGGCGGCGGCGAGCCACGCGGTGGCGTCGCGTACGGTCTCGGCCGCCCAGCTCCTGATGGCGACGGCTTGGAGCACTCTGGCGCTGCCGTGGGCGGGCCCGGTGGACGCGGACATGATCGGCGTCCTGGGCGCTGGGGGCCCTGGTACTGGGTCAGCACATCGGCTGGCGGGTGGTGGCAGGCGTCATCAGCGGCTCCGCCGTGGGGCGCGACCAGCCTCAACGGCGCCGCACCCGAAACGCGACCGGACTCCCCCGAACGCAACCCCTCAAGCCCCGTAGAAAAGCTCCTCCACGACCACCCTGGCCCGCCGAGCAGTCCGCCGATACGCGTCCAGCATGTCCCCCACATGCCCGTCCCCGTACCCCAGATACCGCCCCACCGCGGCCAGCTCCCTGCTCTCCGGGGGGAACGTGTCGCCGGCCCGTCCCCGCACCAGCATCACCGCGTTCCGCACCCGCGTGGCCAGCACCCACGCCTCGTCCAGTGTCGCGGCCTCCTCGGCCCCCAGCAGCCCTGCCGCACACGCCGCGGCCAGCGCCTCGCGCGTCCGGGTGGTCCGCAGTCCCGGCTCGGCCCAGCCGTGCCGCAGTTGCAGCAGCTGCACGGTCCACTCGACGTCGGACAGCCCGCCCGGCCCGAGTTTGGTGTGCAGCTTGGGGTCGGCCCCGCGCGGCAGCCGCTCGGACTCCATACGGGCCTTCAGCCGCCGGATCTCGCGGACCGCGTCCTCGCCGAGCCCCTGCGCCGGATACCGCAGCGGGTCGATGAGCTCGATGAACCGGCGCCCCAACTCCTCGTCCCCGGCCACCGGTTCGGCCCGCAACAGGGCCTGCGACTCCCATACCAGGGACCACCGGCGGTAGTACGCCTCGTAGGACTTGAGCGTGCGCACCAGCGGCCCGGACTTGCCCTCGGGCCGCAGGTCGGCGTCGATCAGCAACGGCGGGTCGGCGCTGGGGATCTGGAGCAGCCGCCGCATCTCGGAGACGACCTTGTTCGCCGCGTCGGCGGCCTCCCGCTCGTCCACGCCCTCCTGGGGCTCGTGCACGAACAGCACGTCCGCGTCGGAGCCGTAGCCCAGCTCGTGCCCGCCCAACCGGCCCATGCCGATGATCGTGAACCGGGTCGGCAGGGTGTCGCCCCAGCCGTCGCGGACCACCGCCCGCAGCGTCCCGGCCAGTGTCGCCGCCGTGAGGTCGGAGACCGCGCCGCCGACCCGGTCCACCAGGGCACCCTGGTCGGCCTCGACGGGCGTGCTCTCGGTGCCGTAGGAGTCGACGATGTCGGCGGCGGCCGTACGGAACAGCTCGCGGCGGCGCACGCCACGCGCGGCCCGGACCCCGACCTCGGCGTTGTCGGCGCGGCCGACGGCGGCGAGGATCTCCCTTTCCAGCTGGGCGCGTTCGCGGTGTTCCAGACCGCCGCCGGGACCGCCGCCCTCGCGGGCGCCGTCGCTGTCGCCGAGCAGGGCGACCGCCTCGGGGGCGCGCATCAGCAGGTCGGGGGCGAGACGGCCGGCCGACAGCACCCGGGCGAGGTTCTCGGCGGCGGCACCCTCGTCCCGCAGCAGCCGTAGATACCAAGGGGTCTTGCCGAGGGCGTCGGAGACCTTGCGGAAGTTCAGCAGGCCCGCGTCCGGGTCGGCGGAGTCGGCGAACCAGCCCAGCAGGACCGGCAGCAGGGTGCGCTGGATCGCGGCCTTGCGGGTGACGCCCGAGGCGAGGGCCTCCAGATGGCGCAGGGCGGCGGCCGGGTCCGCGTAGCCGAGGGCCTCCAGGCGTTCCCGGGCCGCCTTGGTGCTCAACCGTGCCTCGCCGGGGGCGAGTTGGGCGACGGCGTCGAGCAGCGGCCGGTAGAAGAGCTTCTCGTGGAGGCGTCGTACGACACCCGTGTGCCGTTTCCACTCGCGGATCAGCTCGGTCACCGGTTCGGTGCGCAGGCCCAGGGAGCGGCCGAGGCGGCGCAGGTCGGCCTCGTCCTCGGGGACCAGGTGGGTGCGGCGCAGCCGGTAGAGCTGGATGCGGTGCTCCATGGAGCGCAGGAAGCGGTAGGCGTCGTCGAGTTGCGTGGCGTCGGCACGGCCGACGTAGCCGCCGGTGGCGAGGGCCTGGAGGGCGTCGAGGGTGCTGCCGGAGCGGAGCGTGGCGTCGGCCCGGCCGTGCACCAGCTGGAGGAGCTGGACGGCGAATTCGACGTCGCGCAGACCGCCGGGGCCGAGCTTCAGTTCGCGGTCGACCTCGGCTACGGGGATGTTCTCCACCACCCGGCGGCGCATCTGCTGCACGTCGGTGACGAAGTTCTCGCGCTCGGCGGCCTTCCAGACCAGCGGGTCGAGGGCGTCGATGTACTGCTGACCCAGTTCGGGGTCGCCGGCGACCGGGCGGGCCTTGAGCAGGGCCTGGAACTCCCAGGTCTTGGCCCAGCGCTGGTAGTAGGCGAGGTGGCTGCTCAGCGTGCGGACGAGGGGGCCGTTCCTGCCCTCGGGACGCAGGTTGGCGTCGACCGGCCAGATCGAGCCCTCCACCGTGGTCTCGGAGCAGATGCGCATCATGTGCGAGGCGAGTTTGGTCGCGGAGCGGAGGGCCTTGGCCTCGTCGGCGCCGGCGGCGGCCTCGCCGACGAAGATGACGTCGACGTCGGAGACGTAGTTCAGCTCGTGGCCGCCGCACTTGCCCATGGCGATCACGGCGAGCCGGCAGGCGGCGGCGTCCTCGGGCGCGGCGCGCTCGGCGAGGGCGAGGGCGGCGCGCAGGGTCGCGGTGGCGAGGTCGGCGAGCTCGGCGGCGGTCTCGGCGACATCCGTGGTGCCGCACACGTCCCGGGCGGCGATGGACAGCAGGCAGCGGCGGTAGGCGACCCGGAGGCCGACCGGGTCGGCGGCCCCGGCCAGGCCGCGCTCGAACTCCGCCACGCCGGGGTGCAGGTCCCGGGGCTCGTAGGTGACCAGGGCCTCCCAGTCCCGCGGGTGCCGGGCGAGGTGGTCGGCGAGGGCGGCGGAGGCGCCGAGGACGCCCAGCAGACGGTCCCGGAGCGGCTTGGCCGCTATCAGGGTGTCGACCAGCTCCCGGTGGGCGCTGGGACCGGGCTGGGCCTCCAGCAGCCGTACCAGGCCGTGCAGGGCGAGGTCCGGGTCGGCGGTGGCACCGAGTGCCTCGAGGAGGACCGGATCATCGCGTACGGCGGCCAGCTCGGCGCTGTCCAGCAGCCGCTCCGCGGCCGAGGCATCGGTGAAGCCGTGCCGCAGCAGTCGCGTGAAGGTACTGCTCCTGCGCCCCGGCGTCATCCGCGGCCTCCCTCCGGATCAAGGTCGTCGGATCAAGGTCGTCCACGCCAGAGCCTAACCGCAGACCCTGTCACGAGCGCCGATGAGTTCGCGGCGGGATCGTGGTCTGTACCGGGTCTGTACCGGCAGGGAACCGAAGGAGGCATCATGCGCGAACCCGAGGGTGTGCTGGACCCCCGCTACAGCAGCAGGGGCACCCAGGCCCACGACTGGTCCGACGCGGAGAAGGTGCTCACCGACTCCGAGCTGTTCTGGATCTCGACGGTACGGCCGGACGGGCGGCCGCATGTCACCCCGCTGCTCGCGGTGTGGCACGACGGCGCGCTGCACTTCGGCACCGGCCCGGGCGAACACAAGGCGCACAATCTCGCCGGAAACCCGCACGTCGTCCTGACGACCGGCACCAACAGCTGGACCAGGGGGTACGACCTGACCGTCGAGGGCGAGGCGGTGCGGGTCACCGACGACGACCGGCTGCGTGAGCTGGCGGCGGCCTGGGAGGAGAAGTACGGGCCGTTCTGGCACTACGAGGTGGCCGACGGCTACTTCCACCGGGACCCGGGACGGACCCTGGTCTTCGCGGTGCGGCCCCGCAAGGTTCTCGGCTTCGGCAAGGGCGAGCCGTTCAGCCAGACGCGCTGGCGGTTCGAGTAGTCCCTCGTCAACTCGCGGCCCGACCGCGGAAGTACACTCGGCGGCTCACCTGATGGGGCACCGTCCCGCCCAGCAGGCGGCGCATGGTGTCCGCCGCGGTGACGGCCGCGTCGGCGCAGCAGTTGTTGAACAGGACGTGGACCCGGTCGGTGCGGTCGGCCAGGGCGCGGATACGCGGCAGCCACGGTGTCAGTTCCCGTTCGGTGTAGACGTGCCGGAAGCGGTCCTCCTTGCTGCCCGTCCGCCAGTGCGGGCTGCGGCCGTGGAACCGGACGACCGCGAGCCGGCTCGTCGTGACGGGCGTGACGGGCGGCAGGGAGGTGGGCAGCCCCTGCGCCGTGTCGACGGCCACGGCGGTGGCGTCGAGGTCGGTGAGCAGCGCGGCCGTGGCGTGCTCGCGGTCGCCCTGCCACCACCCGGGATGCCGGAACTCCACGGCGAACGGCCAGCCCCGCGCGCGTTCACGGCTCGCGCGGACGACGGCCTCGGAGCGGGGGCCGGGGGCGAGGGAGGGCGGGTACTGGAACAGCACGGTCCCGAGCCGCCCGGCGCGCCGCAGCGGCTCCACGGCCTCCGCGTACCGGGCCCACACCTCGTCCAGCAGCCCCGGATCGGTGGCGCGCCCGCGCGTGAACGCCGCCCGTAAGTCGGCGGGCAGCGCGGCGGGCCTGGTCGGATGCCCGGTCAGCAGGGAGAAGGCCTTGACGTCGAAGCGGAAGCCGTCCGGGGTGCGCTCCGCCCACAGCCGGGCGGTGCGCGGGCTCGGCAGCGCGTAGTACGGCGAGTCCGCCTCGACCACGCCGAACCGCTCGGCGTAGTACCGCAGCCGCCCCTCGGCGTCGCGCTGCCCGCGCGGATACCAGCCGCTCGTCACCAGCGCGCGGTCGGTCCAGGAACAGGTGCCCACGAGGATCTCCGCCATGGACGGCGGGTACCCGCACGGGACGGCTCGGCACCCGTCGGCCCGGCAGCAGTCGTTCACGCGGTTTTCATCCGCCTGGTTGAGTTCCGTGGCACACGGGAATGTTGGCGTGTGCATGCTCTGTCCGCACCGCCAGCCCCGTCCATCCCCCACCGGAGGTTGATGTGTCCGGCAGTTCCGTATACCGCCGTGCCCGTACCGTCGTAGCGTCCGCGACCGCGCTCGCCGCGGCCGCGATCGGACTGTGGACCGGGTTCGGCGGCGGCTCCGCGCATGCCGCGGGTGCCGTGCCGACCCCGGACCACGTGGTCGTCGTGGTCTTCGAGAACCACGCATACAGCCAGGTCATCGGCTCCTCCAGCGCGCCGTACATCAACTCGCTCAAGACCGGCGGCGCCAACCTCACCCAGTCGTACGCCATCACCCACCCGAGCCAGCCGAACTACTTCGCCCTGTTCTCCGGCTCCACCCAGGGCATCACCGACGACAGCTGCTACACCCCCGGCTTCTCCTCGGCCGCCAACCTGGCCTCCGAGCAGCTCGCCGCGGGCCGCACCTGGGCCAGCTACAACGAGACCCTGCCCAGCCAGGGCTCGACCACGTGCAGCAGCGGCAACTACGCGCAGAAGCACAACCCGTGGTTCGGCTTCAGCAATGTGCCGACCTCGTCCGCGAAGACGTTCACCCAGTTCCCGACGGACTACACGACGCTGCCCCAGATCTCCTTCGTGGTCCCCAACCTGTGCAGCGACATGCACGACTGCTCGGTGTCCACCGGTGACACCTGGCTGAAGAACAACCTCGGCGCGTACGCCACCTGGGCCAAGACCCACAACAGCCTCCTGGTCGTCACCTTCGACGAGGACAACCGGCTCAGCGGCAACCGCATCCCGACGGTCCTGTACGGCCAGCCGGTGACGGCGGGCTCGTCGTCCTCGACGACGTACAACCACTACGACCTGCTGCGCACCCTGGAGGACACCCAGGGCCTGACCGCGCACGCGGGCAACGCGGCCTCCGCCAAGGACATCTCCGGCATCTGGGCGTCCTGACGTGTACGTAGCGGACAGCCGCGCGAGCACTCCGGCGGCGTCCGCGGAAGGTACCGCCCGGCCGGTGACGGCCGGGCGGTACCGCACCGCGGTCGCCCCCACCGTCCTCGCCCTCGGCACGGTCAGCCTGGTCACGGACGTGTCCTCCGAGATGGTGACAGCGGTCCTCCCGCTGTACCTGGTGGCGGGCCTGGGCCTGTCCCCGCTGGGCTTCGGCCTCCTGGACGGCGTCTACAACGGATTCTCCGCGGTCGTACGCCTGGTCGGCGGCCATCTCGCCGACCGCGGCGGCGGCCGGCACAAGTGGGTGGCGGGCGCGGGCTACGCGCTGTCGGCGCTGTGCAAGCCACTGCTGCTGATCGCCCACACCCTGACCCCCATAGGCCTGGTCCTCGCGGCGGACCGCACGGGCAAGGGCCTGCGCACGGCTCCGCGCGACGCCCTGATCTCCCTTTCCAGCACCCCCGAGACCCGGGGCCGTGCCTTCGGCGTGCACCGGGCGATGGACACGGCGGGCGCCCTGCTCGGGCCCCTGGTCGCGTTCCTGATCCTGCGGGCGACGGTGGACGGCTACGACGCGGTGTTCATGGTGAGTTTCTGCGTGGCCGTGGCCGGGGTGCTGGTCCTGGTGCTGTTCGTGCCGGGCGGCGGACGTACCCAGGCGGCTCCTTCCGGCACGCGCCCCACCCTGCGGGCGGCGCTCGCCCTCCTCACCCATCGCGACCTGCGCCGGCTCACCGTCTGCGCGCTGCTCCTGGGCCTGGCGACGGTGAGCGACTCGTTCGTGTACCTGCTGCTGCAACGGCGGCTGGGCGTCCCGGACCGCTGGTTCGCACTGCTCCCGCTGGGCACGGCGGCCGCGTTCCTCCTCCTGGCCGTGCCGCTGGGCCGGCTGGCGGACCGCTGGGGCCGCTGGCGGGTGTTCCTCACCGGCCACGCAGCCCTGCTGCTGGCGTATGTCCTGCTGCTGACGTCCTGGCACGGTACGGCGCTGCCGTACGTGGTCCTCGCCCTGCACGGCACGTTCTACGCGGCGACAGACGGGGTGCTGATGGCGGCCGCGTCGGACAGCGTCCCGGAGGCACTGCGCTCGTCGGGCCTTGCGCTGGTCCAGACGGGCCAGGCGGGAGCACGTTTCGCCTGCTCACTGGCGTTCGGCGCGGCGTGGACGCTGTGGGGCGACCGTACGGCGCTGAGCGTGTCGGCGGTGGCCCTGGCGGTGTGCGCGGCGTACGCCCTCACCCTCCGTCCCTTCCGGAAGGCAGCCGCATGACCCTGCGTTCCCGCATCCTGATCCTGCTGTCGGCGCTGGCGGTCCTGGCGGCCGTGGCGCTGGCCTCCGTGCTGCACGCGTCGGCACGGGCGGAGCGCCGCGACCAGACCCAGGCGGGCGGCCCCGAGGTCACCGGAGGGACGGTCACCCTGACCACCCCCGGTCGCATGGTCTTCCGCAACATGGCATGGGGCCCGCACCGGGACGAGCTGACGACGGTCCCGGTGACCGACCCGGCCGGCCCGCGCACCGCGTCGGGCGTGAAGTGCCTGCGGTTCTACGCCGCTTCGGGCACGGGGGTGTGTCTCCAGGCGGTCCACGGCCCGGTCTCGGACACCTACCGCGCCCTGATCCTGGACGCGAAACTCCACACGAAGGCCCACTACGACGTCCCCGGCATCCCGTCCCGCGCGCGCGTCTCTCCCACGGGCCACTACGCCGCCTGGACGGCGTTCGTGGGCGGCGACTCGTACGCGGGCACGAACTTCTCCACTCGTACGGCGATCGTCGACACCCGCACGGGCTCGCTGATCCCCTCCCTGGAGACGTTCCGCGTCCTGAAGGACGGCCGTGTCCTCCACTCGGCGGACACCAACTTCTGGGGCGTGACGTTCGCGTCGGACGACCACACCTTCTACGCCACGCTGGCGACGAAGGGCTCGACGTACCTGGTCCGGGGCGACCTGCGTACCCGTACGGTCACCACCCTCCACACGAACGTCGAATGCCCGTCCCTCTCCCCCGACGGCACCCGCGTCGCGTACAAGAAGCGGGTCAAGGGCCTCCCCAAGGACGCCCCCTGGCGCCTGTACGTCCTGAACCTGACGACGATGCGCGAAACCCCGCTGGCCGAGACCCGCAGCGTGGACGACCAGGCGGTATGGAAGGACGGCCGCACGATCGTCTACGCGCTGCCGGGCGACTACGGGGCGGACCTGTACGAGGTACCGGCGGACGGCACGGGCAAGCCGCGGCGGATCAGCGCGTCGGCGGTGTCTCCGGCGTACGTCGGCTGATCCTCCCCCGACGCCACGGCCCCGGGGTACAGGACGTACCCCGGGGCCCCGTCTGTGCCGCCGTACCGCGAGTGCCTACAGCACCGGCAGGTTCTTCCGCAGTTCGAAGGCGGTGACCTCGCTGCGGTACTCCTCCCACTCCTGGCGCTTGTTGCGCAGGAAGAAATCGAAGACGTGTTCGCCGAGGGTGTCGGCGACCAGGTCGCTGTTCTCCATGAGGGTCAGGGCCTCGCCGAGGTTCTGCGGGAGCGGCTCGATGCCCATGGCCCGCCGCTCGGCGTTGGAGAGGGCCCAGACGTCGTCCTCGGCGCCCGGCGGAAGTTCGTAGCCCTCCTCGATGCCCTTGAGGCCGGCCGCCAGCAGGACGGCGTAGGCCAGGTACGGGTTCGATCCGGAGTCGATGGAGCGGACCTCGACGCGCGCCGAGCCCGTCTTGCCGGGCTTGTACATCGGGACACGGACCAGCGCACTGCGGTTGTTGTGGCCCCAGCAGATGTACGACGGGGCCTCGCCGCCGGCGCCCGCGGTGCGCTCCGAGCCGCCCCAGATGCGCTTGTAGGAGTTCACCCACTGGTTGGTGACCGCCGAGATCTCCGCGGCGTGCTTGAGCAGGCCCGCGATGAAGGAACGGCCGACCTTGGAGAGCTGGAACTCCGCGCCCGACTCGTAGAACGCGTTCCGGTCGCCCTCGAAGAGGGAGAGGTGCGTGTGCATGCCCGAGCCGGGGTGCTCGGAGAAGGGCTTCGGCATGAAGGTCGCATGCACGCCCTGCTCCAGCGCCACCTGCTTCATGACCAGGCGGAACGTCATGATGTTGTCGGCCGTCGACAGGGCGTCCGCATAGCGCAGGTCGATCTCCTGCTGGCCCGGCGCGCCCTCGTGGTGGGAGAACTCGACCGAGATGCCCATCGACTCCAGCATGGTGATCGCCTGGCGGCGGAAGTCCATGCCGACGTTGGTGGGGGTGTGGTCGAAGTAGCCCGAGTTGTCGGCCGGGATGGGGCGGGAGCCGTCCAGCGGGCGGTCCTTCAGCAGGAAGAACTCGATCTCCGGGTGGGTGTAGAAGGTGAAGCCCAGGTCGGAGGTGCGGGCCAGGGCACGCTTGAGGACGTAGCGCGGGTCCGCGAAGGACGGGGAGCCGTCCGGCATGAGGATGTCGCAGAACATACGGGCCGTGCCGGGGGTCTCCGCGCGCCACGGGAGGACCTGGAAGGTGGAGGGGTCCGGCTTGGCGATCATGTCGGACTCGTAGACCCGGGCGAAGCCCTCGATCGCGGAGCCGTCGAAGCCGATGCCCTCGTCGAAGGCCTGTTCCAGCTCGGCCGGGGCCACGGCGACGGACTTGAGGAAGCCCAGCACGTCCGTGAACCACAGGCGTACGAACCGGATGTCGCGCTCCTCCAAGGTCCGGAGCACGAACTCCTGCTGCTTGTCCATCTTCCGCTTCCCCATCCTTGCTGGTCAGGCCGCCTGCTCCCGGTCCCACAGGAAGGCGGTCGGGCACCTGAGCATCACACCACAACAGCATTTCATGCGCGTTGCAGACCTTGATCGCCCCGGCGTCCTCGGCCTGAACGGCTCCCGTACGGCAGGTGTACTGCCCTGACGCCCATCTTGCCTGCTCGCACCGACATCCGTAATGGCCGATTCGATTCCGGCGCGAGTCACCTCTTGCACATGAACATGAATATCAGGTGCAAACCCCCCGTGGCCGTGCGTTCCGGTTATCGGTTTCCTGTCGAACACCGGCATTTCCAGGTCTTTCCTGTGTCCTCGCTACGACTGGCCCCATCTCCCCCATTACGATCAGCGGGCCCCACCTTCCACGTCCCATTCCCCAGAAGGACACACCCCATGGGTTCCGCGAAGAAGAGCAGCAGTGCCGAGCGCAAGGCGCGTATAGAGGAGATGCGGCGCGCCGAGCAGGCGCGTGAGCGCCGGGGCCGGATCCTCACGATCGCCGCCGGCGTGGTGGTCGTCCTCGGTCTCGTCGCCGGCGGTGTGGCGCTCGCGAAGAACCGGTCCGGTGACGACACCGCGGCGGCCGACGCGAAGAGCTCGGGACACTTCGTGACCGGCGCGGACGGGGTGAGGACCTGGAAGGGCACGCTGGGCCGGACGCATGTGACGACCACCGTGCACTACCCGACCGAGCCCCCCGTGGGCGGCAACCACAACCCGGTCTGGCAGAACTGCAACGGTGACGTCTACACCGAGGCGCTCGACAACATGAACGCCGTGCACTCGCTGGAGCACGGCGCGGTCTGGGTGACGTACAACAGCAAGGCGAAGAAGGCCGACGTCGACGCGCTCGCGGCGAAGGTGAAGCAGACGCCGTACACGCTGATGAGCCCGGACGACAAGCAGAAGGACCCGATCATGATGACGGCGTGGGCGCACCAGCGCACCGTGACCGGGGCCGACGACCCCAACGTGGGCAAGTTCTTCCAGGAGTTCGTGCAGGGCAAGCAGACGCCCGAGCCGGGTGCCGCGTGCACGGGAGGCAAGAGCCAGTGATGCGGACGGTGCTCATCGCGGGCTCCGCGGTGGCGGCACTGGTCGCGGCCGGTGCGATCAGCTACGCGGTCGCGAGCGAGGACGGCGGCAGCAGCAGTACGGTCCCGAGTGCCGGCTCGGCGGACGCGGGGTTCGCGCGGGACATGGCGGTCCATCACCAGCAGGCCGTCGAAATGTCGTACATCGTGCGCGACCGCACGAAGGACACCGACGTACGGCGCCTCGCCTACGACATCGCGCAGACGCAGGCCAACCAGCGCGGCATGCTGCTGGGCTGGCTGGATCTGTGGGGGCTGCCGAAGGTGTCGGCCGATCCGCCGATGACCTGGATGGGCATGGGTGACATGGCCTCCGGCAAGGACGGTTCGCTGATGCCGGGCATGGCGACCAACACCGAGATGAAGAAGCTGGGGACGCTGAACGGCAGGCAGGCGGAGATCTTCTATCTGCAGCTGATGACGGCCCATCACAAGGGCGGTATCCACATGGCCGAGGGGTGTGTGGCCAAGTGCACCGTCGAGGTGGAGAAGAACCTCGCCCAGGGCATGGCGGACGCGCAGCAGTCGGAGTTGACGACGATGGCGCAGATGCTGAAGGAGCGGGGCGCGAAGCCACGCACCTGAACGGGCATACGGTGTGGGCGATTTGTCGACTTAACCGCACCGCAAGGGCTTACCGACAATCGCAATCGATCCGTAACGTTCGGCACGACATCGAAATCCGACCAAAAGCCCCTAATCAACGCTCACTTGGGGTTTCCTTGGCCTTTTCATTCCCCTGGCATGAACAGTTCACCGCAAGAGTGACCCCCATCGTGTGATCCATTCACGGGCCGTTCCGCCGCCGGCCTCCTGGTGATCACGGTTGACCGACCACTCCATGCGTCGAACCGCATAGCAGGGGGCAGTATGAGATCGAACCGTGCCAAGGTGCGGGCCAGCGTGAGCATGGCAGCGACACTGCCGATGATCGCCGGCGCGCTCGCACTCGGCATACCCGCGGCCCACGCCGCGGACAGCCCGGCCCGTGACACCCTGAAGGGCACCAAGCCCACCTGGGCCACGGCCAAGGCGGACAAGGGCGCGACCTCCAACAGCGCGCAGGTCAAGGCCCGGGTCTACCTGGCCGGCCGGAACGCCAACGGCCTCGCGGCCTACGCGAAGGCGGTGTCCGACCCCAGCTCACCGCTCTACGGCAAGTACCTCAGCGCCAAGCAGGTGCAGGCCCGCTTCGGCGCCACCGCGGCCCAGGTGAAGGCCGTCAAGTCCTGGCTGACCGCGTCCGGCCTGAAGGTCACCGAGGTCACCCAGCACTACATAGCCGTCTCCGGCGACGTCTCCGCCGCCGAGCAGGCGTTCGGCACCCAGCTGCACAACTACGCCAAGGGCTCGAAGACCTACCGCGCCCCGGAGAAGACGGCGACCGTGCCGGCCTCCGTCAGCGATGCCGTCCTGACCGTCACCGGCCTGGACAACGCGCCGCACAAGGCGACCCACGACGACACGCTGCCGCCCCCGGCCACCGTGTTCAAGAACTCCGGGCCGTTCTCGTCGTACTACGGCTCCAACATCGCGACCACGCTGCCGGACGCGTACGGCTCGAAGGTCCCGTACGCCGTCGAGGGCTACACCGGCAAGCAACTGCGGGCCGCCTACGGCGCCGGCAAGTACACCGGCAAGCACGTGCGCGTCGCGATCACCGACGCGTTCGCCTCGCCGACCATCGCCTACGACGCCGGCACCTACGCCAAGGCGCACGGCGACGCCACGTGGAAGACGAGCCAGCTGCACCAGGCGCTGCCCTCGAACTTCACGAACACCGGCGCCGACGAGTGCGACGCCTCCGGCTGGTACGGCGAGGAGACCCTCGACGTCGAGGCCGTGCACGCGGTCGCGCCGGACGCCGACGTCACCTACGTGGGCGCCGCGTCCTGCATGGACAACGACCTGCTGGACGCGCTCAGCAAGGTCGTCGACAACCACCTCGCCGACATCGTCTCCAACTCCTGGGGCGACATCGAGGCCAACGAGACCCCGGACGTCCAGGCCGCCTACGACCAGGTCTTCCAGCTGGGCGCGGTCCAGGGCATCGGCTTCTACTTCTCCTCCGGCGACAACGGCGACGAGGTCGCCAACACCAAGACGAAGCAGGTCGACACCCCGGCCAACTCGGCCTGGGTGACCGCGGTCGGCGGCACCTCGCTCGCCGTCGGCAAGGGCGACAAGTACCTGTGGGAGACCGGCTGGGGCACCGAGAAGGCCTCGCTGTCGGCCGACGGCAAGAGCTGGAACGGCTTCCCCGGCCCGTTCACCTCGGGCGCGGGCGGTGGCACCAGCAAGACGGTCACCGAGCCGTACTACCAGAAGGGCGTCGTCCCGGACTCCCTCGCGAAGGCCAACAGCACCACCGGCAACCGCGTGGTCCCGGACATCTCCGCGATCGCCGACCCCAACACCGGTTTCAAGGTCGGCCAGACGCAGACCCAGGCGGACGGCACCGAGGCGTACAGCGAGTACCGCATCGGCGGCACGTCGCTGGCCGCGCCGGTGATCGCCGCCGTCCAGGCCCTCGCCCAGGAGGCGGGCGGCGGCAAGGCGATCGGCTTCGCCAACCCGCTGATCTACTCCAAGTTCGGCACGAAGGCCTACCACGACGTCACGGACAAGCCGACCGGGAAGGACCTCGCGGTCGCCCGCGTCGACTTCGCCAACGGCTACGACGCCACCGCCGGCCTGCTGACCTCGGTCCGCAGCCTCGGCAAGGACAGCTCCCTGTCCGCGGTGAAGGGCTACGACGACGTGACGGGCGTGGGCTCGCCGGCGAGCGGCTACGTGGAGTCGTACCGCAAGCACTGACGCGCTGCGCTGCTTGAGCAAAGGGGCGTGAGGTCTTGAGAGACCTCACGCCCCTTTGCGTCAGGCGGACTCGAGCGAGGAAGACAGACACTGAGGAGGTTTTCGTACCTGCCGCCCTTCGGGCGGACCCCCTGAGAGGGGGTTGGCCTGCCTCGGTCAGTGTTTGATGCCTACGCCCGCCAAGAGGCCGATCTGGGCGTCCGTGGGCTCCGTCCCGTCGGCGGGTCCTTCGGGCCGCCAGCGGTGGCAGCAGACGAGGCCGGGCTCGATCAGGTCGAGCCCGTCGAAGAAGCGGCTGATGTCCTTGCGCGAACGGAACTGCACGGGAGTCCCGGAGTTGGTGTAGACCTCCGCGACCTTGTTCCAGGTGGGGGGGTCGAAGTCGGGCGTGCAGTGGTTCATGGCGAGGGCACTGCCGGCCGGCAGTGAGTCGAGCAGCCGGCGGACGATGTCGTACGGGTCGTGCGGGGCGGTGATGAAGTGCACGAGCGCGTTGAGGGAGAGGGCGATGGGCTGGTCGAAGTCGAGGACTTCCGAAGCCTGCACGGCGGTCATCAGCGCATCGGGGTCCCTGACGTCGGCCTCGATGTAGGTCGTGCGTCCCTGCCTCGTGCTGCGCATGAGGCGTTCGGCGTACCTGAGAACGAGGGGGTCGTTGTCGGCGTAGACGACGCGGGCCTCGGGCACCAGGGACTGGGCGACCTGGTGCAGGTTGGGTTCGGTCGGGATGCCGGTGCCGATGTCGAGCCACTGGCGGATGCCGTGCTCCTGCGCCAGGACACGGGTGGCCCGGTGCATGAACGCCCGGTTCTCGCGGGCGGTCACGAAGATGCCGGGGTGGGCCTTGGCGGCGACCACGGCCGCCTGCTGGTCGATCTCGAAGTGGTCCTTGCCACCGAGGAAGTAGTCGTACATCCGGGCCGAGTGCGGCCTGCTCGTGTCGAGGTCCCGGCCGGCCTGACTGGTGCTCATCTTCTCCCCTTCACAGGTGTGTGTGTCTGTCGGCCCGCAGGCCGGGAACGGGACCGGTGTCGTCACTCCCGCTCGCAGTCGTCTCATCCGGTGGCCAGATGATCGGCCAGGCCCTGTTTGACCCCGCGGACGAAGGCGGCGATCTCCTCGGGCGGGTAGATCAACGCGGGTCCGGCCGGGTCGGTCGACTGCCGTACGGCCACGCGGCCGTCGGCGAGCTGTTTCGCCTCCACGCACTGACCGCCGTTCGGCCCGCTCCACGGGCGCTCCCAGCCGCGCTCGCCGAGATCGCGGGCCGGCATCCCGTTGTACACGCCCTCGTCGGTGATCGTCACGAGTACTCCTTGCGCATGCGGTTCAAGAGCACCCTGCTGTCCTCCGCCGACGTCAGCAGCGCCATTCGGGAGTGCGCCTCGAGATGCGCGACGACGTCCGCGCGCTGATCCAGATAGACGGAGGCGGACAGGAGTTCGCTGTAGACGATGTCCGGCAGCTCGGGTTCCTCGAACCGGAAATAGGTGAAGGGGGCGCACGCCCCGACATGGGCACCCGCGGCGAACGGGACGATGTCGATGCTGATGTGCGCGAGCTCGGACATGTCCAGGAGCCGCTCGATCTGCTCCCGCATCACGTCAGGGCTGCCCACCGCCCGGTGCAGGACGGCTTCCTCCATGACCACCCACAGCGTGGGGGCGTCCTCCCGTTCCAGCAGGCTCTGGCGGCGCAGCCGCAGCTCCACGCGGCGCTCGAGCTCCTCCTCGTTGCCCTTCGGCAACCCGCCGCGCAGCACGGCGCGGGCGTAGTCGGGAGTCTGCAGAAGGCCGGGGACGTACTGGGGTTCGTAGGTGCGCAGGGTCTTGGCGCCGGTCTCCAGGCTCACGTAGGCGGTGAACCAGCTGGGAACGGCGTCGCGGTAGGAGTGCCACCAGCCGGGCTCGTTGGCCTGCTCGGCCAGGTTGACGAACTCGTCGATCTCCTGGCGGTCCGCGCCGAAGGTCTCCAGGAGCTTCTCCACGTAGAGAGGCTTCAGCGCGACCTCGGCCTTTTCCAGCCGGCGGATCGTCAGGGTCTTCACGCGCAGTGCTTTTGCCGCGTCCTCCAGCGAGGCACCGGCGCCGAGCCGCATGTCCTGCAGCCGGCGGCCGAGGATCATGCGCAGGACCGTCGGCGCGCTGGCACTGGACCGGGCCTCACTCACGCCCAACCTCCTGAGGGATCATCAACGACGCCATTCTGTCAGCCCCTTGATGGCGACGCCAGGGTGATACCCGACCGCTGAAATTATCAGGGAGTCGGTTGCAGCGTGAGCGCGATCACCCGCATAGTTGACGTGTGAGCGGTCAGGTCACAGCTCTGACGCAGCATCCGGCCCGGACGGGAGGCGTGATGCTGATGTCGTCGTCGGCACCCCACCGCAGGGCGCCTGCCTCGGCACCCGCATCTCACCGCTCGAGCCCCGACCCCCCACACCGCGCCCGCCCCCGGAAGGCACTGGAAGGCGACATCCGTGACTCTGCCCACGCCCTCAGCCCCGGTCCTGACCCCCGCCTCAGTCACGACCGTGCCTCGTCGGGAGTACTGGTTCAGCCTGCCCGCCCTGCCCACCAGCCCGAGAGCCGCCCGCGAGACCGTGCGCGACCGGCTCCGTGTCTGGAAGGTCCCCGGCGACGCATTGTCCGACGCGGTGCTGCTGGTCTCCGAGCTGACCACGAATGCCGTACTCCACACCGACAGCGGTCATGTCCTGTGTGGGCTCACGCTGACCGGCGACGAGCGGTGCCTGCGTATCGAACTCCACGACGACGGCCACACCCCGGTCCGCCCGCCCGAGTACCACGCCGGCCCCGGCCAGGAGAACGGGCGAGGCCTGTTCCTCGTCCAGCAACTCGCGGACCGCTGGGGCTCCGCACGCTCGACGCGGGCCGAAGGCAAGGTCGTCTGGGCAGAGCTGACGGCTCGCCCCTGACGCCATGAGCGGACCCGTTCCCCCGTCCGTCCCCTTCGCGCGGCGAGGAATCCGTTCTCCCCGATCCGCCTACAGAAGGCGCCCATGACCCCCCACCGTGAAACCGCTTCTCCCGTCGTGCTGTACGTATGCGCCGACCGAGCCCGTGGCACGGGCGGGGCGGCCACGCAGTGCGCGCGGACAGAAGGCCACGCGTTCGCCCAGGAGCGCGGACTGACGATCGCCGAGGTCGTCACCGACACCTACGGTGAGCCCGACCCGGCCCGGCGCAGAGGGTGGCAGCGTGTGAGACAGCTGGTACAGACAGGTCACGTCACTGCGGTGCTCGTCCGCTGGCCCAGCGCCATCGCCCCGGAGTCCGCGCACGAACTCCGGCACCGCGAGACCGCCTGGCTCCACGACCACGGCGTGCGCGTCCGGTACACCTGGGCGCCTTTGTCGTCGAGGAGCGACGAGACCCAGTGATCCGATCCCGCCCGGGGATACAGCTGATCACGGTCTTGAATCGCATCCGGGATCCTCGTCCAGCGGGTGGCCGCCCGCTGGACGAGACCGGAGCACGTGAGTGACGACAAGTCATGAGTGGACCGGCTCCGTCGGGTCCGGGAGGTGCGACGCCACCACCCGTTCCCGGGCGCCCGTCGGCAGGACATCCCGGCGACGGTCCACCGCGAACGCCACGCTCGCGACGCCCAGGCCCAGCACCGCCAGCGCCGCGCCCGTCACCGCCGGGGACGTCACGCCGAAGCCCGCGGCGAGCGCGACGCCGCCGATCCAGGCGCCACCCGCGTTCGCGAGGTTGAAGGCCGCCTGGTTGGCGGAGGAGGCGAGGGAGGGGCCTGCCGCCGCGCGTTCCATGACCATCAACTGGAGGGGCGAGCCGGTGATGAACGCGGCCACGCCGAGCAGGGTCACCGCCAGGGCCGCGCTCCACTCCGCCCGCATCAGGACCGGGAACAGGAGCAGCACCGCCACCATGGAGGCCAGGCCGCCGAACAGCGTGCCGCGCATCGCGTGGTCGGCGAGGCGGCCGCCGATCAGGTTGCCGGCGGTGGCGCCGACGCCGAAGAGGGCCAGCAGCAGGGTCACGTCCGAATCGGCGTACCCGGCGGAGTCGGTCAGCATCGGCGTGATGTAGCTGTACGCGGAGAAGAGGGCGCCGAAGCCGACGACCGTCGTGGCGAGGGCCAGCCAGACCGGGAGGGAGCGGAGGGCGGTCAACTCGCCGCGCAGGCCGGAGACCGGGGCCGGGGTGTCCGCCACGCGGATCAGCAGAGCGACCGCCGCCATCGCCGCCACGCCGATCAGGCTCACGCCCAGGAAGGTCGCGCGCCAGCCCAGGTGCTGGCCCGTCAGCGTGGCGACCGGGACGCCCGCGATGTTGGCGACCGTCAGGCCCATGAACATCAGGGAGACCGAACGGGCCTTGCGCTCCGGTGCCACCAGGTCGGTGGCGACCACCGCGCCCACGCCGAAGAACGCGCCGTGCGGCAGGCCGCTCAGGAAGCGGGCAGCCAGGAGGGAGTCGTAGCCGGGGGCGAGGGCCGAGAGCGCGTTGCCCGCCACGAACAGGGCCATCAGGGAGATGAGCACCCTGCGGCGGGGCATGCGCGCGGTCAGCGCGGCGAGGAGCGGGGCGCCTATGACGACGCCCAGCGCGTACGCCGAGACCAGGTGCCCGGCGGTGGGGATCGATATGTGCAGGTCGTCGGCGACGTCGGGCAGCAGGCCCATCATCACGAACTCGGTGGTGCCGAGACCAAAAGCGCCGACGGCCAGGGCGAGCAGGGCCAGGGGCATGGAGGGCTTTGCCTTTCGGGGAGCGGGGTTCCGTGCGGATGTCTTTAAGTTCAGCTACGGAACAAAGCATGCCCGGTCCGGTGTTCCAGCAGGTTACAGCGCGGTGTCCGATTGTCCTTACAAAGAGAACAACACTGGCCTGACCAGGTGCTTTTACGAACCCGATGTGGTCAGGTTCACACGCGCGGCGACGGGGAGGTGGTCGCTGCCCGTCCTCGGCAGGGTCCAGGAGCTGTCCGGCTCCACGCCCTTCACCATGATCTGGTCGATGCGGGCCATCGGGAACGCGGCCGGCCAGCTGAACCCGAAGCCGCTGCCCGCCGCGCCCTGCGTGGAGCGCATCTGCGAGGTGACGCCGTTGAGGGAGCGGTCGTTCATCGTGCCGTTGAGGTCGCCGAGGAGGATCACCCGCGGCAGGCTCTCGTCGGCGATGGCCTCGCCCAGCGCGTCCGCGCTCTTGTCCCGCTGCCGGGCGGTGAACCCGGCGTTCATCTTCACCCGCACAGAGGGGAGGTGGGCGACGTAGACCGCGAGGGAACCCTCCGGCGTGGCGACCGTGGCCCGCATCGCGCGCGTCCAGCCGAGCTTGATGTCGACGGCCTTCACCCCGGTCAGCCGGTACTTGCTCCACAGCCCCACGGTGCCTTCGACCGCGTGGTACTTGTACGTCGACGCCAGCGCCTTCTCGTACGTCGGTACGGCCGACGCGTTCAGCTCCTCCAGGGCCACCACATCGGCGCCGGACGCGGCGAGTCGGTCGGCGGTACCGGTCGGGTCGGGGTTCCCGGCGTTCACGTTGTGCGTGGCGACCGTGAAGTCGCCGCCGGTGCCGGACTTGTCGGTGAGCAGGCCGCCGAACATGTTCAGCCAGACGATCACCGGGAGAAGGACGGCGATGAGCGCGGTCGCCGACTTGCGCAGCACGCCGAGCAGCAACAGCACCGGGATCAGCAGGCCCAGCCAGGGCAGGAACGTCTCTGTGAGACTGCCGAGGTTGCCGATGGCGTTGGGGATGCGGGCGTGCATCAGCATCACACCGGCCAGCAGCAGCGCGATGAAGGCGAGGACGACACCCCGGCGCCAGATGCGCGGGTCGTCGCGCCAGCCCGCCAGCAGGCGGTTCACCAGGCGCCGGAACCGGTCTCCCCGACGCTCGGGACCCGAGCCGCCGTTGTCCGTCTCCGTCAAGTACGCCTGCTGCGCCATACCGTCTGCCTCACAACCTGCCGTGCACCGTCGTCCCCCGGATACGACCCTAGGGGATGATCGGCTCCGATCCCGCCGTCACATGACGGCCGTACGGAATACGGGACGAACACACCGGCCGAAGGGGTTCCGGTTACCGGCCGGTCGGGGTGCACTGTGACGAAACGTGCACATTCCGCCGACGGCGACGACAGCTCTTACGGCTGCGGCTCCGGGCTCGGTTCCGGTACCGGTGAGCTGACGGGCTGTAGGCCGGCCAGTACCGAGTCGACGATCTGTTCGGCCAGGCCCTCGGGGAGTTCCGCGTCCGAGCGCAGGATGGCCCTGAGCAGCATCGGGCCGGTGAACATGTCGTTGGCCAGATCGATGTCGACGTCCGCGCGGAGTTCGCCGTTCTGCTGGCCGCGGCGCAGCACCTCCTTGCCGAGTTCGCGCCGCGGGTTGACGACGTTGGCGTGGTACGCGTCCCAGATCCGGGGGCTGCTCTTCATCTGGGCGAAGACGTTGTGCAGGATCGCTGACGAACGGTTCATCAGCCCCCGCTGGCGCAGCGCTTCGAGCATCACGACGAGGTCGTCGCGCATGGAGGTGCCGGGGAGTTCGGGGTCGGGGGGCTCGGCGGCGCGCATGACGTCGACGAAGAGCTCCTCCTTGCCGTTCCAGCGGCGGTAGATGGTGGCCTTGCCGACGCCGGCGGTCCGGGCGATCCGCTCGATGGACAGCTCGGCGAGCGGAACACCGTCCTCCAGGAGCTTCATCACCCCTTCGAGGATGGCGCTCTCCACCGCCTCGCTGCGCGGACGGCCCCGGGCGGGACCCACGGACCGCGGCCGACTGTCGGCAAGCCTCACGTCATACCGTCCTCTCACTGGCTGCGGGAATTCTCCCGCAGCCCAAGCCTCCCCCCGTGGCTCCGCGCCGTACCGTGTGCCCGGTCACTCCGCGGCGGCGACCAACTCCTGTTCCCGCTCGCCCCGCTGACCGGCCGGCGGCCTGCCCGGCAGGAAGAGGGCCGTGACCACGGCGCCGAGCAGCGCGACGCCCACACCGCACAGGGCGGTCATGTGCATGGCGTGCAGGAAGGCGTCGTTGGCGGGCGTGACCAGGGCCTTGCCCTGTACCCCGAGCTTCTGGGCGACACCCAGCGTGGCCTCGATGGACTCGCCGGCGGTCTCGCGCAGCCCGGGCGGCAGGGCGCCGAGCTTGCCCTCGATGCCGTTGCGGTACGACGTCGACAGCACCGAGCCGAGGACGGCGATACCGAGGGCGCCGCCGACCTGGCGGAAGGTGTTGCTGAGCGCGGAGGCGGAACCGGCCTTCTCCCGGGGCAGGGCCTGCATGATGACGACCGAGGTCGGCGTCATGATGTGCGCCATGCCGGTGCCCATCAGGAAGAAGACGACCTCGAGGAGCCAGATCGGGGTGTCGGCCTCGAAGGTGGCGAACATGCCCAGCATCGCCGCGATCAGCACCAGGCCGCCCGCGGTCGTGGCCTTGTTGCCGATCCGGTTCACGACCAGCCGGGCCCGCGGCGCGAAGATCAGCTGGGCGACGGCCAGCGGGAGCAGCAGCAGACCGGACTGCAACGGCGAGTAGCCGCGCACGCTCTGGGTGTAGAAGACGGAGAAGAAGGTCACGCCCATCAGTGCGAAGAAGACCAGCGCGATGGCGGCCATGGCGGCCGAGAAGACCTTGTTCTTGAAGTAGGTGACATCCAGGGACGGGTGGTCGGTGCGCATCTCGTAGATCACGAAGCCGGCGAGCACCACGACACCGGCGGCGATGGTCGCGAGCACCTTGGCGTCGGTGAAGTCGGCCAGTTCGCCGCCCTTGATGATGCCGTAGACCAGCAGGACCAGCCCGACGACGGAGAGCACCACGCCGACGGGGTCGAGCCGGCCCGGGCGCGGGTCGCGCGAGTCGGGCACCAGCCACACCATCAGCGCGAGCGCGGCGATCACGATCGGTACGTTGACGAGGAAGACCGAGCCCCACCAGAAGTGGTCGAGCAGCACACCGCCGGTGATCGGGCCGATCGCGATGGCGAGGCCGACGCCGCCGGCCCAGATGCCGATGGCCTTGGGCTGTTCCTGACGCTCGAAGACGTTCATCAGGACGGCGAGGGTGGCGGGCATCACGAAGGCGGCGCCGAGGGCCATCAGGCCGCGGTAGGCGATCAGCTGGTCCGGGGAGCCGGACTCCGCGGCCAGGGCCGAGCCGATGCCGAACACGACGAGGCCGCCGATCAGCACCTTCTTGCGGCCGAGCCGGTCGCCTACGAGGCCGGCGGTGAACAGCAGGCCCGCGAAGACCAGGGTGTAGGCGTTGATCGCCCACTCCAGCTGGCTCTGGGTGGCACCGAGGCCGGTCGGGGCCGGGGTGGAGATGGTCTTGATGGCGACGTTCAGGATCGAGTTGTCGAGCACCACGATCAGCAGGCTCAGCATGAGCACGCCGAGGATCGCCCAGCGGCGCCGGTGCACCTCCTCGGATATGCGCGGGCCGGATGGAGCGCGGTCGGCAGGAGTTGTCATGACGACGAGCCTAGGACCATTTCAATACGGCCCCGTCTCGTATCTTAATTCCTTTACCCAGACCTTACACAACGCGTCATGGCGAGGCGCTCCCAACGCTTTCACGGCCGGTGGCCGATGACCGATGGATCACATGGCGGTCCCCTGGCCGAGGACGGCACGAAGTGCCACCATGGAAGCGATCCGGGGACACCGTCAGGGTGCCTCGAGATGAATTGAAGGAGCCGTTGCCATGACGCAGCTCTCGGCTGCCCAGCCTGCGCAGAACAGCCCCTCCGACGGCAGCAGGACGCTGTACGGGGGGAAGGGCACCCGCCGCATCACGGTCCGCGACATCGCCCTCGCCAAGGAACGCGGCGAGAAGTGGCCCATGCTCACCGCGTACGACGCGATGACCGCCTCCGTCTTCGACGAGTCCGGGATCCCGGTGCTCCTGGTCGGCGACTCGGCGGGCAACTGCCACCTCGGGTACGAGACGACCGTGCCCGTCACCCTGGACGAGATGACGATGCTGTCGGCGGCCGTGGTGCGCGGCACCCAGCGTGCCCTCATCGTCGGCGACCTCCCCTTCGGCTCCTACCAGGAGGGCCCTGTGCAGGCCCTGCGCTCGGCGACCCGGCTGGTGAAGGAGGCGGGTGTCGGCGCGGTCAAGCTGGAGGGCGGCGAGCGCTCGCACGACCAGATCCGGCTGCTCGTCGAGTCCGGCATCCCGGTGATGGCGCACATCGGCCTGACCCCGCAGTCCGTCAACGCGATGGGCTACCGCGTGCAGGGCCGCGGCGAGGAGGCGGCCCAGCAGCTGCTGCGCGACGCCAAGTCGGTCCAGGACGCGGGCGCGTTCGCGGTCGTACTCGAACTGGTCCCGGCGGAGCTGGCGGCCGAGGTGACCCGGGTGCTGCACATCCCGACGGTCGGCATCGGCGCCGGTTCCGAGACCGACGCCCAGGTCCTGGTCTGGACGGACATGCTGGGCCTGACCTCGGGCCGGGTGCCGAAGTTCGTGAAGAAGTACGCGGACCTGCGCGAGGTCATGGGCAACGCGGCCCGCTCCTACGCCGAGGACGTCGTCGGCGGAACGTTCCCGCTGGAGGAGCACTCCGTCCACTAGAGCCACTGCGGTAACACCCAAGGACAGCCCGCCGATCGTCCCCCGTCGGCGGGCTGTCCGGGTTTTGCGCCTGAACCGGCGCCGCTCTCGCGGAGGTGGTTGCTCACCGTGGGGGTTGCTCAATCGATGGTCGCGGTGGTGGGTGGGGGCTCATCACTCAGGTTCACCCGCAGGTGCCAGCGGATCTCGCCGTCGTGTCGTTCGTCGGTGGGGGTGAGTCCTGCGGCCCTGGCGACGGCGGCCGAGGCGCTGTGGTCGGGGTGGATGTGGGCGATGACGGTGTGCACCGGCTGCCGGGTCAGCCAGTCGACGAGTCCGCGGGCCGCCTCGGCGGCGACGCCTCGCCCCTGCCAGGGGGTCCCCACCACCCACGCGATCTCGGCGACCGGTCCGGCGACCGTCGCCTGCACGGTGCCGGTCAGGCACGACTCGGCGCGGAGCCGGATCACCCAGTTCAGCCAGGAGACGGCCGGGTCGGGAGAGCCCGCGGTGAGGCGCCGGTAGCGCGAGCGCAGGGCTCCGGGGGCCTGCGGGGTGCCCCCGATGAAGGTGTGCAGGGCCGGGTCGGACAGCACCGCGGCCATCTCCTCGGCATGCCCGATGCGCAGCGGCAGCAGCTCCAGGCGCTCGGTGTCGATGGGCTGAGCAGCGAGGACGGTCATGGCTTGCACGGTACGCCGCCCCGTGTCGGCGGAGTTTCCGCTGGTGTCGGCGGCCTGTCGGTGTTTTGTCGGTGGGGCCTGGCACGGTTCTTCCCATGACGCGAATCGACAACACCGCCGTGACCGTACGGGGGCTGGTGAAGCACTACGGCGACACCAAGGCTCTCGACGGAGTTGATCTGGACGTCCGCGAGGGCACCGTGATGGGTGTCCTCGGGCCGAACGGGGCCGGAAAGACGACCATCGTACGGATTCTGTCCACACTGCTGAAGCCCGACGCCGGGCAGGCGACCGTCGCCGGCTACGACGTCCTGCGCCAGCCCCGCCAGCTGCGCCGGGTGATCGGCCTGACGGGGCAGTACGCCTCGGTCGACGAGAAGCTGCCGGGCTGGGAGAACCTCTACATGATCGGGCGGCTGCTCGACCTGTCCCGGAAGGACGCCCGGGCCCGGGCCGACCAGCTCCTTGAGCGGTTCTCGCTGACCGACGCCGCCAAGCGGCCGGCCGGTACCTACTCAGGCGGTATGCGCCGCCGGCTGGACCTCGCCGCCTCGATGATCGGGCATCCCCAGGTGCTGTTCCTGGACGAGCCGACCACCGGTCTCGACCCGCGCACCCGCAACGAGGTGTGGGACGAGGTCAAGGCGATGGTCGGCGAGGGCGTGACCGTGCTGCTGACCACCCAGTACATGGAGGAGGCCGAGCAGCTCGCCTCCGAGCTGACCGTCGTGGACCGCGGGAAGGTCATCGCCGGCGGCAGGGTGGAGGAACTGAAGGCCAAGGTCGGCGGGCGGACGCTGCGCGTGAAGCCGGTCGATCCGCTCCAGGCGCGGCCGCTCGCCGCCATGATCGACGAGCTGGGGATCACCGGGCTCGCGACCACGACCGTGGACGCCGAGAGCGGCACCCTGCTGGTGCCGATCCTCAGCGACGAGCAGCTGACCGCCGTGGTCGGCGCCGTCACCGCGCGCGGTATCACCATCAGCTCCATCGTCACCGAACTGCCGAGCCTGGACGAGGTGTTCCTGTCCCTCACCGGCCACCGCGCCAGTGCCCCGCAGGACGCCACGCCCGCAGAAGACCGCGAGGAGGTCGCCGTATGAGCGCCGTCGCCACCACCCCGGCCGCCGACGTCCGGATCCCGCTGCGCGGGCATCTGCGCCACACCGGGGCCCTGATCCGCCGCAACCTGCTGTGGATCAGGCAGGACCCCGAGTCCATGTTCGACGCGCTGCTGATGCCGGTCGTCTTCACGCTGCTGTTCGTGTACGTCTTCGGCGGCTCGATCGGGCAGGCGCTCGGCGGCGGCCAGGACGGCTACGTCCAGTACGTCATCCCGGGCATGATCGCGATGATGAGCATGACGCTCTCGCAGGGCGTCGGCACCGGGTTCAGCCAGGACTTCAACTCCGGTGTGATGGACCGGTTCCGGTCGCTGCCGATCGGGCGCGGCTCGGTGCTGTTCGCGAAGATCTCCGTCGAGCTGGTGCGGATGCTGTTCGCGACCGCCGTGCTGATGATCGTCGCCGTGCTGGTCGGGTTCCACATCACCCACTGGGGCGGGCTGTTCGCCGCCGTGGGCCTGTCCGCGGTGTTCGCCTCCTCGATCATGTGGGTGTTCCTCACCCTGGGCGTGATCCTGAAGAGCGCTCAGTCCGTGCAGGCGATGGGGTTCCTGGTGCTGTTCCCGCTGCAGTTCGGCTCGTCGATCTTCGCGCCGACGAAGTCGATGCCGGGCTGGCTGCAGGCCTTCACCGACTACAACCCGCTGTCCACGCTGGCCGACGCGGCACGCGGACTGATGGTCGGCGGCCCGGTCGCGCACGACCTGTGGATCACGCTGGGCTGGTCGGTGGGGATCACGGCGCTGGCGGCGCCCTACGCGATCTACAGGTTCCGCACCAAGAGCTGAAGTTCGGCAGCCCGGGTCAGATCAGGGCGGTGGCCTCCGCGAGGGAGAGGCCACCGCCCTCGGCGTACGCGGACTCGTAGGCGGCGTCGTCGCCGAGGGCGGCACGCACCTGGGCCTCGGTGCGGGCGCGCATCGTGCGTTCCATGCCGGAGCGGATGTGGCCGGGCGGCAGCATGGCGTCGGCGGCGCCCAGACAGCGGGCGGCGTCCCGGGCGCGGGTGCCGCCGTCCGCACCGGGCAGCGCCTGGGCGGCGACGGTCAGGACGGAGGAGACGCTGTGCGGGGTCATGGCCTGGGTCATCGGGTCGGCGGAGTGATGTATCGCCTCGCGCAGCTTGGCCAGGGCCTCCGTGTGGAGGCCGTCGAGGGCGTCCACCCACGCCTCCTGGGTGAGGATCAGGGCGTCGAAGACGATGAAGTGCGCGATCTTGAACTGGGTGCGCAGCAGCCGCAGTTGCTCGCGGGCCTCGGCGATCCGGTCGGTCAGCAGCAGCCACATGGTGAGGAAGAGCCGAGCGACGGGCATCGCCTCGTTGTGGCTGCCGTCATGGTCGGCGATGACCTGGCGCAGCAGCCGTTCACCCCGCTCGGTCTCGCCCAGTTCGAGCAGCGCCATGCCGAGACGGGCGTTGAGCACGGCGACCTGGGAGTGGGCGCCCAGCCGTTCGGCGCGTTCGATGGCGGCCTCGTAGTCGGCGGCGGCCGCTCGGTACTCCCCCTTGCGTTCCCGGGACTCGGCGCGCGCGGAGAAGGCCTCCGCGGCACCCCAGTCGTCCCCGAGGCGCCGGAAGAGCTCCAGGGACTCGTCGGCGTCGCGGATGGCGGCAGCGGCCGAGGCGGCGAAGTTGGCGAGCACGTTGGCGCGCAGTTGAAGGGCACCGGCGAGCTCCCACTCGTAGCCGGGCGTACGACGGCACGTCTCGACGCCGGCGTCGACGATGGTGCGCAGCTGCTCCAGGCCGCCGGTCAGCATCACGGCGAAGAACCAGAACATGCCGGGGGCCCGGCAGGTCTGCGGCAGTCCGGGCTCGTAGGCCTGGGTGACGGCGCGCATCTTGGCCTGCGCTTCGGGTGTCTGCCAGACCTCCAACTCGGTGTCCATACAAGCCAGATGGGCCAGATGGACCCCGCGCCGGGCCTCGACGAGGGTCTCTCCGGTGTACGGCGGCGGGGCGTCGGTCACGCGCTGCCACACCGGTTCCGCTCGGCGGACCGGCTCGGCGAAGGGGTCCGGGCCCAGGGCCATGATGTCGGCGCACCAGGTGCGGGTCTCGACGCGCTTGTCACGCAGCTGCCAGTACCAGACCAGGGAGTGGGCCAGGCACAGCGCCTCCTGCTCGTCCTTCGTGGCGATGGCGTGGCGTACGGCGGTGCGCAGGTTCTCGTACTCCAGCTCCAGCCGTGCCACGGCGGCACGCTGGCCGGAGCCGCGCAGCAACGGGTCGGTGGTGCGGGCGAGTTCGCGGTAGTACGTCAGATGGGCGCGCTCGGCGGCGGGGCGCTCGCCGCTCTCGTCGAGGCGTTCGCGGGCGTACTCGGCGACGGTCTCCAGGAGCCGGTAGCGCATCCCGTGCCCTTCCGAAGGGGCGGCGACGACAAGGGACTTGTCGACCAGGGAGGCGAGCGTTTCGAGGGTGGCGGGGCCGCAGACGGCCTCGGCGGCGGCCAGGTCGCAGCCGCCCGCGAAGACGGAGAGCCGGCCGAGGACGTCCCGTTCGCCGGCGTCGAGCAGGTCCCAGGACCAGTCGACGACCGCGCGCAGGGTCTGCTGGCGGGGCAGCACGGTACGACTGCCGGAGGTGAGCAGCCGGAAGCGGTCGTCGAGCCGGTCGGCGATCTGGCGGGGCGTGAGCATCCGCAGCCGGGCGGCGGCCAGCTCGATGGCGAGGGGCAGTCCGTCCAGGCGGCGGCAGATCTCGGCGCAGGCCGCCGCGGTCTCCTCGTCGGCGTCGACCGTGAACCCGGGCCGGGCCGCACTGCCCCGGTCGGCGAGCAGCCGCAGCGCCACCGGCTCGGGCAGCGGCTCCACCGGGCGCAGCAACTCCCCCGGGACGCCGAGGGGTTCACGGCTGGTGGCCAGGATCGTCAGGTCCGGGCAGCGTTCAAGGAGCCGGGCCGACAGGTCGGCCGCCGCGTCGACGACATGCTCGCAGTTGTCGAGGACGATCAGCATCCGGCGCCGGGCGCAGTGGTCGACGAGCCGCTCGACCGGGTCGTCGTGCCGGTCGGCGGCGGCCCGCATGCCCTCGGCGCCGGCGCCGTAGAGCACGGTCTCGCGGGCGCCGAGCGCGCTGAGCACGGCCTCGGGGACGTCGGCGGGGTCGTCGACGGGGGCCAGCTCGGCCAGCCACACCCCGTCCCGGGCGGCGTACCGCACGGTCTCGGCGGCCTCCTGGGACAGCCGGGTCTTGCCGGCCCCGCCGGGCCCGAGCAGGGTGACCAGGCGGGCGGCGGCGAGGTCCCCCCGGATGGCCTCCAGGTCGGCCTCGCGTCCGACGAAGGAGGTGAGCCGGGCACGCAGGTTGCCGGGCCGGGACGGCTCCTCGGGCGCCGGTGCCGGGTCGAGCAACTCGGCATGCAGGGCGCGCAGTTCGGGCCCCGGGTCGGAGCCGAGGCGGTCGGCGAGCAGGTGCCGTACGTCGTCGTAGGCGGCCAGCGCCTCGGCGGTGCGGCCACAGCTGTGCAGGGCGCGCAGCCGCAGCGTCTGCAGGGGCTCGTCCAGGGGGTGGGCGTCGCACAGGGCGGTCAGCTCGGGCAGGGCCTGTTCGGCGTGGCCGAGGGCGAGGGCCGCGGTGTGACGGGCGCGCAGCGCGTCCAGGCGGCGGACGTCGACGCGGGCCGCCTCGGCGGTGCGGTCGGGCAGGTCGGCCAGGGCCGGGCCCTGCCACAGGGCGAGGGCATCGTCGAGGACGGTCGCCGCCTTGGCGGGATCGCCGTCGGCGAGCGCGCGCAGGGCTTCGCCGGTGAGCCGCTCGAAGCGGTGCAGGTCGATGTCGTCGGGGGCGGCCGCGAGCCGGTAGCCGCCGTCGGTGGACTCGATCGCGTCCGCGCCGAGCGCCCGCCGCAGCCGGCCGACCAGTGCCTGCAGGGCGCCGCCGGCGTCGGCGGGCGGGTCGGCGCCCCACACCTCGTCGACGAGCAGCCCGGCCGGCACCCCGCGCCCGGGGCGCAGCGCCAGCACGGTCAGCAGGGCCCGCAGCCGCGCCCCGCCCACGGGGACGGCCGTGCCGTCGGGGCGGAGGGCCTGGGTGGTGCCAAGAATCCGGTAGCGCACGGGGTCCATTGTCCCTGGGGACGCCCGGCCTCCGCCTCAGGGTTTCAGATGCGCATGAACTGGGAGGAGTCGAGGGTGAGGGTCTGGTCGGCGACGGGGATCTCGATCCGGTCACCGAAGACGCCGGACTCGTTGTGCTGGTACTCACCGCTCTCGGGGCGGGTGAGCAGGGTCCAGCGAGCGGAGAGCCGGTTGCGGCTCTCCGGGGAGACGACCTCGACCACGAAGGGCAGCAGCTTCTCATTGACCTCGCTGTCGCCCGAGCGAACCTGATCCAGAGGCAGCGCCGCGGCATCGGGCTCGGGCTTGCACCCCTCACGTGTGCGCGTGGGTGGCCGGTACCAACGTCAGGCCGTTGCCGTCAGTCGAAGGCGCGCGCTGCGCGGGATCTCGATCCGGTCCTGGACCAGTTCGACCCATCCTCTGCGATCGTCATGCGCGCCTCCTCCTTCGACTCGATATCAACGTAACGACTACCTGGAACCCTGAGCCCTCCGCATGACGTTGTTCTCACGTCACCTGTACGGTCGACCCCGCACGCCCCCGCCGCCGCGCCCCAGGAGTCCCGACCCATGACCGCCACCACCACCCGCCACAGCGACCGGCGGATCAGTCCCGTCTTCGTCGGGATCCTGGCCGTCACCGCCGTCACCGGGTGGGCGACCTGGTCCGGGTTCGCCGAGCAGCCCGGGGTCGCCGTGTTCCTGTTCGTGACGGCGGCCTGGATCGTCTCGCTGTGCCTGCACGAGTACGCGCACGCGCGCACCGCCCTGCACAGCGGTGACATCACGGTGGGCGCGAAGGGCTATCTGACCCTGAACCCGCTGAAGTACACCCACGCCCTGCTGAGCATCGTGCTCCCGGTGCTGTTCGTGATCATGGGCGGGATCGGTCTGCCGGGCGGTGCGGTCTTCATCGAGCGCAGCCGGATCCGCGGCCGGTGGCGGCACAGCCTCATCTCGGCGGCCGGCCCGCTGACGAACGTGCTCTTCGCCGCCGTCTGCACCGCCCCGTTCTGGCTGCACTCCCTGGACGGCGTGCCGCGCGACTTCCGTTACGCCCTCGCCTTCCTCGCCCTGCTCCAGGTGACGGCCGCGATCCTGAACTTCCTGCCGGTGCCGGGGCTGGACGGCTACGGCGTGATCGAGCCCTGGCTGTCCTACGACATCAAACGCCAGGTGGAGCCGTTCGCCCCCTTCGGCCTGCTCTTCGTCTTCGCGCTGCTGTGGGTGCCGTCGATCAACAGCGCCTTCTTCGACGTGATCGACGCGCTGCTGCGCGGCCTTGGCGTGGACGACGTGAACCGTTACTGCGGTCAGGAGCTGTACCGCTTCTGGCAGGGGTCGAACGAGTACTGCTCCATCGCCCCGTAGCCGTCACGCCGAGAGCCGGAACTCCTCGCCCAGTGCCTGGAACACCCCCGCGTTCAGGGCGAAGGCGCGCTTGCACTCGGTCACGATGCGCTGCTTCTCCAGGTCGTCGGCGTTCACCGCGTCGAGGAGTTCGCGGTAACCCCGCTTGAAGGCGGCGGGGTTGGCGATGTCCTCGAAGACGTAGAAGCGGACGCCGTCGCCCTTCTTCTCGAAGCCCCAGGTCCGCTCCGCGCGGTCGCGGATGATCTGGCCGCCGGAGAGGTCGCCGAGGTAGCGGGTGTAGTGGTGGGCGACATAGCCGGCCGGCCAGCGCTCGGCGCACTCCCGCACCCGGGCCGCGTACTCCTCGGTGGCCGGCAGCGCGGTGAGCCCGGTCCGCCACCCGGCGCCGCGCAGATGCGCGAGGTCCCGCTCCAGCGCCGCCAGCCGGAACAGCTCGGGCCGTACGAACGGCCCGGCCACCGGGTCCGGCGCCAGCCGCGCGGCTCCGCTCTCCAGCGCGTCGTACACGAACCACAGCTGCTCGGTGTAGCGCGCGTACGCCGCCACGCCCAGCCGGCCGCCCAGGAGATCGCTCATGAACGTCGAGGTCTCCGCCGCCACGTGCTGCTCGTGGGACGCGGTGCGGATGAGTGTCGAGAAGGAGTCCATGAGCAACATCCTCTAAGGTAAGCCTTACCTAAGTCAATGTATTGCCGACGCCCTGTCGGCAAAGTTACCGACATCATGTCGGTAAAAGCGTACCCGAAAAAGGCCCGCCCTCCGAGTGGAGGACGGGCCCAGCAGAACGGCGGGCTACGTCGGGCTACGGCAGGGTGAGGATCTCCGCGCCGCTGTCGGTCACCACCAGGGTGTGCTCGAACTGGGCGGTCCGCCGGCGGTCCTTGGTGACGACCGTCCAGCCGTCGTCCCACATGTCGTACTCGTACGTCCCGAGCGTCAGCATCGGCTCGATCGTGAAGGTCATCCCGGGCTGCATCACGGTCGTCGCGTGCGGGCTGTCGTAGTGCGGGATGATCAGTCCGGAGTGGAAGGAGGAGTTGATGCCGTGGCCGGTGAAGTCACGGACCACTCCGTACCCGAAGCGCTTGGCGTACGACTCGATGACCCGGCCGATGATGTTGATCTGCCGGCCGGGCTTGACCGCCTTGATCGCCCGGTCGAGGGACTCCCGGGTCCGCTCGACCAGCAGCCGGCTCTCCTCGTCGACCTCCCCGACCAGATAGGTCGCGTTGTTGTCGCCGTGCACCCCGCCGATGTACGCCGTCACGTCGAGGTTGACGATGTCACCGTCCTGGAGGACCGTCGAGTCCGGAATGCCGTGGCAGATGACCTCGTTGACGCTGGTGCACAGGGACTTGGGGAAGCCGCGGTAGCCGAGCGTGGACGGGTAGGCCCCGTGGTCGCACATGTAGGCATGCGCGACCTTGTCGAGCTCGTCCGTGGTCACCCCCGGCGCGATGATCTTCGCTGCCTCCGCCATCGCCTGGGCGGCGATACGGCCGGCGATCCGCATCGCCTCGATGGTCTCCGGGGTCTGCACCTCGGGCCCGGTGTACGGGGTCGGCGCGGGTTTGCCGACGTACTCGGGGCGGCGGATGTTTCCGGGTACCGGACGGGTGGGGGAGAGCTCCCCTGGTACGAGCAGCGACTGGCCAGACATGACTGCGAGTCTAACCAGCGGGCATGGGGGAACATGTGGAGGGCGAAAGGAGCCGGTCATGGCCCTGTTCAAGAAGCGGACCGTCGGCAAGCCGGGCGAGTGGTACTACTGCCTGGAGGACAAGAAGGTCGAGGAGGGCCCCGAGTGCCCCGGCAAGGACCGTTTCGGCCCCTACGCCTCGCGGCAGGAGGCCGAGCACGCGATGGAGATCGCGCGGGAGCGCAACCTCCAGTGGGAGAACGACCCGCGCTGGCACGACGCACCGGCCGGTGACGCCCCGGAGGAGGACTGATCAGGGTCGGGGCTGATCAGAGCTGGGTCGGTGCGGCCGTGCGTTGAGCGCGCAGCCGTACGGCGTGCTCATTGGTCCGTGCGTCGTACGACATCAGGGCGGGCAGGCACAGGGCCAGCAGGCCGACCGTGCCGGCGCACAGCAGGCCGCCCACGCCGACGGACGCGCGGACGCCCAGCCATCCGGCCATGCCACCGGCCCTCACCTGGCCGAGGGTCGGGCCCACGGAGTACGACAGCAGCTCGATCCCGGCGAGACGGCCGCGCAGCTCGTCGGGGATCGTCTGGTTCCACATGGCGCCCCGGAAGATCCCGCTGACCATGTCGCAGCCGCCGGCGACGGCCAGGAGGAGCAGGACCAGCCATACGTTGCCGGCGGCGCCGGCGGCCGCGATCGCCAGACCCCACAGGGCGGCCGACAGCACCACCATCCGCCCGTGCCGGCGCACCCGCGAGGTCCAGCCGCTGACGACACTCACCAGGAGTGACCCGGCCGGGATGCTCGCGTACATCAGCCCGAGCGACCACTTCGCGTCCAACTCGTCGGCCAGGAACGGGAGGACGGCGAGCGGCATCGCCAGGAACATCGCGGCGAGGTCGACGGCGTAGGTGCCGAGGAGTTCCTTGCGGCCCCAGGCGTAGCGGGCGCCCTCCGCGATGGAGCGCAGGGAGGGTTTCGCGGCCTCGTGGGAGGCGGGGGACGCGGCGATCGGGAGGATCAGGACGACCGAGACGGCGAAGGTGACGAGGTCGGCGCCGTACGCCCAGCCGAGGCCCGCGTACGCCACGACCAGGCCGGCGACGGCGGGGCCCGCGACGCCGCCGACTGTCCAGCGGAACGAGTTGAGGGCCGCCGCGGCCGGGAGGTCGTCGTGGGCGACGATCCTGGGCCAGAGGGAGTCCAGGGCGGGGCGCTGGACCGATCCCAGCGCGGAGGAGAGCGCGGCGACGGCGTACAGCGGCCAGACGGCCGGGTGCGGCAGCAGGGCGTTGAGCAGCAGGGCCGCGCTGAGCAGGCCCTGACCTGCCTCGGTCCAGAGGATGAGCAGACGCTTGTCGAGGGCGTCGGCGAGGGCGCCGCCGTAGAGGCCGAAGAGGATGAGCGGGAGCAGCTCGACAGCGCCGACGGCACCGACGGCGGCCGCGCTTCCGGTGAGGTCCTTGATCTGCACCGGGAGTGCGACGAACGTCAGGAACGTCCCGAAGTTGCTGATCAGACCGGAGGCCCACAGCCGCCGGAAGTCGACGGAGGCCCGCCAGGGGGCGAGGTCGGGAAGCACGCTCACGCTGAGCCATCCTGAACGGCGCGGTGCGCCACATCAACCGCTTTTCCCACCCACCCGTCTCGGTCGGCAGCGAGGCGAGGTGAAAAGTTGAGCGAGAGGGGCTGCTCGGTCGGCCGAGGGCGTCCGCGCCGGCCGCCCGGCGGTGGGGCGCGCCGGTGGCATCCCGCCCCGTCTCGGTCGGCGTCTCCGCTTCTCCTCGGTGCTGCGGCAGGCAGACAGCCAACAGAGTCGGTGGCTGGGCGGGGAACTACCAGGGGGTCGAAGGCGGCGCCGTTACCGTTTCCGCCAGTCTCGACAGGCGGTCTCTGAAGCGGCGGCGGGCCCTTGGGGACGGGCCGTTCTCGCCTGTCGCCGCGCTGACCAGGTGCTGGACCGTGTCCAGGTCCAGTCCCGCGCCCTCCGGGACCGTGAGGGTCTCGTGGGCCATCGCCGTCAGCGCGTCGTCGGCCGTGGTGGACAGGGCCAGTACCGTCACCCCGGCCCGGCGGGCGGTGTGGACGTGGTCCAGGAGGGGTGCCGACTCGCCCGGCGCCACCACCAGCAGCGTCTCGCCCCGGCGGGCCGCCTCGATACGGCCGAGGCCGACGGCGAGATGGGCCGGGTCGGTGGGGCGGCCCCCGTGCCGTACCAGCGTCGGCGCCAGTTCCGGCGTACCGGACCACGCGGCCTCGTCCACCAGGTGCGCGGCGAGATGCCACGGCTCGTACTCCGGGGTGCCCAGCAGGAGCAGTCCGCCGCCGTGTGTCACCACCGAGCCCCGCAGCGCGCCCGCGAATCTCCGCGTCGCCCCCAACCACTCGGTTCCGGCGAGCACTTCGCGCAGCAATGCGACCCGTACGGCGTCCATGCCCCCGCATACTGCCGCAATCGGGCACTCGTGACGCGGAGTTCACCGCGAGTTCGCCCAATCCGGGGAGAAGGCGGCCCATGAGCGACGTAGAAGCAAGCATTCCCTTTCGCGCGGGTACCGAGGGCTACGCCAGTTTCCGGATCCCGGCCGTGGTGGTCTCCCGGGCGGCCACCGTGCTCGCCTTCTGCGAGGGGAGGGTCGACTCCGCCGCGGACTACGGGCATATCGACGTGGTGCTGAAGAGGTCCGGGGACGGCGGCCGTACCTGGGGGGCGCTCCAGGTCGCCGCCGCCAACGGCACCGACCTCGCCGGCAACCCCGCCCCCGTCGTTCTCGACACCGGCCGGATCCTGCTCGTCCACGTCCGCAGCGCCGCCTCCGCCACCGAGGACGCCATCCTGCGCGGGCAGGTGTCGGACGCGGACGGGCGGCGGGTGTGGGTGCAGCACAGCGACGACGACGGGGTGACGTGGTCCGCTCCGAAGGAGATCACCAAGACGGTGAAGAAGGCCGGTTGGCGGTGGTACGCCACCACCCCCGGGCACGCCGTCCAACTGCGCTCGGGGCGGGTCGTCGTAGCCGCGAACCACACCGTTGCGCCCACCGGGACCGACAACGGCACCGAGGGCAAGTACAACAGCGGCCACTGCCTGCTCAGCGACGACCGGGGCGAGACCTGGTACCTCGGCTACGTCGACGAGAACACCAACGGGTACGTCAACGTCAACGAGACCACCGCCGCCGAACTCCCCGACGGACGCGTCTACTTCAACACCCGCAACGACTCGCCGTCCCCGGGCAACCGGGCCGACGCGCACTCGACGGACGGCGGGAAGACGCTGGTGAAGCCGTTCCGGCCGCAGGCCGGGCTCACCGCGCCGGTCTGCGAGGCCTCCGTACTGCAGCTGCGGGACCCGGATCTGCTGCTCTATTCGGGCCCCGCCGACCCCGCCGCCCGGGCGCTGATGACGATCCGCGCCTCCGGCGACGGCGGTACCACCTGGCGCCCCGCCTACACGGTCGACGGTCTGCCCGCCGCCTACTCCGACCTGACCCGGGTCGACGCGGCCACCGTCGGACTGCTGTACGAGACCGGGGACTTCGGCGCATACGAGACGATCACGTTCCGGCGGGTGCCCGTGAACCGGCTCACCTGACCGGGTGCGGCCGCCGCCACGGACGTAGAGTCGGTCCATGACCTCTTCCGACACTTCCGACAGTGCACAGCAGCCGGCGGCCGAGAAGGCCGCCGGCAAGGATCCCTGGGACCTGCCCGACGTCTCCGGCCTGGTCGTGGGTGTACTCGGCGGCACCGGCCCGCAGGGCAAGGGCCTCGCCTACCGGCTGGCCCGGGCCGGACAGAAGGTGATCATCGGTTCGCGGGCCGCCGAGCGCGCGCAGGCCGCCGCCGACGAGATCGGTCACGGTGTCGAGGGCGCGGACAACGCCGAGTGCGCGCGCCGCAGTGACCTCGTGATCGTCGCCGTACCGTGGGACGGACACGGCAAGACGCTGGAGTCGCTGCGCGCGGAACTGACCGGGAAGCTGGTCGTGGACTGCGTCAACCCGCTCGGCTTCGACAAGAAGGGCGCCTACGCGCTCAGGCCGGAGGAGGGCAGCGCGGCGGAGCAGGCCGCGGCGCTGCTGCCGGACTCCCGGGTCGCGGCGGCCTTCCACCATCTGTCGGCGGTACTGCTCCAGGACCCGGAGGTCGAGGAGATCGACACCGATGTGATGGTGCTGGGCGAGGCACGGGCGGACGTGGAGATCGTGCAGGCGCTGGCCGGGCGCATCCCGGGGATGCGGGGCATCTTCGCGGGGCGGCTGCGCAACGCCCACCAGGTGGAGTCGCTGGTCGCCAACCTGATCTCGGTCAACCGCCGCTACAAGGCACACGCCGGGCTCCGCGTCACGGACGTCTGAGCGGATGGGGGACACTGGTGGCTCCCACCGGTGTCCCCCGACCGACCGATCCGAAAGCGACTCCGACATGCCCCGCCTCGCCCTCTACGCCCTGGTCGTCTGCGTCCTCGCCGTCGCCGCCGCCGTCATCTCGTTCGTGCAGGGCAGCTGGCTGATGGGCGTCGTCTGGGTGCTGCTGACGGGTCTGTCGTCGAACATGACCTGGTACTACGCGAGGCGCGGCCGCGACGACAAGCCGGCCGCTAGCTGAGACCCGGCTGCCTCTCGGCCCCCTCCAGGAGGACCCGCCCGCCGATCTCCACCCAGCCGTACGGCTGCGGTGCCGTGAGGATCTGTGAGCCCCTGCCCTGGGTGATGTTCAGGGCCCGGCCCAGCCGGTCGGTGAGCAGCAGCGCGGCCGCCCCGGTCGCCTCGTCCTCGTCGATCCCGTCACCGCGCCCGGGAAAGCCGCGGGCCCTTACCCGCCCGGCCGACTCGTCCTCCCACGCCCAGGCGTACACCCACTCCCCCGAAGGCGGCACCGGCAGGGCGTCCACCTCGGCGGCCGTGGCGTACTGGCGCAGGGTGCGCGGCGGGGCCCACTCCGGGCGTGCCTCGATCCAGCTGAACTCCCCGTCCAGCCGGGCACCGACCACGCCGGCCGGTGTGACCAGTTCGGGTACGTCCAGCAGCCAGGCCGTGCCGACGCAGGGGTGGCCGGCGAACGGCAGGCGCAGGGTGGGGGTGTAGATGTCGACGACCCCGCGCTCGGGGTCGTCCACGAACACGGTCTCGCTGAACCCGAGCTTCGCCGCCAGCGCCTGCCGGTCCTCCCGCGCGGGCAGCACCGTGCCGTCGCGGACGACGCCGAGCTCGTTGCCGTAGCCGCCGTTCGCCGCGCAGAAGACACGCAGCACGTCGTATTCAGTCACTCCGGCATTCAAGCACTCAGGTCTCCGTGATCCTTCTGTGTCCGGTGAATCACACCCCGCATGGGTAAGAGTGAGGTAAGCCTCGGGTAAGTTAGGGAAGCCTCACCACACCACCTCGCTTGGAGCCTGCATGCGTGCCGTCCGACTCACCGTCACCGCCGCCGCCACCGCGGCTGCTCTGACCGCTCTCTCGGCCTGCACGGCGAAGAGCGACGCCAAGGGCGGTGACGCGATTCAGGTCACCGCGGCCGACTCCAGGTGCGAGACGTCGACCAAGTCCGTGCCCGCCGGGCACGTCACGCTCGCCATCGAGAACACCGGGTCCAAGGCCACCGAGGTCGAGATCCTCTTCCCGGACGACCGGATCGTCTCGGAGAAGGAGAACATCGGGCCGGGGACGAAGTACACGCTCACCGCCGAGGTGAAGCAGGGGTCGTACGAAATAGCCTGCCGGCCCGGGATGAAGGGGCACGGTGTCCGGCAGAAGCTGACCGTCACCGGCTCCGGTGCGGTCGCCAAGCGCAACCCGACGCTCGACAAGGCCGTCGCCGACTACCGCGAGTACGCCCAGGAGCAGGCCGACGCGACGATCCCGAAGGTGGAGACGTTCGCCGCCGCCATCAAGGCCGGCGACCTGGAAGCCGCGAAGAACGCCTACGCCCCCTCCCGGGTCGGCTGGGAGCGCACCGAGCCGATCGCCGAGTCCTTCGGGGACATCGACCCCAAGACGGACACGCGCGCCGACGGCCTGGAGAAGGGCCAGAAGTGGACCGGCTGGCACGCGCTGGAGAAGGCGCTGTGGCAGGACAAGAAGATCGGCGCCGAGCAGAAGACCCTGGCCGCCGGGCTGGTCACCGATCTGAAGGACTGGCAGAAGCGGGTCGGCAAGGCCGAGATCACCCCGACCTCCATGGCCAACGGCGCCAAGGAACTCCTCGACGAGGTCGCCACCGGCAAGGTCACCGGCGAGGAGGACCGTTACGCCCACACCGACCTCAGCGACTTCAAGGCCAACGTCGAGGGTGCGCAGAAGGCGTACGAGCTGCTGAAGCCGGTCGCCCGGAAGAACGACGCGGCCTTGACCACCGAGCTGGACAAGCAGTTCACCGCGCTGAACGCGCTGCTCGACAAGTACCGCACCACCTCCACCTCGGACGGCTTCGTGTCGTACGACAAGGTCACCAAGTCCCAGCAGAAGGAGCTGTCCGACGCGGTCAACGCCCTCGCGGAGCCGCTGTCCAAGCTCGCCGCGGCCGTCGTCAAGTAAGGGGCGGGAGATGGCCGAGAAAACCAGTCCGTCGCGTCGTGCGGTCATCGGCTGGGGCGGGGCCGGGCTCGCGCTCGGCGCCGCCGTGGCCGGGGGCGCGGTGGCCGTGGCCGAGTCCGGCGACGACGCCGGCCCCACGACCGCCGTCCCGTTCCACGGCGCCCACCAGGCCGGTATCACCACCCCCGTCCAGGACCGGCTGCACTTCGCCGCGTTCGACGTGAAGACCGAGGACCGGGCCGAGTTCGTCCAGCTGCTGAAGGACTGGACGGCCGCGGCCCGGCGACTGACCGCCGGGAAGGCGATCGGCGACGGGGCGTACGGCGGGCTCGCCGAGGCGCCCCCGGACGACACCGGCGAGGCGCTCGGGCTCAAGCCGTCCCGGCTGACGCTGACGATCGGCTTCGGGCCGTCGTTCTTCGAGAAGTTCGGGCTCAGGGACAACCGCCCGGACGCCCTGGTCGATCTGCCGCAGTTCCCGGGCGACAACTTCGACTCCGCCCGCACCGGCGGCGACCTGTGCGTCCAGGCCTGCGCCGACGACCCCCAGGTCGCCGTGCACGCCATCCGCAACCTCGCCCGGATCGGCTTCGGCAAGGTCGCCGTCCGCTGGTCCCAGCTCGGTTTCGGGAAGACCTCGTCCACGACCCCGGATGCCCAGACCCCGCGCAACCTCATGGGGTTCAAGGACGGCACCCGCAACATCGCGGGGACCGAGACCGACCGCCTGAAGAAGTTCGTGTGGGTGGGCGACGGCGACGGTCCCGGGTGGATGCGCGGGGGGTCGTATCTCGTCGCCCGGCGCATCCGGATGAACATCGAGACCTGGGACCGGACCTCGCTCCAGGAGCAGGAGGACGTCTTCGGGCGGGACAAGGGCGAGGGCGCCCCCGTCGGCAAGGCCAAGGAGCACGACGCGCCGTTCCTCAAGGCGATGAAGCCGGACGCCCATGTGCGGCTCGCGCACCCCGACTCCAACGGCGGGATCACCATCCTGCGCCGGGGTTATTCGTTCACCGACGGGACGGACGGGCTCGGACGGCTCGACGCGGGCCTGTTCTTCCTGGCCTACCAGCGTGACGTACGCAAGGGGTTCATCCCGCTGCAGCGCAGGCTGTCGGCGTCCGACGCACTCAACGAGTACATCCAGCACGTGGGTTCGGCGGTCTTCGCGGTCCCGCCCGGCGTCCGGGACAAGGACGACTGGTGGGGCCGGACGCTGTTCTCCGAGTCCTCCAAGGGGGCGTGATCCGTGTTCTCCAACTATCTGATCGGGCTGCGCGAAGGCCTTGAGGCCTCGCTCGTCGTCTGCATCCTCATCGCCTACCTGGTCAAGACCGGGCGCAGGGACGCCCTGAGGCCGGTCTGGATCGGCATCAGCGTGGCGGTGCTCATCGCCATGGGCTTCGGCTGCGCCCTCGAATTCGGCTCCCAGGAGCTGACGTTCGAGGCGCAGGAGGCGCTCGGCGGGTCCCTGTCCGTCGTCGCGGTGGGCCTGGTGACCTGGATGGTGTTCTGGATGCGGCGCACCGCCCGGCACCTGAAGTCCGAGCTGCACGGCAAGCTCGACGCGGCCCTCGCGATGGGCACCGGCGCGCTGGTCGCCACCGCCTTCCTCGCCGTGGGCCGGGAGGGACTTGAGACCGCCCTGTTCGTCTGGGCGTCCGTGCACGCGGCCGGGGACGGCACCCCGCGCCCCCTGATCGGCGTCGTCCTCGGCCTCGCCACCGCGGTCCTGCTCGGCTGGCTCTTCTACCGCGGCGCCCTGCGGATCAACCTCGCCAGGTTCTTCACCTGGACCGGCGGCATGCTGGTGGTCGTCGCGGCGGGCGTGCTGGCGTACGGCTTCCACGACCTCCAGGAGGCCGACTGGATCCCGGGCCTGACCGACCAGGCCTTCGACATCAGCGGCGCCATCCCGCCGGACAGCTGGTACGGCACCCTCCTCAAGGGCGTCTTCAACTTCCAGCCCGACCCGACCGTGCTCCAGGTCACGGTGTGGCTGCTGTACCTGATCCCGACACTCGTACTCTTCTTCGCCCCGGTAGGGTTCGCCTCCGGGAAGGGGAAGGTGAAGGCACCTGATGACGCACCTGACGACCAGGGATCGCGGACCTCGGCGGCTCCGCGGACTCCGCGGGCGTGAGCGCAGGGCGCTCATGGCGGTCGCGCTGACCGCCGTGTCACTGACGGCGAGCGGATGCGTGGTGGTGCACGGGGAGCGCGAGGTGCTCCCCACCACCACCCGCGCCGAGGCCGCCAAGGCGCTGAAGCAGTTCACGGACGCGTACAACAAGGCCGACAAGGCCTACGACGGGTCCCTGGACGCCGACTACACGACCGGCGCCCTCGCCGACATCGACTCCGCGCGTCTGAAGGCCGGGCACGTCAACAGCCCGAGCGGCAACTCCGGCCATTCGGCGCTGGAGTTCGACGACGTCACGTACACCATCCCCAAGAAGGCCGGCTGGCCGCGCTGGTTCCTCGCCGACGCGCACGGCAACAAGGGCGGCGACGACCGCTGGCTGCTGGTCTTCACCCGTAACAGCCTCTCCGCGCCGTTCCAGGTGGCGTATCTGACGCTGGTCGCGCCGGACGCCGTACCGAAGTTCACGACCGACAAGGACGGCTGGGCCGAGGCCGTGCCGGCCAACATCGCCCAACTGGCCGTCTCCCCCGCTGACCTGGGCCAGGACTACGCCACCTACCTGAAGAGCGGCGGCAGCGTCTTCGCGGACGGCGCGCACACCAGCGGCTGGCGCACGGACCGCAGGAAGTCGACCAAGCCGGGCCTCGCGACCCAGTACATCGACGTGCCGCTGACCAACGGCGACTACGCGCCGCTCGCCCTGCGCACCACCGACGGCGGCGCGATGGTGTTCTTCACCACCCGCTACTACGCCAAGGAGACCGCGGCCGCGGGCACTTCGGTGCCGACGCCGAACCAGGACGTCAAGGCCCTCACCAAGGGCGAGATCAAGCAGTCGCTGACCATGCAGTTCGTCTCCAACCAGGTCGCGCTGGACCCGGCGGGCACCGGAAAGGTCTCGGTCCTGGGACGCATCCAGGGGCTGACGTCCGCCGAGGGTTCCTAACGGCGGACCGGCCAGGCGGCGCTCGCCTCACCGGACTCCGCGTCGGCGTGCCGGGCGCCGGCGTCGGTGAGGATCTCCAGGAGGGTCAGCGGGTCGGGCAGCGGGTGCTCGGGACCGCGCACCCAGTGCACGCTGCGGCCGTCGTCACCGGGCAGCCTGGCGGGCGGCACGAGGACGTACGACCCCCGGCAGTGCCAGCGCAGGCCCGGATGCTCGTCCATGGTCTCGGGGTGGCAGTCCAGCTCGCACGGCCACCACTCGTCCTCGTCCTCGGGGGTGCCGCGGGTGAGGGTGAAGAACAGCATGCGGCCGTCGTCGCTCTCGGCGACCGGACCCACCTCGACGCCGTTCGCGAGCAGCCGCTCCAGCGCCTGCCGGCCGGCCTCCAGGGGGACGTCCAGGACGTCGTGGGTCATCCCGGTCGCGGTGATGAAGTTGGCCTGCGGCTGGTGCCGGGCCCAGCGCTCGATCTGGGCGCGGTCGGTGGTGGACTGCGTCTGCCACGCGAACGACACCGGGTGCCGGGCCGGGGTGGGACAGCCGACGCGGTCGCAGGAGCAGCCGTAGCCGGGGGCGGGATACGCGGCGGGGGCCAGCGGGAGGCCCGCCTCGGCGGCGGCGAGCAGCAGGGCCGCACGGCCGTCACCGTCGGTGGCGGCGGCTTCCTTGGGCCTCCGTCCGAGCAGCCACTGGGAGAGTCTGCCCTGCCGGCCGCTGCGGCCACCGAACGTCCCGCTCATGTATCGCCTCGCCTCCGTGTGGTGCGGACAGCATGCCTTATGGTCCCATCCGGGTGCGAAGCGGGGTGCCGGGGGCGTATCACCACGACGTGTCACCGCGGCGGCCAGGCATCTCCCCAGTCCGCGTCCCGCGCCGCCCGGTACAGGTCGCCGTGGCGTTTGGTGATCGTCGTCCGGCGCAGCTGTTCGTCGGTCTCGCACAGGTCGAGCAGGACCTGGCCCTTGCGGATCTGCGGCCGCCGCACCACCCGGGCCGGCGCGGGGGCCACGGGGAAGCGGGTGGCCGCCACGTAGCTGAACTTCTCGTCCTCGTAGGCCAGCGATCCGCCCTTGACCTGGCGGTGCAGGGAGGAGCGGCTGACCCGGGCCGAGAAGTGGCACCAGTCCGTGCCGGGGACGATCGGGCAGGCGGCGCTGTGCGGGCAGGGCGCGGCGACCTGGAAGCCGGCGGCGATCAGGCGGTCGCGGGCCTCGATGACCCGGGCATAGCCCGCCGGGGTGCCGGCCTCCACGATGACGACGGCCTGCGCGGCGGTCGCGGCGGCGTCGACGAGGGCGGCACGGGCGGCCTCGTCGAGTTCGTTGAGGACGTACGACACCGTGACGAGATCAGTGCTCTCGATGGTGAGCGCTGCTCCGATCCGAGAGCGCTGCCAGGACGCCTCCCGCAGCGCCGGGTTCGCCGCGGCGATCTCCCGGCCCAGGGCGAGCGCCGGCTCGGCCCAGTCGAGGACCGTCACCGGCCGGACCCCGGCCCAGGTGTCGGTCACCGCCCAGGTCGCCGCGCCCGTCCCGCCGCCGACATCCACATGGCTCCCCGGCACCCAGCCCTCCGGCACCGCGTCGGCGAACGCCGCCAGCGCCGCCCGTACCGCCTCGAAGGTCGCCGGCATCCGGTACGCCGCGTAGGCCACCACGTCCGCGCGGTCCCGCAGGATCGGCGCGTGGGTCGGGGTGACGCCCCGGTAGCTGGCGATCAGTCGCTCGACGGCTCCGGCGGCCTGCTTCGGGGGAAGGCCGTCGAGGAGGTCGGAGAGCGTGACACGGAGCTGGTCGGCCGGGGATGCGGGGTGGTTCACCCGGTGATTGTAGGGGCGCCGGGCATCACGCCGGACGCCTCCGGGTTGGTGCCGGAACACGCGGCGCGCCGAGGGCGGGAACCAGCGGACGGCGACTCGCTCGAAGTCCGGGCCGCCGCCGCGTCACACCCCCGACGGGCTGAGAAAGACCGCCCTCGCCAGCCGGGTCGCCGCCGCCGCTCTCGGGGCGCTGTCGCCCGGGCGCCGCCGGGGGTGCACGGTGTTGGCCAGCAGGACCAGGAAGGTGTCGGTCGCCCGGTCCAGGACGAGGCTCGTCCCCGTGAACCCGGTGTGCCCGGCCGCGCCCCGGCCCGCCAGTTCGCCCATGAACCACGGCTGGTCCACCAGGAACCCCAGACCGGGCGGGTTCAGCAGCAGGTCCACGAAGTCGGGACCGAGGATGCGCGCCGGGCCGTACGCACCGCCCGCCAGCAGCGTCCGGCAGAAGACGGCCAGGTCCCGGGCCGTGGAGAACAGGCCCGCGTGCCCGGCCACCCCGCCCAGCGCCCAGGCGTTCTCGTCGTGCACGACACCCCGCAGCATCCCCCGGTCCGCCTTGGCCCACGGCCGCCGCTGGTCCTCGGTGGCCGCCGCGCCGGGGCAGGGGCCGAAGTCGGTGGCGGTCATCCCGAGCGGGCGGGTGATGCCCTCGTGGACGAGGACGTCGAGGGCAAGACCGGTGCTCCGCTCCAGGACGTACTGGAGGAGGAGCATGTTGAGGTCCGAGTAGCGGTACGTGCCGGGCGGGCTGCTCGGGGCCTCGGCGCGGAGCAGGTCGAGGCGGGCCGCGTCGTCGGGGCAGTCGTGCAGAGGGAGTTCGGGGCGCAGGCCCGAGGTGTGGGTGAGGAGCTGGCGGACGGTGATGCCGTGGACGGCGGCCGCCCGGAAGTCGGGGAGGTAGGCGCCGACGCGGGCGTCGATGCCGAGGGTGCCGCGTTCGAGTTGCTGCACGGCGGCGACCGCGGTGAAGAGTTTGGTGAGGGAGGCCAGGTCGAAGGGGGTGTCGACGGTCATCGGGACCCGGGCGGCGGGCGGCAGTTCGACACCGGCGTCGGCCCCGGGGTCGTACGCGGACCAGCGCACCGCCCAGCCGGCCGCCTGCTGGACGGCGATCACGGGACCGCGTCCGGCGACCACGACGGCGCCGGCCGCCCAGGGCCGCTCACCTGCGGTGAGGGCATGCACTTCGCGCACGAGGTGCCTGAGTTCCGCGGGGTCGAGCCCGGCCCGTTCCGGTGTCTCGACGCGCAGTCTCGGTACGCTCAGCTCTCCTCCCCCTCTCTCGACTTCGCTCGAATGGGGGCACCCCCATCCTCCGTCCCCGCACGTGTGTTCCCACGCACGGTCCAGGGACGGCACATTCCCACGAAGCAGGCCAGTGCCACCAGTGCCCCCGCCAGTTGGACGATCGCCATGGGCACGGCGGTTCTCTCCCCGGCGATCCCGACCAGCGGTGAGGCGACCGCGCCCACCAGGAACGAGGAGGTCCCGAGCAGCGCGGACGCCGATCCGGCGGTGTGCCGGGTGCGCAGCAGGGCGAGGGACTGGGCGTTGGGGAGGGTGAAGCCCATCGCGGACATCAGCACGAACAGGGCGGTGGCCACGGGGGCGAGGCCGACCGGGCCGAAGGCCCCGGTCGACATGAGAAGCAGGGCTGTCGCGGCGAGGACGGTCACGGCCAGGCCGGTGCCCAGCACCCTGTCCAGGCTGACCCGGCCGACCAGCACCTTGCCGTTGACCTGCCCGGCGATCACCAGCCCGACCGAGTTGAGCCCGAAGAGCAGGCTGAAGGTCTGCGGGGAGGCGCCGTAGATCTCCTGGATGACGAACGGGGACGCGGATATGTAGGCGAAGAGGGCCGCGAAGGCGAAGCCGCCCGCGAGCATGTAGCCGGTGAAGGGGAGGTCGGCGAGCAGGGTGCGCATGGCGCGTACGGCGGCGGCCGCTCCCCCGGCGTGCCGGTCGGCGGCCGGCAGGGTCTCCGGGAGTTTCGCCCACACCACGGCCGCGAGGACCGCGCCGACGACCGTCAGGACGACGAACACGCCCCGCCAGTCCGTCACCCGCAGGATCTGCCCGCCGATCAGCGGGGCGACGATCGGGGCCACCCCGGAGACCAGCATCAGGGTGGAGAAGAAGCGGGCCATGGCGACACCGTCGTAGAGGTCGCGTACGACGGCCCGGGCGATGACTATGCCGGCCGCGCCCGCGAGGCCCTGGGCGAGGCGGAAGGCGACCAGGGTCTCGACGTTCGGCGCGACGGCGCACAGGGCGGTGGCGGCGACGTAGACGGCGAGGCCGGCCAGCAGCGGACGGCGGCGGCCCCAGCGGTCGCTCATCGGGCCGACGACCAGCTGGCCGAGGGCCATGCCGGCGAGACAGGCGGTGAGGGTGAGCTGCACGGTCGCGGCGGGGGCATGGAGGGAGCGGGTGACCTCCGGCAGGGACGGGAGGTACATGTCCATCGCCAGCGGCGGCGTCGCGGTGAGCGCGCCGAGGACCAGCACCAGGAGGAGACCCGCACGGCGGGCGGCGCGGGTACCGGGGGCGGTTCCGGAGGGTACGGCGGTGTCCTGGGCGTCCGGTGTCGGCGGTGCCGGCCGCTCTGGCATCTGGCGCATGTGTCCCCCCGCTCCTTCGGTTCACTGCTGGTCTCGCCCTACGGGTCCACTCTTGGTGGACCCCGATGGCCCCGGCCTATGCTCTCAGCTCGTACAGACTGCCTGGAAAACATGAGCGAGGGTGGGGCGGCCGGGATGGCTGAGCAGAGTGTGCGGTGGGGGATCCTGGCGACGGGCGGGATCGCGGCCGCGTTCGCGGCGGACCTGGTGGATCTGCCGGACGCGGAGATCGCGGCGGTGGCCTCACGGTCCCCGGAGTCGGCGGAGGCGTTCGCGGAGCGGTTCGGGATCGGGCGGGCGTACGGCGACTGGGAGTCGCTGGCCCGGGACGAGGACATCGACGTCGTGTACGTCGCCACTCCGCACTCGGCGCACCGGGCGGCCGCCGGGCTGTGCCTGGCGGCGGGGCGGAACGTGCTGTGCGAGAAGCCGTTCACGATCGGCGTCCGCGAGGCCGAGGAACTGGTGGCGCTGGCGAAGGAGCACGACCGCTTCCTGATGGAGGCGATGTGGATGTACTGCAACCCGCTGGTGCGACGGCTGAAGGCGCTGGTCGCGGACGGGGCGATCGGTGAGGTGCGGACCCTGCAGGCGGACTTCGGGCTGGAGGGCCCGTTCCCGCCGGCGCACCGGCTGCGGGATCCGGTGCTGGGCGGGGGCGCGCTGCTCGACCTGGGGGTGTACCCGGTGTCGTTCGCGCATCTGCTGCTCGGCGAGCCGGACGGGCTGTCGGCGCGAGCGGTGCTCTCGGACGAGGGCGTCGATCTCCAGACGGGTGCGCTGCTCTCCTGGGAGAGCGGTGCTCTCGCGGCGGTGCACTGCTCCATAGTGGGCGGCACCGGCACCACCGCCTCGGTCACCGGCTCACGCGGCCGGATCGACATCCCGGACGGCTTCTTCCACCCCGAGCGCTTCGTACTGCACCGCGACGGCCGCGACCCGGAGGAGTTCGCCCTGGACCCGGCCGACGGCCCGCGCACCAGCTTGCGCCACGAGGCCCGGGAGGTCATGCGCGCGCTGCGGGCCGGTGAGACCGAGTCCCCGCTCGTCCCGCTCGACGGCACCCTCGCGGTCATGCGCACCCTGGACACGCTCCGCGAACTGATCGGCGTCCGCTACCCCGGGGAGTCGTGACCCGGGCGCGCCCGGGGCTGGGGGGGCGCCCGGCGGGGCACGACCCGAACGCCGCGACCCCGGGCGGGAACACCCCCGGCGGGGCGTGAACCCCTGAACGCCGCGACCCCGGGCAGGAGCACCCCCGGCGGGGCACGACCCGAACGCCGCCACCCCGGGCGGGAGCACGCCCGGCGGGGCGTGACCCCTGAGGGCCGCGCCCGGCGGGGCGTGACCTGAGGGGCCGGGCTCCCTAGGCTGCCGCCCTATGAATGCCAAGCAATCGAAGATCGCGGTGGTCACCGGCGCCGGTTCCGGTATCGGGCGGGCCGTGGCCGTGGAGCTGCTGCGGGCCGGCTGGTCGGTGGCGCTGGCGGGGCGGCGCCCGGAGAAGCTGGAGAAGACGGCGGCGCTGGTGCCCGAGGGCGACCGTCTCGTCGTACGCACGGATGTGGCGCAACCGGAGGACGTCGCCGGGCTGTTCGCGGCGACCGTGGAGCGGTTCGGGCGGGTGGACCTGCTGTTCAACAACGCGGGGACGTTCGGGCCCGGCGGGGTGCCCGTGGAGGATCTCGCCTACGAGGCGTGGCGGCATGTGGTGGACACCAACCTCAACGGGGCGTTCCTGTGCGCGCAGGCGGCGTTCCGGCAGATGAAGGAGCAGGAGCCGCAGGGCGGCCGGATCATCAACAACGGGTCCATCTCGGCGCACACGCCCCGCCCGCACTCCGCCCCCTACACCGCGACCAAGCACGCGCTGACCGGCCTCACCAAGTCGCTGTCCCTGGACGGGCGGCCGTACGGCATCGCGGTCGGGCAGATCGACATCGGCAACGCGGCCACGGACATGACGGCCCGGATGCAGACCGGCGCCCTGCAGGCGAGCGGGGAGATCGCCCCGGAACCCGTGATGGAAGTGGCGGATGTGGCGCGCACCGTGCGGCACATGGCCGAGCTGCCGCTGGAGGCGAACGTGCAGTTCGCGACGGTGCTGGCGACGGCGATGCCGTACGTGGGCCGGGGCTGAACCACCGTTCAGCCAGGACCTTCGCAACTTGCACAACCGGAATTCAAACGTCCGCGGTATTGCCGCCGGTAACGCGCCTATGCTCAACTCTTCTCCACCAGAGCTTCACAGTTGAGGCTCTGGTGTTCCGCCGACCACACCGAGGGGGAGGCGGCAGCCGTCCCACCACACCGGGTGGGGGTGGACCCGTGCGGGACGCGGGTACGCACCGGTGGGTGGGACGGCTGCCGCATGACGTCAACTCGCCGGTGTGTCACGCGAGTCGGCGGTGGCCGCCCGGCGGCGCCGACGCAGCGTCAACGCCCCCGCGCCCAGCAGCGCGAGAGTTCCCGCGCCGCCCTCCGCGAGCCGCCACTGCGACGGTCCGGACGACCCCGAACCGGCCGCCGCTCCCTTCCCGGCCGCACCCGCGGCGCCCTTCGCCGTCGTGGGCGACGGGCTCGCGCTCGCCCCGCCCTCGCTCAGCGGATCGACCAGCGCGCCCACCGCCTGCGCCGAACTCCCCTCCTCGAAGCCCCAGTCGAGCAGTGCGGCGGCCTCCTCGTACACGGCGTTGCTGCCGCTGTCGGGATGCATCACGGTGACCAGCAGGGTGCGGCCGCCCCGGGTGGCGCCACCGGTGAAGGTGTTGCCGGCGTGGCTGGTGTAGCCGTTCTTGACGCCGAACAGGCCCTTGTAGGTGCCCAGTCCCCAGGAGCCGGTGAGCAGTCGGTCCGTGTTCTGGATCTGGAAGGTCTTCTTGCCGCCCGCCGGGAAGTTCGCGGTCCTGGTCCCGCAGTAGCCCCGGAAGTCGTCGTCCTTCAGCCCGTGCCGGGCGAAGAGGGTCAGGTCGTAGGCGGAGGACAGCTGGCCGGGGTGGTCGAAGCCGTCCGGGCTGACCACATGGGTGTCGAGGGCCTGGAGGTCGGCCGCCTTGGCCTGCATCTCGGCGACGGTCTGTGCGATACCGCCGTTCATGTGGGCGAGGACGTGCACGGCGTCGTTGCCGGAACGCAGGAAGACGCCCTGCCACAGCTGCTCGACGGTGTAGGTGATGCCTGGCTTGATGCCGACCAGGCTGGAGCCGGCCGGGACGTCGGAGATGTCGGTGTCCTTGACCCGGTAGCGCTCGGTCCGCTCGAACTTCTTCAGCACGGTGTCCGCGAACAGCATCTTCAGGGTGGAAGCGGGCGCCAGGCGCCGGTGCGCGTCGAAGGAGGCCAGCACCTCACCGCTCTCGCAGTCGGCGAGCAGCCAGGCGCGGGCGGTGATCTTCCTGGGGAGGCCGGTGGCGCCGCGCACCTGGACGCCGCCGCGGGCCAGGCGCTCGCCGCCTATGACGGTGGCCGCGGAGGCAGGGGTCGCCGCGGAGAGGGGAAGAGCGGCGGCCGTCAGTCCGAGGACGGCACGCCTGGTCAGCAGAGAGGAATCGCGCACTCCGGGACCGTACACGCATGGAACAGCGGGTTCCTTGGAGGGCCCCCTCGCCTCAATAGGAATTTGCTGTCTTATGAAAGTTTGATAAGAGTACGAGCTTTCTCAGCTCTGACACATCTTTTACCCAGTGTGACTCAAAGGTTTCTCCCTAGCTTGAGGCAGCGCCCACAGCGGGCGCCAAGAACCTTCGAGGAACGGGATGTTTGGCATCTATCTCAAGCGCGAGCTGGGCCGTAGAAAGAAGGCGGCCCTGGTCATCGCACTGGGTCTGGCGCTCGGAATCGCCCTGGTGACCACGGTCAACTCTGTGTCGGCCGGTATGACCCAGGCGCAGGACAAGGTCCTCAAGTCGCTTTACGGCCTCGGTACCGACATGACGGTCACCAAGGCCCGTACGGCACCGACTTCGGGCAGCTCCGGCGGCCCGAACTTCAAGTTCGGCGCCAAGTCCAGCAGCAGCTCCACGCAGAGTTCGGACCGGGTGCAGACGCAGGGAGGTCAGGCCCTGAAGTCGACCCTGGTCACCGAGGTCGCCGCGCAGAAGGGCGTGGACAGCGCGGTCGGAGCGCTCTCCCTGAACGTCACCAAGGTCGACGGCTCCTTCACCCAGGGCAAGGCACAGAGCTCCAGCGGCAGCAGCAACAGCGGGGGCGGCCAGGGCCAGCCGGGCGGTGGCACCTCCACCGGCCAGCCGCAGGTCCAGGGCGGCGGCGCCAACTTCAACGTCAACAGCTACTCCGTCGTCGGCGTCGACGTGGCCCACCAGGGCCTCGGCCCGCTGGCCTCGATGAAGATCACCTCGGGCAGGACCTTCACCTCGGCGCAGACCAGCGCCAAGGTCGCGGTGGTCAGCAAGTCGTACGCCAAGGAGAAGAAGTACAAGGTCGGCTCGACCTTCAAGATCTCCGGCACCAAGTTCACGGTCATCGGGATCGCCACCCCGGACAGCAGCGAGTCCGACACCGACCTCTACATCCCGCTGAAGCCTGCGCAGACCCTCGGCGACGCCAAGAACCAGGTCACCACGATCTACGTCAAGGCGACCGACTCCAAGCAGATCTCCACCGTGAAGGAGGAGATCCAGTCCAACATCTCCGGTACGACGGTCACCACCTCCGCCGACCTGGCGTCCACCGTCTCCGGTTCCCTCTCCACCGCCTCCAGCCTGGCGACCAGTGTCGGCAAGTGGCTGTCCATCGCCGTCCTGGTGGCGGCCTTCCTGGTGGCGGCGCTGCTGACCTCCTCCGCGGTGTCCCGCCGGGTGCGTGAGTTCGGCACCCTGAAGGCGCTGGGCTGGCCCTCGCGCAACGTCACCCGGCAGGTCGTCGGCGAGTCCATGGTGAACGGCCTCATCGGCGGCGCCCTCGGTATCGCCCTCGGCGTCGGCGCGGCCTACGCGGTCACCGCGATCAGCCCCAAGCTGACGGCCCAGCTGGGCAACACCACCGGCGGCGGTGGCATGGGCGGTCGCCCGGGCGGCGGCGGCCCCGGCCAGCAGTCCACCCAGAACACCCTGGAGATCGCGCTGACCGCGCCCGTCTCCCTCACCACCATCGCGCTCGCCGTCGGCCTCGCGGTCACCGGCGGTCTGATCGCCGGCGCGATGGGCGGCTGGCGCGCCTCCCGGATGCGCCCGGCCGACGCCCTGCGCAGCGTCTCGTAACCCCCCGCCCCCCCTGAACCGGGGCGCCGCTTCCGATCCCCCCGGGATGCGGCGCCCCACCCCACTCACCACCCAGTGGAGAACCCATGTACAGACTCACCGGAGTCACCAAGCGCTACACGCGGGGCAAGGAGACGGTCGAGGCGCTGCGCGGCGTCGACCTGACCATCGAGGACGGCGACCAGCTCGTCATCCAGGGCCCGACCGGCGGCGGCAAGTCGACCCTGCTCCAGATGATCGGCGGCCTGGACCGCCCGACCGAGGGCAGCGTCGAACTGGACGGCGTCGACCTCGCGCGCATCAGCGAGACCAAGCTGACCCGGGTGCGCGCCGAGAACATCGGCATCATCTTCCAGGCGTTCAACCTCATCCCCACGCTCACCGCCCAGGAGAACGTCGAGACGGCCCTGGTGCCGCTCGGCGTGAAGCCGGCCGAGCGGCGCGAGCGGGCGGCGGAGGCGCTGCGCTCGGTGGGCCTGGGCGAACGGCTCACCCACGCCCCCTCGGAGCTCTCCGGCGGCCAGCAGCAGCGGGTCGCCATCGCCCGTGCGCTGGTGAAGAAGCCGAAGGTGCTGCTCGCCGACGAGCCCACCGGCAACCTCGACGAGGGCACCCGGGACGACATCATGGGCCTGCTGGAAGGCCTGTGGCACGAGTACCGGCTGACCTTCATCATGGTCACCCACGACTCCTCGATCGCCCGCCGCGCCCCGCGCCTGGCCACCATCAAGGCCGGCCAGATCACCCTCACCGAGCAGGGCGGCGGACAGCGGTACGCGCAGCAGGCGGCGGGTGCGGGGCACGGCGGCGGGCCGCAGCAGGCGGGCTACGGCCAGCAGCCCCAGGAGTACGGCCAGCAGCCTTACGTGCAGCAGCAGTACGGCGGCGGACCGGGCTACTGACCCACCCGCGGGAATCCGCCCGCAGGGATCCGCCCGCAGGGATCCGCCCGCAGGGATCCGCCCGCAGGGATCCGCCCGCAGGAGCCCACCGCAGGAGCCCACCGCAGGGGCCGTTCAGCGCCCGAGCAGCCGGTCGATCTCGGCCAGCTGCCCGGCGGTGAGCGGCCCCTTCGCCATCGCCCCGGCGTTGTCCTCGGCCTGGGCGACGGACCGGAACCCGGGGATGGGGACCGTGCGCGGGCTGCGGGCCCAGATCCAGCCGAGGGCACCCTGCGCCAGGGTCCGGCCACCGCTGGTGAGGACGGCCCGCAGCGCGTCGATCCGCGCGACCCACTCGGGATCGGCCCCCTCCCCGTCCCCGAACCCGGGCAGCCAGGCCGGCGGCCTGCTCCGGATGTCCCCCGCACCGGCCGCCTGCCGCCGCCCGCCGAGCAACCCCATCGCGAGCGGGCTGCGGTTGACGGCGGCAAGACCCAAGTCGTCTGCCACTCGCAGGAGTTCGGGCGCGTCCTGGAGCACGTTGAGGGTGTGCTGTACGGCCGTACAGTGCGGGCCCTCGGCGAAGACGGCGGCGCGGGCCGGGTCGTCGGTGCTCCAGCCGTAGGCGCGGATGAGCCCCTCCGCCACCAACTCCTCGCAGACGTCGCGCAGTTCGGCGGCACGGGACGGGACGGCGTCGGAGAGGTGCAGCTGGTAGAGGTCGACGTGGTCGGCGCCGAGGCGGCGCAGCGACGCGGTGAGGGCGCGGCGGACGTACGCCGGGGAGTCGTCGCTGCCGGTGAGTGTGCGGGTCTTTTCGTCGAAGACGTTGCCCCACTTGGTGGCGACGACGACCTCGTCCCGGCGCTTGCCGAGGGCGCGGCCGAGGACGCGCTCGCTGTGCCCGGCGCCGTAGGTGTCGGCGGTGTCGAAGAAGGTGACGCCGAGGTCGAGGGCGCGCTGGACCGCCCGTACGGACTCCTCGTCGTCGACCCTGCCCCAGCCGAGCGGCTGACCGGCGGCGTCCTGCCACTCGCCGCCGATGGCCCAGCAGCCGAAGCCGAGCGCGCTGACCTCGATACCGGAACGTCCCAGGGTCCTGGTGGTGCTGTAGCTGTCCATGCCCGAGGACGCTAGGACTTGAAGTGCACGCGAGGACAAGGGGCGGACCAGGACGGCAAGGTGCCGGACAAAGGGACGGCCGAGGAGGCGGTCAGGCCTGCCCGGTCTCGAAGTGGGAGATACGGCCGTCGTCCTCGACGGTGAAGGCCCACCTGGTGCGCATCTCGCCCCAGGTGTCGTTGCGGTAGCCGGCGACCAGGGAGCGGCCGTCGCGGGACTCGCTGTCGACGTCCAGGTGACCGTGGGAGGAGAAGATCTCGCGGTCGATCCACTCGGTGAGGTCCCGGTCGGAGCCGTCGTCGGCCATGGTCGCGTCCGGGGTTAGCAGTCCGAGAAGGCTCGCGCGGTCACCGGCGTTGACGGCGCCGACGAAGGCACGGACGGCCGGGTCGCTGAGTCTGTCTGGGTGAATCGTCATGTCAGTCAGCGTCACACCGCTGCCGGGGGCCCGCCACCCAAACGGCGCCGAGGACGGGCCGGTCGGGTGTCCCGGTGCGACCGTGGAGACCTGATCGCACCCCGGCCGGAGGAGCCACCGTGACCTGCTACGACCGACGTGATGTGGGCCTGCTGCTGCTCCGGCTGGGGACCGGCGGGGTGCTGGCGGCGCACGGCGCGCAGAAGCTGTTCGGCTGGTTCGGCGGGGGCGGGATCGAGGGCACGGGCCAGTACTTCGAATCCGTCGGGTACGCGCCCGGACGGCAGAGCGCGCTGGCGGCGGGGCTGGCGGAGGCGGGCGGCGGCACGCTGCTGGCGCTGGGCCTGGCGACCCCGGCGGCGGGGGGCGCCGCGGCCGGCGCGATGGCGGGCGCGGCCGCACTGCACATGCCGAACGGGTTCTTCGCGGCGGAGGGCGGCTATGAGTACGCGGCGAGCCTGGGCCTGGCCGCCGCGGGCCTGGCGGTCTCGGGCCCCGGCCGGCTCTCCCTTGACCACACGTTCGGGCATGTCTTCGACCGGGGCTGGATGGTCCCGGTGGCGCTGGGAGTGACGGCGGCGGTCACGGCGGCGGTGATCGGGGCCCGCAACCGGCGGTTGCAGCGGCAGCGCGCGGGCGAGCAGGAGGCGTTGTTCGAGGAGTGACCGCGGGGGCGATCGCGGGGTGACCGCGGGGTGGGGCATGGCAGGCTACGGGGTCATGACGGATCAGCCGGCCCCGCCCACCGACGTATGGGCCGCCATCGACGACCTCTGGACCTGGCTGGAAACCCACCGCGTGCACGACGGCGACACCGGCCTCGTCCTGCGGATGCTGAAGCTCACCGAGGAGGTCGGCGAGGTCGCCCAGGCGGTGATCGGCGCGACCGGCCAGAATCCCCGCAAAGGCGTCAGCCACACCTGGGACGACGTACAGGGCGAGCTGTGCGACGTGGTGATCACGGCGCTGGTGGCGCTGCGCACACTGACACCGGACACACGGCAGGTGTTCGAGCGGCATCTGGCGCGGGTGACGGAAAGATCGCTCAGGCCCTCGGTCTGAGGAGTGCCAGCACTCCTAAAAGGCCTCCGTCACGTCAGTCTGCTTGTTTCATGATCACCCCATCGCGCTAAATCAAGCGGATTCCAGCAACTGCCCATCACCAGGTCTGGTTGTCCCAGGTGCTCGTCAGGAGAACGCCGAAGGGACTGCCTTGCGCCTGCAATACCTCACCCGCTTCGCCACGGCTCTGGCCGCAACAGGAGCTCTCGTCCTCGCTGCGCCCATGGCCGCGCACGCAACCTCGATCGGCACAACTCCCGTGCGTACCTTCGAATATGGCGTCGGCGGCGTGACGATGAAGATCCCGACCGGATGCATGTTCACGCACATCATCCGCGGCGGCGGCCGACGTATCACCTATCAGAACGCCGGCGTCGACTGTGCCTTTGTCGCGGCCCTCAGCAGCGGCTTCTGCAACTGGCGCATCGACTTCACCTACGCCGACACCAACAACCGGACCTACCGCACGTCCCGCGGGAGGACACACGCCGAATGCAAGATCGATCCAATGCGGAACAACTCTCCGCAGCTGCTGCCTCGTTATGGGAAGGCGTGCGCTCATCTCTTCGTCAACGGAGTGCGCCGCGTGAGTCAGTGTCACCACATCACGAAGTGAGCCCTTCATGGTCGAGCAGCAACAGAGGAACAACTCGGGCCGAGACCGGGGGACGCATCGGCGCAGAGCCGGGATCGCCGCATTTCTCGTAGGGCTCGTCGCCACGCTCGCCTTCTTCGCCTTCTTCCCCGGACTGCCGCACGTCATCGACGGGGGGGCGATCCTCGCGGCCGTGGCCGTGGGCGTGCTCACCCGCTGGGCCTGCCAGTCCTGGATGACGAGAACGGCATGCAAGAAGCGTTGAGGCCCGGGATCACCGCCTCGGCGTAACCGACTCGGAGCTCAATCCCACGCGCCCCGCCCAAGCCTGCCGGCCGACCCCGACATGGTCCCCGCACACGGTCGTCCTCTTCCCATGCTCGGTGATCCACGCTGACCGAGATGTTCGGGCGGCATCTGGCAGGCGTTACGGAACGGTCGCTGGGGCCGTCGGCGGCACTCACCCCCCGGGCGGAGCCGCGCCGCGTCGTGTCGATCAGACGTCGTGAAAAGGCGCTGACCGGCGGCGACGCCACTACCGTGATGCCGCATGAGACGCTCGTTGCCCCTGGATGCCGTGCCGCGCCTCATCATCGCGGCGGTCGTCGGAGCGGTGGTCGGGGTGGCCGTGGCGCTGGCGACCGACGGAGCACTGGGCGCACTGGCCGCGATCGCCACGACGGAACTGCCCTTCGTCGTGGCGGGCTGGGCGGTGCTGTGGCAGATGGACGCGACGGCCACCCACCGCAATGCAGGGCGTGAGGACTTCCGTCCCGTGACCGATGAACTCGTGGTGGTCGCGGTGGCCCTGTGCGGACTGGCCGCCATCGTGCTGCTCCTCCTGCGCGGCAAGTCCGGCCCCGGCCATGTGGCGGCGGCGACCGCCCTGTGCGGCGTCTTCACGGCCTGGGCCGCGCTGCATCTGATGTACGCCGCCCGTTACGCCTACGTGTATTACGAGTCCGCGGGCGGAATCGACTTCAATTCGGACGACCCTCCCGCGTGCCGGGACTTCTTCTACTTCAGCTACAACCTCGGCATGACCTATCAGGTGTCCGACACCGACGTGTCGAGTTCGGCGATCCGGGCGATCGTGCTGCGTCACACACTGCTTTCCTACGTCTTCGGCACCGGCATTCTCGCCACCGCCATCAATCTCGTCGTGGGAATCGTCAGCGGCTGAGGTGGCGGCTCCGGGGCAGGGTCGGGCCGGTGCGGCCCTACGGCGTGAGCCGGTGGGTCCGGGGTAGGGAAGGATCATCGTGCTGACGTGGCCGGCCGGCGGTCAGGCGGAGCGGGAAGGCAGGGGTGGGCCATGACGTCGGAGCAGGCCGCCGGGATTCCGTTCTCGGTCCCACAACTGATCGCCGAGCTTGTTCTGTCGCAGGGTGACGGCGAGCAGTTGCTGCGCCACCAGATGGCGCGGTTCGGGCGGCGGGACTCAGGAAGACGTCCTCACCGAGCTCCCGGAGCGGTTCGAAGTCGACGAGTGGATGCCGATGTCCAGCGCCGACGAGCAGCACTACCGAGCGGCTGTCATCGAAGGCAACTTCATGGCCATGCGCCAGGCCGCGCTGGGAGCTCGAACTCGCCGGCTCGCCGCCGAGACGGTGCCCGCCTGTGCAGTCCCAACGGCTACCGCCTGCTGATCACCGTCCGCCTCTGCAGCCCCGTGCGCCGGAGAGCAGGATCGAACGCCTGCTCTCACACATTGCCGTGAACTGACCCACCCGCTGACAACCCATGAAGTCGGCGTCACGCTTCGTCGCGAAACGTGATGCTCCCGTCGACGAACAGCCAGTAACGGCTGTGGTCACTCGAACGCCAGGTTTCGCTGGCCATGAGGGCGCGGTCCATCCATTCGCCGAGTTGAGGCAGCGCATGCGTCCGCAAAGCGGCGCGCGCATCAGCTCTATCACCCTTCGCTACCGGGATGACATCGATGCGGAATCCGGCCGCATCAGGGTGGGTTCCGCGCCCGTAGTTGAAAGGCTGCGCAGCAACCCATTCAACGCCGATGACATCGCCAGTATCGCTCTTTTCCGAGAGAAATCTGAGATCGCTGACGTGTGACATTCTGCCACCGAGTGCCTCGCTGACATCTGTGGCAGTAAGCGGCCAGGAGCGATCGCGAGGAAGTCGATTATTTCGTGAAGTCATAGATGAAGTATGCCATGTTCAATGGTATGCGGACACTGGATTTAAGGCCTCGCCCGTCACGAGGAGCCGGTAGGCGGCCGGAACATACCGGCCGCCTACCGAAAAACCTACTACTTCCGGGTCAGATGCTTCTTGATTTTCTTCCATTCGTGACCATTCCGACGCTCCTGCTTCGTCGGGTTGCGGCCGTAATGTTCGCGGAATATTCGGTCGACTGCTTCATCAATGCTCTCACCAGCCTTCCTCCCCTTCCCTCTGGCCCAGGAGGGAATATCGCTGGCGCTTTCCTTTCCGGACTTCTTGCTGGCCTTGGCCCACAGAATTCGGACCTTGTGGATCGCCCAGCTCTTTCCGTACCACCAGATCAGGGCGATGATCGCCACGACGGCTGCGACGCCGATGATGGTGAGTACCGTGCTGGCGCTCACTCCGCCCACGGCGAGACCGACGAGGGCGATCGCGGCCATGCGTCCGTCGAGGTCGACCATGTTGACCGGGTCGCCGCAGACGTAGTCGTAGCTGTTGCAGCTGCCGCCGGCGACCGGGTCGACCTGGAGGAACCGGCCGGTGTTCGGGTTGTACAGACGGACGCCCATCAGGGTGAGGCCGGTGACGGTCTCGGACGAACGCTGCTTGCCGCCCAGCCAGTCGTAGCGGGTCGCCGCCTGGCCCGCTCGCGGGTTGCCGTACTCGTCGGCGTCGAGGACGGTCGGCGCCACACTGGTGTCGACCGGCAGCGCGAGGGTGACGTCGCTGTGCAGGTTCGCCAGCAGGAGGACCGTGTCGCCGGTCTTGCTGGTGGTGGCGGCGAGATCGCCGTCGGGTCCGTCGACGTTGCGGCTGAGGGCCCCGCCGGCGGTGTCCTCCACGATCCAGCGCGGGTTGTCCCCGTCGGAGTCGTAGTGGTTGAGCTTGGATCCGGTCTGGGTCCAGGTGCCGGAGGCGTTGGACTCGGTGGTCCAGGAGCGGAACCGCAGGCCGGAGTCGAGGGTCCAGGTCTGACGCTGGGTGCCGGCGGTCTGCTGCTGGACGAGGTCGTTGGCGAAGTAGGCCAGCGTGCTGCCCGGCAGTGCGGTGGTGCGGCCGAAGGCGTCGTAGGTGTAGCCGGCGTTCACCAGCCGGTTGGCGCTGTCGTAGGTGTAGGAGGTGCTCGTACCGCCGGTCGTGGTGCAGTCGGTGCCCGGGGTCGCGGCGGCGGTCGCGAGCGTGTTGCGGTTGCTGTTCTTGTCGAAGGTGTAGGAGCGGGTGGTGCAGACCGCGTCGGCGCCGGTGTCCTGCACCTGGGTGAGGCGGCCCGCGTTGTCGTAGGCGTAGGCCTGGGAGGCTGTCACGCCGGGCGTACCGGTGTGGGTGGCCACCTGGCCCTGCACGGTCGCGGTGACGCTGTCGGACACCAGCACGGTGCCGTCGCTGTTGCGGGTGTAGGTGCGTGCGACGGGACGTCCGGTCGGGTCCAGGTCCTGCTGCATGGTGTAGCCACCGGGCAGGCCCTGGCTCGCCACCGTGCCGTCGGCGTCGTAGCGGGCGGAGAAGGTGCCGGCGACGGAGTCGGTCACCGAAGTGGCCAGCCCCCGCGGGTCGATGGTGGTGTCGTAGGTGTAGGTGGTGGTCGACGGCACGCTGTCGGTGACGACGGTGGGCCTGTCGAGCGTGTCGTACTGGGTGCTGGTGGTACCGCCGTCGGCGTCCGTGTAGGACATCTGACGGCCGAGCTGGTCGAACGTCTTGGTGATGGTGCCGCCGGCCGTGGACGTCCGCTTGATCTCGTCGCCGGTGGCGGGGTCGTACGACGTGGTCGTGGCCGGGACGGCTGCCCCGACCCCGCCGGAGACGGTGACCGTGGTGGGCCGGCCGGCTGTGTCGTAACCGTTCGCGGTGGTGCGGGTGACGCTGTTGGCGGTCTCGGTGATCTTGGTGGTCTGCCCGAACGTGCCGTATTCGAGGGTCTTGACGGGCAACTGCGTCGGGTTGGAGCCGCCGCCGGTGATGGCCGCGGCGGGGCCGGTCTGGCAGACCGCGCCGGCCCATTCGGGCCTGCCGCCGCAGGTGCCGGTGCCGTCGCCGGTGTAGTAGCTGGTCAGGGTGGTTCCGGCGTCGGTGCCGGTGGAGGCGGGCAGCTGGGTCTTGGTGACGCGTCCCTGGCTGTCGTAGGTGGTGGTCGTGGTCAGCGCCAGCCCGCCCGGATCGGCGGTGGTGCTGTTGGCCACGCCCTTGGCCCAGTCGTAGCCGATGGCCGTGACCTTGGGGTCGGCGGTCAGCGTGGGCCAGGCCCGCAGCTGGGCGCCCACGGTCTGCTTTGTGACCTGGTCCTGCACCGCCGCGGTGCCGTCGGTGGGCCGGCCGTTGTCGTACTCCTTGAGGGTCTGGGAACGGGCGATGACCGTGCTGCCGGACTGAGCGACCGTGGCCGTGCCGTTCAGCAGCTTGGCGGCGAGGACGACCTGGTGCAGCGGCCCGTCCTCTTCGAGTTCGCGGGTGCCGGTGTCGTTGTAGAGGGTGCTGGTCGACAGCAGCTGGGCGCGTTCGGCGGAGGACAGGTTGATGATGCCGAGCGCGGTCAGCCGGGTCCGCTGGTCGGCGGTGGTGCCCAGGGCCAGTTCACGGTTGCCCGCGCTCAGGCTGCGGACGGTGTTGCCGAACTGGTCGTAGTCGGTGGCGGTGATGTGGTGGCCCGGAGTGGCCTCGTCGACCTCACGGCCGGAGGAGTCCAGGTAGTGGATGTCCGCTCGGGTGTACGCGGCCGCGGTCAGGGCGCTGCCGTCGTTGCCCGCGGGCACCTGGTCTGCGGGGAACACCGCGGTGGCGTCGCTGGGCTTGTCGGTCTGACCCCATGAGTCCGTCGCGGTGGAGCCGAGATCCTCCGGGGCGGTCGTCGTGCCGCTCAGCGGGACGCCGTAGACGACGCTGGTGGCGGCGGTGCCGTTGGTCTGGCTCGCGCTGCCCGGCGTCAGCGTCGGACGCGAGGCCTTCAGCAGCATGCCGTCACCGGCCGCCGGGTTGGTTCCGGCCTGCCCGTAGGTGAACGTCCACGGCAGCTGTCCGGGCGGGGTCAGCGTGCTGACGCGACCGGAGCCGTCGTAGGTGTAGGCGGTCTTCAGCGCAGGGCTGATCCGCGGGTCCCACTGCTCGCGCAGCCGCCCGCTGCTGTCGTACGCGTACTGCGCGACGGTCTGCGCGGTGGCGGCGGAGGCGCCCGGCGCGGTCGACCACAGCCTGATCGACGACACCTGGTCCTTCACGTCGCCCAGCGCCGACGAGGTCGCGGTGGTGGCCGTCGCGTAGCCGAACTCCAGTACGCGGCACCCCTTGGTGGACGGCGTCGTCACACAGGTCGACGCGGAGACCGCCGACGTCGGCGCGATGATCATCTTGGGGCGCGAGGTCTTGTACTCGCCCAATGTCACCGGCTCGCTGACCGTGGTCGTCGTGGTGTCGGACAGGCCGTCCAGGTAGGAGGAGGCGGCGCTGTAGAGCGTCGAGCTGCCGCTGACGGGGGTGAAGGTGGTGACCTCGCCGTCGGAGGTCTTCAGCGTGAAGGTCCCGCCGAAGCTGCCGGTGAGGTCGTAGTCCTCGGAGCCCACCTCGGGGATCCAGCCGGTCTTCGCGGCGTTCTGGGTGAAGTCCAGGTGGGTGTCGTCACCGGCCGCGAACACGCTCACCGACGTCGGCGAGGTCTTCGACATGCCCGACCACGGCGTGGAGGTCTGCTCGCTGGAGGCGCCGTAGAGCCATTCCTTGCCGAAGATCGGCGCCTGCTGCCCGTCGCCGCCGCCCGCCTGCGGGGAGCGCGACGACGCGGTGCGGTCGACCGAGAGGCCGAAGAACGAGGCGTCGTTGCCGGAGAGGGTGTAGTCGCCGTTCAGCAGGTTCAGCGAACCCGGACCCACCTCCTCGGTGGCGGCGCCGTCCGCGGTGCGGTCCACGACCGCGTCGACCGGGTCGGAGGACGCGGTCGCGCTGTTCGGGCCGGTGAAGTCGGCGCGGATCTGCACGGCGCCGTCGGGGTTGACGGTGCTGGTGGCGTTCCAGGTGATCTTGGGACTCTTGCCCGAGGTCAGCGCGACGGGCCAGGCCGTCAGCGGCTGACCGCCCACCGTCACGTCGGCGGCCGGGACACTCGCCCACGTGTCCGCGTCACCACGGCGCCAGGAGAACGTCACGTGGTCGTACTTGGCGCCGTCGGCCTCCGCGGTGAGCGGGAGCCGGGCGGCGGTGCGGGTGCCCTCGTCGGGGCTGGTGACGCCGCCGGGGCCGACGTGGAAGGTGTAGGACACCGGCTCGGACTTGTTGTCCGCGCGGTCCGTCGCCCGGACCTGAAGGGTGTTGGTGCCCGCCCTGGCCGGCTTGACGGTGATGTTGACCGGGGTCGTTCCGCTGGTGGCTGCCTTGGTCCAGGTGGTGCCGTCCAGCGACCACTCGACGCCGTTCTGGTCACCGGACGGCGGCGTCACCTTGAACACGCCCGCCTGGCCGACGCCCTTGACCCACGCGTTCGAGGGGTAGTCCGTGGAGGTCACCGCCGTGGGCGCGGAGGGCGCCGAGGTGTCCACGGTGAACGTGGCGAACGCCGACCAGCCCAGGTTGTAGTGGGTGCCGTCGTAGGAGTTGGTGCGGAACTTGTACGTCTTGCCGTTGGTGAGCAGTCCGGAGGGGACCGTCACCGACGCCGGCTGGCCACTGGGCACGTACGGAGAGACCAGGTAGTTGCCGACCTGCGTGCCGGTGGTGGCGTCGTCGATCTCGAAGGTGCCGTCGACCTTGTCGTTGTTGACGTCGACGAAGGTGTCCCGCAGCGTCGGTGTGGTCGTGTTCACGAACCACGCCCCCGACCCGTCCTGGAAGAACGGCGGGCCGGCCTGCTGGTCGGTACCCGTCTTGGGCCGGTAGTTGTAGGTGACGGTCAGCTTCGGCACGTTGGACGACGCGTTGGCCGAGTTGAACCGTTTCCACTGCATGACCGACGACGCCGACGTCTCGTCCGGGGCCTGCAGACCCATCCCGGACGTGGTGTTCTTCGCGGAGGCCCAGGTCTGGACGAGGTCGGTGACATCCGCGTTCGCCCAGCCGTCCGGCGCCGAGGCGCAGCCGGGGTTGCCCTTGGTCTCCGTGGACGTGGCTTTCTTCTGGTTCCACGCGGGCTGTGAGCTCCACCGCGTGGCGGTCGACGCCTTGCCCGCGTCCCACACGTCCCAGGGATAGGCCTTGCAGTCGGTGTTGCCGGAGTGGAAGTTCCACAGCGACAGCTTGGCGTTCGACACCAGCGAGTCACTGATGGGTGCGGTGTTCCACGTGATGAACGACCGCGCGATCCGTGCGGTGCCGTCGGCGTTCTTCGTCCCCGGGTTGCCGACGTCCAGCTCCACATCGCTGGACCAGTCGACGGTCTCACCCTGCTGGACGTAGGTGTCGAAGACGTTCGACAGCGCGGACGTCGACGGGTCCACCGTGACCGGGAACTTCGTCTCCGGGTCCGCCAGGAACTTCGCGTCCGGCGTGAAGACCAGGCTGATCGTGCCCTTGGACCGCCGCACGGTGAGCTTCACCGGCGCCCGGTGGGTGTGCTCACCCGAGGCCGGGTCGACGCGCGCGTCCCACATCAGTGGCGCGGGCATGACAGCCCGTTTCTTGCCCTTTCCGTCGGTGAAGAGCAGGCTGCCGTCCTTCTGCTGGACGACCTTGAGACCCTTCTCCCTCAACGGCAGCGTGTACGAGTAACCCCCGCCCTGTGGACGGGTGTTGACGTTCACGAACTGCTCGAACCCGGTACGTGTCGCCTCCACGACCACGTCACCGCCGGGCACCGCACCACGGTAGGTGGCCCGGTTGCCCTTCAGGTGCGGCTTGGGCAGGTCACCCTTCCACTGCAAGGCGATCTGCTGGTCACCTTCACCCAAGGTGACCAGATCCGTCGACGGGCCCGAACGCCCGCTGTCCGCGGACGCCTTGAACCCGGACCGGCCACCGGCCAGCCGCAGCCCCCGAGGATGCGCCTTCGGCGCCACGGAGCCATCGCTCGCCTGCAGATCCAGGTCGACGGCACGCCAGTCGTTCCCGTCACGGAAGCGCACCGGGCCCGCCGACAGTTCCGTGGTCAGTGAACCGTTCGGGTTCACCCAGGTCGTCGACGTCTCCGTACGCTCCCCGAGCGCCTCGACCCGCTTGCCCGACAACCGTGCCAGCACCCGCGCCGACGCCAGGTCCGCGGCCGACGACGGATAGTGCTTACCGCGCTGCGACGAAGCCGACTTGGCCTTCTGCCCAGCCGCCCCGGCGGCGAACGCCGGTGCCGTGTCCGCAAACGCCGTCACGGCCAGAGCCAGAGCGAGCGAGCCGGCTATGCCCCGGCCCCACCCTCGCCCGGACTTCAGCAGGCCGGGTCTACGCCCGACCCACACTCTCTTCCCCACTCAAGCTCCTTGTTCACAGAAGTCCCACAGATTGCGGGGCGCCGTGAAACATATCGGAGCTCAAAGCGAAACAAACAAGATCAAATTCCCCTGACGTAGAGATAAACCAGTAAATCATTGGTAAAGAAAAAACCCAAAGCAGGAAAAAGACCCGATCCGGCAAACCTTCGCAATCGGGATCTACGGGCAGAAATTCCTGCCAGAGCGAAGTCCGCCCACTTCGGAGAAAATGCGCTGCAACCTTCCAGGCTGAATCAAGCCACGCGGAGCGAGACGTGACGGAAAATGAGCCTTCCTGAATCCTGGTGACTGGGCATCCGGCATTCAGTAGGGGACGGAATTCGCCGCCGCTGATTGCGTGATTTTCCCGCTGTCATGCTTCCATTGCCCCGGCACACATCGGTTGAGGAGTGCTCCCGATGTGAGATGCCGTAAGCCATGAGGGGGCGTCGAAAGACATGAAGAGACGTGTGTGGGGCACCGCTGCCGCCATGGTGGCCGCGACGGTGACCGGCGTCATCGTGTTCCAGGGGGTTCATGGGACCGCCGGAGGGCCGGACGGTAAGAGCACCACACCGGTGACCGGGCCGGTCAGCACCACGGTGCACACCACGGCGGTGAAGGCCGAGGGCGACCGGGCCGAGGTGCCCGAGCGCGCCACCGATGGGTTCAGCCTGATCGGTCTGTCGTGGACCAAGCCGTCCGCGCAACTGCCGGGCACCGTGCAGGTGCGGACTCGTAACGCCCGCACCGGCGCGTGGGGATCGTGGGTCACCCTGGACACCGGTGGCAACGGCGCCGCGGCGGAGGAGAGTCGGCGCGGCGCGACCGACCCGGCCTGGGTAGGCCCGTCCAACGGTGTCCAGGCCCGCGTGGACGGACACGGCGCGCCCCTTCCGGCCGGCATGCGGCTGGAGATGGTCGACCCGGGTGTGGGCCGTTCCGCGGTGGACGCCGATCCAGTCGCGTTCAAGGTTGACGAGCCCACGGCAACGCCAGGCGACGAGACGAGTGAGCCGGCGGACGCGAGCACGGGCACGGATGCACCGCCGGTGGTCGAGCCGAGCCCCTCGCCGAGCACCCCGTCGCCGAGCGACTCGCCGACCACGGGCACCGTCTCCCCGTCTCCGACACCGAGCGGATCGACCAACCCCACCCTGCCGCCGGCCCCGGTGTCGAATGCGCCCGAACCGCCGATCGTCACCCGCGCCCAGTGGGGGGCTGACGAGTCGCTGAACAGTGAAGCACCCGAGTACGGCACCGAGGTCAAAGCGGTCTTCGTCCACCACACCGTAAACGCCAACGACTACTCCTGCGCGGACTCCGCTGCCATGGTCCGCGCCATCCGCACGTACCACATCCAGTCCAACGGCTGGAAGGACATCGGTTACAACTTCCTCGTCGACAAGTGCGGAACGGTCTTCGAAGGGCGCAAGGGAGGTGTGGACCGGCCGGTGATCGGCGCCCACACCCCGGGCTTCAACACCAACACCGTCGGCGTCGCGGTCCTGGGTGAGTACTCCTCGATCGACGCATCCTCCGCAGCCAAAGCCTCCGTGGCACGCCTGGCCGCCTGGAAGCTCGGCCAGTACGGCCACGACCCCGCCGGCAAGGTCGATCTGACCGCCGGTCTGGACAACGGCAAGTTCAAGCTCGGGCAGACGGCGAGCTTCTACCGGATCTCCGGGCACCGTGACGGTTACTCCACCGAGTGCCCCGGCGACAAGCTCTACGCCTCCCTCGCCGGCATCCGCACCCTCGCCGGCGGGCCCGTCACCGGACTCGCACTCAAGCCCTTCGGTCAGGCCGGTGTCGTCGGCACCACCGCGTACACCAAGGGCCCCCTCACGGTGAACTGGGCCATCACCTCGCCGGCATCACTTGTCAAGCGCTACGAGGTGCTCGTCGACGGCAAGGTCGCAGCCACCGCCGGCCCGACCGCCACCTCCGCCCCTGTGACCCTGGGGGCGGGCCCCCACACCGTCGCCGTGCGAGCGGTACACGTCTCGGGCCGCACCGCGGTGACACCCGACGCCACCGTCATCGCCGACACCACCGCACCCACTTTCACCACCAAGCCCTCGGTGACACTGAACACCGGCACCGTCAACCCCACCGCCGTTCCGGTCGCCCTGGGCTGGAAGGCAACCGACACCGCAGCGCTGAAGGAGGTGCGCCTGACGGTGCCGTCCGCGCACACCTACGGCCCGGCCACCTACACGACTGCGCTGACCTCGAACTCCGGTACCGCCACAACCTGGTCGATGACGGCTCGCGACCAGGCCGGTAACACCACCACCGCGACCACCACGGCCACCCCGGTCATCCTCCAGGAGACCTCGGCCGGCCGGACCGGCACCTGGACCACCAAGTCCTCCAGCAGTTACCTGGGCGGCAAGTCCTACACCTCCGGTTCCAAGAACGCCTCGCTCACCTGGAAGTTCACCGGCCGCTCGGCAGCCTGGGTGGTCTCGCGTGCCGGCACCTCCGGACAGGCGTACGTCTACGTCGACGGCGTCAAGACGGCCACCGTCGACCTGAAGTCCACCGTCACCAAGTACCGAGACGTGGCGTGGACCAAGAACTGGTCCACCAGTGCCGCCCACACCGTCAAGATCGTCGTCGTGGGCACTTCCGGACGCCCGACCATCACCACCGACGGACTCGTCTACCTGAAGTAACCGCCCCAGGTCTCCCCCGTACCCTCCCACGGGCCCGGTCGTCCACACTCGATGACCGGGCCCACCTCTCTCGCGATCCGGGGCCGGGCTTCCTGGAGAGATTGAGACCCGAGACACCGCCGCGACATCCTCGCGAGTCCGGCCCGCTCTTCGTGCGGCCACCGCCCGCAGCCGAAGGGCCTCCACCCACTCTTGGGGCGGCTGACGAACCGTGCCCGGCACGTCAAGAGATGAGCCGGGCACGGATGCAGCGAACCGGCTGCGGCCGAGGTCTCCAGGAGGGCCGACATGTTTTGATTGGCCGCCAGGACGTTTCCAGGAGGCGCCCCGCCGACATTCTTCCGGCTCGAGACGGGCTGCGCCGTCATACAAGTCACCGATCAACGCAGCAACGGCTCATTCGGTGGGCCGCCACGATGAACCGGAGGCCCAAGGTCACACGCCGCTCGCCGTCACATCCGCGGAGTAGACCAGCGCGACGCGGTGACCATAGTGGACTGTGTACATCTGTTCGGCGCCGATGACGACTGCCCCGGGCATGAAGTAGTCGTCGGTGTTGGCCGACGGTCGGGTGGCGACGTATGCCTGACCGGCAGGGACGGTGTAGTGGCTGATGGGTGCCTGCATCGAGGGGGACAGCCGAGCGGGGTACTCCGCCCGGTCAGGGTAGCCGGAGCCGTGGACCGCCACCGGTGTGGCGACCGCCCGACCCGCTGCAACCGGGACTTCGCAGAGATTTTCCGCCGCCTAACGCGGCAAGCCCCCGAAAGACCGGAAAGAGCCTCCGACGCAGGTCAGAGGCCCTTTCCGGGGCAAAGCGGCAGGTGGCGGCAGACGAGTCGGGCTGTACGCCGGGGAGAATTACCGCAGCGCTATGACCTTCGCAAACGTTCAGGGCGGACGCTTCCGTGGCTACCTCGATGGCTACGCAAGAAGGCGCCCCCGCGCCGGAGCGGTCCGGACGGAGGCTTCGTCGTTATCGGAGTTCAGAGGGTCTGCTCGATGCACTCGAGGATGACCGAGTCCGTCTCCTGCTGCCGGGTCGTCCGTCCAGCTTCTTGCCGATGAATCCCGAGTTCAGCCGGTCGGCCAGACCAAGCACCGTCTCCGCGTACTGCACGACCTGATCGCTGTCACCCCGATGGGCCCCGAGGACGGCAAGGTCGCTCAATACCGGCTGCGCGACGGCGCAGGGACAGCGGTTGGGCGAGGGCTGCGGTGAGGGCATCTTCCGCGAGGTCGGGACGGCCGAGCTGGAGATAGCAGGCCCCCGTTCCTCGAGGAGGCGGGAAGCGTCGAAGCGGAGTCAGCCGCCATTGTGGGAGTGGCCGTCGAGGGAGTGCACCTTCTCGGCTTCGTCGAGGGCCCGGGCGCAGCCGTCGATGTCGCCCATGGCCGCGCACATCTGCAGATGCTGGCCGAAGACTCCGTACTCCAGGACCGTGTTACGGCCGGCGCGTACGTCGTACGAGCTCTGGGGCGGAAGGTTTGCGCCACCTCGTTCAATGGATGCGGCGGCGCGCCGGGGGCGGCGGGCGGGTATGACCGGCATCCCACCAGAATCCGTACTAGAATCCGTACAGAAACAAGACTCTATATGGGTACGGTGACAGCATGGAGATCCCCGAGGTCGTGACCGTCAGCGACGCGCGCGCCAGACTGTCGCGAATCCTGACCGACCTGTCGGAGTCCGGTGCGGATGCCGACCCGGTCCTGATCGGCGCCCACCGCAAACCCCAGGGCGTCCTCCTGTCCGTCGAGGCCTTCGAGGCGCTGAGCGGCCGAGCCGCACGGCGTGCGGCCGTCGCCTCGGCCACCGGCTCCATCGAGGCCGAGGGGCTCCACGCCTCCGAGGCATCCGACCGCGACACCGAGGCGTACGTAAAGGGCGACCTCGACGCGGACACCCTGGTCGCCCGCGCGATCGCCCGCCACGGACAGACTTCGGAGCGGCGGGCAGGGTGAACGATCCGTACGCCATGGCCAACGGCGTGCTGCGCAACAAGCTCGGCATCACCGACCATCAGCTGCTCGATGCAGCGGAGGCGGACATCACCCGGGCGCGCCTCGTCATGCTCACCGAACGCCCCCTGCCCGGCGCGTACGACCTCGACCATCTCCAGGCGTTCCATGCCGCAATCTTCGGCGACATCTATCCGTGGGCAGGCGAGTTACGCACCGTGAACATCGCCAAGCGCACACCGTTCTGCCCGGCGAGAAACCTGGTGTCCTACGCCGGAGAGGTCTTCGGCCGTCTCGCCTCCTCCGGTCATCTGCGGGATCTCCTCAGGCAGAAATTCGTCATCCGACTGGCCGAGCTGTACGGCGACATGAACGTCCTCCACCCGTTCCGCGAGGGCAACGGCCGTGCCCAGCGGGCGTTCCTGGCCCAGCTCAGCGCCGATGCGGGATACGACCTGAACTGGTCGGGCATGGACCCCCAGCGCAACGAGGACGCCTCGGTGAAGAGCTTCCTCGGCGACAACAGCCTGTTGGAGCAGGTACTCGACGAGCTCATCACCACCACGGGGTGACGCCTCTGTCTCCCGACCGGCAGGCGCGGCGCCTGTTGTCTGGCACGTGTCAGGCCGAAGAGGTGGATCCCCCAGGGGACGAGTGGCTCGTGCGGGTGAACTTAGTTACCCATGGACGTGTCAGACGGGCCCGCTACGCGGCCAGGCGGCGGATTCCCGCCCGGCTCGGAGTCGCCGTCGCGGCCTGGATCCCGGTGACCTCGACCGCGACACCCCACGCCTCAAGGAGCTTGGCCGTCTGTACGAGGGTGATCTGCGAAAACGGGAAGAGCGTGTCGGCGGTGAGGTCGGTTCCGTTCTTCAGCAGGATCGCGAAAGTGACCTTCGAAGGCCGGAAGCCTTCCGCCAGCGCCCTGCCGGGCCGGGCCATGGCCACCTTGCGAGCGAACCCGTCCATGGCCTCCGGCGAGTGCAGCACGGTCTGCACGGCGACCACGGCCTGGCCGAACAGATGGCTCAGCGCGTCGGACCCCTTGGCCCGCTTCACCATGACCAGGACGTCGTCCGGGCTCAGCAGGTCGCAGATCTCCACGCCGTTGCCGCGGTGCAGCGCCGTCCGGACGTTGTCACGGTCGAAGCAGACGTACCCGGGCCGCAGGTCGGGCACCGACTCGTTGTACGTCCGCTCCGTGTCCCCGAGCACCCAGGACGGAAGGTCGACCGAGGGCGTGCCGGTGATGAGCCGCTCGACCTGCGAACGGATCGCCGCCAGGTACGCCTCGCCGATCTCGTACCACTGCCCGTCCAGCAGGAAGAACCGGCGGGCGCCGAGCGCCACCTCCGCCTCGATCCAGCGCAGCACGTGCGAGGTCCAGATGACGTCGTCCTTCGCAGCCCGGGAGTGCGAGTAGAGGGTGACCGTGCCGTCCCGGAGCGCGGCGAAGCGCGTTCCCGGCCTCTGCACGCGGGCCCGGTTGAGGACGTACTCCAGGCTGAAGTCGTCGGTGAGGTAGGCGTCCTTGCTGTGCACCTTGATGGCGAACGACTGGGCGGCGACGTAGTCGTCCCAGTGGTCGGACGGGACGGCCACGGCGATACGTCCGTCCGGCTGCTCGCCGAGCATGTCGTCGAGCCGCTCCTCAAGCCGCGTGACGAGGTCGTCGTCCTTGACCGGGACGATGTGCTCGACGAATTCCAGTGCCGGGCTCGGGGTCTCGTCCCGGAGGACACCGGCGATGGCCCGGATGTCCGCGACCAGGTCCGCGGCGTCGACGCCGAGCCGCATCCGCAGACCGGTACCGCCCTCGACGCTGGAGATCTTCGTACGGTTGTCCTGGCCGATCGTGAGCCGCATCCCGTCCAGCCGGCCGCCCAGCCGACGCACGATCTGCGCGTGCTCCTGAACGCCCAGGCTCCAGACCGGGGTGCCTCCGGGCACCAGGGTGATGTCGGTCCGTCCGCCGCCCGGCGTATGGGCGACCAGGTCACGGATCTGCGCGGGGTCCACTCTGCGGATCACGAACCCCAGTCCGAACCGGCGGTCCTTGACGCGATCGGGCACCAGGCGGAATCCCTGGTCGTAGCCGATGGCGTACACCTCGCCGTCGACCGCGAGCATCAGCAGCCCGGCCGACCGGTTCACCGGCCGCGACACCTCGCACCCGGTCGTGCGGTTGATCTCGCCGCACCAACTCGCGACCGGCTGCTCGAAGCTGCCCGTGACCAGCAGCGCCGGAACCCCCAGCCACTCCTCCGGGAACTGCAGTTCCGCGTCGACGGCTTCGAGCTGCTCAGGGGAAAGAACATCGAACATCGCGTCGACCGTGGGAGCGACACCCGTGAGCCGGTACAGGGTGCGCTTGGAGGTACTGGATGTACTGGTTGCCATGACGCCGCTCCATCCAAAGGAGTTGTGGGCAGGGGGAGGCCTGAGAGTCCCGGGGAAGCCGGGAGGCCGAGTGAAAGCACACCCAGTACAGCTCTAGCTGAAAGCACTGTCAAACACTTCACGCCAGTGAGGCGCTGGTATAGAGTGGGGCCGTCCAGCCCGCCCGTCCCCACGTCACCGGCAGGAGCCCATGAACCAGCAGGCCAGTGCCCTCGTGACCGCCGCCGAGATCTCCCGGCTGGCCGGGGTCACCCGTGCCACGGTGAGCAACTGGCGCCGTCGGCACCCGGACTTTCCCGCACCGGCCGGAGGCACGGACACCAGCCCCACCTACGATGTCGACGCCGTACGCGCCTGGCTCTCCGCCCGTGGCCAGCTCCCCGACGACACACCGGCGGACGAACTCCGCACCGCGCTGCGCACCCACCCCGGCGATGGCGAACTGGCCCTGCACCTGCTCCCCGCGCTGCTCGCAGCCGCCCGGCTGGGCCGGAAGGAACGCGAAGGTCTCCCCGAACTACGTGACGACAGGCTGCTGCGGTGGGCCCGGTCGGCCACGGCCGACGAAGCGGACGACGTTCCCGGAATCGAGGGCCCCGCATACCGCGCCGACGCGGTCGGACCGCTGAGGGCCTTGGTGCGGTGCGTCGCGACGGACGGCGCCGAGGCAGCGATGGACGTCCTGGCCGAACGCCTGCTTGAGGACACCGGGGGAACCGGCACCTACCGCACGCCACGCCCCTTGGCCGACCTCATGGCCCGACTTCTGACCGACAGCGCGGGCGACTTCCCGACGAGCGTTCTCGACCCCGCGTGCGGCACCGGATCCCTGCTCGCCGCGGCGGCATCCGCAGGGGCGACCGAACTGCGCGGCCAGGACATCCTGGTCGCCCAGGCCGCCCAGGCCGCCGTGCGGCTCCGGCTCAGCGCTCCCGAGGCGGCGATCTCCGTACATGCCGGGGACAGCCTGCGTTCCGACGCCTTCAAGGGCCTGACCACGCTCGCCGTCCTGTGCAATCCGCCGTACGGCGTCCGTGACTGGGGGCACGAGGATCTGGCGTACGACCAACGCTGGGCCTACGGCGTGCCGCCCAAGGGCGAGCCCGAACTCGCCTGGGTCCAGCACTCCCTGGCCCACCTCGCGCCCGGCGGCCGTGCCGTACTCCTGATGCCGCCCGCCGTCGCGGAACGCACCGCCGGCCGGCGTATCCGGGCGCAGCTCGTACGTGACGGAGCCCTCCGTGCGGTCGTCTCGCTTCCCCAGGGCGTGGCCACCCCGCTCCACATCGGCCTGCACCTGTGGGTGCTCGAACGGCCCGATCCGCAGGCCGAACCTCCGGGGACTGTTCTCCTCGTCGACACCGCCGCTTCCGGGAACCGGGATCCCGACTGGGCCGCCATCGACGACACCGTGCTCTCGGCGTGGCGGCATTACCGCGCCGACCGCAACGGCTTCACAGGAACCCCGGGCATCGCCGGCGCCGTACCGATCACGGACCTCCTCACGGAGGCCGTGGACCTGACCCCGGCCCGCCACATCCGAACCGCTTCCCGACAAGCTCTGCGCCCCGCCCTGCTGGCCCGACAGGCATCGGAGCTGTACGGCCAACTCCACCAAGCCGCGCAGGACCTGACCGACCTCAGCGCCCAAGGCGACTGGCCACCGGCCGACGACCGCCCCCGCGACTGGCGGACAGCGACGGTCGCGGATCTGCTGCGCGGCGGCGCTCTCAGCCTGCTTCGCACCGCGCCCCCGGGCCGCCGAACCCGTAGCGGCGAACCGCTACCGCAACCCGAACCAGAACTCGGCGGACGACCGACGCTCACGGCAACCGACGTAGTGCAGAACCGACCCGCCTCCGGAACGACAGCGGAGCTTCCCACCGACGCCCCCCTCCCCTTGATCCAGGGAAGCGACGTGCTGCTCACGGAGACACTACGCGTGGGGCACAGTGTCGTGGCCCGGGTCGTCGAGCCGGGCGAGACAGGCTGCTTCCTCGGACCCCATCTGCTGCTCTTCCGTCCGGACCAACGTCGGCTCGACCCCTGGTTCCTGGCCGGGTTCCTGGCGGCGGAACAGAACGTCAACGCCGCGGCCACCGGCACATCCATCGTTCGGGTGGACCCCCGACGACTCCGCGTTCCCTTGCTCCCACTCGCCGAACAGCAGCGCTACGGCGCCGCGTTCCGCCGCCTGCACGAGCTGCGTACCGCCGCCCACCGAGCCGACCGGGCCGCCGAGGACGTCACACGGCTCCTCAGCACCGGACTCACCGGCGGCGCGCTGTTGCCGAACGGTCACGGATCGGCGTGATACGTGCGGCCCGGCACCGCGAAATACCAGACTTGACGTCTCCGTCCCGCTGGGACGGCGAACACCGGAAGGACTCCGTTGAACAGCAGTAAGCACACGGAACTGGCGAACCACGCGTGGTCGGTCGCCGACCTCCTGCGCGGCGACTACAAGCAGTCCGACTACGGCAAGGTGATCCTGCCGTTCACCGTCCTGCGACGCCTGGAGTGTGTCCTCGCCCCGACCAAGGACAAGGTCCTGGAGGTCGCCGCCCGCTACGAGAACCAGGACATCAACCCCGACCGCTTCCTGCGCAAGGCGTCCGGCCACAGCTTCTACAACACCAGCACCTACACGCTGAAGGCCATCGCCGGCGACGCCTCGCACGCGGCGAAGTACCTCAACGAGTACTACGGCGCCTTCTCCCCCAACGCGCGTGAAGTCCTGGAGCGGTACGACTTCGCTCAGCAGATCAAGCGGCTGGACGCGGCGGACCTGCTGTACCAGGTGGTCGGGCGGTTCGCCGATCTCGACCTGCGGCCGGTGAAGAGGGACGAAGACGGCGATGTCGTGCTCGGCGAAGACGGCAAGCCGATCGAGATCGTCACCAACCACCAAATGGGTTACATCTTCGAGGAGTTGATCAGGCGCTTCGCAGAGCAGTCCAACGAGACGGCCGGTGAACACTTCACGCCCCGGGAAGTCATCCGGCTGATGGTCAACCTGCTCGTCGCACCGGACAGCGATGCCCTCGCCCTGCCGGGCACCGTCCGCACGGTCATGGACCCGGCCTGCGGAACCGGCGGCATGCTCAGCGCGGCCGAGGAGCACATCACTGCCCTCAACCCGGACGCCACCGTCAAGGTCTTCGGCCAGGAACTCAACCCCGAGTCCTGGGCGATCTGCCGGTCGGACATGATGATCAAGGGCCAGGACCCGGAGAACATCAAGTTCGGCAACTCGTTCAGCGACGACGGCCACGCCGGAGCCACCTTCGACTACCTGCTGGCCAACCCGCCGTTCGGCGTGGAGTGGAAGAAGGTCAAGGACGCGGTCGAGTACGAACACGAACACCTCGGTGAGAGCGGGCGGTTCGGGGCCGGCCTGCCGCGTATCAACGATGGCTCGCTGCTCTTCCTCCAGCACATGATCTCGAAGATGAAGCCGGTGGACGCGTCGGGGGCGGGCGGCAGCCGGATCGCGATCGTCTTCAACGGCTCCCCGCTGTTCACGGGGGCGGCGGAGTCAGGTGAGTCCAAGATCCGTCAGTGGATCCTGGAGAACGACTGGCTGGAGGGCATCGTCGCCCTGCCCGACCAGCTCTTCTACAACACCGGCATCTCCACCTACTTCTGGGTGCTCAGCAACCGCAAGGCCAGGGACAGGCGCGGCAAGGTCGTCCTGCTGGACGCGCGCGACTACTGGCGCAAGATGCGGAAGTCGCTCGGCGACAAGCGCAAGGAACTGGGCGAGCAGCACATCTCCGAGATCACCAGGCTCTACACGGAGGCGCTGGCGGTCCTCGACGCGGCGGAGAGGGGCGGCGGCCACGACCTGGCCGACCGGGCCGGGAAGATCAAGGTCTTCCGCAACGAGGACTTCGGGTATCACCGGATCACCGTCGAACGGCCGTTGAAGCTCCGCTTCGAGGTTACGGAGGAGACGCTGACGGCCCTCACCGCGTCCAAGCCGATGGGAAGGGTCACGGACGTCGAGGCGTTCGTAGTGGCGCTGCGCCCGTTGGTCGGCAAGTCCTGGACGACGAAGTCCGACGCGTGGATCGACTTGAAGGACGCGGTCGTCGCGGCCGGCCTGTTGTGGCCGACGGGCGCGCCGTTCGGCAAGGCGCTGCGGGAGGTTGTCGGTGTGCGGGACCCGGGGGGTGAGGTCCAGCGCATCAAGGGTGAGCCAGAGCCGGATCCGGAGCTGCGGGACTACGAGAACGTGCCGCTAGGAGAGGACGTGGAGGAGCACCTACGGCGCGAGGTGCTGCCACATGTCCCGGACGCGTGGATCGACCACAGCAAGACGAAGGTTGGCTACGAGATCCCGTTCACGCGGCATTTCTACGTGTACAAGCCGCCGCGGCCATTGGGGGAAATCGACAGGGAGTTGAAGGGGCTTGAGGCCGAAATCCAGGCGTTGCTTGGGAAGGTGACGCGATGACTATCGTGCGTCTGCGGCACCTCGCTGAAGTCAATCCATTGACACCAGCTTTCAACCGCCTCGGGAACGAGGAGGAGCTCACTTTCCTTCCCATGGAAGCCGTGTGGCCCGGAGAAAGACTAGATACCTCGCGACGTCGGACCAAATCCTCTGTTGCGACCGGATATACACGCTTTCAGGACGGCGACGTACTTGTACCAAAAATCACACCTACGTTCGAGGCCGGACGAGCTGTACTAGTCCACGGGCTCGATCGAGGTTTGGGAACCGGGAGCACAGAACTTCACGTACTTCGCCCTGGACCACTCATTGACCCACGGTTCCTTTTGTACGTGGTGAATACTCACAGCTTCCTCAAAAAGGGAGAAGCCGAGATGTACGGCGTCGCAGGACAACAGCGTGTGCCAGACACGTTCCTGCGTGACCTAACAGTGGACCTACCAACGTTGACGGAACAGCGTCGCATCACCAACTTCCTCGACGCCGAAACCGCCCATATCGACCGCTTGCTGGAATTCCGGTCTGCACAGCTGAACCTCCTCAGAGAACACGAGCGGGCGATGCTGGATCACTCGTTCCAAAAAACGCAATCGGGCGCTCTGACACGACTCAAGTACCTGTTTTCTGTGCGCCCACGCTACGGTGTCCTGGTTCCGGTTTTTGTAGACGACGGCGTCCCATTCATCCGAGTCAATGATCTCCTCGACTTGGAAGGTCGGGCCGATGGATTGCGCAATATTCCGAGCGAGCTCTCAGCGCAATACCCCAGAAGTATCGTCCAGCCCGGTGATCTACTGATGAGCGTTGTGGGAACACTGGGACGCACAGCGATCGCCCCCGCAAGTTTGGCTGGTGCAAACATCGCGCGAGCCGTGTGTTCGATGCGTTTCATGCCCGACGTAGAGGTGCAACTCGTCGAAGCCTGGCTCGGTACGAGCTCCTTCCACAAGCAGGCCCTTGTCGCTACAAGCACAGATACGGCTCAGCCGACGCTCGGCATGGAAGACCTGGGCAACTTCTCACTGACTTGGCCCTCAGACCCGCAGGAACGGAAACACATGGTTCGCGAAATTGTCCGTATCCAGGGCTCCATGAAAGAGCTAAGCGACAAACTGGAACGTCAGAAATCGGTTCTCGCCGAACGCCGCCAAGCCCTGATCACCGCCGCCGTCACCGGCCAGATAGACGTGTCCACCGCCAGTGGACGAGGGATCGAGGAATGATCGCACCATGAGTCCCGCCGCGCCTCACCTCCCGATGCCGCTCATTACCCGTGTCCGCGTCGACAACTACAAGTCCATCGCCCATTGCGACGTGGCTCTCGGCCCGTTCACCGTGTTGCTCGGACTGAACGCAGCAGGCAAGTCGAACTTCCTGGACGCCTTGCGCTTCGTCCGCGACGCGCTCTTGGACGGTCCGGCCGAGGCTGTGGCGGCGCGTGGCGGGTGGCAGGAGGTTGTGCGCCGGGTCCCTGAGCCGGCGACCTCCTGCACGATCGGTCTGGAGTTTTACCTGCCAGCGTTCCCTCCCCATGACCGGAAGCCATGGGTGGGGTCGTACGAGATCACTTTCGCGCCGGCGGCCGCCGCCAGGTCGGGCCGAGACGCAGGATCTGGTTTCCGTATCCAGCGTGAGTTCTGCGAAATGCACCGCCCTGGCGACCAGAGCGGGGCTGGCCCCGAGCGATTCGTGGTGCGAGACCGCCCGGAAACGGGACATCGTAAGAGTCGGTTGGAGCTTGCACGAGTGGCTGACACAGAGCCGTTCTTCAAACTTCAAGGGACGCTCGCGGATATGTTCTTCTACAGCCCTGACCTGTCCAGCCTCCGTGCGGTCCGTCCCAACACGCCAACCGCCGGGATGCTGAAGGAGGACGGCATCGGCCTCGGCCCGGCACTGGCCGCGCTCGGCGAGCGGCAGCGGGAGCGCATCTCGCAGTACCTCGGGGCGATCGTGCCCGGAGTCGTAGAGGTCGGCCCCACAGACCCATCCGCCGACTACATCGCGGCGCGGATCAGCTTCGCCGCTGACGGCGACACCGAACCGCACATCTTCAGGGCCGAGTCCATGTCGGAGGGGACTATCCGAGCCATCGGCCTATTGACCGCACTCTTCCAGCACGACGCTCGCGACGGCTGGGTTCCGCTTATCGCCGTCGAGGAACCCGAACTCGCCCTCACCCACTCGCGGCCGGAGCCCTCTACGACGCGCTCACGGAAGCCAGCGAGCAGGTACAGGTCCTCGCCACCACACAGAGCGCGGAGCTGTTCGACCGTAAGGAAGCCGACCTGTCGGCCATCCGCGTGGTCGCCGCCGAGCACGGGGTCACGGTGATCGGCGAAGTCGACCCGGTGAGTCGGTCGATCGTGGCCGACGGCCTGGCCACCACGGCCGAGCTGCTGCGCTCCGACCAACTACGCCCAGTCGTCAAGCCCCCAGCCCAACCGGACGAGCAACCGGAGGGTGAGGAGTGAACCAGCCGAGAGTCACGATCGCCTCCGTCGTGGAGGGCGAGGGCGAGATCGGCGCGCTGCCGGTCCTTCTCCGGCGGCTGATGTACAAGGCTGAGATCTGGGACGCCGACATCCAGCCGCCCTTCCTGGTCGACCGTGGCCGACTCGTCAGGCCAGGCGGCGTGGAAAACGCCGTAGAGGCCCAGGCTCGACGCGTACCAGCCGACCACCCGGGCGGCATCCTGGTCGTGATCGACGCCGACGACGACTGCCCGGCCAGCCTCGAGCCTTCGCTGCTCGCGAGGGCCGAAGCCACCCGCCCGGATCGCCGGACGGCCGTCGTGCTGGCGAACCGGGAGTTCGAGGCCTGGTTCCTCGCGTCCGCACCCTCCCTCGGCGGCCAGGCGGGGCTCGCCGAAAATCTGGAGGTTCCGGCCGACAGCGCGACGCGACGCGACTGCAAGGGCTGGCTGACCCACCACCGGCGCGACGGGGTGCGGTACCGCCCCCGCGTGGACCAGCCGGCACTGACCCAGGACATGGATCTCGACCAGGCCCGCGCCAACTCACCGTCCTTCGACAAGTTCTGCCGCGACATCACCTACCTGGTCACTGGAAAGCGGGGGGAATAGCCGCTCATGTCCGTCCACGACGAAGCAGCCTTCGGAAACGCCATAGTCGCCGCCTTGTTGGAGCGCGGTTGGAGTGAGGGAAACAAGCAGGACTACCAACCCCAACTCGGTCTGGACACCGCCCAACTCTTCGAGTTCATCGGCAAGACCCAAGCCGACGCCTGGGCCGAACTGATCGGCCTCTACGGCGACGACGCCAACGCCGCCCAGGCCGGGTTCGCCAAGCGCGTGGACCAGGCGATCGGAACCGATGGTGTGCTGGACGTACTCCGCAAGGGCGTGAAGGACCACGGGGTCCTGATCAAACTCGCGTACTTCAAGCCGTCACTCGTCACCTCGGACGCTGTCCTCGACGACTATCGGGCGAACCGGCTCACCTTCGTAAAGGAATTGCAGTACGCGACGAAGCAGGCGGACAAAGGCAACGAGCTGGACCTCACCCTGTTCCTCAACGGAATCCCGCTGGCGACCGCCGAGTTGAAGAACGCCCTCACACGGCAGGGGGCGGAGCACGCCAAAGAGCAGTACCGAATCAAACGGGACCCCACTGAGCTGATCTTCACGCGCCGCGTCGTCGCGAACTTCGCCATCGACACCGACGTGGTCTACGTCGCGCCCGAACTGCGCGGCAAGCTGACGCGGTTCCTGCCGTTCAACACCGGCTCGGAAGGCCCGGGGAAGCCCGGCGGTGCAGGGAATCCGGCGCCCACAGTCCCCGGGACGTACGCGACTTCCTACCTCTGGGAGCAGATCTGGGATCGGGACACCTGGCTGGACCTGATCGAGCGGTTCGTGCACCTCAGCAAGGAGAAGGGCCCGGACGGGCGGACGCGGAAGAAGCTGATCTTCCCGCGCTACCACCAGTGGGACATCGTCAAGAAGCTCGCCGCCCACGCGGCCCGCCACGGCGCCGGTCACAACTACCTGGGGATGGCCTCCGCCGGCTCGGGCAAGTCGAACACCATCGGGTGGCTGGCGCACCGCCTGTCGTCACTGCACACGCCCACCGACCCCGACGAGATCGACCCCGATGCCCTGGCCGCCGGACTCAAGCCCGGTGCGCCCGTCTTCGACAAGGTCGTGATCATCACCGACCGCCGCAATCTCGACGCGCAACTGCGCGAAACCGTAGGCAGTTTCGAGAAGACGGCCGGTCTGGTCGTGAAGATCGATGAGAAGCACGGCGCGAAGTCCGACCAGCTCGCCAAGGCGTTGTCCCGCGAGACCGGGAAGATCATCACCGTCACGCTGCACACCTTCCCGGCCCTCATCGACTACCTGCGCCGCAACCCGACCGAGATACAGGGCCACAACTTCGCGATCATCGTGGACGAGGCGCATTCCTCGCAGTCCGGCGACGCGGCCACGGCCGTACGCGCGGCGCTGCGTGAGCTAGGGCTGGACTCGGACTCCGACGAGGCCGGGGCAATCGAGGTGGAGGCGGCGGCTGCCACCACTGAGGCCAAGCTCATCCGCAAGGCCATCCAGCGCAGCAAGGCCTCCAATCTCTCCTACTTCGCGTTCACCGCCACGCCCAAGGCCAAGACGCTCGAACTCTTCGGCACCCTGGACACCGTCAACGGCAAGCCGGCGTACGTCCCCTTCCACACGTACTCGATGCGCCAGGCCATCGAGGAAGGCTTCATCCTCGATCCTCTGCGCACCTACGTCACTTACGACACGTACTGGAAGCTGGTGAACAAGAACCCGGCCGAGCGCGAGGTGGACCCGTCCAAGGCGAATCCCCTGCTCGCCCGGTACGCGCTCACGCACGACTCCACCGTGACACAGCAGGCGCAGGTGATCGTCGAGCACTTCCGCACGCACACCACCGGCCGGATCGGCGGAGGTGCCAAGGCCATGGTGGTGACGGCTTCCCGGCACAGCGCCGTGCAGATGGCCCGTGCCATCAGAAAGTACGTCGGCGACAACGCGTACGCCGACCCCGGCGTCCTGGTCGCGTTCTCCGGGAGCCTGACGTACGACGGCGAGGAGACGACCGAGCCGAAGGAGAACGGCGGCCTCGCGGAGTCCGCGCTGCCGAAGGCGTTCGCGTACACGCGCAAGGACGACAAGGCCGTGCGCACCGGCGGGAGGTCGGTTCAGCGCGAGTACCGCATCCTGGTCGTCGCCGAGAAGTACCAGACCGGCTTCGACCAGCCGCTGCTCACCACGATGTACGTGAACAAGAAGCTCGCGGGCATCAGCGCCGTCCAGACCCTCTCCCGTCTGAACCGCACCGCCGACCGCAAGTCGCAGGCGGACCTGGCCGTCCTGGACTTCGTCAACGACGCCGAGGACGTCAAGGAGTCCTTCCGCCCGTACTTCGAGGAGGCGAACACCCTTCCCTCCGACCCCAACCTCCTCTACACCGCGCAGAGCCAGGTCATGCAGCCCGACATCCTCGTCGAGGAGGAGATGCGGAAGTTCGCGGATGCCTATCTGGCAGCCGAGGAGAAGGCGGCTGGCTCGGCCGCCCGCTGGGAGAAGCTGCACGCGGAGCTGTACCGGCATCTGGACCCCGCCGTCAAACGGTTCACCGAGCTGCTGGACCGCAAGGACGAGGCGGGCGACCCTGACGAGGACGCCGCCGAGGCCGCCGAGCAGTTCCGTGCGGATCTCAACGACTACGTACGGAAGTACGGCTTCCTCGCGCAGATCGTGCCCTACCGCGACGCCGACCTCGAATGCCTCTACCTCTACGGCCGCCACCTGCTCAACCGTCTGCCGCGACGCGGAGACGGCGGCGTGGACATAGGTGACGTCGACCTCAGTCACCTGCGCATCCAGAAGACCGGAGAGCACGACCTCGCGCTGACCGCCGAGGGAGCGGCGGAACTGCGCGGTTTCGGTGAAGGTGGGGGTGGTGCCAAGGAGCAGGAGAAGTCGCTGCTGTCGGAGCTGATCGAGAAGTTCAACGACAAGTTCGGCACCGACTTCACCGATCAGGACGTCATCACGCCGTTCTCGGAGGCGAAGGCGGACCCGAAGGTCCGCGCCGCCGCCGTCAACGACGAGGAGAACTTCGGTCTCGTCTTCGACGAGGTCTTCGAGGACAAGATGGCCGAACACATCGACACCATCGCCGACATGGGACGGCAGTACTTCAGCCACGACGACAGCTTCAAGCAGTCGCTCAACCAGAGCGCGCGCCGGGCGGCCTGGCGGATGATCCGCCGGGAGGAGAACATCGACGACGAGGGGGCCTGACCCGCCCGGCCTTCCGTCCCCTCCCTGCCGACCGCTCCCCCTGGTCAGCCTCCCTGGTGGAGCGAGATCCCCGCGATCACGGACGTTCCGCGCGTGGGGCGGGGCCGGACGGTCCAGGCGGTGGCGAGGTTCTCGACGAGGATCAGGCCCCGGCCGCTCTCGGAGTGGGCGTCCGGGTGCGCCAGTTCGGGTTTGCCGGTACCCGGGTCGGAGACGGCGAGCCAGTAGTGTCCGTCGGCGGGCCACAGGACGAGTTCGACGACGTCCCCGTCCTTCCCGCAGGCGCCGTGACGGATGGCATTGGTGAGCAACTCCGAGGTCAACAGGCAAAGGTCGTCGCCGAGTTGGGGACGGGAGGCGTCCGGCAGCGATTCGGCGACGGCGTGCCGGGCCCGCCGTACGGAGGCGGGATGGGCAGGGAAGCGCCAGTGGGCAGGGACGAGGGGGATCTCGGGCATGGCGAACTCCACGACTCTGTGAGGGGTTTGGGGCCGCCGGTGGCCTACCGCCCTGGTCGCGGGCACACCCGTCCCAGGGCGGACGGGCATGCTCGCGCGGTGCGCTTCCGGCATTGCGGTGTGTAACTTGCGCGATACTGACAGTAGATCAGTCGGTGGTAAATTTTCCACGTGCTCAAGAGAATTCACCACAGAGGGGTGAGAACGTCTCCGAGTGCGACCGAGCGACCTCCGCCGGATGGAAGGAACCCCATGCCCCCGAGGACGACTCCCACGGAACGGCAGAAGCGACTGGGAAGTGAGCTGCGGCGTATCCGTACTGCGGCAGGCGTGTCCGCAGAGTTCGCAGCGGGCCTACTGGGCGTGGACAGAGGCAAGATCTCCAACATCGAGTCCGGAGTCCGGGGCATCAGCGCCGACCGCCTGCGCACACTGGCCTGCAACTGCGATGTGACCGATGAGACGTACATCGAGGCGCTGGTCGAGATGACTCAGGCGAGTACGGGCTGGTGGGAGCGCTACCGAGGCGTCCTGCCCCAAGGCTTGCTGGACATCGCGGAAACGGAGAGCAACGCCGTGCGCATGCGCGGTGCCAACACCGTGCATGTGCCAGGCGTACTCCAGACATCGGAACAGGCGATGGCCGTCTTCCGGGCCGCGGTTCCTGCCTTGCCCGAGCACGAGGTTGCTCTGCGACTCGCGCTGCGTGCGGAACGCCAGCAGGTGATCACCGGCGACAGAGCGGTCCCGTACGTCGCCGTCATCCACGAAGCCGCACTCCGGATGCAGTTCGGCGGTATCGACGTGGCCCGTGCCCAGTTGGAGTACCTGCTGGAGGTCTCCGAGCGGGACAACGTCACCGTGCTCGTCCTCCCCTTTACCCACGGCGCCTTCCCTGGTGCAGGACAAACGGTCGTCCACATCGAAGGGCCCGTACCGCAGCTCGATACGGTGCAAGTTGACAGCTCACACGGGCCCACCTTTCTCCACGCCGAAGGCCAGTTGGCGAAATACCGGGCACAACTCGATCTGTTGGAAAGTCTGGCTCTGCCGCCAGAGCAGTCCCACGACTTCATCCGTCAGATCGCCCAACAGCTATGAGGAGAAGCCAAGATGGCTGACATTACCTGGGAAGCCCCGTTCTGCGCCGAGGGCAGCTCCTGCTTCCGCCTCGGTACGGACGCCGACGGCAACGGCTACATAGCCCTCAACGGCCAAGAGGACCAATACCTCACCGACTCCCTCGAAGCCCTGCGCACCCTCATCACCGACATCAAGGCCGGCAAGGCCGACCACCTGCTGTAACCCCTGCCGCGCGCCCCTCCAATAGGTACCGTGTACAGCGATCGACTGACGTGGCATCAGGACGACGGGGGCGCAACGCGTGTCGCAGGCCAGGAGAATCGGCGAGCAGGGCCGCTATGAGCTGATCGAGGAGATCGAGTCCGGCGGCATGGGCACGGTCTGGCGGGGCTACGACGCCGTCCTCGACCGGGAGATCGCGGTCAAGCTCATCCGGCCCGACGTCGTCGCATCGGCCGCGCAGGCAGAGGAGTTCGCCCGCCGCTTCGAACGCGAGGCGCGCGTCACCGCTCGGATCGGGCATCACGGTGTGCCGCAGGTGTTCGACGCGGTACTCGACGAGGCGTCGTACGACCGGCTGTACCTGGTGATGGAGTACGTGCGCGGGATCTCCCTGCGCAGGGTGCTGGCCGGCGCGGAAGACGGAGCGGCGGCCCAGCTTCCGGTGAGCTGGGCCGCGTCGATCGCAGCGCAGATCTGCACCGTCCTGTCGTACGCGCACGCCATCCCGGTCGTGCACCGCGACCTGAAGCCGGACAACGTCCTGATCGCCTCGGACGGCACGGTCAAGGTGCTGGACTTCGGCATCGCGAAGCTGCTGCACACGGACGTCACCCGGCTCACGGCCACCGGCAGCCGGATCGGTACCAGCCGGTACATGCCACCCGAGCAGATCGACGGCGCGCAAATCACACCGCTGAGCGACCTCTACGCGCTCGGCTGCGTGCTGCACGAACTCCTCGCCGGAGAGCCGGTCTTCAGCGGCGACAACGACTACCAGCTCCTGCACCAGCACATGGACGTGCCGCCGAAACCGCTGCGCACTCTGCGGCCCGAGGTACCGGAGGATCTGGAAGCGCTGACCCTGGACCTGCTGGCCAAGGTGCCCGAGCAGCGTCCGGCCGACGCGTACGCGGTGTACGAACGCCTGTCACCGCACCTGCCGAAACCGGGATCGGCAGCCGAACCCGTGGCCCTCGCCCACGGCGGCCCCCCTTCTGAAGTTCCCGACCCGACGGTGGTCTACCGACAGCCGAACGCACCCCTGCGGCGGACTGCGACACCGGCGCCCTCACCCGAGCCGACGGCTCCGGTGCCGGTCCCGGCACGCGTCGACACCGCCCTCCGGGACGCGATCCGGGACGCCTACGCCCGGTCTGCGGACCTCGCCGAAAGCGGACGGTTCGCCCAGGCCGCAGACGTCCTCAAAGCGGTGATCGCCACGGCGGCCACCGCCCTCGGTGCACACAACCCCCGTGTGCTCGGTCTGCGGCGGCAGCGCGCCGCGGTCCTCATGGCCGGCGAGGACTTCCGGCGCGCCTTGCCAGAGTTCGACGCGCTGGCCGCCGTCTACGCCCGTACCTCGGGAGCGTCCAGCGAGAGCGCGCTGGAGTGCCGTCGGCACGCCGCCCACTGCCGGGCCAACCTCGGCCAGGCCACCGCAGCCCTGCAGGAGTTCCAGGAGGTCCTGGAAGTCGTGTCCGACGCGGCCGGAGACGCCTCCGAGACCGCTCTCGACCTGCGCCGCAGCATCGGCCTCCTCCTCTTCTCCGAGGGCCGCCGCACCGAGGCCGAAGGCGTCCTCGACGCCCTCCACGAGGACATGTGCGTCCTCCTCGGCGAGGACGACGAGGAGACCCGCGAGATCGCCGATCTCCTAGCCCGGCTGCGCGGCCCCGAGGGACCTCGCCCCTACTGACGTCCTGCCGGTGCGGTGTACACGCCGTCAGACCTCGTCCTCGGCCTCGTCCTCTTCGCTGTGGATGCGCCGAGCCAGATCCCACAGGCTCAGGCCATCCGACTGGAACCAGCGAGCCGTTCCCTGATTGGCAACGGGGCGCTCGCCCCAGTCGGCGTCCGCCCACATCTTCGACACCAGCCCGGACGGCGAGTACTGCTGCTCGTCGTATGCCCACAGGATCGACTTGGTCCGATGATTGACCCAGGTCGCCTGGCGCCGCCGTTCGTCTTGGACAAGCCACTCCTCCATGGCGTCGCGCTCGGGCTCGTTCAGAGCCACGTACCGGAGAGGGGCTCCGTCCTTGATGACACGGCGGTCGACCAGGAGCGGCACGGTGTTCGGGCGACGCGGCTTGCGCTCCTTCACAGGAGGTGCGGGAACGGCGACGCCATCGGCCAGGTCGCCGAGGACATGCTTCGCGAGCTCCCGGCACGTCTCCGTGGTCTGGAAGGCAGTCCTGATCTGGGGACGCGACCCGTGAAGAGTGACGATCTGGTGCGTCAGCCGGCGCACCAGGTCCGGTACGAGGGCGGGGATCTTCTCCAGGACCTCGCTGTCCCAGTCGAAGTCGGGGTCATCGATGCTCGTGCCCCCGAGATGCTGAAAGAGCAGGTGGGTGACGAGAAAGCCACCATGCTCGGTGGTCGCGGCCTCGCGGCTGTTCTGACCACTGCCCAGTTCGTAGACCGCGCTCCGTGCCGCGCGCAGCGTGAGCACGGAGCGCCACACCTTCTGCGGCGAGGGTTCGCGTTTGAACAACAGGGTGTGGCTGCCCTTGGGGCCCTGCTCCCAGAGGTTCTCCGTCGAACTGGCGGCCCGGGCGGCCTGTTCCGCATCCGGGTGCAGGCACGCGAGGGCGAGAGCGAGTTCGTCCAGTGAACAACCGGTCTCGGGCGCGGCGACCGGCTCACCGCGCTTGATCACGTACTGCTTGCGCAGTTCGGCGCGCAGGTTGGCCTTGATCGCCTGGTGCACCGGTTCCAGCGCGATGTGATCGCGCTGCTCGATGGCGTTCTGCCGGTTCGCCGCCTGCGAGACCTGGACGCCGAACTCCCGGTCTTCGTGCGTGTTGATGACCTTGATGCTCAGGGTGGCGTTGGCCGCGGCCTCACCGTCGTCATGCATGGCCCTGGCGACAGCCCGTACCGTCTGAGCGCCGTTGACGATGCTCGCCCCCGTCACGGTGAGAGTGGTCGGCCTGCTCTGCGGTGCCTTGGCGCTGTCGTTCTTCGCCGTGAGCGAGTCGCAGATCATGGTGATGCCGTTGTTCAGGTGCCAGAATCTGGTGGGATCGGAGGTAAGGGTCAGCCCGATCTCCGCATTGGTGACGGTGGTCCCGAGCGGGGCCCGGAGATTCTGCTCGAACAGGCCGGTACCGTGCGTCTCGTACCACTCGGCGACACTCTCGGCGGAGACCGTGCCCTGATAGGCCTCGAGTGGTCCCTTCTGCTGGTACCAGTCGTCAAGGCGTACGTCCAGACAGATCGGCTCCGGCCGAAGATCCGCGTGGATCTGGTCATGGAAGTCTGCGGCGTACAGCACCTCGACGCTCATGCGGGCGCCATGTTTGTTGAACTCGTCGAGAGCGTTGTCGAGAACCTCGCGTGCGGGTGGAGAGGGCTCCACAGTGCCCATCAGCGCGATGACCAAAGTGGCTCTCTCGTTGACGATGAACGGCCTGGCCTCCAGGGCGAGCGCGCCGGCACGCTGGTTGAACTGGTCGTACAGCTCGTTCTCGATACGGTTCAGGCCGTCCACCATCGCCTTGGCTGCGCCCACGTCGAAGGTCGCCGTGCCCTTGTCGCTCCACTTCGCCTGGACGAGCAGAGCCCGTCGGCTGTCTGGCAGGGGGGCGATGGCGTCCATTCCCTGGTCCGCGATGCCGTCCGTGACGAACCGGGCCGCCTCGGCCACGCTGCACTTGGCCACGCGTCGTACCGCGAGGGCGGCGAGGGCACGAGAGAGGAAGCGCTGCTCGTAGTTGTCCCCTCGGAAGTGGGCGATGTCGCTGTCGTCTATCACCCCGTCGAATGTCTCGTGCAGTTGCTCGCGGACCTGCGTTACCTGGCGAGGCGTGTCCGCCCCCGAGCTGGCCATGGTTGGTTGCCTTCCTGGTGGCGTCATGCGATGCCCTGAGCCCGCATCCCGATCCCTGAGCCGTTGCCACGCGGCCGACTGCTGAAGTCGACGAACACCAAGGCGACACCAGCCGTTTCAACAGTGGCCTCCACCCAGTCCAGGGCGACCCCGAAGGGCACGTCGCGCGCACCGAACCAACCGTCGCGCACCAAGCCGGCGAAGCCGGTCGGCACCATGTGGCGGGTGAGCATGTCGGTGGAAAGACATGGGAGACCATGCACCGCGGCGGCCGAAACCGCTGCCGCAATCTGGCCGTAGGGGTAGATCGCGCCGGGGCTCGTCCGGTGCAGAGCAGCGGTGAAGGGCACCTGCTCGTGAATGCGGAGAAAGAGAGGGTCGTTCAGCAAGCCGTAATCGTCTGCGCTGCGTTGGGCGGGTCTCGGCAGGCGGTGAACACGGCCGAGGAAATCGTCCAGACTGTGCCGGGCGTCGGACGACAAGAGCTCGTTCGGGTCAGGACACAGGTAGCGCAGTACGACGAGCGTCCGGGTGTCGACGTGGTAGTAGTGGGCGTCGAGGGTGCCCTCCCCACCATCGACCACCCACCGATCGGTTATCGACGTGACCTCGAAGTCATAGCTTTGGCGGCCTCCGCCGCTCACGAATGCCCGGGCTACGGTCTCACCGACATCGCTGAACCTCTCAGCTGCCCGCCCACGAATGTCGTCGAGCATCGGCTGAACCGGTGTCCCGGTGAGCCCGCTCAGGAAGCCTGCCCGGGCGGCCGTCCTGTCCCAGCCGCGTACCAACGCGAAGTCCTTCGGGTCCAACCCGGCTATCCTGGCGAAGAGCAGCAGAGCGTCACGCTCATCGCGCCAGCGGAGCTCCCGGTCGCTCCAGCCTTCGCCGTCGTCGAGCAACGGCAACAGCCTCTGGACTTCCCTCTCGACATCAGGGGAGATGCGCCGGAGATTGGCGAACACCATGTCCGCGCCGACAGTGACAGGACCGCTCTCCGGTAACGACCTCGCGAGTGCACCGTCCCGCTCGCCGCCGGCGCACCAGAGCCCCGAGAAAGGCACCAGGCCCCGAAGCCTTCGCGCACAGGTGACGACGACCTTCCGGTCCCGGTCGGTCTCATGAGCGGGGCGCACGATACTTAGCCCCCAGATCCGCTCCGGTTGCTCCCCGCCATCTTCGTCATCCTGCTGATCGGCAGGGGCAAGCAGGATCGCGAGGTGTGACTTGACCTCGGGCCAGTCACGGCAGGATTGGGAATAGGACCTTTCCTTGGTGTGGTCGCCATCGAGCAGGCGAAGTAAGCCATCGTCAGGGCGCAGAATCGCCAGCCGCGGCGATCGCGCCGAAGACGGGAAACCTACCCGCCTTGGTTGTGCGAATGTCATCCACTCCCCCGAACAGCCTGCCACCACGCCGAGCCAGAAACAGAGGAATGGTAGCGCGCCAGCTCAAGCTTCCGGCTTGCACGTCCCCAGGTCGCTGCCCCGCCAACTCCGTTACGTCTTCTTCCAGTTCCTCAAAGACCAAGCCTACGGACCCACCGATTGCCTGACGTCCGATCAACGGCGCGCGCAGGTCGTTGTCCCCCGCATAAAATGGCCCACCCTGGAAATTGCAGCCGTCCGCTGATGGCGGGTGCCTTGCATTCGGGCAAGCCGGGCAGTAGTGCACAGAGAATCACCGCAGCCCAGTGATCAGGGCAAGTGCCCACAAGGGCCACGTGGGTGGCTACCTTCGTGGCTACGCTCGTAACCGTGAGGTCCGGCTTGAACCGGTACGGACCGGGGTTCGATCAAGCTCCTGACCGGCCAAAAGGGCCCCTGACCAGCATGTTCCCTGGTCAGGGACCCTCAGCGGCAGACGAGTCGGGCTGTACGCCGGGTTCTGTTCCCCGGTCCCTCGCGGGTGCCGGGGTGACGGCCATCCATCTAGGGCCGGTGTTGCCACCGGCCTCGTGCGGTCTACCCGGGGGCTCGGGCGGGCAGCCCTCGAACGTCCCCGCAGGGCCGCCTGTTACGGCGGCCCCTCTTGACCTTGCTCCGGGTGGGGTTTACCTAGCTGCCCAGGTCGCCCTGGGCACTGGTGGTCTCTTACACCACCGTTTCACCCTTACCGAGGACCGAGGTCCCCGGCGGTCTGCTTTCTGTGGCACTGTCCCGCGAGTCGCCTCGGGTGGCCGTTAGCCACCACCCTGCCCTGTGGAGCCCGGACGTTCCTCGGGAAGCCCCCGGAGGGAACTCCACGCGGCCGTCCGCCCGGCTCGTCTGCCGTGTCCACCATGTTACCGGGCGCCGGCCTCGTCTCGTTCCGGCCGGGGGGCCGGGGCCGGTCCGCGGCGGAGCCACTGTCGGGCGGGACGCACCGGAACCGGGTCTGCCGACTCCTTCGGTGCCGAGGCCATCGTCGCCAGCACCGACCCCGCCAGGATCAGCGCGAAGGAGACCGCGATCGTGGCGGTGAAGCGCTCGTCCAGGAAGAGGGCCCCGGCCGCCACCGCCACCGCCGGGTTGACGTACGTGATCACCGTCGAGCGGGTCGGGCCTATCTCCTTGATGAGCTCCAAGAAGGCGACGAAGGCCACCGCGGTGCACAGGACGCCCAGGGCGAGGAGGGAGAGGAGAGCCCCGGAAGAGGGCATCGAGGTGGGCCAGGTCGCGGCCGCCGCGGGGGCGTAGACGATCGTCGCCAGGGTCAGGCACGGCGCTATCAGCTGCAGCGTCGGGACGTCCTTCAGGCGGCGGGCCGCTATCAGGGGCGCTGTCGCGTAGCCGATCACCGTGAGCAGGACCTCGCCCAGGGAGCGGGCGTCGCCGCCGGTGAGGTGGGGGACGGTCAGGACGCCCACGCCGGCCAGGCCGATCAGGAGGCCCGTCACCCGTCGTACTCCCAGGTGTTCCGTGTCGCCGAAGTAGCGAGCCGCGACCACGCCCACGATCGGTACGCCCGCTATCAGCAGGCCCGCCGTGGAGCTGGACAGGTGGCGTTCGGCGTCCGTGAGCGTGAACCAGGGGCCCATGATCTCTATGCATGCGAAGGCCAGCATCGGGCGCCAGTGGGTGCGGATCGTCAGCCACAGGCCTCCCTGGCGGATCGCCAGCGGGAGGAGGAGCAGGGCGCCCACAGCACAACGCGCGAACACCACCATCGACGGGGACACCTCGTCCACCGCCACCTTGATCATCAGATAGGGGATGCCCCAGATCACTCCCATGAGGGAGAAGAGAAGCCAGCCTCGTGCAGTCATGCGCACAGCATCGGTGTCATGACCGTGCCGCGTCTTGAACGCTGTTGCGGTACGCCGCCGGGGTCACCCCCAGCACCCTGCGGAACCAGCGGGTGAGGTGGGCCTGGTCGGCGAAGCCCACCAGTGTCGCCACCTCCGCCGGGCGCAGGCCCGAGTCCAGGAGGGCGCGGGCCCGGGTCACCCGGTACTGGGCCAGCCAGGCGTACGGCGGGACTCCCATCGTCGTACGGAAGGCCCTGAGGAGCTGGTAGCGGGAGAGACCCAGGTCTGCGGCCAGGGCGGAGAGTGAGGGTGGGGCCGTCAGTTCGTCGGCCAGTCGGTCTCGGACCTGGAGGGATATCCCCTGCGCCCCGGGGACGTGGTCCCTCGCCGGGCGGGCCGTGGAGTGGCGGCGGGACAGGGCCGTCAGCAGCCAGGGGAGGCGGGATTCCGCTTCCAGCGGGTCGGGGCAGGTGGCCAGGTCGGTGTGGGCCTGGCGGAGGGCCGCGGCCAGTTCCGGGTCGTCCAGTACCGGCTCGCGGAAGTGCGGTGTGCCGGCGCCCAGGGTGCCCTCCGCCAACAGGGACGGGTCCGCGTACAGGGCACGGTAGGCGTAGCCGTCGGTCGTGGTGGCCGGGCGCCCCGTGTGCATTTCGCCCGGCGCCAGGACGACGATCGAGCCGGGACCGTTGTAGACGCGGCCGCCTCGGTAGTCGATCACCTCGGAGCCACCCACGCACACCCCGATGGTGAACTCGGCGTGTGCGTGCGGGGCGTAAATGTGGCGTTCGAAATGCGCCGTCAGCAGGTCCAGCGGCGGCCCGCAGCTGCCCAGCTGAGCCCTCGTCCACCGTGCTTGTTCCGCCACCTTCGGCACCCCCCCTGTGAGCTAAGGGTGCAACGCCTTCAGGCACCGGTTCCATGCCCCATCCGCTCCAGCGTGTCGAACGCCGCTCCCATCCGCGCCCGGTGGTCCTCGACGACCTCCGCGAACGGGTGGCCCGCGAGCTGGCGCCGTACGGAGGTGACACACACCGAGCGGTACGCGGCGACGGTCACCGCCGCCACCAGTTCCGCGTCCGTGACCCCGGCTTTGGCGAGCGCTCCGGCCAGTGCCCGTTCCACCTCCTCGGCCGCCTCACGGGCGCGTGCCAGCAGCGCCGGTGACTCGGCGACGACCGGCCAGAAGCCCTCGAAGCCCTCCCCCACCCCGCCCTTCCGGGATGCGGTCGAGGAACAGGTCCTCCTTGCGCGGGAAGTAGTTGAAGACGGTCATCGCCGAGACACCGGCCGCCCGCGCGACCTCCGCGACCGTCACCTGGTCGAAGCCGTGCTCCCGGAACATCACCGTCGCGACGTTCGAGATCCGCTGCCGCGTCTCCCGCTTCTTGCGCTCCCGAAGGGACTCCCCTGGCCTGTTCTCATCTCGGTGTCCCGCAGGCCGACCTGGAGCGGATCCTGGCCGCCCGCGCCGAACGGCTCGGCGTCGAGGTCCGCCGGGGCGTGGAGCTGACCGGCTTCGACGCCGAGGAGGACGGGGTCACCGTACGGCTGGGCGCCTCCGAGGCGGTCCGGGCCGGCCGGCTCGTCGGGTGCGACGGCGGGCGGAGTACCGTCCGCAAGCTCGCCGGGATCGACTTCTCCGGTACCGAACCGGAGATCACCGGCTATCAGGCCGTCGTCGAGATGAGCGGAGGCGAGCGGCTGGGGACCGGGTGGAACACCACCGACGTCGGGACGTACGTCAACGGGCCCTTCCCCGGCCGGATCCTCACCGTCGAGTTCGACGGGCCGCCAGCCGACCGTTCCGCGCCCATCACCGCCGAGGAACTCCAGGCCGCCCTGCGCCGGGTGTCGGGTGCCCGAGGTGACCATCCACCAGGTGCACTCGTCGACCCGGTTCACCGACAACGCCCGGCAGGCGACCACCTACCGCAAGGGCCGGGTGCTGCTCGCCGGGGACGCGGCGCATGTGCACTCGCCGTTCGGCGGACAGGGGCTCAACCTCGGGCTCGGCGACGCCCTGAACCTCGGCTGGAAGCTCGCCGCCGTCGCACGCGGCACGGCCCCGGAAGCCCTCCTCGACAGCTACTCCGCCGAACGGCACCCGATCGGCGCCTGGGTGCTGGACTGGACCCGCGCCCAGATCGCCGTGATGCGGCCCGACCGGCACGCCCGCGCGCTGCGCCGGGTGCTCACCGATCTCGCGCAGACCAAGAACGGGACGACGTACCTCGTCAAGCGGATCTCCGGTGTCTGGCAGCGGTACGACCTGCCCGGGGAGCACCCGCTGACCGGGCGGAGCGCCCCTGACCTGGAGTTCTCCGACGGCACCCGGCTCGGCGACCGGCTGCACGGCGGCCGGGCGGTTCTGTTCGACCTCGCGGACGACCCGAAGCTGCGTGCCCGGGCGGAGGGGTACGGCGACCGGGTGGACGTCGTCGGTGCGGTCTGCCCGGGGCGGCCGGAGCTGACCGGTCTCCTCGTGCGGCCCGACGGTTTCGTGGCCTGGGCCGCGGACGGGGACGACGACCGGGGAGACGACCTCGACGACGCTCTGACCCGCTGGTTCGTCACCGCCTGAGGCTGCGGCTGCTCGGTTGACCCCGCCACGACGTCAACGTCCGTACCGGTGGTGTGCGGATCGGAGAACTCGCCGCCGGCGTCGGCGTCACCACGCGCGCGGTGCGGCACTACCACCACCTGAGCCTGCCGCCCGAGCCCGCGCGGCTCTCCGACGTCGCCCGCTCTCGGCTTCGCCGGAGCGGGCGGGCCCCCGTCCGGGACCACGCCCGCCGCCATGCCGTGGTCCTCGCCCGGATCCGGCGGCTGACCGAGCCGGGGCTCGGACGGGCCGCCGACGCGAGGTGAGCGTCGTGCGGTTCCACGCCGACGACGCCACCGGTCTCGTACGACAGGTCACGCGGGCGCGAACCGCACCTTCGCCGTCCCCGGATCGGCCTGGGTCAGCCGCACCGGCAACCGCTCGCCCAGCGGAAGAGGCGCGCCGCCCTCGATTCGGCCAATGACGGCGGGCTGCTGCAACAGCACCTTCCCCACGGCCGGCTGACGCGGCTCGACCTCCACCACGCACCCGTCGAAGACCTCCCCGACCCGGTCCTTGAGCAAGGCCGCCTCGACGATGTCGACGCACTCCCGCTCCACCGTGCCCGCGCGCCGCGAGCCCTCGGCCATCTCCTTGGGGAGCAGGTGCAACGCCATCAGCACCCAGTCGGGCGGAGTCTCGCCGGCCGCCGCCGCCAGGCACAGCTCCGAGGCGTAGCGGTCGGCCAGGCGGCGCAGGGGCGCGGTGCAGTGCGCGTAGGGGGCGGCCACGGCCGCGTGGGTCGTGACCGCGGGCACCACGCCGTCCCGGAAGACGGTGTAGCCCGCGCCGCGCAGCAACGTGGTGCACTCCTGGAGGAAGGCCGCGTGGCGGGGGCGGCGGGGGTTCAGGGAGCGGATCAGCGCGGCGTACGAGACATGGTGCGGCCAGTCGATGTGCAGGGCGGTGGCGGTTCGGCGCAGTCGCGCCACCGCGCCGTCGGGGGCGGTGGGCAGGGTGCGCAGTACGCCGGTGCCGTGGGCCAGCATCAGATCGGCGGCGGCCATGCCGGTGAGCAGGGAGATCTGGGCGTTCCAGGCCTCGGCGGGCAGCGGGGTTCGGTAGCTGAGCTGGTAGGTGTGGTCGTACTCGACGATCTCCTGCTCCGGCACGTTGAGCGAGATGCCGCCGCGCTCCACCTCCAGCCGCTCGCGTGCCTCGCCGATCTCCTTGAGCAGGGCGAGGGGTTCCTCGGCGGTCCCGTCGTCGATGTGCTGCTGCACGTCCGCGTAGTCCAGCTTGGCCCGGCTGCGGACGAGGGACCGGCGGACGTCGGCGGTCAGCATCCGGCCGTCTTCGTCCAGGTCGATGGTCCACAGGACGGCCGGGCAGGTCTGCCCGGCGAGCAGGCTGGCCGCGCCCTCGCTCAGTACGTCGGGGTGCAGCGGGACCCGCCCGTCCGGGAAGTAGAGCGTGTTCACGCGGTGGTGCGCCTCGGAGTCCAGCGCGCCGCCGGGCACGACGAAGGCGGCGACGTCGGCGATGGCGTACCGGACGCGGTAGCCGCCGTGGTGCCGGGCGAGGTGCATCGCCTGGTCGAGGTCGTTAGCGGTGGGCGGGTCGATCGTGAAGAAGGGGAGGTCGGTCGCGTCGTGGGCGGGCACGGCCGGGTATCTGGCGGCGCCCTCGGCCTCCGCGGTCACCTCGGGCCGGAAGGCGTCCGGTACGCCGAGGTCGGACCGGAGCGCGGCGAGCGCGGCCCGGAGGGGGGCCTCGGGGGCGCCCTTGACACGGATGTGGCGGCTGGGCATACGACGAGCGTAGTCACATCGCGCCGCTGTGGCGCTTTACGCTGGCGCGAAGCGTTGATGACGAAATTGATGTTGGACTTGACGGTGAAGAGGAGTACGTGTGCTGGTCCTGCTGCCGCCCTCGGAAGGCAAGGCGTCCTCAGGCCGTGGTGCCCCGCTGAAGCCGGAGTCGCTGTCCCTGCCGGGGCTCGCGGACGCCCGAGAGGCCGTGCTCGCCGAGCTGGTCGACCTGTGCGCCGGTGACGAGGAGAAGGCGCGCGAGGTCCTCGGGCTGAGCGAGGGGCTGCGCGGTGAGGTCGCCAAGAACGCGGGGCTGCGGACGGCGGGCGCGCGGCCGGCCGGGGAGATCTACACGGGGGTGCTGTACGACGCTCTCGGCCTGGCCTCTCTGGACGCGGCCGCGAAGAGGCGGGCCGCGCGGTCGCTGCTGGTGTTCTCGGGGTTGTGGGGCGCCGTCCGGGTGACGGACCGGATCCCGTCGTACCGCTGCTCGATGGGGGTGAGGCTGCCTGGGCTCGGCGCGCTGGGGACGCACTGGCGGAAGCCGATGGCGGAGGTGCTGCCGGAGGCGGCCGGGGCGGGGCTGGTGCTGGATCTGCGGTCGGCGGCGTACTCGTCCGCGTGGAAGCCGAAGGGGGAGGTGGCCTCGCGGACGGCGACCGTGCGGGTGCTGCATGCGCCGACACGCAAGGTGGTGAGCCACTTCAACAAGGCGACGAAGGGGCGGATCGTACGGTGCCTGCTGGCCGCCGGGATCGCGCCGGGTGGCCCGGGCGAGCTGGTGGAGGCCTTGCGGGACCTGGGGTACGAGGTGGAGGCCGTGGCGCCGGGGAAGGCTGGGCAGGCGTGGGCGCTGGACGTGCTGGTGGAGGAGGTTCACTAGGGGCGACACTGCGCATTGCAGCATGCGCAACGCGCTTTGCGCGGTGCGCATCACCCCGGCAGGATGTCGGCCATGCCCACCTCCATGCCCACCTCCGTGCTGGACCTCGCCCCCGTCGTCCCCGTCGTCGTGATCGAGGACGCCGGCGATGCCGTGCCGCTCGCGCGGGCGCTGGTGGCCGGGGGGCTGCCCGCGATCGAGGTGACCCTGCGGACCCCGGCGGCGCTCGACGCGATCCGGGCGATCGCCGACGCCGTGCCGGACGCGGTGGTCGGGGCGGGGACCGTACTGACGCCCGGGCAGGTCACGGAGTGCGTGGCGGCCGGGGCGCGGTTTCTGGTGAGCCCGGGGTGGACGGACGGGCTGCTCGGGGCGATGGTGGCGTCCGGGGTGCCGTTCCTGCCGGGCGTGTCGACCGCCTCGGAGGTGATCGCGCTGCTCGAACACGGGGTGCGGGAGATGAAGTTCTTCCCGGCGCAGGCCGCCGGCGGCACTGCCTATCTGAAGTCCCTTGCGGGTCCGCTCCCGCAGGCCCGCTTCTGCCCGACCGGAGGGATCGGCGCGGACAACGCCCCGGAGTACCTCGCCCTCCCCAACGTCGGCTGCGTGGGCGGCACTTGGATGCTCCCGACGGACGCCGTGGCCGCCCGGGACTGGGCCCGCGTCGAGTCGCTGGCGCGGGCCGCGGCGGCCCTCAGGGACGCAGGTGGGACGTGTCGTTGAAGAGCCGTACGCTCGCGTTGCCGTCCGCGTAGTACGCCACCGCCGACAGCGAGGCCGCCGACAGTTCCATGCGGAACAGGGACTTGGCCGGGGCGCCGAGGGCGAGCCGCACGAACGTCTTGATCGGCGTGACGTGGGTGACCAGGAGGACCGTGCGGCCCGCGTAGGCGGCGACCAGCTTGTCCCTGGTGGCCGCGATGCGGGTCGCCGTCTCGGCGAAGCTCTCGCCGCCGCCGGTGGGGTGGGCCTCCGGGTCGGCGAGCCAGGCGTTCAGGTCGTCCGGGTAGCGCTCGCGGACCTCGCCGAAGGTGAGGCCCTCCCAGGCGCCGAAGTCCGTCTCCTTGAGCCCCTCCTCGATCGTGACGTCGAGACCGAGGCGGTTGGCCACGGCGGCGGCGGTCTGGCGGGTGCGGGTGAGCGGGGAGGCGAGGATCGCCTCGATCGTGCCGCGCCGGGCGAGGGCCTCGGCGGCGCGCCGCGCCTGCTCCTGGCCTGCGTCGGAGAGGGCGGGGTCGGTGCCGCCGCTGCCGGAGAAGCGTTTCTGGGGGGTGAGGGGGGTCTCGCCGTGGCGCAGGAGGACGAAGGTGGCGGGGGCGCCCATGTCTGGCGACGCCCAGCCGGAGGTTGGCTGAGGAGCCGTCGCCACGTTGCGCGCGGCGCGGGTGTCGGGGGCTACGGCTTCGGCAGTCGTCACAGTGCGAGCCGGTGGGGGCTGGTCGCGCCCACGCGGCGGAGCCGCACATGTCTCAGCCCCGCGCCCCTCACGGGGCACTGCAGCCGCCGCGGATCGAACGTCAAGCTCCGCCGTCGACGCCGAAGCCGACCACCGCTCGCCCCGCTTCCCCGCGTCCATCGCCTCGTTCGCCAGGCGGTCGGCGTGCTTGTTCTGCTCCCGTGGGATCCACTCGTACGTCACCTGCCCCGCCGGGAACACCCGTGCCGCCTCCGCCGCCAGCGGCTTCATGTCGGGGTGCTTGATCTTCCAGCGGCCCGTCATCTGCTCGACGACCAGCTTGGAGTCCATGCGGACGTGGACGACGGCGGTCGGATCCAGGTCGTGCGCCGAGCGCAGGCCCGCGAGGAGGCCGCGGTACTCGGCGACGTTGTTGGTGGTGACGCCGAGGTACTCGGCGACCTCCGCCAGCGTCTCGCCGGTCACCGCGTCGATGACCACCGCGCCGTAGCCGGCGGGGCCCGGGTTGCCCCGGGAGCCGCCGTCCGCCTCGACGATGAACTCCCTTGCCACGTAAGCCCCTTACTACTGTCCGGACTACAGGCCGGACTCGGCCGTGCGGACCAGGATGCGGCGGCAGTTCTCGCAGCGCACCACCGTGTCGGGCGCGGCGGCGCGGATCTCGTTCAGCTCGGTGATGGCGAGCTCCTGCCGGCAGCCCTGGCAGCTGCGGGCGTACAGCTTGGCCGCGCCGATGCCGCCCTGCTGCTCGCGCAGCTTGTCGTAGAGCTTCAGCAGGTCCGCCGGGACCGAGCCCGCGATGACCTCGCGCTCCTTGGTGACCGTGGCCGCCTCGGCCTCGAGTTCCCCGGAGGCGGCGTTCCGGCGGGCGGTGACCTCGTCGATCCGGCCCTGGACGGCGCCGACCCGCTCGGTCAGTTCGGCGACCCGCTCCTGGGCGGACTCGCGGCGTTCCATGACCTCCAGGACGACGTCCTCCAGGTCGCCCTGGCGCTTGGCGAGGGAGACGATCTCCTTCTGGAGGTTCTCCAGGTCCTTCGGGGAGGTGACCGCGCCGGAGTCCAGGCGCTGCTGGTCGCGGGTGGCGCGCTGGCGCACCTGGTCCACGTCCTGCTCGGCCTTGGTCTGCTCGCGGGCGGTGTCGCTCTCCTCGGTCTGCGCGGCCACGAGCAGGTCGCGCAGCTGGGTGAGGTCCTTCGTCAGCGACTCGATCTCGGCGTGTTCGGGCAGCGACTTCCGCTTGTGCGCCAACTGCTGGAGGCGGACGTCCAGGGCCTGGACGTCGAGGAGTCGGATCTGGTCGGCGGGCGCGGCGTTCAGTTGGGGGCTCCAAGGGACGGTGAGTGGCTGGTCCAGGGATCGGTGACCGTCTTGGAGACGTGCACGCGAAGGTCCCAGCCGTGGCGGTCGGAGATTTCGTCGAGCTGGGCTGCGGCCAGCTCGCACCAGGGCCATTCGGTGGCCCAGTGCGCCGCGTCGAGCAGCGCGAGGGGACTGTGGGCCACGGCTTCGGAGGCCGGGTGGTGGCGCAGGTCCGCCGTGAGGAAGGCGTCCACCCCGGCGGCGCGTACGACGTCGAAGAGGCTGTCACCGCTGCCGCCGCTGACGGCGATCGTACGGACGACGGCCTCGGGGTCGCCGGCGACGCGGATGCCCTGCGCGGTGGCGGGCAGCCGGGCGGCAGCCCGTTCGGCGAGGTCGCGGACGGTCACCGGGTGGTCCAGTTCGCAGACGCGGCCCAGGCCCCGGCGGCCCTCCGGGTCGGTGGGGTCCGGGACGAGGGGCCGTACCACCCTCAGGTCAAGGGCCCCCGCGAGCGCGTCGGAGACGCCCGGGTCGGCGGTGTCGGCGTTGGTGTGGGCGACGTGCAGCGCGATGTCGTTCTTGATGAGGGTGTGGACCACCCGGCCCTTGAAGTGGGTCGCCGCGACCGTCGTCGTACCGCGCAGATAGAGGGGGTGGTGGGTGACCAGCAGGTCGGCGCCCAGCTTCACCGCCTCGTCGACGATGTCCTGCACGGGGTCGACAGCGAAGAGGACCCGGATGACCTCCTGCCCGGGGTCGCCCACGACGGTGCCGACCGCGTCCCAGGACTCGGCCCGCTCCGGGGGCCACAGGCTCTCCAGCGCGGCGATGACTTCTGACAGACGGGGCACGAGGAAAGGCTACCTGCCTGTCCCGCGGTGCCGTACCTGCTCGCCCACGGGAGGCTACGCGCAGCACACCCGTCCCCGTTTCCTCAGGCGAATCGCCGAGTGTGCACCCGTATGTGTGAAGACGTCGGCGGCCGGTCCCCCGTCTGTGCGTGCGAAAACTAGCTTCGTTGCTGGAGGTGACCGAGCGATGACGATCTGTGCGATCGAACCCTCGGCTGCGGACGAGGACGACAGCGCGCCGAGAGCGGGCTGCACCATCACGGCGGACGGGGCTTACGCGGCCCGGCTGGCCCAGTGGGAGGGTTCCTGGTTCCCGGAGCGGTGGACGCTGGACGGCCCCGAGCCGTACGCGGTGCCGCTGCCCGGCAACCAGCCCGAGGAGCCGGGCACGGAGGTGCAGCCGATGGGTGACGGGCGGGTGCTCATCCACCGGCTGGTGGACGGCCGCCACCACTTCGCCCTGCTCTATCCGACCGGACCCGGCACCGGCGAGCTACCGCTGGGCGCGGTGGAGTGCCCGGATCCGGGTGCTTCGCTACGACTGCTGCCGCCCGCGCCGGGAGGTGTGCGGGCCTACGCGCTCGCCGTTGAGCCGCGCTCCTCCACCGTGTGGCTGGTGGCGGGCGGGGCGTTCGGGCCGGAGCGGCTCGCGGTGGTCCCGGGGCGCTGTTCGGGCGGCGTCTGGCTGGACCGGGACGGTCGGATGCTGGCCCTGGACCGGGAGCTGGGCGGGCGGACCAAGGCGGTCGTGGTCGATCTGGGGCGGGGCGGCGAGGTGTCGCCGCTGCTGCAGATCGCGGCGGACAGCGACGACCGGCTGCTGCTCGCCGACCCGGACAGCGGGCTGATCCTGGTCGGCTCGGACGCGCCCTCCCCCGGGCAGGAACGGTTGGGCTGGGGTGTCCTCGGCAGCACGCTGCCGGTGCGTTTCCCGGAGAGCCTGCGGCCGGCGGAGTGCGCGGTGACGCCGTTCGCGATCCAGCCGGGGCTGGTGCTGATGCCGGAGAGCTGCGGGGTGGCGCTGCGGATCGACGGTCCGCTCGGCAGCTGGGTGGGCGTCTGGCGGCCGAGGGAACGCGGGGTGTGCCATCTCCCGGCGCCGGAAGGGTGGTTGGCCGGCGCCGGGTTGTGGACGCGGGACGGGGTGCTGCGGCTGCCGTACGCCACGGGGGAGGTCCCGTGCGGTGTGGCGGCGGTCGCGGTGTCCTGGGGGGAGACGGGGAGTTCGACGGGGGGTTCGGGGGAGCGCGGGGGGCCGGGGGACGCGGGCCCGGGGGACGCGGGCCCGGGGGACGCGGGCCCGGGGGACGCGGGCCCGGGGGATCCGGTTCGGGACGGCACGGCTGCCGGGGCGTCGGGTACGCCGGATACGCCCGGGGAGTCGGCGGAACCGGATCCCCCGGAGCCTGTCGTGGCCCGGCCGGTGCCCCTGCAACAGGCTCCGCTGGGGCGGCTTGTAACGAAGTAGAGGTGGCTTGTAACGAAGTGGCAGCGGTCGGCGTGCCCGCCTGGATTCGCCCCGTGGTGGGCCGGTTACACTCGCCGCGCTGTTAGAAAGATCATGTTGACGGGGTGAATTCTTCCGATGAGCGACGCCAGCACGTACGAGCAGCTGTCCGCCGGCCTTCAGGAGACGGATGGCCACGGCAAACACCGTGGTGAGGTCTCGGCCCAGGACAGCGAGTCGGCCCCGAGCGGCCGGCACCGCAAGCCGGAGCCGGTCGAGTCGGCGGCCTGACGGTACGTCGACAGCGGCCCCGCCCCTTGGGGCGGGGCCGCTGTCGTTTGTCGCCTTCGGTGTGGGGCCGCTGTCGTTTGTCGCGTGTTGTGTGTCGTCCTACTGCCGCTTCAGCCCCAGCACCTCCGCCGCCGCGAAGGTCTCTCCCGGCGGCCGGTCTGCGTAGTGCGGGGTGAGCAGGGCGTCGAGTTCGTCGTAGCTGAAGGTGTCCTGCTTGCTGTCGAACTTGGCCTGGACCCGCGGCCGTTCGACGATCGCGACCATGCCTCCGTGGACGACCAGCAGCTGGCCGTTGATCCGCTCGGCGGCCGGGGACGCCAAGTAGCCGACGAGCGGGGCGACATGTTCGGGGGCGAGCGGGTCAAGGCCCTCGGTGGGCCGCTCGAACCCGGCGAAGACGTCCTCGGTCATCCGGGTGCGGGCGCGCGGGCAGATCACGTTGGCGGTCACGCCGTACTTGGCGAGGGCGAGAGCGGTGGAGGTGGTCAGGCCGACGATGCCGCCTTTCGCCGCCGCGTAGTTGGGCTGGCCCGCGGAACCGGCGAGGAAGGCCTCGGAGGAGGTGTTGACGATCCGGCCGTAGACCTTCCGGCCTCCCGCCGCCTTGGACCTCTCCCGCCAGTGCGCGGCCGCGAAGTGGGTGGTGTTGAAGTGGCCCTTGAGGTGGACCCGGATCACCGAGTCCCACTCGTCCTCGGTCATGGAGAAGACCATGCGGTCACGCAGGATGCCGGCGTTGTTGACGAGGATGTCCAACTTGCCGTAACGGGTCGTCGCGAGCGTGAGAAGGTCTCGCGCTTGTGAGAAGTCGGCGACATCCCCGGTGTGAGCGACCGCCTGGCCGCCCTCCGCGCGGATCTCCTCGGCGACCTGTTCGGCGGGACCGGTGGAGGCCTTGCCCGAGCCGTCCCGGCCCGGCTGACCGAAGTCGTTGACGACGACGGCCGCGCCCAGCCGGGCCAGTTCGAGTGCCTCGGCCCGGCCGAGCCCCCGGCCCGCGCCGGTGACGATCGCACTGAGCCCTTCGAGCGGCCTCTCCGACAGCGGCCCCTTCGACAGCGGTTTCTCCGACCCTGACGTCTCCGACACCGACCTCTCGGACATACGGCGGCCCCTCAGATCTCTATGCAGGTGCGCAGCGCGGTGCCGGTGCGCATCTGGTCCAGGGCCTCGTTGATCTCCGCCAGCGGCACCCGGTGGGTGATCAGGCCCTCCAGGTCGACGCGGCCTGCCCGCCAGAGGGCGATCGTGCGCTCGTAGGAGCGGACCACGTCCCCGCCGCCGTACATGGACGGCAGGATCCGCTTCTCGTCGAAGAACAGCTCGAACATGTTGAGCTGGAGGAAGTCGTCCATGGCGCCGGCGCCGACGACCACGAGGGTGCCGCCGCGCCGGGTGTTCTCGTACGCCGTGCGGGCGGTGGCGGACCTGCCGACGACCTCGAAGACGTAGTCGAAGCCCTCGCCGCCGGTGACCTCCTGTTTGGCGCCAAGCAGTTCGTCGGGCGGGACCGCCTTCGTCGCCCCGAACCTGAGCGCGGACTCGCGCCGGGACGCGACCGGGTCGACGGCGACGATCTCGGCCGCCCCCTTGAGCCGTGCCCCCTGGATCGCCGAGATCCCGACCCCTCCGCACCCGATCACGGCGACCGACGAACCGGCCTCCACGTCGGCCGTGTTGAGGGCCGCGCCGAGCCCGGTGGTCACCCCGCAGCCGATCAGCGCGGCGATGTCGAAGGGCACGTCGTCCGGGATCGGCACCGCGCACCCGGCGTCGACCACAACCTCCTCGGCGAAGGTGCCGGTGCCCGCGAAGCCGAAGACATCCCCGCCGTGGCGCTTGAAGTTGGGGGTGCCGGCGTTCATGAACCCGGCCAGGCACAGCTCCGTCTGCCCGCGTCGGCAGGCGGGGCACTCGCCGCAGGCCGGCAGCCAGCAGACGACCACCCGGTCGCCCGGTTTCACCCGGGTGACGCCCTCCCCCACCTCCAGGACCTCGCCCGCGCCCTCGTGGCCCGGCACGAACGGGGCCGGCTGCGGCAGCACCCCGTTCATCGCCGACAGGTCCGAGTGGCACAGCCCGGTGGCGCGCACCCGTATCCTCACCCTGCCGGGGCCGAACCCGACCGCCTCGACGTCGTCGAGGACCTCCAGCTTCTCCTGGCCTGTCTCCTGCAGTACGGCTGCGCGCATGGTGCGGCTCTCCCCTCAACTGCGTACGGGACCAAGCTGGCTCAAGCTTGATCAGGAGTGTTCGACGATCGTGTCGGCGAGGACGGGCGCGTCCTCCCGCTCGGCAGCGCTCACGGCGACCCGGGTGGACTCCGATGTGTGCCACATGCGGATCCGGAGCGTCTCCCCCGGGTACACCACGCCCGCGAACCGGGTGGTGTACGAGCGCACCCTGCTCACGTCCCCGCCGAGCTGGGTGTCCACGACCGCCTTGAGCGTCATGCCATAGGTGCACAGCCCGTGCAGGATGGGCCGGTCGAAGCCGGCGAGCTTGGCGAACTCCGGGTCGGCGTGCAACGGGTTGTAGTCGCCGGAGAGGCGGTAGAGCAGGGCCTGATCCTCACGGATCGGGCGCTCGACGGTCCGGTCCGGCTCGCCGTCGGGCGGGGCAAGCCGGGTGGAGGGGCCGCGGTCGCCGCCCCAGCCACCCTCCCCTCGTACGAAGATCTGTGCGTCGTTGGTCCACAGCGGGCCGTCGGCGTCCGCGACCTCGGTGCGCATCACCAGGACGGCCGCCTTGCCCTTGTCGTACACGGCGGCGATCCGGCCGGTGGCGGTGGCCGTGCCCTCGGCCGGGATGGGGCGGTACAGGGTGAGGGACTGGCCGCCGTGCAGCACCTTGGCGAGGTCGACGTCGACGCCGGGCATGGACAGTCCGCCGATCACCCCGGGCGAGCCGGCGCCCGCGACGGTGGCGAAGCTGGGCAGCACGTGCAGCCGGGTCTCCAGGGTGTAGCGCAGCTCGTCGGGATCGGTCGCGGGGCGGCCCGCGCCGATGCCGAGGTGGTAGAGCTGGACGTCCCGGCGGTCCCAGCGGATCTCCCCGGACCGGGGTTCGGCGGCGAGGGCCTTGGCTGCGTCGATGGGCATACGGCTCCTGAGGTGTCTCAAGACCCCGGCACGGCCGTCCGCACCGTCGGCCGCACCGAGGTCGTCACGGGCCGACCTAGAACGCGTTCCAGTCCGGCGCCCCTTGTATAGCCCAGCACCCGGCAGTTGGGAAGGCTCCTGACACTGTGTCAGATCTGCCGTCGATTCACCGACCGGTGACATTTGTCCTGCCCGAGTCCGTACAGGCGCATCTGCCGCGCCGGGGGCTCGGGTTCGTAGCGTCGTAGTCATGACACAGACAGGTGGGACAGCAGGCCGGGCAGAGCGTGCCGTGTCCTTCGCGGGGGCGGTCAAGACCTTCGGCGCGGTGCGCGCCGTGGACGGGGTGGACCTGGAGATCGGGCGCGGTGAGACGGTCGCACTGCTCGGCCGCAACGGCGCGGGCAAGTCGACGACGATCTCACTGCTGCTCGGGCTGAACACGCCCGACGCCGGCACGGTCGAACTGTTCGGCCTGCAGCCGGCGAAGGCCGTACGGAACGGGCTGGTCGGAGCGATGCTCCAGGAGGCACGGGCGGTGCCCCGGGTCACCGTCGGCGAGCTGGTCGCCTTCGTGGCCCGGCGCTATCCGATGCCGATGCCCGTCACGCAGGCCCTGGAGCTGGCCGGTATCGGTGAGCTGGCCGGCCGGCGGGTGGACCGCCTGTCGGGCGGGCAGACCCAGCGCGTGCGGTTCGCCGTGGCACTGGCCGGGAACCCCTCGCTGATCGTCCTGGACGAGCCGACCGCCGCCCTGGACCTGGAGGCACGGCACGCGTTCTGGCACTCGATGCGGGCCTTCGCCCGGCGCGGCCACACCGTCCTTTTCTCCACGCACTACCTGGAGGAGGCGGACACGCACGCCGACCGCATCCTCGTCGTCGACCGCGGCCGGATCGTCGCGGACGGCACCGGCGAGCAGCTCAAGCGGGCGGCCGGCGGCAGCCTCGTCTCCTTCGACCTGGCGGGCCGCTCCACAGAGGGCTTTTCCCGACTGCCCGGCGTACGGTCCCTCGAGGTGCGCGGCGACCGCGCTCTGCTGCGCACCGACGACTCGGACGCCACGGTGATCGCGCTGGCCGCCCGGAACGCGATCCGTGGCCTGGAGGTCACCCCCGCCTCCCTCGACGACGCCTTCCTGGCCCTGACGTCCGGCCCGCGGACCGCGGACGGCGCGCTGCCCGAACCGCTGCCTCCCGAAGCCGCCCCGAACGACACCTCCCCCGCCCGCACCGCCCCCGAGACGGAGACCGTCTGATGCTCGACTACCTGCGCCTCGAAGTACGCCGGACGCTGCGCGACGTCGGCTTCGTCATCGGCGGGGTCGCGATGCCCGTGATGATGTACCTGCTGTTCACCAACCTCGGCGGCGACGACAGCGGCTACCGGACCCAGGCCATGGTCGGCATGGCCGCCTACGGCGCGGTCGGCTCGGCCCTCAACACCGGCGGCGGGGTCGCCGAGGACCGGGCGATCGGCTGGCTGCGGCAGCTCCGGGTGACCCCGATGACCCCGCGTCAGGTCGTCCTCGGCCGGGCACTGACCGGCTCGGTGACCGTACTGCCCGCGATCCTCGCGGTGCTCGCGGCGGGCGGCCTGGTCAACGGGGTACGGCTGGACGCCTGGCAGTGGGCGGCGATCGCGCTGCTGCTGTGGCTGGGCTCGATCCCCTTCACCCTGCTCGGCCTCGCCAACGGCTACGGCCTGACCTCCCAGACCACCGGAGTGGCGAACATGGCCTGCAACCTGGGGCTCGCCGTGATCGGCGGCCTCTGGTTCCCGATCAGCCTGTTCCCCGGCTGGCTGCGCGCCGTCTCGGAGTACACCCCGACCAACCGCTTCGCCGAACTCGGCACCTCCGTCGCCGACGGGCACACCCCGGCACTCGGCGCGATCGTCGTCCTGACGGCTTGGCTGCTCGCGTTCGGTTCGTACGCTGTGATGGCGTACCGCCGGACCGGGCGGACCGCGTGATCGGGGGAGCGAGAGAGATGTCCTGGATGCGAGGGATCACCTGCCGGACACGCCGGCGGCGGGCGGCGCGGGCCGGGTGGAAGGCCGACATGGCGGAGTTCAGGGCCGCGCAGAAGGAGGCGCGCCGCAAGGGCGAGTGGCCCGAGCACCCGGGTCCGCCGCCGACCGGCTTCTCCCTGCTGCCGTGGCTGCTGATGGGGCTGGGTTCCTTCTCCAACCTCCTCCAGGGCAAGACCCCCAACCCCTGGATCGGCGGCCTGGGCCTGTTCGCCTTCAACTCCCTCTACATCTACGTCGTGTTCCGCTCCTTCGTGAGGGAGAAGCGCGAGGCGGTGTCGACGCGGGTGGCGCTCGGCGCCATGTGCGTGATCACCTGCGGTCTCGCCGCCGGCTACGGCGGCAGCTGGCTGTACTTCTTCCCGCTGCTCGGCCTCGCCACCGGGGCCTGCCTGCGCGGCCCGCGCCTCGGCCGGGTCGGCTTCTCGCTGACCGCCCTCGCGGCGGCGGTCTCCGTGTTCCGGGCGGGCTGGGACGCGATCAACGTCGCCTACGGCACCTTCCTGTCCACCATGGTGACCGCGGCGATCCTCTCCCTCTCCGAGGCGGTACGGGAGCTGCGCGCCGCCCGCGAGGAGCTGGCCCGGCAAGCGGTCGAGAAGGAGCGGCTGCGCTTCTCCCGGGATCTGCACGACCTGCTCGGCCACACCCTCTCGGTGATCGTCGTCAAGTCGGAGGCGGCCCGGCGCCTCGCCCCCCGCGACATGGACGCGGCCCTCTCCCAGATCTCCGACATCGAGTCGGTCGGCAGGCAGGCGCTCACCGAGATCCGCGAGGCGGTCACCGGCTACCGCGAGGGCAGCCTCGCGACCGAACTCGACCGGGCCCGCTCGGCCCTCACGGCGGCGGGCGTCGAGCCGGTGGTCCGGCAGAGCGGGACGCCGCTCGCCCCGCAGACCGAGACGCTGCTGGGCTGGGTGGTGCGCGAGGCGGTCACCAACGTGGTCCGGCACAGCGACGCCACCCGCTGCGAGATCACCGTCGGCAGCGGTGCCGAGCGGGTCCGGTTGACGGTCACCGACGACGGCACCGGCGCGAGCGCCGCCGAGCCCCGCCGGGAGGGCGTCGGCGGCACCGGTCTGAAGGGGCTGACCGAGCGCCTCGCGGCGGCGGGCGGCTCTCTCAGGGCCGGCCCGTCGCCACGCGGCGGCTTCACCGTCACCGCGGAACTCCCCACCGAGTCCGAGGAGTTGCTGACCACTATGGTTGTGGCGACTACGGCGCCCAGGGCGAGCTGACGACCCAGCTCACGTCGTCGGCCCAGGACGTGGCGCTGTCCCAGGCGTTGGAGCCGCCGTCGCTCGCTATGTACACGTTGTAGTTGTAGTGGCGCAGATATCGCGTCGGGTAGTTGTACGAGGCGAACGAGGTGCCCGTGCCGCTCTTGCCGGTCTCCGGGCAGAACGTGGCGTCGGCTCTGAACGTGGCGGTGCCGTCCATCGGCTGCCTCAGGAGCTTGAAGTTGTAGTGCCGCAGATAGTCGCCCGGGTAGTTCCTCGACTCGAAGGAGACACAGGAGCTACTGGCCAGTCCTCGGCGGACGATCCAGGTGGCGTCGCTCTTGTCCAGGGCGGAGCTGCTGGAGGTGATGGCGGAGAGCACGGCCGCGTTGGCCTGGTGACGGACATAGTCGGTGGTGCAGCAGGACGTCGTGGCCTTCAGGGAGATCTCCGAGGCGGGGCTGAGCGTGCCGGTGGAGCCGGTCGCACCGCCGTAGCCGACGGAGACGATGTTGGACTGGACGGCGTCGTCGGCGGCGTCGGTCGGGATGCCCGAGGTCATCACACCCTCGAAGAACGAGCCGATGGAGCCGTTGCTGTTGTCACCGCCGGTGCCGAGGACGATCGCACCCTCCTGGTGCATGGGCGAGTAACCGCTGGTGGTGGGCTCACCGCCGGAATACGTGGTGGTGAGTCCGCCGGACTGTGCGTTTCCCCATTTCAGTGCGAAATGGTTCTGCCCGTTGTTCTTCAGCAGCGCGGTGACGAAAGGTGTCGCTCCCGTGCCCGTGTTGGAGGAGTTTGTGCTGTAGCCGAGGTTGGACTGGAACAGGCCGTTCTCCAGGTCCGCCTGCACCCAGGGGCCCGAGCCGTAGCAGGGCGCGAACCAGCACTCGGTGCCGAAGTTGATGGCGTCCATGTGGCCGTTGCCGGTGTCCTTGTTGTTGGTCTCGGCGTTGCCGTAGTCGAAGCAGCAGGCGCCGTTGACATGGGTGCCGGAGGTGACCATGTACATCCCCTCGGCGGCGCCGTTGGTGGCGACACCGGAGGTGGAGTTGTCCCGGTAGCCCATGCCTGCCGAGATCTCCAGGCCGTAGACCTGGTGCCCGCCGACGGTCACCGGCAGCGCGTCCGCCGGCGCCCCGACGTCGGCCGCGCCGGCCCCGCCCGCGCCCTCGACGGTGAGGTCGTTGTGCTTGCTGGACTGGTCGTAGATCTTGGTGATGATGCAGGTCGTACCGGCGCAGAAGGAGTCCTGCGCGGCCGCGTTGGCGTATCCGCCGGTGGACAGCAGACCGATGTTCGCCGTGGCGCTGTCGGAGGCACGCTGCACCTGGTAGAGGGATCCGCTGTACGACGAGTACAGCGCCCGGACCATGCTGTGCGCGGCGACGCACGGCGTGCCGGCGGTGGCGTAGACGTCACAGGGCAGCGAACTCGCTGCGGCGGCCTGCGGGGTGCCGGCCCCGACGACGAGCGCGGCGACGGTCACGAAGGCCGCGAGCACGGACAGCGCGGCTCTCTTCACTCGGGGCGGACAGGAGCGCATGGCTCGTAGGGACACAGGGAGCACGGTGCACCTCTTCTTCGGTTCCTCGTAGGGCGGTGCGGGTTCTTGGTCGGTATACCGAACGTCGTTCGACCGAAATACCGAACCTATTCAGCGGTCGAAATACCGACCATTCAGCGGGAATTCAGGGAATTGCAGAGGTGATTGTTTGAGCACGGTCATCCGGCGTCAAGACCTGCGGCGCGGAAAAAGGACCACTCTTTAATGGCCGGACCCGGGGCTAGGCTTGGGCTGTGTACGAGCCTGCGAACGAGATGCCCCGGGACCACCGGCCCGCCAAGTCCATCAGGGTGCTGCTCGCCGAGGACCAGGGCATGATGCGCGGGGCCCTCGCCCTACTGCTCGGGATGGAGCCGGACATCGAGGTCGTCGCCCAGGTCGCGACGGGCGACGCGATCGTGGACGCGGCGCTGACCCACCGGCCCGACGTGGCCCTCCTCGACATCGAACTGCCGGGCCGCAGCGGCCTGGACGCGGCGGCGGAGCTGCAGGAGCAGGCGCCCGACTGCCGGGTGCTGATCCTGACCACCTTCGGCCGGCCCGGCTATCTGCGCCGGGCCATGGAGGCCGGGGCGGCCGGCTTCCTCGTCAAGGACGGTCCGGTCGAGGACCTGGCCCGCGCGATCCGGCGGGTGCTCACCGGGGAGACCGTGGTCGACCCGGCGCTCGCCGCGGCCGCGCTCAGCGCCGGGCCGAATCCGCTCACCGCCCGCGAGTGCGATGTGCTGAAGGCGTCGGTGGACGGCGCGACCGTCGCCGACATCGCGGCGAAGCTGCATCTGTCGGAGTCGACGGTCCGCAACTACCTCTCCGCAGCGATCGGCAAGACCGGCACCCGCAACCGCGCGGAGGCGGTGCGGGAGGCGCGGCAGCAGGGGTGGCTCTGAGCCGCCCGGCAAGCGCGCCGAGGAGTCACCGCGTCACCTTCACCTCCTTCGAGGTCTTGCCCCCGGGCGAGACGCACACGAACCAGCTGGCCCAAGGCGAGCCGGCGACCGGCCGGATCGCCGAGACGGGGTCGCCCGCGGTGTGGCCGGGCGACGGTCGGGCGACGGTCGAGGTGCCGTCCTTCCACTGGCAGGTGACCTCCCGGGCGGTCGTGGCCACCTCGCCGACCACCAGTTGGCCCGAGCTCGCGGCGTCGGGCGTGAAGCGGGTGGCCATGGACTGGAGGTCCGTGCCGGTCAGTTGGTCCGGTGTGGCGACCGAGTCGAACATCAGCTGCTGCGGACGGCCGCCGCCATTGGCCCGGGTCAGGAAGTACGAGGTCTTTCCAACCAGTTCCGCGGGCTTGCCGACGGCCGGCTCGATGCCGAGCGCGGCCATCGCGTGCCACTGCCGGACCGCCTCCGCCCCGGTTCGCGGCGCGCCCCAGACCTGCACCGAGACATGCCACTGCGTGCCCTTGTAGACCCCCCTCGACACCTCGGTGATCTGCGGGTCGTACACATGCCGTGCCTCCGCCGACGCCGGCGGCTTCGCCACGTTCGCCCGCCGGTCCCCGTGTCCGTCGCCCGGCAGCCCGGTCACCGCCAGGGTCGCTCCCGTCGATCCCGCCAGTACCGCCACCGCCGTGGCCATCGCCCAGCGCCGGGCCCGGCGCCGTCGGCCGCCGCGCATCACCGCCTGCACCGGGGCTATGCCGATCTGGACCTCGTCCGCCGCGTCCGCGAGGAGGAGGGCGATGTCCGTCTCCGTCTGTGTCATGCCGTGGTTCTCCCGGTTCGCGTTCATCAGCCACGCCCTCCCTGCGTCACCATCTCGGCCAGTCCCGGTATGGCACGGAGTTTCGCGATCCCCTTGGCCGCGTTGCTCTTGACCGTGCCGACCGAGCAGCCCATCGCCTCCGCCGCCTGGGTCTCCGTCAGGTCCTCCCAGTAGCGCAGCACAACCGCCTCCCGCTGCCGCGGCGGCAGTTGGGCGAGTGCCTTGAGCAGGGCGCTGCGGTCGTCGGCCTGGGCGATCCGGTCCCCCGTGTCGGGCACCTCGCGCACCAGGCCCGAGTCGTCCCTGGGCGCGAGGAACTCCTTGAGTTTCCTTCTGTGCCTGCGTGCGTGCGCGTTGATCATCACGCGCCGTACATACGCCTCCGGATCATCGGCCGAGCCGACCTTCCGCCAGGCCACGAAGACCTGTTCGAGCGTCGACTGGACCAGGTCCTCAGCGGCGTGCTGCTCCCCCGTGAGGAGAAATGCCGTACGCATCAGCCGCGGCCAGCGGCCGATCATGAAGCTCTGGAACTCCTCGTTCCGAGCGTTCTCCCGTTCCCCCATGGGCACCTCCTAGATGTAAAGAGGAGTCCACGAGCCGCCCGGACCGTTGCCTCATCCAGCAGGAGTCGGCGAAATTCTTCCCGGCAGCCACAGCGGCATCAGCACCGCCCCGGCCGGCAGCAGCCCCGTACTGGTGCGGAAGGCCGGCGCGTACCCCTCGGTCAGGGCCGCGGCCCCGCCACCCGTGCCGGTCCTGGCCGCCGCGATCGTCGACACCACCGCGAGCCCCAGCGAACCGCCCATCGTGCGCGAGGTGTTGATGAGTCCCGAGAGCAGCCCGGCCTCCGTCGGCGCCGCCCCGGACGTGGCCAGCGCGGCCAGCGGGGTCGCGGCCAGGCCCACGCCGAGCATCATCAGGATCCCGGGGAACATGATCGCCGTCGTACAGGCGCCGTGCGGGCCCATCGTCGACTGCCGGCCGAACCCGGTCACCGCGACCAGCGTGCCAGTCACCGCCACCCTCCGCGCTCCCGCCCGCCGCATCAGCCGGGGCGCCAGCTTGGAGCCGACGAGCACCGCGACCGAGCTGGGCACCAGGGCGGGGCCCGCCTCGATCGGGGAGTAGCCGAGGACGTTCTGGGCGTACAGCGTCATGAAGTACCACTTGCAGAACATCGCCGAACCGGACACCGGCATGGCCGCGTTGGCCGACGCCACCTGCCGTCGCCCCAGCAGGCCGAGCGACATCAGGGGGGCCGCCGTACGCGCCTCGACGGCCCAGGAACAGGCCGATCAGCGCGGGCCCAGCACCCAGCGCCAGGACAGCACGTCCACCAGCACCCCGCCGACCGCGCAGGTCACCGGCCCACATCACCGGCTCCGCCGTCACACCGTCCTGCGCAGCAGGGTCACCACCGCCGCCCCGCCCAGGCCGATGTTGTGTGCGAGCCCCACCTGCGCCCGCGCCACCTGCCGCTCTCCTGCCGTCCCCCGCAGCTGCCAGACCAGTTCGGCGGTCTGCGCGAGGCCGGTCGCGCCCAGCGGGTGCCCCTTGGAGATGAGCCCACCGGAGGGGTTGACCACCCAGCGTCCGCCGTACGTCGTCGCCCCGGACTCGACCAGCTTCCCCGACTCGCCCACCGGGCACATGCCGAGAGCCTCGTACGTCAGCAGCTCGTTGATCGAGAAACAGTCGTGCAGTTCCATGACGTCGACGTCCTCGATGCCGAGGCCGGAGCGGTCGTACACCTGGCGGGCCGCCGCCCGTGACATCGGCCGACCGACGACGTCGATGCACGAGCCCGACGCGAAGGACTCCTCGGTGTCCGTCGTCATCGCCTGCGCGACGATCTCGACGAGACCGGTGAGCCCACGCCGTTCGGCGAACCGTTCCGAGACGACCACGGCCGCCGCCGCGCCGTCGGAGGTGGGCGAGCACTGGAGTTTGGTGAGCGGGCGGTGGACGGTGCGCGCGGCGAGGATGCCGGCGACGTCGTACACGTCCTGGAACTGGGCGTACGGGTTGTGCGCGGAGTGCCGGTGGTTCTTGGCGGCCACGGCGGCGAGTTGCGCCTCGGTGGTGCCGTACAGCTCCATGTGCTCGCGGGCGGCGTCGCCGAAGATCTGCGCGGTGGGCGGGGTCGTCTCGAAGCCGTGCCGGGCCGCCATGACGCCGTAGTGACGGGCGACGGGTGAGGACGAGAAGTCGTTTCCGTCGGCTCCGCCGCCGAGCGCGCCCTTCTTCATCTTCTCGAAGCCGAGGGCGAGGACGCAGTCGGCCGCCCCGCCCTCGACGAGCTGCCGGGCCAGCATCAGGGTGGTTGCGCCGGTGGCGCAGTTGTTGTTGACGTTGTAGACGGGGACGCCGGTGAGACCCAGCTCATAGGCTGCGCGCTGGCCGGCGGTGGAGGGCTGGAAGCAGTAGCCGACAGGAACCTGTTCCACATCGCCGTACGAGATCCCCGCGTCGGCGAGAGCGGAGCCGCCCGCCTCCCGGACCATGTCCCAGTACTGCCAGTCACGCGTCTCGGGCTTCTCGAACCTGGTCATTCCGACCCCGGCGACATACGCCCTCGTAGCCCTCACGGCACTCATCGCGGCACTCATGGCGCGTGAGATTAGAACACGTTCCATAAATTGACCAGCGCCTGACGGCAGATCAGAAACCCATGGGGCGGTCAAGGATTCATTAGAAGCTCGAAGCAACGGAATAGTTGCCTGTGCATACGAGGTTTACCCGGCACTTATCCGATGCGGCTCCCTCACTTCCCGTCACTCTCTTGGCCCGGAGGCCTCACTCAATGACGCACACGACGACCGACCAGCCCGCCCGGGGCGCGAGCGGCGCGGTGGTCCCGGTCCTCGCCTTCGCGGGCATCGTGGTCGCGGTGATGCAGACCCTGCTCGTTCCGGTCATCAAGGACCTGCCGCAACTGCTGGGCACCGAGCCCAGCAACGCCACCTGGGTCCTGACCTCGACCCTCCTGTCCGGCGCCGTGGCCACTCCGATCATGGGCCGCCTCGGCGATCTGTACGGCAAGCGGCGGATGCTGATATTCAGCCTCTCCGTGATGGTGGTGGGCGCGCTGATCAGCGCACTCACCAGCGAGCTGCTCACGATGATCGCGGGCCGCACCCTCCAGGGCTTCGCCATGGGCGCGATCCCGCTGGGCATCGGCCTGATGCGCGACATGCTGCCGCGCGAGAAGCTCGCCTCGGCGATGGCCCTGATGAGCTCCTCCATCGGTGTCGGCGGCGGTCTCGCACTGCCCGCCGCCGCCCTGGTCGCGCAGCACGCCGACTGGCACGCCCTGTTCTACGGCGCCGCCGGCCTGGGTGTCATGGCCATCGTCCTCACCCTCTTCGCCGTACCGGAGTCCCCGGCACGCGCCGAGGGCACGTTCGACGTCCTGGGCGCGATCGGTCTCTCCGTGGGCCTGGTCCTCTTCCTCCTCCCGATCACCAAGGGCAGCGACTGGGGCTGGACCTCCGGCACCACGCTGGGCCTCTTCGCCGCCTCCGCCGTCGTCCTCCTCCTGTGGGGCGTGATGGAGCTGCGGGTCAAGGCCCCCCTGGTCGACCTGCGCACCACGGCCCGCCCGGCGGTGCTCTTCACCAACCTCGCCTCGATCATGGTCGGTGTCAGCTTCTACGTCGTCTCGCTGGTCCTGCCCCAGCTGCTCCAGCTCCCGAAGGCCACCGGCTACGGCCTCGGCCAGTCGATGGTCACCGCCGGTCTGCTGGTCGCCCCGCTGGGCCTGACGATGATGTTCACGGCCCCCGTCTACGCCCGGCTGTCCGCCAAGTACGGCCCCAAGACCACCCTGATCCTCGGCATGCTGATCATCGGCATCGGCTACGGCGGCGGGCTGGGCCTGATGAGCGCGGCCTGGCAGAGCCTGGTCATCGCGGTGATCCTGGGCGCGGGCATCGGCCTCGCGTACTCCTCCCTCCCGGCCCTGATCGTCGGCGCGGTCCCGGCGTCCGAGACGGGCGCGGCGAACGGTCTCAACACCCTGATGCGGTCCATCGGTACGTCCGTGTCCAGCGCCGTCATCGGCATGGTGCTGGCCAACACGGCGAACCACGTGGGCGGCGTCGCCATCCCGACCATGCACGGCTTCCGGGTCTCCTTCCTGATCGCGACGGGTGCGGTGGCCGTGGGCCTGGTCCTCGCCCTGCTGCTGCCGAAGCGGAGCCTGCCGGAGGCGGAGGCCGCCCAGCACACGCGGCTGCGGGCGAGCAGCGACGAGGACGCTGCGCTCGCCAACGCCGAGGAGGTGCTGCGGGGCTTCCGCGGACGCGTGCTCGACGCCGCGGGCGTTCCGGTGGCCCGCGCCAAGGTCACGCTGATCGACCGGCGGGGGCGGCAGGCGGGCGCCACGCTCTCCGGTGACGACGGTACGTACGCCTTGGCGGTGCCGGCCGAGGGGGCGTATGTGCTGGCCGCGAAGGCGGTGGGGCATGGGCCGTTGGCTTCTTCGGCGTCGCATGCGGGGGACGAGCGGGCGGTTGACCTGGACCTTTCGTTGCCTGGAGAGCCGGTGTCGGCGTAGCGGGTGCGTTGTCGGCTGCTGGTGCGTGGGGGCTGGTCCTCCCACGCGGCGGAGCCGCCATTGATACAGCCCCGCGCCCCTTTCACCCCTTTCAAACGAGGGCATTTTCACTCGCACCCCCTGTCCGGGCTCCGGCAGGGGGTGCGGCAGCATGGGCGGCCGGAATGTCGTACGACCGAAAGGATCCCCATGGCCTCGGCCGCACCCAAGCCCGAGATCCTCGCCGCGTTCGAGGCGGCCAAGGGGTTCATGCCCCTGCACGAGGGGCTGGCGCTCCACGCGGCCGCCGTCGAAGCCGGAACCCTGGGTCTCCCCCTCCTCGAGGTCGGGACGTACTGCGGCCGCTCCACCCTCCTCCTCGCCGACGCGGCCCGCACTACCGGTGTCACCGCTGTCACCGTCGACCATCACCGGGGCAGCGAGGAGCAGCAGCCGGGCTGGGACTACCACGACCCGGAGACGGTCGACCCGGAGCTCGGGTTGATGGACACGCTGCCCACCTTCCGGCGAACGCTGCACCGGGCCGGGCTCGAAGACCATGTCGTCGCCGTCGTCGGCCGTTCCCCGCAGGTCGCCGCGTTCTGGAACTCGCCCCTCGGGTTCGTCTTCATCGACGGCGGCCACACCGACGAGCACGCCACCGCCGACTACGAGGGCTGGGCCCCCCATGTGGCCCAAGGCGGGCTCCTCCTGATCCACGACGTCTTCCCGGACCCGAAAGACGAGTTCACCGGCCAGGCCCCTTACCGCGTCTACCTCCGCGCCCTGGATTCGGGCGCGTTCTCGGAGATCGCGGCCCAGGACTCGCTGCGCGTCCTGCGGCGAACGGGGGCGGGGATCTGAGCGCGCGGTTAGAGTCGCTGACGTGTCGTACAAAGGCCCGGAATTCGATTCCCCGCAACAGCGGCGCTCCCGGCGGGCGCCCATGGCCGTCGCTCTCGCCGCACTCGTGCCCGGTGCGCTGCTCGGGTGGGTGGTGTACGAGGGGGTGGGGAAGCCCGGTGGGAGTGGTGGAGGGCAGGCGGGCGTGACGACGCCCAGGTCGGCGCTCGCGTCGCCCGTGTCACCCGGTGATGACGCCAAGATGCCGAGCCCCGGTGCGGCTCCCTCCCTCAAAGGCAAGGTCGTCGTCATCGACCCGGGGCACAACCCGGGGAACTTCCAGCACGCGTCCGAGATCAACCAGAAGGTGGATATCGGGACGAACTGGAAGGAGTGCGACACGACGGGGACCTCCACCAACGCCGGTTACACGGAAGCCCGGTTCACGCTCGACGTCGCGCATCGGCTGCGGGCCCTCCTGGAGCGGCAGGGGGCCACCGTGAAGCTGACCCATGACGGGGACCGGCCCGCGTGGGGGCCGTGTGTGACCCGGCGCGCGCAGATCGGGAACGACGCGCATGCGGACGCGGCCATCTCCATCCACGCCGACGGGGCACCCGAGGGCGACCGCGGCTTCCATGTGATCCTCCCGGCCACCGTGCACTCCGGCGGCGCGGACACCCGCCCGATCGTCGGCCCCTCGCGCACCCTCGGTGAGCGCGTCGAGAGCGACTTCGCGAAGGTGACGGGCAGTTCTCCGTCCAACTACGTCGGCAACGGCACCGGTCTCGACGTGCGTAAGGATCTCGGCGGTCTCAATCTGTCAACGGTTCCCAAGGTGTTCATCGAGTGCGGCAACATGCGCGACAGCAAGGACGCGGCGCTGCTGACGAGCGGGGCCTGGCGACAGAAGGCGGCGCAGGGAATCTCTGAGGGAATCGTGAGTTTCCTGGGCGGGTAGGCACCGGCGGCCGGATCCGGGCGGACACCCTGATCGTTCGGACGATAGTGTCCCTCCTACGATTCCTACGATCGGTTCCTACGATGAGGGGCACATCCCCGCGACGCCTCCTCCGCCGACGAGACGACCTACGAAGGACCTGAAGTGAATATCCGCTCCCTCACTAGAGGCGACGGCGCGGTGATCGGAGCAGCGGTGTTGCTGTTGATCGCGTCGTTCCTCGACACGTTCGACAAGGCCGGTTCCCCGAACGCCTGGGACAATCTCGGCCTGGTGATGAGCATGTACGTCGGCGGTGTCGCCGGCGCGGTCCTGATCGTCCTCGCCCGCGCGTTGCCGCAGCCGCTGAAGTTCGTCGGACTCGACCTGGGCCAGATCGGCGTCGGTCTCACCGTGTTCGCCGTGTGGACCGCGTTCTGGTCGACCATCGACCCGCTGGGCGCGTTCGACAACTTCAACAGCCTCGACATCGGCGCCGGTTCCGGCCTGATCCTCGGTCTGATCGCAGCCCTCGTGCTGGCCGCGGCCGCGATCGCCACCCCGCTGGCCCCGGCCCTCCAGGCGGCCCTGGTACCGGCCCCCAAGCCCCAGGCCCCCCAGCCCTACGGCGCCCAGCCCCCCGGCGGATACGGCTACCCCGGTGCCGCCGCCCCGCAGCAGCCGTACGGCGCCCAGCCGCAGCCCGGTCAGCCGTTCGGTCAGCAGCAGCCGCCGGCCGCCGCACAGCAGCCGCCGGCCGCCGCCGCTCCCGACTTCTCGCCGTTCTGGTTCGCCGTCCCGGTGGCGCGGCCGCTGTTCGCGGAGGACGGCTCGGCCGCGCCGATCGCCGAACTGGCCCCCGGCACCTGGTACTTGGCGGTCGAGCAGCGCGGTCCCGTCCTGGTCGCGCAGACGCAGGACGGCCGCCGTGGCGTGCTGCAGGACACCTCCGGGATCCAGCGCGGCTGAGCCGAACCATCGAAGACCGCGTACGGCCCCTTGCCCTTTCGGGTGAGGGGCCGTTGTCGTAGAGTCGTCCACCCGATTGTCTGACGCTTCGTCAGGAGGCCTGCATGCTGCTCGGGTTGGCACTCGGATACTGGGGGCGATGGCCCTCTCCGGACCATGTGCCGCTGGCGCAGGAGGCGGAGCGGCTCGGGTATCACTCGGTGTGGACGGCGGAGTCCTGGGGCTCGGACGCCTTCACGCCGCTCACCTGGATCGCCGCGCAGACGTCAACGATCAGGTTGGGTACGGCCGTTGCCCAGATGGCGGCCCGCTCGCCGACCACCACCGCGATGCACGCGCTGACCCTGGACCATCTGTCGGGGGGCCGCGTGATGCTGGGGCTCGGCCTGTCCGGGCCCCAGGTCGTGGAGGGCTGGTACGGCCGCCCGTTCCCGAAGTCACCGCTGACGGCGACCAGGGAGTACGTGGACGTCGTACGGCAGGTGCTCCGGCGGGAGGGGCCGGTGGAGGCAGAGGGGCGCTTCCACTCCCATCCGTACCGTGGCTCTGACGCCACCGGGCTCGGCAAGCCGTTGAAGCCGATCACCCACCCCCTCCGGCCCGATCTGCCGATCCTGCTCGCGGCCGAGGGGCCGAAGAACGTCGCCCAGACGGTCCGGATCGCCGACGGGTGGCTGCCGCTGTACTGGGCGCCGAGCCGGCCCGAGGTGTACGGCCCCGCGGTGGCCGAGCTGCCGGAGGGCTTCCTGGTCGCGCCCATGGCCCAGGTGAAGGTCTGCGACGACGTCGCCGCCGGGCTGCTGCCCGTGAAGGCCATGCTCGGCTTCTACATCGGCGGGATGGGGCACGCGGCCCGCAATTTCCACGCCGATCTCATGGCACGCATGGGGTACGAGGAAGAGGCGCGGCGGATTCAGCGGCTGTTCCTGGAGGGCCGCCGCCAGGAGGCGGTCGAGGCCGTGCCGGACGCGTTCGCCGACGAGATCTCGCTGGTCGGCCCGCGCGAACGCATCGCCGAGCGGCTGGAGTTGTGGCGCAAGGGCCCGGTGACCGATCTGCTGGCGCTGGCGCCCGACCCGCATACCCTGCGGGTTCTCGCGGAGCTCAACTCCTAGATCGTCAGCAGAAGACGGCGAACGGGTCCAGGGTGACTCCCCGGGCCCGGCGGTCACGCGTTCCCGGATCATGCCCTGGGTCGCTCCCCCCGCCACCGAGTCCGAGCCGGCCCTTGAGCCCGGTACTGGTGGCCATGCCGCGGGAGCCGAGGCCGAGCGGGGCGCGGCAGGGAAATTGGCGCCGGGGTCTTCGGCCGGGCTCCGGCCGAGCGAGCCGAACACCGGGCGAACGGCACTCAGACACTCCGGCGCCGAACCCGAACCACCTTTCTCAGTGGGTGAGTTGAGACGTCGCGGGCACCTGGTTGGTGACCGGGGCCCCTGCGCTCTTCCCCGCGTCCTTCACGTTGTTGATGACGTCGTTGAACGAAGCGGCCGCGTTGCCGTCGCCCTTGCGGAGCTTGGACGGCAGGTCCTTGAGCCCGTCGATGCCGGACGAGAGCGGCGCGACGGCCTTGGACAGCAGCGGATCGCCCTGGGCGTTCCGTTTGGCGGCCTGGAGCCGGTTGTAGGCGAAGGTGCCCGCGAGAGCGGCCTTGGTCAGGGCGGAGGCGCGGCCGTGGGCGCCCTTCTTGAACTTGCCGGCCTTCCAGGGCTTCACGATCCACTGGTAGGTGGCACCGGCCGCGAGGGACGCGTTGGTGACGAACCGCGTCTTCGCGAACTTCTGCCGTTCGGCGGACGTACTCGGACTGGGCGTGTCGGCCACGGGCACCGCGGCCATGCCGGTGTCGGTGGACTTGCTCTGAGTGCTGCTGCATGCGGTCACACCGGCGACGAGTGCGCAGCAGAGGGTCAGCGCGACGACAAGGCGCCGTATCGGTACGGGCACGGGGTCCTCCCGTGTGTCTCGATGTCCTCCCCGAGCGGGTGCTTCCTCCTGCAGCGTCACCCAGATGGCGGCGCTGCGCCACTCCGGGGGAACCCCGTTCAGGTTTCAAGGACCGATCGGCGGCAACACGCAGGGTATGTCCCCTGAATCCCGTCACGGTGCCAATCAGGCCGGCACGGTCGTCGCGGTCGTCGCCGACATCATGGCCCTGATACTGGGCCTCTGGATACTGATGTACCTGCTGGACGCGAACCGGGCGAACAGCCTGGTCCAGTTCGTCCACGACGCGGCCACCTGGCTGGCCGGCTGGTCACACGACCTGTTCACGTTCAACGACGCGTGGGCGAGGGTGGTGGCAGGGTACGGCCTGGCGGCCGTCGTCTACCTGTTCATCGGCCACGCGATCGCCAACCGGATGCACCGCCACTGAAAACACCTGCCGGTCGGCTCCCCGGACGGGGCGCCGACCGGCAGGGTCCCTTCAGGCGCAGCAGTCCACCTCAAGCCCAGAGGGGAGATGCTCTCCCCCGAACACCGCACAGGTGGCGTCATGCCCACCCAGCGCGGCCACCGCCAGCAGCAGCGACCCCGCCGTCCACGTGGTCAGCTCCCGCGGCCAGATCGCGTCGTCCTCGAAGACGTAACCGGTCCAGTACAGCCCCGACTCCGCGTCCCGCAGATGCTGGATGGACTGAAGGACCTCCAACGCCCGGTCGGACTCCCCCACCGCCCAAAGCGCCAGGGCGAGTTCGGCCGACTCCCCGCCCGTCACCCACGGGTTGGGTACGACACAACGCACGCCGAACCCGGGCACGACGAACCGCTCCCAGTCCTTCTCGATCCGCGCACCCGCCTCCGCGCCCGTCAACGCCCCGCCCAGCACCGGGTAGTACCAGTCCATCGAGTAGCGGTCCTTGTCGAGGAACCGCTCCGGGTGGCGTCGTATCGCATGGCGCAGCGCACCCACCGCCAACTCCCAGTCGGGTTGCGGCTCTTCCCGCTGCTCGGCGATGGCGAGCGCGCAGCGCAGTGCGTGGTGGATCGACGAACTCCCGGTCAGCAGCGCGTCGTCGGTGGCCGTTCCGTCGTCCTCGCGCCGCCAGCCGATCTCGCCGCCCGGCTGCTGCAACCGCAGCACCCACTCGACGGCCGCGTACACGGCGGGCCACATCCGGTCGAGGAAGGTGTCGTCGCCGGTGGAGAGGTAGTGGTGCCAGACGCCTACGGCTATGTAGGCGACGAAGTTGGACTCGCGGGCGCGGTCGGTGACGTCGTCGTGCGTGCCGTCGGCGTAGGCCGCGTACCAGGAGCCGTCCTCGTTCTGGTGATCGGCGAGCCAGTTGTAGGCCCGCTCGGCGGCGGTGTGCTCCCCGGCCGCGTCCAGCGCCATCGCGGCCTCGGTGTGGTCCCAGGGGTCGAGGTGGTGACCCCGGAACCACGGGATCGCGCCGTCCTCCCGCTGTACGGCGAGGATGCCGCGGACGGTCGCGGCGGCCTGCTCGGCGGTGAGGACCCCGGGCAGGACGAGGTGTTCTGTCCGGGGGGTGGTCACTTGGCGGCCACCTCGGTGTTCGTGTCGTCCCCGGTCCGGGGCAGGTGCGGCTTGGTGGCGTAGACGACGAAGCTCTTGCCCATGACCGGGTTCAGCGCCTGCTCGGCGACGCGCGTGGCCAGCGGCTTCTTCATGATGTCCCAGACGAGCAGCTTGTGGTACGCCCGTACCGGCAGCGCCTTGTCGTTGTCGACGCCGAACGCGCACTTCAGCCACCAGTACGGCGAGTGCAGCGCGTGCGCGTGATGCGTGCCGTACGGCCGCAGACCGGCTTCCCTGATCTTCCCGATCAGCTCGTCGGCCTTGTAGATGCGGATGTGCCCGCCCTCGACCTCGTGATAGGCGTCGGAGAGGGTCCAGCAGACCTTCTCGGGGCCGTAGCGCGGCACGGTGACGGCTATCCGCCCGCCGGGCCTGAGTACGCGCACCATCTCGGCGAGCACGCCCTTGTCGTCGGGGATGTGCTCCATGACCTCGGAGATGATGACGACGTCGAAGGACTCGTCGGGGAAGGGAAGGGCCAGCGCGTCGCCCTCCATGGCGGTGGCGGTCGCCCCGGCCGGGGCCTCACCGGCCTCCTCCATCGCCGCGAACCACTTGGCGACCTCGCGGATCTCCTCGCCGTTCTGGTCGAGGGCCACGACCTGGGCGCCACGCCGGTAGCACTCGAAGGCGTGGCGGCCGGCCCCGCAGCCGAGGTCCAGGACGCGATCGCCCGGGGCGAGCGGGAACCGGGAGAAGTCGACGGTCAGCACGTGGCCCTGCCTTCGGAATTGACAACCTCTGAAGAGACAAAGTCTGGTGACACGACCTCGGAGTCGGCGGAGCGGCCGGGATACGGGGTCGTGGGGCGGGGCTCCGGTCGGCTCGTGGAGGTGGCGATCGCCTCGCGGTACCGGGTCACCGTGCCCTCCGCGGCGCGGGCCCAGGTGAAGTGCCGTAGTACGCGCTCTCGGCCGGCCCGGCCGAGCCGTAGCCGCAGCTCCGGGTCGCCCAGGAGTCGGCTCAGGCCGGCGGCCAGCGCGTCGGCGTCGCCCGGCGGCACGGCCAGGCAGGTCTCGCCGTCCCGTCCGGCGACCTCGGGAATCGCGCCGCCCGTCGTCGCGAGCAGCGGGGTGCCGGTCGCCATCGCCTCGGCGGCGGGCAGCGAGAAGCCCTCGTAGAGCGACGGTACGCAGGCGACCTCGGCGGAACGGACCAGGTCGACGAGTTCGGCGTCGGAGATGCCCTTCACGAACTCGACGGCGCCGCTGACGCCGTACCGCTGCATGGCCTGCGCGACGGGCCCCTCGGCGGGCCGCTTGCCGACGACGACGAGGTGGGCGGCGGGGTGCTCGGTCCGTACCTTGGCGAGGGCCTCGACGAGGAAGACCAGCCCCTTCAGGGGGACGTCCGCGCTGGAGGTGGTGACGATCCGGCCGGGCACCTGCGGTACGGCGGGATTCGGCGCGAAGAGGTCGGTGTCGGCGCCGATGTGGACCACATGGACGCGGTCCTCACGTACGCCGAGATGGTCGACGATCTCCTGGCGGGAGGTGCCCGAGACGGTGAGCACGGAGGGCAGCCGGCGGGCGACCCGCTTCTGCATCCGGGTGAAGGCGTACCAGCGCCGAACGGAGAAGCGCCGCTTCCACCCCTCGGCCGCGTCCAGCTCCAACTGCCGGTCGACGGTGATGGGGTGGTGGATGGTGGTGACGAGTGGCGCGCCGATGTCCCCCAGCAGGCCGTATCCCAGCGTCTGGTTGTCGTGGACGACGTCGAACTCCCCGGCGCGGGCGCGCAGATGGCGGCGGGCGCGGAGCGAGAAGGTCAGCGGTTCGGGAAAGCCGCCGGTCCACATGGTGGCCACTTCGAGCGCGTCGACCCAGTCCCGGTACTCGTCACGCCCGGGCGTCCGGAAGGGGTCCGGGGAGCGGTACAGATCGAGGCTCGGCAGCTCGGTGAGGCTGAGCCGGGAGTAGCCCTCGTCGAGGACGGGGTACGGCTGTGAGCCGATCACCTCGACACGGTGACCGAGCCGGGCCAGCTCGCGGGAGAGGTGCCGTACGTAGACGCCCTGGCCGCCGCAGAACGGGTTCCCTTTATAGGTGAGGAGCGCGATGTCGAGCGGTCGCTCTCCCCCACGCTCGGCTGCGCTCCCGCGGGAGGGGCCCCCACCGGCGGCGGGTTCCTGGTCGGCACCCGCCCGCCTGGCCTCAGCGGTCACTCCAGGCCCCCTTCTCCCTGCACTTTCCCGCGAGGTTACGCCGGGACGCTAATCTAGAACAAGTTTCAGACTTGATCGTTCAAGAGGCTCTGAATCTACCGGCAGGTAGGGGCGGAGTGAGCAGTGGATCAGGTGATTCGCGCCACGACGCGACCCCTGCCATGCTGTCTGATCACTCGCCCTGAGTCTGCCCTCACCGAATGTCACGGACGGGACCCATGCCTGCGGAAGCCAAGGTGGACATCGGCGCCAGATCGGCCACCCCGCCGCTCACCGAGCGGCAGGAGGCCCGGCGCCGCCGGATCCTGCACGCGAGCGCCCAGCTGGCCAGCCGGGGCGGTTTCGACGCGGTGCAGATGCGTGAGGTGGCCGAGTCCTCCCAGGTGGCCCTGGGCACCCTCTACCGCTACTTCCCGTCCAAGGTCCATCTGCTGGTCGCGACCATGCAGGACCAGCTGGAGCACATGCACGGCACACTGCGCAAGAAGCCCCCGGCGGGCGAGACGGCGTCGGAGCGGGTCGCGGAGACCCTGATGCGGGCCTTCCGGGCCCTGCAGCGCGAGCCGCACCTGGCCGACGCGATGGTCCGCGCCCTCACCTTCGCCGACCGCAGCGTCTCCCCCGAGGTGGACCAGGTCTCCCGCCAGACGACGGCGATCATCCTGGACGCGATGGGCCTGACCGACCCGACCCCCGCCCAGCTCTCCGCCGTCCGCGTCATCGAGCACACCTGGCACTCGGCCCTGATCACCTGGCTCTCGGGCCGTGCCTCCATCGCCCAGGTGAAGATCGACATCGAGACGGTGTGCCGACTGATCGATCTGACGGAGCCGGGCGAGCGGCGGTAAGCGAGCCCCATCAAGCAGGTGTTGGCATGCGAAGACCTACGAGACGGGTTCCCTTCGCCGGTATTGCCCGGATCAGGTGATAGGGGTCGTCGTCCGGCTTTGCTACTGCCTTTCGACCTCTCAGCCCGACCGTCGACGTCGGCACTGGCGGATGCTTCTGCATCTGCGTCACGCCTGAGTCGGCTACTACGCTCGGACTCCCTCACTCGCCTCGTAGGCTGATTCCAGGATAGAACGCGCGGAGCGGAAGACAACACCCCAATGGTGGATTTTTTCGGCTTTTTCTGATACGCGGCATCTGCGAGCCGCTCGGACCGTCTGCCGCCCCTCTGGACCCACGGGGGACCCCGGTCCCCGGGCCCTACCCCACCGCCCCCAGCCCGCTCCAGCTCCGCCCGATCGCGGTCTCCCCCGCCCACCGCTCCAGCAGCCGCCGGGCCTCCGTCTCCGGAGCCGCCAGGGACACCCGCTGGGCCCCGGCGTGGACCTTGCGCGACTGTTCGTGGGTGCCCTCGCTGCAGCAGGAGCAGAGCATCTGCAGGCTGCTCGCGGGCTCCGCGCCGAAGTCGTGCTCGACGAACAGGGCGATCAGCGCGTCCAGGTCGGCGGTCTCGCCGGCGTTCACCGTCACCTCCAGGGTCGGCAGCTCGGAGGCCCGGAAGAGGAGCAACTCGTCGAAGACGGGGAACTCGTGGCCGTCGACCACCCGGCGTCCCGTGGGCTCGCCGTCGTGCACGACGATCTCCCCGAACCGCCGCCCCGCCGTCACCGGCACGTTCATCACCCTGCCGCGCGTCGGGCACAACCGGTCGATCCACACGACCTCCCGCTCGCCACCGGTGTCCAGCCGCACGCAGGCCACCCCGAACCGGCCGTCGATCTCCCCCTCCCCCTCCGGAAGGTCGATGCCGAAGCCGGCCCAGGCGTCCCGGGCGGTGGCCCAGTCGCCCTGGATGGTGGCCGCGATACCGAGGTTCCAGAACGCCGGGTCGCCCGCACCGCGCGGAGCACGGGCGGCGGCCTCGCGGCCCAGGGCGCAGGCCTTGGCCCAGTTGCGCAGGAACTTGTGGGCGAGCGCGGCGTCGTACCACCACACCGCGCTCCGCTCCTCGTCCGGGAACCGCGCGAGAACCTGTTCGAAGAGCCCGGCCGCGGTCAGCCACTCCTCGGCCTCCCACGCCTCGTAGGCTTCGTTGATCAGGCCCTTGGCCTCGGACTTGCGCACGTTCCCCACCCTGGTCGGCCCGCCGGACCGCAGGAGCGTATCCCAGGGCACCGACAGGCCAACGCCAGGTCACCGGCAGGCCGGCGACAAGCCGGCGCCAAGTCACCGGATCGGCCGCCGGGGTCGAGGAGCCTCTGGCGAGGCCCCCGCGCGAGATTGGAGAATCTCCTCATGGCACTCATCCACAACACCACCCTCAAGCCCACCAAGGTGGAACTCATCGCCGCCTGGCTCCCCACCCGCCCCTGGTACCGGGGCCCCGCAGCACCGGAGTTGGTGAAGGCCGGCGGGTTCCGGCTCGACGATCCGGAGGGCGAGGTCGGGATCGAGTTCATGGTCGTCTCCGAGGGCTCGGACACGTACCTCGTACCGCTCACCTATCGCGGCGCTCCGCTGGACGGCGCCGAGCACGCGCTCGTCGGCACCATGGAGCACGGTGTGCTCGGTACCCGCTGGGCCTACGACGGCTGCCACGACCCGGTGCTGACGGCCGGGTTGGCGGCCCTGATCGAGGGGCGTGCCGCGGCGCAGGCGCAGAGCATCACCGACACCCCGGACCGGGAGGTCGCCCGTGGGTACGCCGGAACGGGCCCGCTCCCCGGCCTCGGTGCCCCCGTCGACACCGACGAGAGCACCGAGTTCGCCGTAGCGGACGAGGGCCTGGTGCTGCGGCTGCGGCGCGTACTGACCCCCGGGTCGCTGCCGCCCGCCGACGCGGCCGGGCATGTCACCGGAGCCTGGCAGCAGCCGGACGGCACCCGCGCCAGGGGGTTGTTCGCCGCTCTCCAGCCCCGATAGTCCTCGGGCGAGGGTTACTCCTCGGGTTACTCCTCGGGCGGGAAGACGGGTTCCCCACTGCCCAGCAAGGTGATCGTGATCGCCTCCACCGGGCAGTTCTCCGCCGCGTCGAGGATCCTGCCGTTGGCGTCCGCCTCCGGGTCCACGGGGTGGGACTGCATGGCGGAGTCGAGACGGAAGGCCCCGGTGGCGCGGTTGACGCACTGCGCCGAGCCGATGCAGATCGAACGGTCGACCTCGACGTGCCAGCGGTCACCCGCCCCCACGCTCGAATACGCTCGCGCGGGAGGTACCCCCATCTCTCACGCCTCCCAGCCGGCCGGGAGGTGGATCATCTTGTGTTCGAGGAACTCGCTGTAGCCCTCGGGCCCGAACTCCCGCCCCAGACCGGAGTTCTTGTAGCCGCCGAACGGCCCGAGCATGTCGAGGCTGAAGGTGTTGACGGAGTAGGTGCCCGTACGGACCTGACGCGCGACCTCGATGCCGTGCTCCACGTCCGCCGTCCACACGCTTCCGCTCAGCCCGTAGTCCGAGTCGTTCGCGATCTTCAGGGCCTCGGACTCGTCGCCGTAGGGGAGGAGGCAGATCACCGGACCGAAGATCTCCTCCCTGGCTATCCGCATGGAGTTGTCGACGTCGCCGAAGAGGGTCGGTTCGACGTACCAGCCCTTGTCCAGACCCGCCGGACGGCCGCCGCCCGTGAGGATCTTCGCGCCCTCCTCCTGCCCGATCCGGATGTAGTCCAGATTCCGTTGCTGCTGGCGGCGGGCGACGAGGGGGCCCACCTGGGTGGCCGGGTCGAGCGGGTCGCCGACCTTCAGGGCGCTCGCCGCGGCCGCGAAGGCGTCGGCGAACTCTTCGTAGCGGGAGCGCGGGACGAGGATGCGGGTCTGGGCGACGCACGCCTGGCCGTTGTTCATCCAGGCCGCGGGGACGATCCCGGCGACGGAGGCGGCCACGTCCGCGTCCGGCAGCACGACCGCCGCCGACTTGCCGCCGAGTTCCAGGGTCACGCGGGTGAGGTTCCGTGCGGCGACCTCCATCACCCGCTTGCCGGCCGCGACCGAACCGGTGAAGGAGACCTTGTCGACACCCGGATGCGAGACCAGGTACTCACTCACCTCGCGGTCCGCCGGGAGGATGGACAGGACGCCGTCCGGCAGTCCGGCCTCTTTGGTGATCTCCCCCAGGATGTACGCGTCCAGCGGCGACTCCGGGGACGGTTTGAGCACCACCGTGCAACCGGCGAGCAGCGCGGGGGCGAGCTTGGCGGCGGCGACGAACTGCGGCACGTTCCACGGCACCACGGCCGCCACGACCCCGACCGGCTCCCGCCGCAACAGGATCTTCCCCAGCACCCCGTCGCGCGTCTGCTCGTACGTGAAGTCGCGTGCCACCCTGATCGCCGCGTCCCACACCATCATCGCGCCGAGCGCCTGCGCGAGAACGCTCCACGAGTACGGCGAACCGTTCTCGGAGGAGATCACCCGGGCGATCTCCTCATGCCGTACGGCGATCGCGTCCTTGATCCGCGTGACGACCTCGACCCGCTCGTCAAGGCTCATACGCGGCCAGGGGCCCTCGTCGAAGGCCCGCCGCGCGACCCCGACCGCCCGGTCCACATCCTCGCGCGAGGCATGCGGCACCCGCCCGAAGACCTCCTCGGTATGCGGCGAGACCACCTCGATGACGTCTTTGCCCAGAGGGTCGGTCAACTCCCCGCCGATGAAAAGCTGCCCATGTTCCAGGAACTCGGTCATGGCGCCCCGCCACCCTTCCTGACGATGTTTCAGAACTGATACCAGTTCTAGTTGAACTAAGCCAGGGATGGGACCGAATAGGCCCCCACCAGCGGTTTTCCCGCTGGTTGGGGGGTGCCGTTACCCCGCGTGGGCCGTCTGTGGGCCGTCATGGCCTCCACGGGCCGCCCGGTACCTGCCGTCGAAGTGCCTGAGCGCGTGCACGCCGTCCCCGCGGGACTCCGCGGTCCGCTTGGTCGTGCGCCCTACTGCGGTGCCTGGAAGCCGCCGATCTGCTCCTCGAGCAGTTCGGCCAGCCGCAGCGGGGTGCGGTCCTCGAACAGCGGACCGATGAGCTGCACTCCCACCGGCAGACCCTCGGGGGACCGCCCCGCCGGTATGGCGGTGGCCGGCAGGCCGGGCATGGTGGCCAGACCGGCCCAGACGAGCTGGTCGAAGTACGGGTACTCGTCGCCGTCGATGTCGATCCGGCGTTCCAGCGGATCGGGGTTGTGGTCGTGCGGGAACGCGGGAGTGGGCGTGATCGGGCACACCACGGCGTCGAACTCGGCGAACAGTTGCCGCCAGCCGTGGCGGTGCAGTTCGCGGCGGTCGTTCGCTTGGAGCCAGTCGCGGTGGCTGAACACCATGGCGCGCAGCCGTGCCGCGTCGAGACTCCGGTCGTCCGCGCTCAGTCCGGCGGCGCGGGTCCGCAGCCGATCGTACGGTTCGACGGGAAAACGTGCGACGGAGCCCGAAACCAGCAACTGGCTGTAGAGCGTCCCGGCCTCGGTCAGATCGGGTAGCAGCGGACTGTGCCGTTCGACGTGGGCGCCGCCGTCGACAAGCGCGTCGGCGACTCGGTTCACGCCCGCCCGCACCGCCGACCCGGTTGGAATGAGCGGATGTTCGTCGAGGATCAAGACCCGGAAGTCGCGGAGCCGTTCGTGGCGCGCGGGCGGCAACCTCAAGTGGTGCGCCACGCCGAGCGTCAACGGATCCGGTCCGGCCATGACGTCGAGCAGGAGCGTGAGGTCGCGGGCGGTGCGCGCCATCGGACCGACGACGGCGAGGTCGAGGTCGACCGGCAAGGCCGGTGCGGACGGCGGGACCATACCGCGGTTGGCCGCCAGCCCGAGTGTCGGCTTGTGTGCGTAGACACCACAGAAATGCGCGGGGTGCGCAGTGAACCGGCGAGGTCGGAGCCGATGGACAGCGCGCCGAATCCGCACGCCAGGGCCGCCGCTGATCCTCCGGAGGATCCGCCCGGCGTGCGGCCGTGGTCCCACGGGTTGTTGGTGGTGCCGTGGATTTCGTTGAAGCTCTGGATATCTTGCAGCCCCAAGGGCACATTGGTCTTGCCGAGCACCACCGCGCCTGCGGCCTTGAGCCGCGAAACCTGTACCGCGTCCTCGGTCGGCACATAGTCCCGGTGGTGCGGCATGCCCCAGGTCGTGGGCAGCCCGGCGATGTTGTAGGAATCCTTGACCGTCACCGGGATGCCGAGCAGCGGCCGGTCCTCACCGCGGGCCCGCGCCCGGTCGGCACCGCGCGCGGCGGCCCGTGCACGGTCGAAGTCCGGCACACAGATCGCGTTGATCGCCTTGTCCTCCCGCTCGATACGGGCGATCGCCTCGTCGGTCAATTCAGCCGAGGTCACTTCACCGGCACGCAAGGCAGCCGCGAGTTCTTCGGCCGTCCGAAAATTCCACTCCATGAATCGGACGGTACGGGTCTCTGTGAGAGGTCACGAAATGCCGTTTCGCGCAACGGATGGACGCCTCTTGCCAAAGCCGATTCTTCCGCCGATGGCGATGGCGATGCCCGTCCAGCCCGCTCGTGACATGCCGATCTTGCATGACCTGGGCGTTCTTGGCTGTCTCACGTCTCAAAGCCGTGGCATTTCTTCGCGAGGGCGAGGTCGAGATCAGGCGACTTGCCCGTGTCGGCCGAGCACACCACGCTGAGCCCCGAGCACGAGGACCACCGGCGAGCCCAGATCGCGCACCGATGAGTTTCCTGCGCCGCGCCGGTCTGTACGCCGGACACCCACGGACGGAAGCTGGGCCATGCGGAAACTGATCTACGGCATGAACCTGACCCTGGACGGCTACATCGCCGCGGCCGGCGACGACATCGGCTGGAGCGGACGGCCGAGCCACGAGCTGTTCCAGTGGTGGCTCGACCACGAGCAGGCGAGTGGCCTGTCGCTGTACGGGCGCAAGCTGTGGGAGACGATGAGCTCCTACTGGCCGACCGGCGACCAGCAGCCGGGCGCCACCGGGGCGGAGATCGAGTTCGCGCGGAACTGGCGGGACACGCCGAAGGTGGTGTTCTCCTCGACGATCGACAAGGTCGACTGGAACACCCGCCTGGTCACCGGCGACGCGATCGCCGAGATCACCCGGCTCAAGGCCGAGGACGGCGGCCCGATGAACATCGGCGGCGCAACGCTCGCCGGGGCGGCCATGCGCGCCGGGCTGATCGACGAGTACGCGATCGCCGCCCATCCGGTCCTGGTGGGCGGGGGCACGCCGTTCTTCACCGCGCTGGACAGCTGGGTGAACCTGAACCTGGTGGAGACGCGGACGATTCCCGGCGGCGTGGTCCTGACCAGGTACGAGACGAGGCGCTGAGCAGCAGCACCCGACACGCTTCAGTCTCACGGTGATGTCGTGTACGGCATCGGTACGACACGGCCCGTGAGATTACGACATCAGCGGCGAGACCCTACACTGATGCTGCTCGGGGCCTGCTGCGGAGGTCTGCCATGCCCCGAACCATCTGGTCAGGTGCCATCTCGTTCGGCCTGGTGACCGTTCCTTGCAACGTGGTCAGTGCCACGGAGGATCACAGCGTGCGCTTCCACCAGTACCACTTGGCGGACATGGGCCGGGTGCGGGTGCGGAAGTACTGCGAGATCGAGGAGCGTGAGGTCTCCCCCGAGGAGATCGGCAAGGGCTACGAGGTGACCAAGGACCAGGTCATCCCGATCACCGACGAGGAGCTGCGGAACCTGCCGCTGCCGACCGCGAAGGCGATCGAGATCGAGGGCTTCGTGTCGCTGGAGTCCATCGACCCCCTTTACATCAGTGCCGGTCACTACCTCCAGCCGAAAGGGGCGGTCGCGGCCAAGCCGTACCGGTTGCTGGTCGAGGCCCTGGGGCGCTCGTCGCGGGTGGGCATCGTCAAGTTCGCCTGGTCCGGCCGTGAGCGGCTCGGCATGCTCCGGGTGCGGGACGACGTGATCGTTCTGCATCAGCTGTTGTGGCCGGACGAGATCCGCAGCCCCGACGAGATCACCCCGCCGCCCGTGGAGGTCCACGAGGACGAGGTGCGCGGAGCGCTCGCCCTGATGGACACCCTGACCCGCGACGACCTCGAAGGGCCCGAGTTCCGGGACACGTACACCGAGGCGCTGGAGGAGATCATCGAGGCGAAGCGGGAGCACAAGCCGCTTCCGGAGGCGCCGGAGCCGCAGAAGCCGGCGAAGGTGCTCGACCTGATGGCCGCGCTGAACGAGTCCGTGCAGCAGGCGAAGGCCTCCCGCGGCGAGACGACCGGGGAGGCAGACGTGCACGAGATGCCGAAGAAGAAGGCGGCCGCGAAGAAGCAGCCGGCGAAGAAGGCCACGGCGAAGAAGACGACCCGGCGGCCGCGGAGCGCCTGAGGTGCCCGGCCCCGGAACGTGCGGATCCCCCGCTCAAGCGAGATCACGGGCGAGAACAGGTCCGGCAGCGACGGCTCTGTCCGCGCCCACTGCAGGTCAGTCAACGCAGGCCACGCCGGCGATCAGATGATCTGAAAGAAACGGCGAACCGTCAGTCCTTGGTGAGCGCGAACCTCGCCTGCTCGGCCTGAGGCCAGGGACCGGGGTCACCTCTCCCGCTCCTTGCGGATCCGGCGCAGCCGGGGCCCACACCCGGGAGAACGTCGTCCGTGGTCATGGCTGGTGTTGCGGTTTCGGCAACGCCGTTTGTCATTCCAGCAGCGTCGTCGCCGTGCGGGGGCGGGCCGCCGGGGGTACGGTCGCCGGAGCGTGTCCGACCGCCGGGCACGGAAACCGGGACCGTGGCGACAGCAGGACCCAGGGAGACGATGTGGACGCTCCAAGGCGGCAGGCAGCGTTGCCGGTCCCCGGGTCCGGGACCGCGCGCAGGCGGTTCCTCGGGCTGTGCGCGGGCGTCGGGCTGGGGGCTGCGGCCGCCTGCGACAAGACGGCCCCGGCCCACCGGTCCACCGGCCCCGCCAACCGGCTGCCCGAGGCGGAGCGGGACCGGCCGGGGACCGACGACTGGCGCATCGGCTCCCTCGGCGCGCTGGACGCGATCGCCGGCTACACCGACCGGGTGAGCGTGACACCGGGCGAGGAGGTCGGTCTGGCCGTCTCCACCACGGCCGCCGCCTTCCGGGTCTCGGCGCTGCGCGTCGGCTGGTACGGCGGGAAGCGGGCCCGCCGCGTCTGGTGGTCGCCGCGCATACCGGGCCGCGCCCAGCGGCCCCCCGGGGTCGTTCCCGGTACCCGCACCGTGCACGCCGACTGGCGGCGCACGCTCACCATGGACACCACCGACTGGCCGGAGGGCGCCTATCTGCTCCGGCTGGAGGCCGAGAGCGGCCACCAGCGGTACGTGCCGCTGATCGTGCGCTCCGCCCACGGCGCGGGCCGTACCGTCCTGCTGCACGCCCCGGCGACCTGGCAGGCATACAACAGGTGGGGTGGGCTCAGCCTCTACGCCGGCGCCGACGGCAGCTACGCCGGCCGCTCGCTGGCCGTCACCTTCGACCGCCCCTACGACCAGAACGGCGCGGAGAAGTTCCTGGTGTACGAGTGGGCGGCGGTCGTACTGGCCGAGCGGCTGGGCATACCGCTCGCCTACACCACCGGGACGGACGTGCACGCCGACCCCGGCGTGCTGGCCGGAGCCGCCGCCGTCGTCTGTCTGGGCCACGACGAGTACTGGACGCCCGAGCAGCGCCGGCACGTCACGGCCGCCCGCGACGCCGGCGCCAACATCGCCTTCCTCGGCGCCAACACCTGCTTCCGGCGGATCCGGGTGGAGGCCTCGGACACCGGCCCCGGCCGTACCGTCGTCTGCTACAAGTCCGCCTACACCGCCGACCCCTGTTTCCCCTCCCGGCCCGCCCTGGTCACCACGGACTTCCGCGCGGCCCCGGGTGCCGACCCGGAGTCCTCGCTCACCGGCGTGCTGTACGAGGGCTACCCCGTGGACGCCCCCTATGTCGTCACAGCGCCTGACCACTGGCTGTACGAGGGCACCGGAGTCCGCGCCGGCGAGCGCTTCGACCATCTCGTGGGCGTCGAGTACGACCGAGTCGTCCCCGGCGCCACCGCTCCCGGCCCGCTGGAGATCACGGCCCACTCCCCCCTCGTGTGCACCGGCCGGCGCAGCCACAGCGACTCGGCGTACTACACCGTGGCAAGCGGGGCCGGGGTCTTCGCGACCGGCACCATGCGCTGGGTGGAGGCCCTGATGGCGGCCACCGGCGACGGCAGCCGGCACCACGGCATGAACGCCGCCACCCGTGCCTTCGTGACCCGCACCACGGAGAACCTGCTGCGCGCCTTCGCCGAGGGCCCGGCGGCCCACCAGCGCCCGGCGCCACGCCCCAACACCCGCCAGGTGTACGGAACCGACTCGGCGTGACCCCGGCGCCAACGCCGTCCGGGTGTCGCGGGGCAGCACCCGTAGCACCATGGCTGCGTGCTGCCGACCCGGCGACCAACAACGACTCCCCCGCTGGTCGGACCGTCCCCCAAGTGAACTTCTCCGCGGACCATCCGATGTGAAACCAGTTCTAGTTATAGTGAGCGACGGCCGTGCGGCGGTGCGGGGGCGGAGGGCGCGGAATGATGGACGGACAGGGCGGGCAGGAGCGGTCGGCGGCGGTGCCGCCCGTGGTGAACGTGCACGACCACGGCGGGGGCGTGCGGTCCGTCGAGGTTCCCATCCCGGACAATCCCCTTGGGTACACGCTGGTGTACGTCGTGGACACGGATCGCGGGCCGGTGCTGGTCGATACCGGGTGGGACGATCCCGGGTCGTGGGACGTGCTGGTTGCGGGGCTGGACGCGTGCGGTACCGGCGTCGGTGAGGTGCACGGGGTCGTCATCACTCACCATCACCCCGATCACCACGGGCTGTCGGGACGGGTGCGGGACACCTCCGGGGCCTGGATTGCCATGCACGCCGCCGACGCGGCCATCGTGCGGCGGGCCCGGGAGACCCGGCCCGAGCGCTGGTTCACCTACATGGCGGCGAAGCTGACGGCCGCCGGTGCGCCCGAGGAACATGTGGCGCCGCTGCGGGGCGGACCCCGGCGACGAAACTCCCCGCCGGGTCTGTCCCCCGCCCTTCCCGACCGCGAGATCCTCCCCGGCGAGCTGCTCGACCTGCCTGGTCGCCGGCTGCGTGCCGTCTGGACGCCGGGACACACGCCCGGCCATGTCTGCCTGCACCTGGAGGAGGACCACCCGGCCCGACTCCCCGGGCGTGGGCGGCTGTTCTCCGGCGACCATCTCCTCCCTGGGATCACCCCGCACGTCGGCCTGTACGAGGACCCCGACGACGCGACCGTCACCGACCCCCTCGGCGACTACCTCGACTCCCTGGAACGCATCGGCCGCCTCGCCCCCGCCGAGGTCCTCCCGGCCCACCAGCACACCTTCACCGACGCACCGGCACGGGTACGGGAGCTTCTGGCCCACCACGAGGAACGCCTCACCGCCCTTCTCTCCCTCCTCCGGCAGCCCCTCACCCTGTGGGAGTTGGCCGTACGGATGGAGTGGAACCGGCCCTGGGAGCAGATCCCCTACGGATCGAGGAACATCGCCGTCTCGGAGGCGGAGGCGCATCTACGGCGCCTGGTGAAACTGGGGCTCGTGGAGCCGGTGGCGGGGAGTGAACCGGTGACGTACGCGGCGGTGTAGTAAGGAGCGCATGGACTCCTTGGAGCGGCTTCTCGCCGAACGTGCCTGCGAGCGTCTCGTCGTCGACTTCGTCCGTCGGCTGGATCTCGGCGAACCGTCCTCCGTCGCCGGGTTGTTCACCGAGGACGGGTGGTGGGAGTGGCCGCCGCCGGGAGACGGGCGGCGGGTGGAAGGGCGGGATGCGCTGGCCGTGTACTTCGGGTCCAGGCCGGCGGATCGGCTCTCCCGCCGGGTCATGTCCAACATCCTGGTCACGGTGAGCGGTCCGGAGACGGCGACGGCGACGTCGTACTTCCAGACGTATCGTGTCGACGGTTACCAGGGGGGCATGGTCCCGGCCGGGCCGCCCGCCCAGATCGGCCACTACGAGGACACGTTCCGCAGAGTCGACGGCCGGTGGCTGCTGGCCTCCCGCTCCCTTGTTCTGCCGTTCGCCGGCTGAATTCGGTTGCGCTGCGCGCCGTCCCGCGAACCACCCGCCCGCCGCCACTGCCTTGTCGACGTACGCGGTGAGGAGGCGTTCCATCGGTGTCGGCGGTTCCGGGGCCGCCCCGGGGTAGTACGCGTCCTGTACACCGGTCAGCGGGGCATGGGCGTCACCAAGGTCCCCCTGGACAAACGGCGTTGACCGGTCGGTCAGCCGAACCTTCCCCGTCACCAGACATGACAATGGTCACTGCCGGATTGTGCAGTAATCGTTGACATATGACGGTTCGCCGGGAAAGGATCCGGAAAGGATCACGTCACCAGGCCACGGTCGCACCGACCCGCCCCGGGTGCCGTCTGTGGGGGAGCGGCGTCGGGGGCGACCAGCCGCCCCGCCTCCTCCCGGAAGGTGAGGCGAACCGATGTCACAGCCCGTCCTGCTCCTCGGCGCCGGTCGCCGGCGGGCCTACGACGAGTTCGTGCTGACCCGTGTCGCCGCGGCCCGTCCGGTGGTGCTGGTGGACGCGGCACCGCCTGCCTGGGCACGACCGAGCCTGGCCGGCCATCTCGCGGCGGACCCCGGCAAGGACGGGGCGACGGCATCGGCGGTGGCGCGGTTCGCGGCCCGGCACCGGGTCCGCGGTGTGCTGACCCACTCGGGCGAGTACACGGTCGCCGCCGCCAAAATCGCCGGGCAGTTGGGGCTGCCCGGTCCCTCCCTCGCCGCGGCCGCCGCCTGTGCCGACCCGGCCGCGCTGCGCACCCTGCCGGCCGCCGGCACGGTCCCCGTCGACGACCCCGGCACGCCCCGGGTCTGCGCCGAGACCGTCGTCCTGGACGGCGAGATCCGCATCGTCGCCATCACCCGTACGACCCTGGGCCCGGCGCCCGCCCGGCAGCCGCTCCGGCACACCGTGCACGCCCATGACGGCCTGCTGCACAACCGTTTCCTGCGCCTGGCCGTCGACCGCACCGTGCACGCCCTCGGTCTCACCCGGGGTGTGCTGCACATCGGGTTACGGCTCACCGACCGCGGCCCCCGGGTCACCGACGTCACCCCGTGTCTGCCGGGCGATCTGATCCCGCTCCTCGTCAAAAGGGCCACCGGCGTGGACCTCGCCCAGGCCGCCGCCGCGCTGGCCACCGGCGAGGTGCCGGACACCACGCCCACCCGGCAGCGGGCGGCCTCGATCCGGTTCGCCTACCCGGCCGCCACCGGCCGCCTCGACCACCTGGACCTCTCCCCCGACGCGGCCCACGAGCCCGGCGCCGACCGCATGATCCTCACCCAGCACGCCGGCAACCACGTCACCGCCGGGCCGCACGCGACCGTCGACGACCGGCTGGCGCTCTGGGTGGCCGTCGGCGAGGATCCCGCCGACTGCGACGACGCCCTGCGCCGCATGGGCCGCCACCTGTCCGCGGGCATCGCCCCGGTCGCGACAGCGGCCTAAGGCACGTGGGTCCGTATCAACTTCTCCGCCGCACCGAGCAGTTCGACCTCCCGGCGGCTCATCGTCGGATTGGCCGCCCGCCGCCGCAGGGCCTCCGCCAGCCCCTCCTCCGTCAGTTCGCCCGGATCGGCCAGCAGGGCAGTGAGCAGTTCGCGGGCCAACGGCATCTCCCCCACCGCGACCTGGGCGAGGATCACCGCGGACATGGCCCAGTCGAGGCCGGGCGGCCCGTCCTCGGCGTTGGACCAGTCGATGCCCCGCGGACCCTCGGGGGTCATCTCCCCCAACTCTCAACTTCGTTCGAGCCGGGGCCCCCATCGTTGTCCGGATGCAGGTCGAGGTGCAGGACGCGAGAGCCGGGGTCGGCCGGGTCCCGCCCGGGCACCGTGTGCAGCCGCCGTAGCAGCGAGGCGAGCAACTCACCGCCCTCCGCCGCGCCCATCTCGCCCGCCAGGAGTGCCGCCGGCATGGTCGGCCCGGACAGCCGTTCCATCACCAGGTCGGTACGGGACCCGGAGGTCCGCACCCGGGGCACCGGATACCCGTGCTCCCGTACGTACGTCATCACCGCGCCCTCGGCGGCCGTGTCCCCCCAGCCGTCCCGGTCACGGCGCAGCACCCACGCCTCGTCGGTCTCGTACACATCGGCCGAACGCCCCGAGCCGAGCAGTCTCCCCGTCATGGCATGACCATAACCAGCGGCTACGATCCACAGCCGCCCCTCAGCCTCGATCCGGCGGCCGGTAAAGTAGCCGGGTCGTCATCACCCGTACGGGGGAAAGCCGGTGCAAACCCGGCGCTGACCCCTCCCCACTTCTCGGCTTCGCTCGAACCGGGGAGACACCTGTCCGTGAACCGTCCCAGCAGTGACGGTGAGCCGGACCGCCCCGTGCGGGACGTTGATCGGCTCATGTGCGCCGGCACCCGCCGTCGCACGGCACCGTCGAGGTTCACGGAGCCGAGCCGCCGGGGTGACCCGTGCCGCCCGGCTCCCCCGCAGGGAGAGGCACCCGCCGATCATGACCGTCCTCCGCCGCAGCGCCGCGGTGCTGGCCGCCACCGCCGTCATCGGCGCCGCCACGCCGGCCATGACCGCGCTGGCCGCCGACGACCCGTCCCCGTCCGCTTCGACGGTGCTCCCGTCGGGCCTGTTCGGCAGCACGGACCCCAAGTTCGACGGCGTCTGGCGCCAGTCGCTCGCCCTGCTCGCCCAGCACACGGTGGGGGTGACCCCGGCCGTGAAGGCGGTGGACTGGCTGGCCGGGCAGCAGTGCGCGAACGGCTCGTACGCGATGTTCCGTGCCGAGCCGACAGCGGCCTGTGACACCAAGCTGACGGTCGACACGAACAGCACGGCGGCAGCCGTCCAGGCGCTGACGGCGCTCGGCGGCCACGACGACGCCGTCGGCAAGGCGGTGACGTGGCTGAAGTCGCAGCAGAACAAGGACGGCGGCTGGGGCTACACCCCCGGCTCGCCCAGCGACACGAACTCCACCGGCGTGGTGATCGGCGCGCTCACGGCGGCCGGCGAGAGCCCGGACAAGGCGACGGGCGAGCTCCTCGCCAAGTGGTCCATCCGCTGCCGCGAGGACGGTGGCGGCGCCCTCGCCTACCAGCCGGACAAGAAGGGGAAGCTGGCCGCCAACGCGGACGCGACGGCCGCCGGGGTGCTCGGCGCCCTCGGCAAGGGGTTCGTGACGACGGCCGGGAAGGCCCCGGCGGACAACCCCGTCTGCGCCGACTCCGACAAGGCGCTGACGCGAGCGGACGTGGCCCGAAACGGCGCCGCTTATCTGGCGCGGGCGATGGACGACCAGGGGCACCTCGTCTCCACGCTCGCCGGTGCCACGCCCCAGCCGGACTACGGCAACACCGCCGACGCGGTCGTGGCCCTGGCCGCGCAGGGCTGGACCAAGCCGGCGCAAAAGCCCTACACCTGGCTTGAGACCCATGCCGTGCAGTGGGCGAAGCAGAGCGGGCCCGCGGCCTACGCCGAGCTGATCTTCGCCGCGCATGCGATGGGCGCGGACCCGCGCGACTTCGGCGGTACGAACCTGGTGACGGCCCTCAACGCGACGGGCCCGGCGCCCGAGGCTGCCGCCAAGCACAGAGAGGAGAAGAAGTCGTCGGGGACCAGCGTCTGGTGGATCGTCGGCGCGGGGCTCGTCGCCGGCATCGGCATCGGCTTCCTGTTCAGCGGGCGCCGGAAGCAGCGGCAGCCGTGACCGCGGCCCGCCGTGCGGCGCTGCTGCTCATGGCCACGCTGACCTTGCTGGCGACCGCCGCGCCGGCGGAGGCCGCCGGTTACCGCTACTGGTCCTTCTGGGAGCGGGACGGCTCGCGGTGGACGTACGCCACCCAGGGCCCCTCCACGGCGCAGCCGGACGACGGCGCGGTCGAGGGGTTCCGGTTCGCGCTGAGCGAGGACTCGGGGGATGCGTCGCAGCCGCGCGGGACGGCGGCCTTCGGGACGATCTGCGCCGACACGGCCGCGGTCCGGGGGAAGAAGCGGGTGGGGCTGGTCATCGACTTCGGTACGACGGCGGACGCGCCGTCCGCGGAGCAGCCGCCGGTGCGGCGGACAGCCTGTGCGGTGGTCTCGGAGGACGCCACGACGGCGGAGGCGCTGGCGACGGTGGCGAAGCCGTTGCGGTACGACACGAACGCCTTGTTGTGCGCGATCGAGGGGTATCCCGAGAAGGGGTGCGGGGAGAAGGTGGCGGCGGGCGGTACGTCGGGCGGCGGGCCGTCGGTGGGGCTGCTGGCCGGGGTGGGGGTGGTCGTGGTGGTGGCCGCGGGAGCCTTCTGGCAGGCTCGGCGGCGGAAGAATGGGTGACCGCCGCTCCCTCCACCCCGGCGCCTGGTGGCTCTGGTCTCTCTCCCTCGGTGTCGCCGCATCGCGCACCACGAACCCCCTCCTCCTCGCCCTTCTCATCGCGGTCACCGCCTACGTCGTGGCCGCCTGCCGGAGCCGGACGCAGGGGTCCCGTTCCTACTCCGCCTTCGCCAAGCTCGCCCTCGCCGTCCTTCTCGTCCGGCTCGCCTTCACCGTGCTCCTCGGCTCCCCCGTCCCCGGCTCGCACACCCTCGTCACCCTCCCCGAAGTCCCGCTCCCCCACTGGGCGCAGGGCATCCGGCTCGGTGGCAGGGTAACCGCCGAGGCGCTGGCCTTCGCCCTCTACGACGGCCTCAAGATCGCCACTCTGCTGATCTGTGTCGGCGCCGCGAACGCGCTCGCCGATCCGGCCCGACTCCTCAAGTCGCTGCCCGGAGCACTGTACGAGCTGGGCGTGGCCGTGGTCGTCGCCCTCACCTTCGCGCCGAACCTGATCGCCGACGTCCAGCGGCTGCGCGCCGCCCGCCGGCTGCGTGGCCGCCCCGACTCCGGTGTCCGGGGTCTGCTCCAGGTCGGACTGCCGGTACTGGAGGGCGCGTTGGAGCGCTCGGTCGCCCTCGCCGCCGCGATGGACGCGCGCGGTTACGGCCGCAGCGCCGAGGTGCCGGACCGGGTCCGTCGTACGACGGCTTCGCTGACCCTTGGCGGGCTGCTCGGGGTGTGCGCGGGAACGTACGGGCTGCTCACCGCCGAGGGCGGCGCCTATGGGCTGCCCCTGCTGCTGGCCGGGGTGGTCGCCGCGCTGGCCGGGCTGCGGCTCGGGGGCCGCCGTTCGCTGCGCACCCGTTACCGGCCGGACGCGTGGGACGCGCGGGCCTGGATGGTGTCCGGGTCGGGCGTGGCCGTCGCCGGGCTGCTGGCGCTCGCCGCGGTCCGGGATCCGGACGCCCTGCATCCCGGGGTCGTACCGCTGGTCGCCCCCACGCTTCCGTTGTGGCCCGCGGCCGCCGTGCTGCTCGGTCTGCTGCCCGCCCTTGCCTTGCCGAATGTGCCGAAGGAGCCGTCATGATCCGTTTCGAGGACGTCTCCGTGACGTACGAGGGCGCGGCCGGACCGGCCGTCCAGGGCATCGACTTCGAGGTGCCGGAGGGCGAACTCGTCCTCCTCGTGGGCCCGTCCGGCACCGGCAAGTCGACGATCCTCAACTCCGTCAGCGGACTGGTGCCGCACTTCACCGGCGGCACACTGCGCGGCCGGGTCACCGTCGCGGGGCGGGACACGCGGACGCACAAGCCGCGTGAACTCGCCGATGTCGTCGGCACGGTGGGGCAGGATCCGCTCGCCCACTTCGTGACCGGCACGGTGGAGGACGAACTCGCCTACGGGATGGAGTCGTTGGGGATCGCCCCGGCGGTGATGCGGCGGCGAGTGGAGGAGACCCTCGATCTGCTCGGGCTCGACGCGCTGCGGGACCGGGCGATCGGCACGCTCTCGGGCGGGCAGCGGCAGCGGGTCGCGATCGGGTCGGTGCTCACCCCGCATCCCGGGGTGCTGGTTCTCGACGAGCCGACCTCCGCCCTCGACCCGGCCGCCGCCGAGGAGGTGCTGGCCGTGCTCCAGCGGCTGGTGCACGATCTCGGGACCACGGTGTTCCTGGCCGAGCACCGGCTGGAGCGGGTGGTGCAGTACGCCGACCGGGTCGTGCTGCTCCCGGAGCCGGGGGCCGCGCCGGTGTGCGGCACCCCCGCCGAGGTGATGGCCGTGTCACCGGTGTGTCCGCCGGTGGTGGAGCTGGGGCGGCTGGCCGGGTGGTCACCGCTGCCGATGACCGTGCGGGACGCCCGGCGACAGGCGGGCGGACTGCGGGAACGGCTCGCCGGGCGGCCCCCGGTCCGACGGTCTGTCGCCACCCTCGCCGCTCCCCCCGCCGGGCACGCCCCGGAGCAGCGGCCCACCGCCACCCCCGCCGCTTCCCGCGCCGGGCGGGCCGACACCCAGCGGCCCGCCGCCGCCCCCACCACGCCCCGCGCCGGGCGAACCGAAATCCGACGGGCCGCTGCCACGCCGACCACCCCCGCCAACCCCCTCGCCGAGGTCCGCTCCCTCGGTGTCCGCCGGGGCCGGGTGGACGCGCTGTGCGGCGTCGATCTCAGCGTCACGGCCGGCGAGACCGTCGCCCTCATGGGCCGCAACGGCGCCGGGAAGTCCACCCTGCTCAACGCCCTGGTCGGGCTGGTCGAGCCGGGCTCGGGGACGGTCCGGGTCGGCGGCGCGGTGCCGCATCGCACGCGCCCGCGTGACCTCGTACGCCTCGTCGGTCTGGTCCCGCAGGAACCCCGTGACCTGCTCTACGCGGACACGGTCGGCGCCGAGTGCGCGGCCGCCGACCGGGACGCGGGGGCTGCCCCGGGGACCTGCCGTGACCTGGTGTCCGGGCTGCTCCCCGGGATCGCCGACGACACGCATCCCCGCGATCTCTCCGAGGGACAGCGGCTGGCGCTGGCGCTGGCCGTCGTACTGACCGCCCGGCCGCCGCTGCTCCTGCTGGACGAGCCGACCCGGGGCCTCGACTACGCGGCGAAGGCCCGGCTGGTCGGCATACTGCGCGGGCTCGCCGCCGACGGGCACACGATCGTGCTGGCCACGCACGACGTGGAACTGGCCGCCGAGATCGCCCACCGGGTCGTACTGCTCGCGGAGGGCGAGGTGATCGCAGACGGGCCGACGGACGACATCGTCGTGTCCTCGCCGTCCTTCGCGCCGCAGGTGACGAAGGTCCTCGCGCCACAGCGCTGGCTGACCGTGGCCCAGGTGCGGGAGGCGCTGGCATGACCGGCCCGGTGCGGCTCGGCCCCCGCTCCCTGGCCGCCCTCCTCCTCGTCAGTGCCGTCGGCGTGGTCGCCGTCGGCTGGCCCTTCCTCGCCCCGCCCTCCTCCCGGATCGGCTCGCACGCCCAGGACGCGCCCTGGCTCTTCGCGGGCCTGCTGCTCCTGCTGGTCGCCGTGCTCGGGGCGACCACCTCCGAGTCGGGGCTCGGTCCGAAGGCCGTCGCCATGCTCGGCGTGCTGGCCGCGACCGGGGCGGCGCTGCGGCCGATCGGTGCGGGCACCGCCGGGATCGAGCCGATGTTCTTCCTGATGGTGCTGAGCGGGCGGGTACTGGGGCCCGGCTTCGGCTTCACCCTCGGCTCGCTCACCATGTTCGCGTCGGCGCTGCTCACGGGCGGGGTGGGGCCGTGGCTGCCGTTCCAGATGCTGGCGATGGGCTGGTTCACGATGGGCGCCGGGCTGCTGCCGGGCGCCGGGCGGCTGCGCGGGCGCGGCGAGCTGGCGCTGTTGGCGGGCTACGGCTTTCTGGCCGCGTTCGCCTACGGCATGGTCGTGGACCTGGCCGGCTGGCCGCTGCTGGCCGGCAACGCCTCGAACATCGCCTTCGACCCGCACGCCGGGGCCGCCGCCAATCTGGCCCGGTTCCTGGCCTACAGCCTGGCCACCGCCATGGGCTGGAACCTGGGCCGCGCCCTGTGCACCGTCGTCCTCACCCTCGTCCTCGGGCCGGCCCTGCTGCGGGCGCTGCGCCGCGCGACCAGGAGGGCCGCTTTCGAGACCGCGGTCACATTCGACGGTCCCGGGGCGTGAGACGCCGTACGCATCCGGTGACGCCTCCGGTGAAGCACCCCACATGACGCAGATCACCTACGACCCAGGACAGTAGACAGACTTTCCCTAAATGTCCGCTTCGCCAGGGCTCTGACCTGCACATTGAGAGCCACGTCACACAACGGGCCAACACCGCCTATGCGACCACAACTAGTAAAAGGGGTGATTGCGGACGTGTTTCCGGCCTGCTTCTCTGGACGACGTCGCCAGGCACCACCGGCCCCCAGCGGGTCACGGAGCCGACGCACACGGCCACCGACCACGGGTGGTTCCGGAGCACGGCGACTCCCTGTCCCCGAAGAACGAGGTTCTCCGTGTCCGTGTCCGTCATCCGCCGCATCGCCTCCCCGAAGAAGGTCCTCACCGCCGCCGCCGTGGCCGCCGCCACCGCCGGTATGGCGCTGAGCGCGGCGCCCGCCCAGGCCGCCACCACCTCGGCCTCCTCCGCTCAGGCGATCGCGCACAAGATGATCCCGGACGCCGCGCAGTTCAACGCGTTCAGCAAGATCGTCTCGCATGAGAGCGGCTGGAACCCCAGCGCCACCAACAGCTCCTCCGGCGCCTACGGCCTGGTCCAGGCCCTGCCGGGCGCGAAGATGGCGTCCGCCGGTTCCGACTGGAAGACCAACCCGGCCACCCAGATCAAGTGGGGTCTGGACTACATGAACTCCCGCTACGGCAGCCCGACGGCCGCCTGGAGCTTCTGGCAGGCCAACGGCTGGTACTGAGCCGGCCGACCCGCTCCCCCTGAACCTCGGCACCCTCGCCCCCTCCTCCCGGGCGAGGGTGCCGACGTATGTCCGGACGTGGTGGACTGGGGCCCCAGAGATCCCAGAGACCCCGCGCAGGCCCCGGAGGCCCCGGAGGCCCCGGAGGCCCCGGAGGCCCGGACCCACCGGGTTCTGGACCCACCGAGCCACCTGGTCCGGCGCGACACCCGGAGGAGCGATGCCCACGGCGACACCCGCCCGCGATCCCGAGACCCGCGGTGTGCGGATGGTCTTCGTCCTGCTGGCCCTGACCGTGGTGAGCGGCCTGATCGACGCCGTCAGCTATCTCGGCCTGGGCCATGTCTTCACCGCGAACATGACCGGCAACGTGGTGGTCCTGGGCTTCGCGGCCGCCGGGGCGCCTGGCTTCTCCGTCCCCCACTCGGCGACCTCCCTGGCCGCCTTCCTGCTGGGCGCGGCAGTGGGCGGCCGGGTCGCGGCCCGGTTCGGCGGCGGCTCCCGCAGGCGGTGGGTGCGGGTGACCCTGGCGGCGGAGGCCGTCCTGTTGGCCGTGTCGGCCGTGGTGGCCTTCGCCCGGCCCGGCGCAACGGCCACCACGTACATCCTGATCGCGCTGACCGCCTTCGCGATGGGCCTGCGCAACGCCAACGTCCGCAAGCTGGGTGTCCCCGACCTGACCGCCACCACGGTCCTGACCACGACCCTGACCGGCCTCGTCTCCGAGTCCCGCCTCGGCGACGCCACCAACCCCCGCTCCCCGCGCCGCGCGGCCGCGGTCCTCGCGCTGATCGCCGGCGCGGTCCTGGGCGCCTGGCTGGTCCTCCACATCGACCTCGGCTTCCCCCTGCTCATCGCGGCGGCGGTCTCCGGGGTACTGATGGTGGTGGCGTCCGGACGGGAGTGACCGGAGTGACCGGAGTGACTGGAGACCGGAGTGACCGGACCGGAGTGCGCGGTACCGGCGTCTCGGGGGAGGCAGGAACGGGGCGTGGGAAGGGGGTGCTCCTGCCTCCCTCGAGGCGGGCCGGCGGCGCCGGGAGCCGTCGGCCCGGGTCGGGGGCCTACGACGTGGTGACCTGGAGGTGCTTCACGCCGTTGATCCACGCGGAGCGCAGCCGGTCCGGGTCGCTGACCAGGCGCAGGCTCGGCATCGCGTCGGCTATCGCGTTGAAGATCAGGTCGATCTCCAGGACGGCCAGCGACTTGCCCAGGCAGTAGTGGGGGCCGCCGCCTCCGAAGCCGAGGTGGGGGTTGGGGTCGCGGGTGATGTCGAAGGTGTCGGGGTCGGTGAAGACGTCGGGGTCGTGGTTGGCCGAGGCGTAGAAGACGCCGACCCGGTCGCCCTTGCGGATCAGCTTGCCGCCCAGCTCGGTGTCCTGGGTGGCCGTGCGCTGGAAGGAGTTGACCGGGGTGGCCCAGCGGACGATCTCCTCGGCGGCGGTCGACGGGCGCTCGCGCTTGTAGAGGTCCCAGGCCCCGGGATGGGTGAGGAAGGCGTGCATGCCGTGGGTGATGGCGTTGCGGGTGGTCTCGTTGCCGGCCACCGCGAGCATCAGCACGAAGAAGCCGAACTCGTCGGAATTCAGGTTGCCCTCGTCCTCGGCCGCCACCAGCGTGGAGACGATGTCCTGCGCCGGGCACTGCTTGCGGTCGGCGGCCATGTTCATCGCGTAGGCGATCAGCTCGGTGGCCGACTCGGCGCCCACCTCCTCGGTGATCGCGTACTCGGGGTCGTCGTAGGAGATCATCTTGTTGGACCAGTCGAAGATCTTGGCCCGGTCGTCCTGGGGGATGCCGATCAGTTCGGCGATCGCCTGGAGGGGGAGCTCGCAGGCGACCTCGGTGACGAAGTCGAAGGGTCCCGAGTGGGCGCGGGCGGATGCGACGATCGCCCCGGCCCGGTCGCGCAGCCGCTCCTCCAGGGCGCGGATGGAGCGTGGGGTGAAGCCGCGCTGGATGATCTGGCGGACCCGGGTGTGCTCGGGCGGGTCCATGTTCAGCAGGATCAGCCGCTGGGCGTCGATCGCGTCCCGCGGTATGTGCTCGGTGAAGCGGATGATCGCGGTGTTGAGCCAGGACGAGAAGATCTCGGGGTGGGTGGAGACGTACTTGACGTCCGCGTGCCGGGTGACGGCCCAGTAGCCGTCGTCCGCGAAGCCGGCCGTGCCGTGGGGCTGTTCGATCCAGCGGACCGGTTCGGCCCGGCGCAGCTCGGCGAACTCCGGGAGCGGCACGCGGTGATGGAGCAGATCGGGGTCGGTGAGGTCGAACCCGTCGGGCAGCGCGGGACAGGGCATGGCGACTCACTCCCACCGTGTACGAACCTGGATACGTATGCCTTGCGACTGTCTTACGACAGCCTTCTGACGGGCCGTCAGAAACGGCCGGTTGCCGTGAAGGTAGTAACGGGTTCTACAAGTCGCAAGGGGCACGGTCACTCCAATTGCATGCATCCCTCTTGCGGTTGTGGACGGGCTGTCAGCAGACTGCACACAGAACTAGTACGCGTTCTAGTTCTGCGTGGCGGGCCGGGCCGGGACGCCCCTGCGCCGCGCGGGTGACCGAGGAGAGGACCGAGCCCCCATGGCCGCGGAACCCGTGATCGTCGAAGCCGTACGCACCCCCATCGGCAGGCGCGGTGGCGCGCTCGCCAATCTCCATCCCGCCTATCTCCTGGGCGAGACCTACCGTGAACTCCTCGGCCGCACCGGCATCCCCGCCGACTGCGTCGAGCAGATCGTCGGCGGCACGGTGACCCACGCCGGCGAGCAGTCCATGAACCCCGCGCGTACGGCCTGGCTGACCGTGGGGCTGCCGTACGAGACGGCGGCCACGACCGTCGACTGCCAGTGCGGCTCCTCGCAGCAGGCCTCGCACATGACCGCGAACATGATCGCCGCCGGGGTCATCGACGTCGGGATCAGCTGCGGGGTCGAGGCGATGTCGCGAGTGCCGCTGGGCTCCGGCTCCAAGCACGGGCCGGGCAAGCCCTTCCCCGACGAGTGGAACGTCGATCTGCCCAACCAGTTCGAGGCCGCCGAGCGCATCGCCCGCCACCGGGGCCTGACCAGGGAGAACGTCGACTCGCTCGGGCTGCTCTCGCAGGAGCGGGCGGCGCACGCCTGGGCCGAGGAGCGCTTCAAGCGGGAGACCTTCGCCGTGCAGGTGCCGACGACAGAGGAGGAGCAGCACGCCGGTCAGGGCATGTGGCGTCTTGTCGACAAGGACGAGGGCCTGCGGGACACGTCCATGGAGGCGCTGTCCGGCCTGAAGCCGGTGATGCCGACGGCGATCCACACCGCGGGCAACTCGTCCCAGATCTCGGACGGCGCGGCGGCCATCATGTGGGCGTCGAAGCGGATGGCCCGCGCCCTGAAGCTCCGCCCCCGGGCCCGGATCGTCGCGCAGGCCCTGGTCGGCGCCGACCCGCACTTCCACCTCGACGGCCCGATCGACGCGACCCGGGCCGTGCTCGGCAAGGCGGGCATGACCCTGAGGGACATCGACCTGGTCGAGATCAACGAGGCGTTCGCGTCGGTGGTGCTGAGCTGGGCCCAGGTCTTCGAGCAGGACCTGGACAAGGTCAACGTCAACGGCGGCGCGATCGCCCTGGGCCATCCGGTGGGAGCCACGGGCGCCCGCCTCATCACCACGGCCCTGCACGAACTGGAGCGCACGGACAAGGAGTTCGCCCTGGTGACCATGTGCGCGGGCGGCGGCCTGGCCACCGGGACGATCATCCAACGGCTCTAGCTAGGACTCTGACAATTCCCGTCTGCCTCGCGACGCCGTGCACGCTCCCCCAGCCTTCGGCCGGGGGGACCCCAGAGCACGCGCCTGACGCCGCGAGGCCGCCCTCCGGGCGACGACGGGAATTGCCAGACAGGCCCTCGGCCTGCCCGCAGGGGCGGTGCGGCGTCAGCCCGGCGCCGGTACCGCCTCCCGGTCCATGTCGTTGACCGCCGCCGCCTTGACCATCCGGGCCCGCGGGCCCTGCAGCAGATACCCCACCCCGAAGCCCGCGCCGACCACCGCCGCGCCGCCCACCGCGTCCAGGACCCAGTGGTTGCCGGTGACGATGATCGCCGAGACCGTGAAGAGGGGGTGGAGCAGGCCGAGTGCCTTCATCCACCGCTTCGGGGCGACGACGGCGATCACGATCCCGCACCACAGCGACCAGCCGAAGTGCAGCGAGGGCATCGCCGCGTACTGGTTGGTCAGCTGGGTGAGGGTGCCGTAGTCCGGCTTGGCGAAGTCCTGCGGACCGTGGACCGTGTCGATGACACCGAGGCCCGGCAGCAACCGCGGCGGCGCCAGCGGGTAGAGCCAGAAGCCGATCAGGGCCAAGGCGGTGGCGAAGCCGAGGGCGGTGCGCGCCCAGCGGTAGTCGACCGGGCGGCGGACGCAGAGCACCGCGAGGACGGTCAGCGGGGCGACGAAGTGGAAGGACTCGTAGTAGAAGTCGAAGAAGTCCTGCAGCCAGCCGATGCCGTACACGGCGTGGTTGGCCCAGTGCTCGATGTCGAGGTGCAGGAACCGCTCGATGTCGAGGATCTGGTGCCCGTGGTGCTCGGCCCGGGCCCGCCCGGAGGTGCCGTTCCCGTCCCCGGCGGCGGCCAGCCGGATCTGCTGGTAGGCGAAGTAGACGAGCCGTATCGCGAGCAGTTCGAGGAAGAGGTTCGGCCGGGTCAGCACCCGGCGCAGCGAGGGGGTCAGCGGCACCCGGCGGAAGCGGGCCGGCACCGGCTCCGCGTAGTTCGTCGGGATGGGCCGGGCGAACTCCGGTGCGGTACGGGACAGGAAGGGTACGACCGTGGCCGCGGCCAGGGCGGCCAGCAGGACGGCGTTGTCACGCACGGGGACGAAGAGGGACTGGTTCGGCAGCAGTGCTTTGGCGGGCAACGTCATCACCAGGACCACCACTACCGGCCACACCGACCGGTCGGCGGCGCGCCGCCCGGCCCGCCCGACCACCGCGAGCAGCACCCACAACAGCTGGTGCTGCCAGGCGGCCGGTGACACCGCCACCACCGCGCAGCCGGTGATCGCGACCGCGAGCAGCAGCTGCCCGTCCCGGGCGTAGCGCACCGCGCGGCGCAGCGCGAGCACGGCCACGGTCGCGGCGAGCGCCAGGAACAGGACTATCTCCAGCGGGCCGCTCAGCCCGAACCGCAGCAGGGCGCCGTGCAGCGACTGGTTGGCGAGCGCGTCGGCCTTGCCGCCGAGGCCGACGCCGGCCATGTGGTGGACCCAGTAGGTGTACGAGTCGTGCGGCATCGCCGCCCAGGCCAGCGCCGTGCACGCGGCGAAGGTGACGCCGGTGGCGATCGCGGCCCGGCGACGGCCGGTGAACCACAGCAGCGGGGCGAACAGCAGCACGGCCGGCTGGAGGGCGGCGGCCAGGCCTATGCAGAGCCCGCCGGCCCGCTCCCCGCGCACGGCGAAGCAGCCGAGCAGGACGAGGAGCACCGGGATGATGCTGGTCTGGCCGAGCCAGAGGGTGTTGCGGACCGGCAGCGAGAGCATCAGCAGGCTGATGGCGACCGGGGCGGCCAGCAGCGCGGTACGGCGGCTCACCGGCTGGGGCAGCGCCCGGGCGGCGACCAGGCCGAGAGCGACCACCAGCAGCAGCGTGCCGAAGGTCCAGCCCCAGCCGAGAGCCTGCTCGGCGGCCCTGGTGAGCGGCTTGAGCACCAGCCCGCCGAACGGCGAACCGGTGAACCGCGTCGAGTCGTAGAGCGAGCCCTTGACGTGCAGCACGCCCTCAGGGCCGACCCAGGTCTCCAGATCCGTCAGCCGCTCCCCGCTCGGGGTGCCGAGGACGGCGGCCATCTGCCGTACGGCGAGGATCGCGGCCACCGCCCACAGGCCGAGCCGGGCCATCCTGAACCGTGTTCCTGGCTCCGCTCCCGCTGCCCCGAACGCGCCCCCCGGTCTTGCACTGTGCTCCACGTTCGCCACGCCCCGTCGGCCTCCCGCCCCGCTCGTCCGCTCTGAGAACCCTGAGAACCCTGAGAACCCTATGAGGCTCCCACCCCCTTCGGACAGAGACGCAGGCAACCCCTTCTTCACCTGACGTCCGCCCATGTTTTGTCCGGAAGACGGCAGTGCGCAGGGGGTGCGGTTGCCTCGATCGGGCGCGACAAGGATCACAGTGCGCGGCCCGCATACAACCGTGGGAGCGGGCATACGTCCCTGCACACACCGCATTTAGCTGCACAGTGCACGGATGCGTGTACGCGACGTAACGGGCCCGGATTCTCCTATCGTCGCTTTTCGACCCGTCCGGCGCCGCACGGGCCGCGCCCCTGTCCCCGTCGAAAGGTAGGCGAGCCCCGTTTTGGCGACAGCCACAGCCGTCAACCCGTCCGTCAAGATCCCCGGCCCCCGCACGGCCACCCGACCGCCGACCGTCACCGACCCGGCACTGGTCAAGCGCGCCGTGAAGGCGGCCGCGCTCGGCAACGCCATGGAGTGGTTCGACTTCGGCGTCTACAGCTACATCGCGGTGACCCTGGGCAAGGTCTTCTTCCCGTCCGGCAACCCGACCGCCCAACTGCTGTCGACGTTCGGCGCCTTCGCCGCGGCCTTCCTGGTCCGCCCGCTCGGCGGCATGGTCTTCGGCCCGCTCGGCGACCGGGTGGGCCGCCAGAAGGTCCTCGCCATCACCATGATCATGATGGCGGCCGGCACCTTCGCGATCGGCCTGATCCCCTCGTACGCGACGATCGGCGTCGGCGCCCCGATCCTGCTCCTCGCCGCCCGCCTGGTCCAGGGCTTCTCGACCGGCGGCGAGTACGCGGGCGCGTCCACGTTCATCGCCGAGTACGCGCCGGACAAGAAACGCGGCTTCTTCGGCAGCTGGCTGGAGTTCGGCACGCTGGCCGGCTACATCGGCGGCGCGGGCCTGGTCACCCTGATGACGGCCCTGCTCTCCGACGGTGACCTCACCTCCTGGGGCTGGCGCATCCCGTTCCTGATCGCGGGACCGATGGGCATCATCGGCCTCTACCTGCGGATGCGTCTGGAGGAGACCCCCGCGTTCGCCGCGGAGGTCGAGAAGTCCGAGCGGTCCCGCCCGAAGGTCCCGCTGCGCGAGATGATCACCGGCCAGTGGAAGGCCCTGCTCCTGTGCATGGCCCTGGTCCTGGTCTTCAACGTCACGGACTACATGCTTCTGTCCTACATGCCGAGCTATCTGACGAGCGAGCTGAAGTACGACGAGACGCACGGCCTGCTGGTGGTCCTCGCCGTCATGGCCCTGATGATGATCGTCCAGCCGTTCGCCGGCGCACTGACCGACCGCGTCGGCCGCCGCCCGGTGATCGCCGCGGGCTGCGCTGGCTTCCTGTTCCTCTCCGTCCCGGCCGTGCTGCTGATCCGCCAGGGCAGCCTGCTGGCCGTCGGCCTCGGCATGGGCGCCCTGGGCCTCCTCCTGGTCTGCTTCACGGCGGCGATGCCGGCGGCCCTCCCGGCCCTCTTCCCGACCCGGGTCCGCTACGGCTCCCTGTCGATCGGCTTCAACGTCTCGGTGTCCCTGTTCGGCGGCACGACCCCGCTGGTGGTGACGGCCCTGATCGGAGCGACCGGCAACATGATGATGCCCGCGTACTACATGATGGCGGCCGCGGTCATCGGCGGCTTCGCGGCCTGGCGCATGACAGAGACAGCAGGCAAGCCGCTGCCGGGCTCGGCTCCTTCGGTGGAGGGCTCCAGCTGAGGCACTGTCCGGAAGAGGTCACGGAACCCTGCCCTCCGCTATACCGTCTGTAGTCCTGATCCACAGACGGTCGGAGGGCATCGGTTCATGGTCGGGCGCGGACGCGTACTCACGGTCCTCCTCCTTCTCGCCGGCATCCAGCTCGGCCGGCTCTCCGCTCCCGCCTTCGCGTGCGCCTGTGGCGCCCTCGTCCCCGGCGACCAGCGACAGGTCACCGTCGGCCGGGAGGAGTCGGTCCTGCGCTGGGACGGCACCCGCGAACAGATCGTGATGCGCCTGACGGTCGACGGCGACGCCGACCGCGCCGCCTGGATCATGCCCGTCCCGCACCGCGCCACCGTCGCCCTCGCCGACCCGGCCCTCTTCGACCAGCTGCACACCCTCACCGCCCCGGTGCGGCGCACCCGGTACCACTTCTGGCCCCAGAACGGCGACTGGCCCCTCACCACCGGCGGCAGCACCACCACCGGCCCGCCCGACGGCGCCGCGAGAGCCCCCCGCGTCGGCGTGGTCGGCCGCCAGCGGCTCGGCCCGTTCGACGTGGCCCAGCTGACCGCCACCGACCCCGGCGCCCTGGACGGCTGGCTGCGCAGCAACGGCTTCCCCCTCCCGCCCCGCCTGGACACCGCGCTACGGCCGTACGTCGAGCAGCGCTGGGAGTACGTCGCGGTCAGGCTCGCCCCCGAGACCGCGGGCTCCGCGCTGAACGGCGCCCTCGACCCGCTGCACCTCGCCTTCGCCAGCGAACAGCCGGTCTACCCGATGCGGCTGTCCGAGCTCGCGGCCACCCCGCAGTCGCTGGGCCTGTACGTGCTCGCCGGACACCGCATGGAGCCACGCGCGGCGATCGGCGGCGAGCGCCCGAGGGTCGTCTACGCCGGCCGTCTCAGCCGTCCGACCGGCGAACTCCGCGAGCTCGCCGCCGGCACCCCGTACCTGACGGCGATCGGCCAGGAGTTCCCGTACCCGTCCCGGATCTCCGACGACCACGTGCTGCACCGGGCATCCTCGGACACCCCCTTCCAGCAGGTCGTCTACGAGGACCGGCTGCGCGAGGCGGCCGGGATCCCGCTGTGGCTGCTGACGGTCGGCGCCGCGCTGCTGCTGGTCGTGACGGTCACCTCCCTGGCGGCCGTACGACGCTCCCGCCGCCCCGCCGTACCGCCACCGCCGGTGCCGCCACCGCCCCCTGTGCCGCCTCAGTAGTGCTAAGCAGGTAACTGTCAGTGGACGGTTACCGGATTTCCGAAAGGCAGCGGACGCATGAGCGGCTCTCAGCTCTGGGACGACGTCGACTTCTACTTCACAAGCCATCTCTCACCGGACGACGAGGCGCTCCAGGCGGCCCTGCGCGAGAGCGAGGCCAGCGGCCTCCCGCACGTCAGCGTGACCGCCAACCAGGGCAAGCTGCTCCAGCTCCTCGCGCAGATCCAGGAAGCCCGGAACATCCTGGAGATCGGCACCCTCGGCGGCTACAGCACCATCTGGCTGGCCCGCGCCCTGCCCGCCGACGGCAGGCTCATCTCGCTGGAGTACAGCGCCCGGCACGCCGAGGTCGCGGTCCGCAACATCGCCCGCGCCGGCCTGGAGAAGCTCGTCGAGGTGCGGGTCGGCCCCGCCCTGGAGTCGCTGCCCAAGCTCGCCGACGAGAACCCGGCCCCCTTCGACCTGGTCTTCATCGACGCCGACAAGGCGAACAACCCGCACTACGTGGAGTGGGCGCTGCGGCTCACCCGCACGGGCAGCCTGATCGTCGTCGACAACGTGGTGCGCGGCGGCCGGGTCGTCGAGGCCGGGAACAGCGAACCGGACGTGGTGGGCACCCGCGCCGCGATCGAGCTGATCGCCGCCCACCCGAGGCTGAGCGGCACGGCGATCCAGACGGTCGGCAGCAAGGGCTACGACGGCTTCGCCCTGGCCCGGGTGCTCGACTGAGGGGTGCTGCTCAAGCCTCGTGGTAGAAGCCCACGTTGACGCTGCGCGGGGCGGTGCGGTCCCGGACGACGATCTCGCCGGAGCCGCCCCGGGGCAGCGCGACCGTGCCGCCGTACCCGATGGCCTGGGCGTACTCACCGACGGTCAGCAGTACCTCGGCGGACGGTTCGGCCTGGGAGCCGCGCAGCCAGGTGACCTGCCAGCCGCCCTCGGGCCCGCACAGGAACTCCAGGTGCACCCGGGAGACGAACAGCCAGTCGTCGGGCGTGGTGAGCCGGCAGACGGCGGCATCGCGGCCCACTCGCAGCACGGCGCCCGGTTCGCTGGGCGCGTCGGCCATGACCATTCCGGCCGTCTCGCCCGCGTTCCCGGACACGGAGGCCATGGTGAGTTCGAGCACGTGCGTTCCCCCTGCGCGGTTCCTGAATCGTTCCTGGATCTCCGGCGCATGATAAAACGCCCGGCGGCGCGGCGTCCGGCACAATGAAGTCATGACCGAGCGAAAGCCACCCGGGGTGCCGTTCGAGTCCTGGGTCGACAAGCAGATCCGTGATGCGCAGCGGCGCGGTGACTTCGATCAACTCGCGGGCGCGGGCGAGCCGTTGCCGGCGGACCTGGACACGTCGTACGACGAACTGTGGTGGATCAAGCGGAAGTTGGCCCGGGAGGGCCTGGCGGTGCTGCCTCCGGCCCTCGCGCTGCGCAAGGAGGCCGAGGACGCCCTGGCGGCCGCCTACGCGGCCGCCTCGGAGCGGATCGTCCGCAAGATCATCACAGAGGTCAACGTGAAGATCCGGGACATGATGTTCAAGCCGCCGCCCGGGCCCCCGCTGGGCAAGAAGCCGTACGACGTCGAGGAGGTCGTACGCGAGTGGCGGGAGCGCCGGGCGGCGGCCGGGGCGGGACCGGACTCAGATGTGTAGCAGCCGGTCCGCCAGTTCGCGGTAGTCGCGCAGGGCCAGCCGGAGCTGTTCCGTGTCGGCCGCGCCGGGGTGGTCCCCTTCGGTGGCCTGCCAGCTGCCGCGCAGGGTACGGCGGCGCCGCTCGACGGCGTCGGTGAGGCGGGCACTGAGCTCCTCGACGGCCCGGTCGGCCTCCTCCACGGCCGCGCGCGGCTCGTCGACGAAACCGGTGACCGCGTGCTGCAGGCGCCGCTCCAGCTGGCCGCACTCCTCGGTGGGCATCAGCCGGTCGCCGTCCGGCGTCAGCCGGCCGTCGCGTCCCGCGTCCCTCTCGTGGCCCGGCCCGTCGCCGGCCACCAGCACCGACTGCCCGGGCGCCTCCCGGTCTTCCGGACGCTCCGCTGCGATGCCCTGCTCCGCTGCGACGTCCTCCTGCCCGGGGGTGACCCCGCCGACGGAGGCGTCGCCCCAGTCGGCCGTCCGCTCCTCGCGTCCCGGCGTCGCTTCGCCGCCGGGATATATGTCGCCGCGCCCCGGCTCGCGGCCTGTTCCTGTCCTCGCGTCGGTCATGTCGGTCAGCTCTCCTTCGGGCGGCTCCGGTCGGCGGACCAGGGCAGATGGCCGCCGGTGTCGGCACCGACACCGGCGCGGTGGCGGCCGGCGCCGCCGGCCGACGGGGTCACCAGGTCGTCGAAGAGGGAGCGGGCCTCGATCATGGCCGTGCGCATCTCCTCGGTACCCGCCCGGCTCTGCGAGGCCCCGCCCATGGGCTCCTGGGCGACGCGGTGGAGGCGGCGGTAGCCGTCCACGTGGTCCGCGTGGTGCACCGACAGTGCGGCGACCTGGTCCTCGTACTCGGCACCGGCCGGGAAACCACGGGCGGCCGCCACTTCGGCGAGCAGCCGGTCGATCTCGGTCACGGACTGCTGGGGCGAGTCGACGAAATGTTCCTGTGCGGTCGTCCAGCGGGCCGCGTAGCGTTCGCGCTCCGCCGGCTCCAGCGGCCGCTCGTGCAGGTCGCCGTGGCGCTGCACCCGCTCGGTGAGCTCCTGCTCGGCCGCCTTTGTGTCGCCGCCGTGCTGGGCCACGACCCGCTCGTACTCGGGCCCGAAGCGCCGCTTCAGGCCGTGCGGGCTGCTGCTCCTGGAGCGCAAGGCCGCCAACACGGCCGCGACGACGACCACGGCGGCCACGATCACAATCGCGATGATCAAGCCTGTGGACATGGTTGCCTTCCGGTGTCTCGGCCCGACGGGCCGGCTCGTCCTCCGGGTGACCCGCATGGCGCACCGCAAACAGCCCCGAAACATGCCCCCCGAACCGGGCCCACCCGAAATCCGGTTGCCCGACCCACCCGGGCCCGTCCGAAACTACGGTCCATGACCTCCTGGACGATCACCCCGGAAGACCCCGACTCGCCGGTCGCCGCCGCCCTGTGGCGGGCGTACTACACCGAGGTCAGCGACCGCTGGTACCTGCGCCACGAGGGCCGGCGCACCGACCCGGCCGAGCTGGAACGGGAGATCGCCGCCCGGCAGGGATCCGAACTCGCACCGCCCACCGGGCGGTTGCTGGTCGCGCGGTACGACGGTGCGCCGGCCGGCAGCGCGGGCGTACGGCTCCTGGACGCGGCGACCGCCGAGCTGACCCGGGTCTTCGTACACGGGGGACTGCGCGGCCGGGGCGGCGCGGCCCTGCTCGTCGCCGCCGCCGAGGACACGGCTCGCGCGCTCGGGGCCGGGCGGATCGTCCTGGACACCCGCACCGACCTCGTGGAGGCGCGTGCCCTGTACGCACGGCTCGGCTACACCGAGACCGAACCGCACAACGACGACATCCACGCCGAGCACTGGTTCCGCAAGGAACTCGTCAACTGATCCGCCGGGGCGCCGAGTGCTGCGGCTGCTCGCGTTCGGTGCCGCACAACTCGTCGGTCAGCTCCCGCACCAGGCGGTCCAGGTCGGTGGGCCGGTCCGGGCCCCACCAGTCGCCGAGCAGGTCGGCCAGCGACTCCTCGCGGGCCCCGGCGAGCCGGTCGGCGATCACGCGGCCCTGCTCGGTCAGGGTCAGGTCGAGGCCCAGGCGGTCGGCGAGGTGCCGCTCCTCCAGCTGGCGGGCGCCCTCCAGGACGACGGCCATCGGGACGGGGCCGCGCTCGGCGAGCCGGCCCGGCTCCACCGAGCCGTACCTGCGGATCCGCAGCAGCAGCCAGCCGGCCGCGGGCAGCAGGTCCACCCCGGCCCGCTCGTTGGTCTTCCGGTAGATCTCCCGGCGGCCCTCGCGGGTGCCGAGCAGCGACAGGGCCCGGCAGCACTCGTCGTACGACGACCGCTGCACCGGGTTGGGCGGGATGGTCTCCGACGCGTCCGGTGCGGTGACCGAGCCGCGCAGCCGGTCCTCCTTGAGGAACCAGGCGAGGACGAAGCCGAGAGCGGCCACCGGAGCGGCGTACAGGAAGACGTCGGTGATCGAGGACGCGTACGCGTGCAGGGCCGCAGGCCGCAGCGCGGGCGGCAGTCCGGCGATGCCGCGCGGGTCCGCCTTGAGGGCGCCCGGAGTGACACCGGGCGGCAGGCGGACGCCATGGAAGGCGCCGGCCAGCTTGTCGGCGAGGCGGCTCGCGAAGACGGAGCCGAAGATGGCCACGCCGAAGGAGGCACCGATGGAGCGGAAGAAGGTCGCGCCGGAGGTGGCGACGCCGAGATCCTCGTAGGCGACGGAGTTCTGCACGATCAGCACCAGCACCTGCATGACCAGTCCGAGGCCCAGGCCGAAGACGAAGAAGTAGCTGCTCATCTCGAGCGTCGAACTGTGTTCGTCGAGCCGGTGGAGCAGCAGCAGCCCGAAGGCGGTGACGGCGGTGCCGGCGACCGGGAAGACCTTCCAGCGACCGGTGCGGCTGACGATCTGGCCGGAGAGGGTGGAGGACAGCAGCAGGCCGATCACCATCGGCAGCATGTGCACACCCGACAGGGTCGGCGAGATGCCCTGCACGACCTGGAGGAAGGTCGGCAGATAGGTCATGGCGCCGAACATCGCGAAGCCGACGATGAAGCTGATCACGGCGGCGAGCGAGAAGGTGCGGATACCGAAGAGCTTCAGCGGGAGCACGGGTTCGGCGGCCCGCCGCTCGACGGCCACGAAGGCGAAGGCCAGCAGCACCCCGAGCACCGCGAGCCCGATGATCTGCGGCGACCCCCAGCGCCATGTCGTCCCGCCCAGCGAGGCCACCAGCACCAGGCAGGTGGCGACGGCGGCGATCAGGAACGTGCCGGGATAGTCGATGCGGTGGCGGGCGGTCCTGCGCGGTGTGCGCAGCGCGGCGGCGATCACGACGAGGGCGACCACGCCGACGGGCAGGTTGACGTAGAACACCCAGCGCCAGCTCAGATGCTCGGTCAGCACCCCGCCGAGCAGCGGCCCGAGCACGCTGGTCGCGCCGAAGACGGCTCCGAACAGCCCCTGGTAGCGCCCCCGTTCGCGCGGCGGCACGATGTCCCCGACGATCGCCATCGACAGCACCAACAGCCCGCCGCCGCCCAGCCCCTGCAACGCGCGGAAGCCGATCAGCTCGCCCATGTTCTGGGCCATCCCGCACAGGGCCGACCCGACGAGAAAGATCACGATCGCCGTCTGGAAGAGCCGCTTGCGCCCGTACTGGTCGCCGAGCTTGCCCCACAGCGGGGTGGCGGCCGTGGAGGCCAGCAGATAGGCGGTGACCACCCACGACAGATGCTCAAGCCCGCCCAGGTCACTGACGATCGTCGGCAGCGCGGTCGACACGATGGTCTGGTCCAGCGCGGCCAGCAGCAGGCCGAGCAGCAGCGCACCGATCGGTACGAGCACATTGCCGGGTACGTGCTCCGCGTCCTTCGCCTGGGTGTACGTCATGTCCAGGGCCATGGAGACCTCCCGGGTGCTTTCAGCCATCTTCCATGGTGGAGGCTGTCACCCGGTATGGCCCGTCGAGCCCCCTTCGTACCCCCTGGGACAAGGGGATCCGGCGAACGTACGTGTGGACGCCCCGCATAATCTGTGGAGTTCGTGAGGGTTCGTGAAGGGAGGGACGAACGCCGTGAAGGATACGACCGGCCCTCACCGGTGCCCGGAGTGCGGGACACCGAGGGGTGCGGACAACACGCCCTCCTGCGACTGCACCCGGCGGGCGTCCGACGCGCTGCGCGAGGCGCGTACGGTCGAACAGGCGGCCGCGGAGGACTTCGACCCGCTGCGGATACGGCCGTACGTCGATCTCTCCGCGGCCGGTACGGGGGCCGACGGCGCGAAGACCGAGCCGTTGCCGGCGGTCGAGCCCGCGACCGTGCCGGTGCGGGCGGTACCGGAGCCGGCGGGCGCCGCCCCGGAGCCCGACGGCGCGTCCGAGACCTCCCCCGACCAGGACGAACCCCGCCGACGCCGCCCTCGGTGGATCCTGGTCCTCTCGGCCGCCGGGGCGGTGATCGGGATCCTCGCGGTGGCCGGTTTCGCCGGCGGACTGTTCGCCCATGTGACGCCGACGCGGGACGGGGCGGCGCCGGCGGACGTCCGCGAGAGCGTTCCCGACGTGACACCGAGCACGGGGTCGCCTGCGGCGGCGGTGGCCTCGGCGGGAGCCCCGACGTCGGCCGTGCCGTCCGCGTCCGCCGACGCGAGCGCGTCGCCCACGGCCTCCCCCTCACGGACGGTGAGCGCGAGCCCGTCCGTCACCGCGTCCCGCTCGGCCACGCCGACCCGGTCGGCGTCGGCGACCGGCACGGCCGCCTCCGCCCGGCCCACCTCGGCACCGGTCCTCCGCCCCGGCGACAGCGGTGCCGAGGTGACGGAGCTCCAGCAGCGGCTGGCGCAGCTGAGGCTCTACTCGGGCAGGGCGGACGGTCACTACGACCAGAGGACCGAGGACGCGGTGCGGACGTACCAACTGGCGCGCGGGATCCTGACCGACGAGTCGGGGGTGTACGGGACGGCTACGCGAGCGGCGCTGGAGTCGGAGACGACCGAACCGTAGGAGCCCGTCTCGGTTGTGGGCGAGTGCGGGCCGGTGGGGGCTGGTCGCGCAGTTCCCCGCGCCCCTTGCGGGGCGCTTCGGCCGCCGCTCCTTCTCAGCCGCGGGCAGTCGTGCCGCTGGGGCGGCACGGGTGGGCGCGGGCGGCGCCCTGCGAGCGCCGGTAAGCGTCCACACCCCCAGTCTCAGCCGAGGTGCACCCGGAGTGAACCGTCCCCCAGCGCCTCCACCCGTACCCCCGTCAGGTCCCTTACCACCGCATCCGGCCCGTGCACGGCCGCCCGGGCCCCGACACCCACCACCCGCATCCCCGCCGCGCGCCCCGCCGCGATACCCGCGCCCGAGTCCTCGAACACCACACAGTCCACCGGAGCGACCCCCAGCTCGGCCGCCCCCTTCAGAAAGCCCTCGGGGTCGGGCTTGCTCGCGCCGACCGACTCCGCCGTGATCCGCACCGCCGGCAGCGGCAGACCGGCCGCGCCCATCCGTGCCGTCGACAGCGGCACGTCCGCCGAGGTCACCAGGGCGTGCGGCAGCCCGCTCAGCGAGGCGAGGAAGGCCGCGGCACCCGGGACCTCCACCACACCGTCCATGTCGGCGGTCTCCTCGGCCAGCATCCGCGCGTTGTCCGCCAGATTCTGCTGCATCGGCCGGTCCGGCAGCAGCACCGCCATGGAGGCGTGCCCCTGGCGGCCGTGGACGACCTTCATGACCTCGTCGCCGTCCAGCCCGTGCCGCTCGGACCAGCGCCGCCAGATGCGTTCGACGACGGCGTCGGAGTTGACGAGGGTGCCGTCCATGTCGAGCAGGAGGGCGCGGGCGGTGAGGACGGTGGCCGTCATCGGGCAGCTCCTAGGCAGGCCGGGCAAAGCAAAACAGAGCGGCCCCGCCCGCCGGTCAGGGAAAACGGGCGGGAGCCACTTTGTTTCTCCACGGTACAAAACGGGGACGCCATTCCGCCACCGCCTTCGCCGAGCGTTCACCGAGTCTTCAGCCGGCATGGACGGCGCTCACCGGGGCGCGTCCGGCTCAGCCCGCGATCGCCGCCCACAGGCTCCACGCGCCCAGCACCAGCATCAGCACGGCCGCGATCTGCGTGATCAGCCGAAGCGGCACCCTCTTCATCAGCGCCTTGCCGCCGACGATGCCGAGTCCGGCCACCGCCCACAGGCCGAGCACCGCGCCGAGGCCGACGGAGAGCGGGTCGTCGTACCGCGCCGCGAGGTTCGCCGTCATGATCTGCGTGAGGTCACCGAACTCGGCGACCAGGATGAGCATGAACCCGGTGCCGGCGACCTTCCAGAAGGACTGGTCGGCGGGTTTGCGGATCTCCCCTTCCTCCTCGTCCTTCTTCAGCAGGAGCACGGCCGCGCCACCGAGGAAGAGCACGCCGGTCAGGGCGTGCACGATCTGCTGCGGCAGCAGGGTCAGCACACTGCCGGCCGCGACGGCGAGCACGACATGCAGGAGGAAGGCCGCCGCGACGCCGGCGAAGACGTAGGACGCCCGGTAGCGCGTGCCCAGGACGAGGCCGGCGAGCGCGGTCTTGTCGGGCAGTTCGGCGAGGAAGATGACGCCGAAGACGAGCGCCGTGACGGTGATGCTGATCAAGGGTCCTCAATCGGTCGGGGCCACCCCACCGAGAGTGCTGCACTTCGCGCGGTACACACGACACCTCGGCACGGCAGCACACATGGTCCAACCGCGCCGCAGGGACGGCACAGGTGTGCACTGCTTGGCCGAAGGTCTCGCTGACGGTCCCTCGATCGAGCCGATCGAGGTCCGCCTCCGGGCGCCGGCTCAGACGGGCTGAGCAGTATGTCGACGGTCCGGCGAAGAGCTACTCCCCTTCAACGCCGCCCACGGTACGTGACCACCGCGCCGAAACCCAAGGCCGAAAGTCCCGCCTGTGAGTCATGTCGCACACCTTGTGGTGTCATGTACACGCCATTAACTTCTTACCGCACGCTTACCCATCGGCAACACGAGGCCGCGAGCATTCCCTCGCCCGCGCTCCAACACCCCACCCCCACAAGGGAGTTCGCATGGCTCGCAGCTCAACTTTCTACGCGCGTCGACGTGCCAGCATACTCGCGGCACTCACCGCGCTGATAGCCTCCGCCGCACTGTTCAACTCCCCGACCGCCTCCGCCGCCCTTCCCACCCCGGTCAGCGGCGCCACCGCCCGCAGCTACCTCGCCTCGCTCACCGTGGCCACCGAGAACCGCACCGGCTACGCGCGCGACCTGTTCCCGACCTGGGACACCATCAGCGGCACCTGCAACACCCGTGAGTGGATCCTCAAGCGCGACGGTTCGAACGTCGCCACCAACTCCGCCTGCACCGCCACCAGCGGCAGCTGGTACTCCCCGTACGACGGCGCCACCTGGACCGCCGCCTCCGACGTCGACATCGACCACCTGGTATCCGCACCTACGGCGTAACGAGGTCTGGATCACAGCACTTCAGCCTGTGGGCGACATGCCGCTCACGGACGCAAAGCATCCCAAGCCCCCGCCGAGCGCACGAACAGAGTGCAGGCCTCACGTCCGGGTGACCGATCGACAACCGTTCGATCATCACGAATTTACGTTCTAGATCTACCCGCGTAGTCGTTCGAAAGTGTGTCATGGACACGACCTTGGTGATCCCCGCCGAGCCTCATGTCCCAGGAGACACTCATGCGCCCCATCGCCCGAATACCGGCCGCGGCCGGCTCGGCTCTGGCTCTGACGTTCAGCGGCCTCATCCTCGGTTTCAGTGCCGGTACGGCCCAGGCCAGCACCTGCTCCCAGTCCTATCTGCCGCTGCCTGACCCGACGTGCACGCCGGGTGTGTACAACCCCGACGTCACCCAGTCGACGATCAACTCCACGATTTGTGTGTCCGGCTGGACGGCGACCGTCCGCCCGCCCACCTCCTACACCAATCCACTCAAGGTGCAGGGCATCGCGGACTACGGCTACTCGAACACCTCCACCTCCGCCTACGAGGAAGACCACTTCATCCCTCTGGAACTCGGTGGCTCCCCGCGCGACCCCAAGAACCTGTGGCCGGAGCCGTACTCGGGCACGAAGACGGCCACGACGAAGGACGGCGTCGAGACCAAGCTCAAGAACGCGGTCTGTGACGGGAGGATCACCTTGTCCGCCGCGCGTACCGCTATGAAGAACAACTGGACCACGGCACTCAGCGTGACCGGCATCGGTTGATACCGAACTGGCCGGTGACGCCCGTCTGTAGTGAGCGTCACCGGTCGGTGCTGGCCACCCGCACGCACCGGCACCGAGTCCTACCGCGTCATTCATACCGGGGCCCAAGCCGAACGCATCACGGTCGGCTGGCCAGAGCGGTGTGCCGGGCTCTCATTCCCTCAACGGTGAGGCGTCGGCCAGCGCTCGCTTGACCTCAGCCGCAGGGAAGGGAGTGCGCTTGCTCTCCGTAAGCAGTCGGTGATGGAAGTCGTCCAGGACGATTGCGTGCGGAGCGTGACGGTCGATGATCGCGACGATATCGGGCGGAACGTCGGCGGGTTGACGGCCCTCGACCCATTCACGCAGGAAGGCCCCGTGTTCGGTGCCACCACGCACGTCGTCGGGCAGGTGGTGGCGGAGCAGGTGGTTCGGCGCGTAGGAGCGGTCGTACACGAGGTGATCAGCGAGGAAATCGCGCTCCGCCGCTGAGAGTTCGAAATCGCGGCTCAAAGCGAGCCCGAAGTCCGCGAAGTACACCCGTTGGCCGTCGGTCAGCAGATTGGCGAAGTGCGCGTCAAAGTGGACCAGTCCGCGCGCGCTCATGAACTCTGTCCCCCGCACCAGCGCATTCTCGACCCATCGATAGGGCGACTCGTCTCCCGGCTCCGGTGGGGCCGCCTCACGGCTGTCGCCGAGCCACTCGGCGAGCGTCTGTGGCACATGCTCCAGGAAGAGCACAAGGCTGAAGGAGGACCTTCCGATGGCCTCCAGCCGACGGCGCACGGCCGACGAGCCCTCCCAATGCGCAACGGCCCCCTCAACGCCGCCGAGCCCGTCCATGAAGCCGACAGGGGGACTGTCCGGCAATACCCGCCAGTGATACAGCAGCGGGAAACCTGCGTACTCGTTCTTCAGTGCCCAGCCTGTCGTCATGAGGTGCGCGGCCAGCTCGCGCCAGGCACCGAACCCCGCCGAGCCAGCCCCGTATTGGTAGAAAAGAGGAAGATCGAAGATGTTCGCGGTCGATCGTGCGTGCTCCGGCTGCAACTCGAGGTCCGTCAGCGGGATCCGCTTGACGAAGACGCGTATCCCCTCGACTTCCATCTCCGCCGACCTGCCTCCGACACCGGAGCCGAGGCTCGGCGCGGCGGACACCGCATCCTCAAGCCGGCGGTCGCTCAACAGGGACAGCCAAGCTCCCACCTCCGCGTAAGCAGAGACTCGCGCGGCATGCAGTGACTCGGTCGCATCCATCGGCGGCTCCGGCCCGACGTCGAAACTGACTTCTGTTGATCATGCCAGGGCGGTGAAGGCGGCTCCCGGTGTCGTCGCCAGGTGACTTCCTCAAACCTCTGCATCCAGGGGGTGCTGGCGCCTGCTCAATCGCCTTCGTACCTCGCCAGGCGCCTTCGGAGTTCCAGGTTCTCGCCCTGGGCGACCTCCAGAGCCCTGCTCAGCCTTGCCACCTCCTCTCGGTGCGTCTGCTGTTGCCGCGTGATGCGGACGCTCAGCGCTCTCACGGCGGCCGACGTCGACGAGTCGCCCAGCGTGTCCGTGGGCGCCGCCGAGGTCGGCGCGACCTTGTCACGGTGCTCTTCGATCCGGCTGCGTAGCTCCGGGCTCCGATAGAGGAAGTCCGTGCTCACTCCGGCCTGGCGGGCCACTGCGGTGAAGCTGACGGGCTTACCCGCCCCGACCAGCGCGACGAGAGCGGTGCGGGCCCGTTCCTCGGCTTCCTGGGTTCGGGCGCGGGTGGCCTGACGGAGGTGTTCGGGCAGCGGCGTCATGCGGTTGGCTCCTGCTGTGAGAGGGCGGACGGTGGTTCGGGGCGGTCGGCCGTGCCCGCGCCGCGAACCGCGCGGAGGCGGCCGCCCTCGTGGACGCTGACCTGGTCGAGCGCGACAAGGACCTGGGTGAGGGCCCGGGTTTCGGCAAGGCGGCCGGCGAGCCAGATGTTGTCCTCGCCCATCGGCTCGCCGTGGCGGGCGGTGAACTGCGTCTGGCGGCGGGCGATCAGCGCTTCGGTCTGGCTGAGCTGGTGTTGGAGTTCGTCGCGGTGGCTGGCGTCGGTGACGAACTTGTCGCAGGTCAGGCAGGCGTTGCCCTTGGCGCAGACCTGCCGGGGCGGCAGCATGCACCAGCCGTTGGGCAGTACGCGGTCCGCGCGCTGGTCCAGGTGGAGGAGGTCGTAGAGGTCGCTGGGATCCACCTCGGCGGTCCGGCCGTCGGCCGTCACCTTCTTGTAGCGAAGGAACTCGCGCTCGGCCGTGACCGCGAGGGTCTTGGCGTAGTGCATGGTCATGGCCGGTGTGACGTGTCCGAGGTAGCGCATGACGACGTGGATCGGGACACCGGCGTTGATCAGGTCGGTTGCCCGGGTGTGCCGGAATGTGTGGGTCTTTGAGACCTTGACGGGGCGGCCGACGCTGTCGGTGATGGCCAGCTTCCCGGTCAGAGCGCCGAGTCGGCTGTGGAACGTCGCCGAGGCGTACGGCCTCCTCCCAAGCGGGTTGTTCTTGATCTGGAGGAAGAGATAGCGCGGATCCGTTCCCGCTGGGGCGCCCTGGGCAGTGATGAACTCGCGGGCCCACTCCTGCTGGAGGCGGATGATGTCGACGATCTCCTGGTCGACCGGGATCGTCGGCGGATCCCCGCCGGTGATCTTCGTCTGCTGATAGGCCAGCCGGGCCACAAAGCCGTCCGGCTCCCTGTCCTGCTGCTTGCTCGTCTTCAGGAGGGGCAGCAGCGGCTCGAAGTCCATCATCAGGACCTCGTTCATGCGTCGGCCCGTCCGGATCAGCAGCATGAGCGCATGGAAGGCCTGCCGGTCGTCCAGCCCGCCCTCGGACTTGAGGGCCGCGAGCGCTCCGGAACCTGCGGCGATCTTGCTGATCACCTCGTCCTCCAGGGCCATGTCGTCCGGTGGCTGGTTGGTGAGGCGCGGTTTGTCCTCCAGCCGGAAGAGCACGGAGTAGTGCATCTCGAGGGTGCCCCAGCGTCGGTCACCGAGCACCGAGACGGCCTCGGCGCGGTTGTCGTACATCCAGCGGTAGAACGCCTCGATGGTCACCAATGTGCTGCGGCGGCTGTTCTTCGACAACCTGCCGCCCTTGTTCGGCCCGGTCATCGTGATGTGGTTGTTGAGGGAGTCCACGAAGCCGCGCAGCCAGGGCCGGAGTTGTTCGGGGGAGTCAACGAGCTGGGGGCCGGGGCAGCCGGCCTGGTCGATGTACCACTGGAACCACTTCAGATGGTCGAGGCGGCTCTTCACCGACGACCACACGTACCGCTCCGTCGTGAGCTGCACCGACAGCCACCACTTCGCGGCCTCGCGGAACCAGTCCGTCGTGAGCTGGCTGAAGTTGGCGACGGCCCGGCCCCAGGGCTCATGCTCGCGCTGCGGGATGCGCCGGTCCAGACCGGGGTTCCAGACGTCCAACCGCCACCACTCACCGTCGTGGTAAGCGTGCGCCAAGCGGTCCTGAAGGTGCTTGACGCTGTGCAGCACGTGCGTGACGAGCCTCCTGTTCCTCGACGGATCGGTCCGCATGACCGCCCGCTGCACTTCACGCGCCCACTCCTCGTGGGAGAGCGCTGTCAGCGACCTCGCGGACCGTGCCTGCGGTCCGCCGTGCTCGATCGCAAGAACGAGTCCCCGCCTGAGTTCTTGGAACCGCTCGGTGGTGATGGCGTACCCCTCGGCCACCTGCTGATGGATGCACCAGACCAGCTCCCAGATCATGGGCTCGGGCAAGCCCTGAAAACTGACCGCCTGGCTGAACCAGCCCTTCTCCCGATCGATCGTCTGCTTACGGAAGGCGGTGCCGTAGTCCTCGGGCATGTTGGTCGAGTCGAAGTGGTCCTGCCGGTGTTCGTCCGGCAGGCTGTCCCACAGCCGTCTGGCCTTCTCCTCGCTGAAGAGCCGGGCCACGGACAGGCGCGGATCGCGCTTTTCCTGCCGCTTGCGCTCCGGAGTCCGCGGGGACGGCACCGCCACCGCGTCGGCCACGGCCCGGACGGTCGGCTCAGCCTTCATGGCGGCTCCCCCAAGCTTGCGTGATCTTCTGCCAGTCCGCGCACGCGCGCAGTTCGGCGTCCTCGGTCACATGGGCATACGTGTTGATCGTGGTCTGGATGTCCGCGTGGCCGAGCCTCCGGCTGACCACGTGCATCGGCACGCCGGACAGCAGCAGGGCAGTGGCGTGGGTGTGCCGGTACCAGTGCGGGGTCATGTCCGGCGGCAGGCCGGGTACGTCCTTCTTCCGCGCGGCCAAGTGCTTGTAGACGCTCTCCGGCCGGAGCGGGGCGAACCGGCGCCCGCGGTGCAGGTTGCAGAAGATGTACGCGTTGTCCCAGTCGTCCAGCTCGACGTCGGCCCCGGCCTCGCACAGCGCCCAGACCCAGTCGCCGTAGAGGCGGTCCAGGTCGGAGCCGACGAAGACACGGCGGTGGCCGCTCTTGGCCCGCAGGCCGTGCGGGTGGTCCTCCCGGTGCACGACCTCGACCTGTGCGGTCGTGCCCGTGCCGGTCTTCCAGTCCCGGTGCCTCAGGCCCAGAGCCTCACCGAGCCGCAGCCCGGTCTCCTCCAACAAGGTCCACAGCAGCCGGTACCGCAGCTCGCCCGACCAGACCGCACCTGCCGTGTCCCAGGACGCCTCCGTCTCACGGATCGCTGCCATCTGGTCGGGAAGCAGCACCGGCACCGGTTTCACCCGTACCCGGACCTTGACCACGCTCGAGCGCCGCCCGGTCCTGCGCGCCACGTGTTCCAGGAAGGGCAGATAGCTGCCCGACCTGGCCTGCACCGTCTCGTACAGCCTGCCCGCGACCTCGACCCCGCGAGCGGCGTGATAACGGTAGAACCCCATGACCGCGCGGGCCCGGCTCGCCACCGTGGCGTCCGCCGCCCTGGTCCGCTCGTGGAGCGACACGACGTCCTCACCCACACGTCCTTGGCGCAACTGTCCTACGAATGTGCCGACTTCAGTCACACCGACCGCGTCCCACGGCTGCGTCCTCCGCTCCAGGAAGGTCCACCACAGGGCGAGCCCCCGTGCGTAGCTCTTGAGGGTGTTGGGCGAGCAGTCCCTCGATCTCAGGTACTCCAGGTACTGCTCGACTGGCTCCGCGACTCGGAAGTCCTCACCGAGGACCGTCCACGTCACGCCATCGCCCATAGCCACCCGCTGTGTGCTGGCCACCGCGCCCCTCCGTCATCACCGTCAGCGGCACCTCACCGCTGTACCGGATAACGCAACGCCCACAGAGAAGACACGGAGCACACCGCTCATCTCAGCCCCGTCAGCGGCACCAAAACCAAGGTACGGATAACACCTGGTCCCGCTCGCCGAGGCCTGGGACTCCGGCGCCTCCAAGTGGACCACCGCCCAGCGCGAGGCCTTCGCCAACGACGTCACCCGCCCGCAACTCCTCGCCGTCACGGACAACGTCAACCAGTCCAAGGGCGACCAGGACCCGGCCACCTGGGTGCCGTCACTCACGTCCTACCGCTGCACCTACGTCCGCGCCTGGGTCCAGGTGAAGTACTACTACGGCCTCTCGGTCGACTCCGCCGAGAAGAGCGCGCTCACCAGCTACCTCTCCGGCTGCTGACCCACCCGGCGGACAGGCCGGCAGCCAGAAGGTCCCGCTTCCCCCGCATTCCGGCCACGCTCCGCTCTCTTTCCGCTCTCTTTCGCGCGTCGGAACCTCCCGGCTGACCTCCGTCGTTCCGTACCGTACGGGGCGACGGAGGCGAACCGACCGAGAAAGAGGGCGGGCGAACGTGGCCGGACTGCGCCTGGGACCACTGCTGAGGTACACCGACGGCTCGTCGGCGACCGTCTGGGTCGAGACGAGCCGTCCGTGTACGGCCGAGGTGCGCTGCCCGGACGGCGCCGGCGGCACCACACGCACCTTCCAGGTGGCGGGCCACCACTACGCCCTGGTCCCGGTCACCGGGCTGACACCGGGGACCTCGACGTCGTACGACGTCCTCCTGGACGGCACGCGGGTGTGGCCGTTGCCGGAATCCCGATTTCCGCCGTCGGTGATCCGCCTCCCCGCCGAGGACGACGAGCTGCGGGTGACCTTCGGCTCCTGCCGCTGGGCCGCTCCCCCGGCCGACGGCCAGGACCCGGTCGGCCCCGACGCCCTGGACAGCCTGGCCGCGCATGTCGCCGCCGGCGGTGAACGGCCGGACGTACTGCTCCTGTTGGGCGACCAGGTGTACGCCGACGAGACCTCGGAGGAGACCCGGCGCTGGCTGGCCGCCCGCCGCGACCTGTCGGACCCGCCCGGCGCAGAGGTCGCGGACTACGAGGAGTACACCCGCCTCTACTACGAGTCCTGGCTCGATCCCGAGGTGCGCTGGCTGCTGTCCACCGTGCCCAGTTACATGATCTTCGACGACCACGACGTCATAGACGACTGGAACACCTCCGCCGCCTGGCTGGCCGACGTACGGGCCACGCCCTGGTGGCAGGAGCGGCTGCTCAGCGGGCTGATGTCGTACTGGGTGCACCAGCACCTGGGGAACCTCTCCCCGGCCGAACTGGCCGCCGACCCGCTCTATACGGCCGTACGCGACTCCCCCGACGGCACCGACGAGTTGCGCGCCTTCGCCGCCAAGGCCGACGCCGACCCCGCCTCGGTGCGCTGGAGTTACCGGCGCGACTTCGGGCGGGTGCGGCTGCTGATGGTGGACAGCCGGGCGGCGCGGGTGCTGGACGAGGGGAACCGGTCCATGCTCGGACCCGGCGAGGCCGAGTGGCTGCGCGAACAGGCTTTGGCCGACCGGGAGTCGTACGACCATCTCCTGGTCGGCACCTCGCTGCCCTGGCTGCTGCCGCACCTCGTACACGACCTGGAGACCTGGGACGCGGCGCTGTGCCGGGGCGAACGAGGCACCCGCTGGGCCGAGTTCGGGGAGCGGCTGCGCCGCGGGGCCGACCTGGAGCACTGGGCGGCCTTCCCCACCTCCTTCGCCGAACTGGCCGGCCTGATCGCCCGCACCGGCTCGGGCCCCGAGGCACCCGCGTCGATCTGTGTGCTCTCCGGGGACGTCCATCACGCCTACGTCGCCGAGCCCGCGTGGCCGGCCGACACCGCACCCGCCTCTCGTGTGCTGCAACTCACCTGCTCGCCCGTCCACAACTCCGTGCCGCCGACGATCCGGGCCGGCTTCCGGTTCGGCTGGAGCGCCCTGGCCCGGCTCCTCGGGCGGCGGCTCACCCGGCACGGACGCTGTGCGCAACCGCCGGTGACCTGGCGGAAGAGGGGCGGCCCCTGGTTCGGCAACCACCTCATGACGCTGACCCTGCATGGCCGTTCGGCCCGGCTGCGGCTGGAACGGGCCCGGCGGAACGGAACCCTGAAGACCGTGGAGGAGTCCACCCTCACCACCTCATGAGGGACCTCTGAGGCTAATGGGGCGCACGTTGGCTTCTGTTAATCGCGACGGCATGATGAGGCGGACCGTCCGCTTCCTGACGCTGTGCGGGCGGTGTCCCTGCCAAGCGCCCCACACGCCCGGGAGTCATGTCCTTGTCCGCCTCGCCCCAGGAATCCGCCCCGGTCGCCGTCGCCCTGGTCGGCGCCGGACCGCGCGGCACCAGCGTCCTGGAACGCCTCTGCGCCTCCGCACCCGAGCTGCTGCCCCCGGGATCGCGCCTCACCGTCCATGTGATCGACCCGGCGCCGCCGGGCCCGGGCCGGGTCTGGCGTACGACGCAGTCCGCGGAGCTGCTGATGAACACCGTGGCGAGCCAGGTCACCCTGTTCACCGACGACAGCGTGGAGTGCTCGGGCCCGGTCCGGCACGGCCCCAGCCTGCACGAGTGGGCGGCCGGCGAGCTGGACCCCGACGACTACCCGACCCGCGCCCACTACGGCCGCTACCTGGAGTGGGTGTTCGCGAGGACGGTCGCCCAGGCACCGGAGGCGGTCCGGATCGAAACGCATCACGCCCGTGCCGTACGGCTCGCCGACGACCCCGACGACCCCGACGGCCTCGATGGGCGCCAGACCCTCACCCTCGACGACGGCCGCACCCTGCCCGGCCTGGCGGCGGTGGTGCTGGCCCAGGGCCACCTCCCGGCGACGGCGACCCCCGAGGACCGCCGCCACCTGGCACACGCCGCCCGGCACGGCCTGCGCCACATACCGCCCGGCAACCCGGCCGACGTCGACCTCACCCCGATCGCCCCCGGCGAACCGGTGCTGCTGCGCGGCCTCGGCCTCAACTTCTTCGACCACCTGGCCCTGCTCACCACCGGCCGGGGCGGCCGTTTCACCCGCACACCGGCCGGCGGCCTGCGCTACACGCCCTCGGGCCGCGAGCCCCGCCTCTACGCGGGCTCCCGGCGGGGCGTCCCGTACCAGGCGCGCGGCGACAACGCCAAGGGCCCGTACGGTCGTCACACCCCGCTGCTGCTCACCCCCGAGGTGATCGCGGGCCTGCGCAAACGCGCGGACTCCGGCGAGGCCCCCGACTTCCTGGCGGAGGTCTGGCCGCTGGTGGCGAAGGAGGTGGAGACGGTCTACTACACGGCACTGACCGGAGACCCGGACCTCACCGAGCGCTTCCTCGCGGCCGACGGCCGGCGCGCGGAGACCGCCGTACTCGACGGGGCCGGCGTCCCGGAGGCGGACCGCTGGTCCTGGGAGCGCCTCCAGCACCCGTACGGAGAGCGGGAGTTCGAGGATGCGACGGACTGGCGCGACTGGCTCCTGCGCCACCTCCGCGAGGACGCGGCCCAGGCCGCCCTCGGCAATGTGCGCGGCCCGCTCAAGGCGGCCCTGGACGTGCTGCGCGACCTGCGCAACGAGATACGGCTGGTCGTCGACCACGGCGGCCTGACCGGCGCCTCCCGGAGGGCCCACCTGGACGGCTGGTACACCCCGCTCAACGCGTTCCTGTCCATCGGCCCGCCCCGCCGACGCGTCGAGGAGCTGGCCGCGCTGCTGGAGGCGGGCGTGGTGGAGGTGCTGGGCCCCGGTCTGGAGGTGGCCCGGGGTGACGGCGCGTGGGTGGCGCGCTCCCCGAAGGTACCCGGCTCGGCGGTCAGGGTGACCACGCTCATAGAGGCCCGCCTCCCGGACCCTGACCTGCGCCGCACCGCCGACGAACTGCTGGCCGGGCTGCTGCAGGAGGGCGCGTGCCGCCCGCACACGGTGGACGGCCACGAGACCGGCGGCCTGGACGTGACACCGCGCCCGTACCGGCTGATCGACCGCCAGGGCATCCCGCACCCGAGGCGGTTCGCCTTCGGAGTGCCCACGGAGGGCGTGCACTGGGTGACCGCGGCGGGGGCCCGACCGGGCGTGGACTCGGTGACACTCTCGGACGCCGACGCGATCGCACGGGCGGTCCTCCGGACGACCACGACCGGGACCGGGGAGCAGCCGGAGGCGGCGCGGGGTGCCGAGCGGGACACGCCCGTGGCCGCTTAATCCTTTGCTTATTTCGCAAACCCCCCGTGAAACTCCTGTCACACCCCCCGCGTACGCTGTATGGCTGTCGTCGGGGGGCGCAACCGGACAATCACGGGGGAACCGTCGTGTGGGAAAGCATGGAGTCACTGGAGGCCGGGCCATGGGTATACGCCATGGTGGCCCTCTCCGTGCTGCTTGATGTGTTCCTGCCGATGCTGCCCAGTGGCGTGCTGGTCATCACCGCGGCCACCGCAGCCTCGGCGGGTACCGGGGCGGCTCCCGGGCAGGTCCCGCACGTCGTACCCGACATCCTCGCGCTGACTTTCTGCGCCGCCGCCGCGTCGGTCCTCGGCGACCTGGTCGCCTACCGGCTGGCCTCGCGCGGCGGGGCCCGCCTGGACCGCGCGATCGCCCGCTCCCGACGGCTGAGCAGCGCGCAGGAACGTCTCGGCGACGCCCTGACCCGGGGTGGCGGCGCGCTGGTCGTGCTGGCCCGCTTCGCGCCGGCCGGCCGCTCGATCGTCTCCCTCGGCGCCGGGGCGACCCACCGCCGCGTCCGCGACTTCCTCCCCTGGTCCGCGCTGGCGGGCCTCAGCTGGGCGGTCTACAGCGTCGCCCTCGGCTACCTGGGCGCCCAGTGGCTGGGCGCGACCTGGCTGGCGGCGGCGGTGTCGGTGGTGGCGCTGTTCGGGGCGGGGGCGGGAGCGGGGTTCCTGATGCGAAGACGCCAGCCGGCGTAGTCCCGGACGCGGACTCACCCGGCGGCTTCGCGCACGGCCTGTCCACGCACCTCCAGTCCCCCGAGCAGCTCGGCGGTGGCCGCCGCCACCGCCTCCACCGCCCGCTCGAACACCTCCCGGTTGTGCGCGGCCGGCGCCCGGAACCCGGACACCTTCCGTACGTACTGCAACGCGGCAGCACGGATCTCTTCCTCGGTGGCCTCCTCGGCCAGCTGAGGCGGACGCAGGGTCTTGATGCTCCGGCACATGCCGCCAGTCTCCCGCAGTCCCCTTACCTCCTGCGAGGATCGTCCTGTGGCGGCCACCGCTCCCGGGGCCGACCGACGAGAGGACAGCCCCATGACGAACACCAATGAGCTCCCGGACAGGCCGGAACACGCGCCCGGTCCCCGGCTCACCGTCGCCGTTCTCGGTCCCGGTGGCGTGGGCGGCCTGCTCGCGGCCCTGCTCTCCCGCTCCGGCCACCGCGTGCTGTGCCTGGCCGGCGAGGAGACGGCCCACACCCTCCGCAGCAACGGAATCCACGTCCGCAGCACCGTGTTCGGCGACTTCACCGCCCCCGTGGACGCCGACACGGCCCTGCGCGAACCGGTCGACGCCTGCCTGATCACCGTCAAGGCCACCGCCCTGGACGCGGCCCTCACCCGGATCCCGCCCACGGCCCTCGGCGACGCCCTCCTCGTACCGTTCCTCAACGGCGTGGAGCACCCCGCCCTGCTGCGCGCCCGCTACGCCCCCGAACGCCTGGCCCCCTCGGTGATCCGCGTCGAGTCGACCCGCACGGCCCCCGGCCTGGTCGAGCACACCAGCCCCTTCGTGGAGATCGACCTGGCCGGCGCCAAGGTCCCCCGTCCCCGCCTGGAGGCCCTGGCCTGGGCCCTCACCGCGGCCGGCCCGGTCACCCGCGTCCTGGACGACGAGACCGCGGCCCTGTGGGCGAAGATGTCGTTCCTCGCGCCCTTCGCCCTGCTCACCACCCGATACGGCCTCCCCCTCGGCGAGGCCCGCACCCGGCACCGGGAGGAACTGGCCTCGCTCGTCGCGGAGACTTCCGCGGTCAGCCGCGCCTGCGGCGCCCCGGTCGACCCGGCGCAGGCCCTGGCCCGGTACGACGCCTTCCCGCCCGCCGCCAAGTCCTCGATGCAACGTGACGCGGAGGCGGGCCGCCCCCTCGAACTCGACGCGATCGGGGGCGGGTTGCTGCGGGCGGCGGACCGTCACGGCGTACCCGTGCCGGTGACGGCCCGTATCGTGCGGGAGTTGCGCGAAGCCGGACACTGAGCGCTCGGCTGTAAGCGCCGTGGTGTGCCGTCCTCCGGCCGCGGCGCCGTCGTGGCCGGCCGCTCCCCCGCTCTCGGCTTCGCTTGAGCGGGAGGACCTTCGTCGCGGCGGAGCCGCGTACCGATGCCGCCCCGCACCCCTGCGTGGCGCACCGAACCGCGGCCGGCTTCGCCCGGCCCGCTCAGCCGCAGTCCCGCCCGGGGGTCCGGGCGGCGGCGATGAAAGAAGCCATCTTCTCGCGGCTCTTGACCCCCGGCGCGGTCTCGACGCTGCTGGAGACGTCCACGCCGTAGGGGCCGAAGGCCTCGATGACAGCGGCCACGTTGTGTTCGTCGAGGCCGCCGGCGATGACGACCTTCCCGGGCACGTCCGCGACCCAGGCGGGGATGTCGGCGAACACGCCGCTGCCCGCGCTGGCGTCGTAGAAGAAGTACTGCAGGGCCTCCGGCCGCTCGGGCGGGGTACCGGAGGCGAGGGCGAGGTTCGGGACGTCGGCGCTCTCGTAGATCTGGACGGTGTCGACCTGCCCGGCAACTCCGGCCGTCTCGGCGTACGTCAGGGCCACGGCGAAGACCGGGATCCGTCCGCGGGCGTACCCGGCGAGTTCCACGGCCCGCTCGGGCGGGCAGTACCGCTTGCTCTTCGGGGTCACGACGATCCCGATCGCGTCGTACCGCAACTCGACGGCCCAGTCGATCTGCTGCTCCTGGGTGAGCCCGCACACCTTCACGAACGTCGACTGCCGTTGCCCGCTCATCCGTCCCCCGCTCCGTTCTCCCGTCCAGCGGGAACGTGATCGTGCCGTCGCCCCCCAGGCTCTCATTGCGGGCCGGGGCCGCCACGGGAGCCCTGACGGATCACGGTCCGTCTCCCCCGGTCTCGCCGCCTCCCGGGGGCACCCTCGGTGTGCGGCGCAGACCTGCGTTCGCGCCGTGCGAACCCCCAAGCCGACAGGTCATCAGACCGCCGTTCCCCGTGCGTTCGCCGACGCCGGCAACCGAATCAACCTGCCGCCGAGCACCTCGACTTGACGCGTGTGCTCCAGCCGCACCACAGGGGTGCGGCCGGCGCCATGGAGTGCCGGACGAGCGGACCGTGACAGCGCTCGGCATCCGGTACGTGAGGTCATCACGGGGTCATCCGGGGCGCATGGGTCCGGGGGCGGCTGTCGCGGTACGGTGTGCGGCAGTCGATCGCCCGTTCTCTGATCGCTGACCCACGAGGGGGTTTCATGAATCACCGCCGCCTGCGCCACCGCCGCAGAATGATCGCCGTAGCGGTCGGCTCGGCGGGTGCGCTGGCCGTTGTACTGGGTGTGGGGCTGACGTCGGCGATGGCCACCGGGACGACGTCCGCCAAGCCTGCGCCCACCGCGTCCTCGGGCGCCCCGAGCACGCCCTGGGCTCCCGAGAACGACGAGGCGCCGCTGGGCCGCCACAAGGCCCTGCAGCCCAAGACCCTCGCGGCCGGCCGCACGGCCTCGAGCGGTCTGCAGCTCAAGATGCCCGCACCGTCGGGGAAGTACAGCGTGGGCATGGTCGGCCTGCACCTCGTCGACAAGTCCCGTACGGATCCGTACGTGGGCGGGACTCGCGAGTTGATGGTGTCGCTCTGGTATCCGGCCACCTCGACGTCCGGGCACTATCAGGCGCCGTGGATGCCGTCGGTCTCCGGCGCCCACTTCCTCGCCACGCGCGGGCTGTCGTCGCAGCTGGTGACCCTGCCGACCACGGCGGGTCATGTGCTCGCCCCGGTGAACACCAAGCTCGGCAAGCTGCCCGTCCTGCTGTACTCGACCGGGCTGCACTCGGACCGTGCGATGGGCACCGCGCTCGTCCAGGATCTCGCCAGTCGCGGCTACCTCGTCGTCACCGTCGACCACACCCACGACGCCAACGAGGTGCAGTTCCCGAAGAGCCGGCTCGAGGTCAACAGTATGCCGGCGGGCGCCCACTCCTCCGACACGCTCAAGGTGCGCGCGGCCGACATCAAGTTCGTCATCAACCAGCTCAACACGCTCAGCACGGGCGGCAACCCGGACGCCGGCAAGGCCACGCTCCCCTCCGGGCTGACGAAGTCGGTCGACATGTCGCGCATCGGGATGTTCGGCTGGTCGCTGGGCGGCGCGGCGGTCGACACCGCCATGCAGCTCGACAGCCGTATCGACGCCGGCGCCAACCTGGACGGCCAGTTCTTCGGGACAGCTCCGAGCAAGGACCTGAAGCGCCCCTTCATGCTCTTCAGCTCCGGCGGCCACAACCGCAACAACGACTCGTCGTGGCGCACGCTGTGGTCGCACCTGAAGGGATACAAGGTCGACATCAAGCTCAAGGGCGCGGCGCACCTGTCCTTCAGCGACAACGAGTGGATGATCCCCCAGGAGGCGCGCCTGCTCGGGCTGTCGCAGGCGCAGATCCAGCAGCAGTACGGCACGATCGACCCGGACCGCGCGGTCGCGGTCCAGCGCGTCTATCTGGCGGCCTTCTTCGACCAGGAGCTGCGCAAGCAGCACAGCACCCTGCTCGACGGGTCCAACAGCAAGTACCCGGAGATCTCTTTCGTCCCCTGACCGAACAGCCGGCCGGACAGCTGACCGGACATCCGAAGGGCGGGTCCTGCTCGTGGGTCCGCCCTTCGGCTCGCCGTGGGCCCGCATGTGTCGGCCGTCGTATCCGGCGGCCCGGTTCACACGTACGAAACAGGCGTGAAAGCGTGATGGTTATGTAATCGCATGACGCTAGAGTGTTCGGCCTGTAGAACATTCGGGCGCCCGGCGCCAATTGACAAAGGATCTCCTGCCCTGCCCTCCGCCCCTCGGGCGCCGCGCCGACACCGCACCCGCCGCCGCGCCGATATGCCGATGCTTGGCGGGGTGCGCCCGCCGATCGCCTCACTCGTCGTACTCCTGCTGGTGGTCGCCGCCCTGACCATGATCGGCCTCGACGGCATCCGTGCCGCGGGTGTGCCGCAGGCCGTGGCGGACGGGGAGCAGCAGATCGCCGCCGACACCGCGCTGTCGATGCGCACCACGATCGACGCCGAGGCGAGCACTGTACGCCGTACGGCCAAGGCGTACCCGGCGACGAGCGCGTCGACCCCCGCGACCACGCTCAAAGCACTGACTTCTGCCAGGAAGGGGATCCTGGGCAGTGCGCTGCTCGACCCCAAGACCGGCAAACTGCTGGCGGCCGGCGGCAAGACGGTGCAGCTGGCCGGGGTGGACGTCGCCAGGACGGCATCCGGGCACGGGGCGATCCCGCCCCGGCTGGTGACGTCGGACGGCGGGCGGCAACTGCTGTACTTCGCCAAGGTCACGCTGCCCGCGCAGCAGGCGGACGCCAACCAGGACCAGAACCAGGTCCCGAGCGGGCCCGAACGGCAGTGGCTGCTGGTGGTCTCCGAGGCGCTCCCCGCCCCCACGGCGTACGGCGACGGGCGCACCGCCGAGGTGCTGGACGCGAGCGGCACCGCGCTCGCCACCACGTCCCACGGCACGGCTTCGCCGGCCGCCGGCGACAGCGGTCTGCCCTCGGCGGCGGCCCGCGCGGCGAAGGGGTCGGGGCTTGTCACCGACGCCTCGGGAAGCCTGCTGGGCGCCGCCACGGGCAACCGGCGCACGGTGGCCGGCTGGGCCGAGGTCGCTTCGACGACCGGTCCGGGCTACACCGACGGCCTCGGTCTGGTGGTGCTCACCTTCCGCGCTGTGCCCACCACGACCACCGCCGCCGACTACTCGGGCTTCGCGCTCCAGGCCGCGGGGGCGCTGGTCGTGCTCGCGCTGCTGCTCGGGCTGGCTCTGCACTTCTTCCTGCAGCGGCCGCTGCTGTGGCTCTACCTGTCCGCCGGCCGCCTGGCCCGGGGCGCGACCGAGGACGGGCCGACCGCGTGGGAGGAACTGTCCCGGCCGGTGCCGGTGAACGGCTTCGGGGAACTGGCCCGGATCGGGCGGGCACTGGAGTCGCTGCGCCGGCAGCTGCTCGGCGAGAGCGGCCCGCAGGAGTTCCCGGTCCGGCGCGGACCGGGCTACCGGGCGCTGGCCGCGGTCGGCGTGCTGGTGCTGGCCTGCTGGGCGGCGCCGATGATCTTCGTGCTGAACCGGGCGGACGCCGCGACCGCGGTGCCGGCTTCGGTCCTCGCCGTCCAGCAGACACGCACCGAGATCGCGTCGAACCGGGTCCGGCAGTCCCTCGACCACTTGTACACCGACCTGAGTGACGCGGCCGCAACTCTGCCGGGCAGCAACCGGGCCGCCCAGACCGGGGTTCTGCGGCGCACCCTCGCCGACCACAAGCAGTTCCGCTCGCTGTATCTCCTGGACCGCTCGGGCGGTATCACGCTGCGCGTGGGCGGGTCACCGCTGCGCACCATCGTCCACGTGCCCGGCGGCAGCGGGATCACCACCGTCAACACCTCGGGCCGGATCCCGGCGATCGCCGCCTACACCCAGGTCCGGGCCGTCAAGGGCAAGTCCCCGGCGGCCGGCGTGGTCCTGTTCGGCGAGATCGACGTGAAGGCACTCAACTCCATTCTGTCCAGACCGAAACTGGGCAGCGTCTGGGTGACGGACCGCGACGACAAGGTGCTGGCGGCGAACGTGGGCTACCGCGCCTTCCAGTCGCTGCCCGACTCCGGTCTGAGCCGTCTCGCCCGCGCCACCCAGGGCGCCCCGGGGACCGCGGGCACCGCGACCTCGCAGGTGCTCCACACGTCCTCCGGTCCATCGGTCGACGGTGCCGCGCCGCTGGCGCAGAGCGGTCCGACGGCCCGCCTCGGCTGGCACGTGGTGACCGCGGAACCCGCGGCAGCGCTCCAGATTCCCGCGGTGCAGGCCGAGCAGCGCACCATGCTCGCGGGGATCCTCGGCCTCACCCTGGGCGCTGCCTGCCTGGGCTGGCTGCATGTCGTAGTGGTCCGGCCGCTGCGCTCGGTCGCGGTGCTCGTCGAGCGGCTCGCCGGCGGAGACCGCCGCACCGTGCTGCACCCGGTCAACCACGACGAGATCGGCTCGGTCACCCGCAGCCTGGAACTGATGCGCCAGGCCCTGGCGGAACGCGACCGAGCGGCCAGATCCGGCCAGGCCGCCGGGCCCTCCCCGTCCCTGCATCAGACCACCCTCCAGCGGTAGAAGGACGGAATCGGCGTGCTTTTCCTCTATGTCATAGTCCTGCTGTGCTGCGCCGGGCTGTGGGTCGCCGGAATCGTGGAGCAGCAGCGGCACTTCGCCTCGCTGGAGCAGATACCGACGCGGGTGCTGGTCAACGGCATCCGCGGCAAGAGTTCGATCACCCGGCTGTGCGCGGGCGCGCTGCGCGGCGGCGGCCTGGTCACGGTGGCCAAGACCACCGGCACCGCGGCCCGGTTCATCCATCCCGATGCCACCGAGGAGCCGATCTACCGCAAGTTCGGGCTGTCCAACATCGTCGAGCAGATCGGCATCGTGCGGCGGGCGGCGACCTACCGGCCGGACGCGCTGGTGATCGAGTGCATGGCGGTGATGCCCGCGCTGCAGGAGATCAACCAGGAGAAGCTGATCCGTTCCACGATCGGCGTGCTCTGCAACGTCCGCGAGGACCATCTGGAGGAGATGGGACCGACCCTGGACGACGTCGCCCGCTCGCTCTCCCGCTCGATGCCGGTGGGCGGGGTGTGCGTGACGGCGGAGAAGGACCGGCTGCACATCCTCCAGGAGGAGGCCGACAAGCGGAACTGCCGTCTGATCGCGGTCGATCCCGAGTCGGTGACCGACGCCGAGCTGCGCGGCTTCAGCTGGTTCACCTTCAAGGAGAACGTGGCGATCGCGCTGGCCGTCGCCGAACTGCTCGGCGTGGAACGGCAGACCGCGATGCAGGGCATGTGGGACGCGCCGCCCGACCCGGGCGTACTGTCGGTGGAACGTTACGTCACCCCCGAGGGCAAGCAACTGCGGTTCGCCAACGTCTTCGCGGCCAACGACCCGGAGTCCACGCTCATGAACGTCCAGCAGCTGGAGGATCTGGGCGCCATCAGACGGCCTCTCAACGTGGTCATCAACTGCCGCCCGGACCGGGTGGAGCGCAACGGCCAGATGGGCGCGATCGTCCCCGACCTCGCCGCCGAGACGGTGTTCCTGATCGGCCACCCGACCAAGAGCGCCCGCGATGCGATTCCGGCCGCATTCACCGGCCGGGTGGTGGATCTCGGCGGCGACCGCCGGGATCCCGAGGAGGTGACCGAGGCGATCCTGGCGGAACTCGCCCCGGCCTCCTCGATGGTGGCGATCGGCAACATCCACGGCCAGGGCGAGCTGTTCCTGGAATGCCTCGCCGGGCTGCCGCTGGACGACTCCGAGGATCCGCTCGACGCCGTTCCCCAGGGCGACGGCCTGGACCAGGAGACCATGCAGATCGCGTTGGTCCGGCCGCAGGTCGCGATGGGCCGGCCGCCCGAGCCGGAGCCGTACAGCTGGGTGGCACCGCTGGAGACGACCCACAGCTTCCACATCCCGAATCAGCGGGAACTCGCCCGCCAGTTCGCCGCCCGCCACGGCCGGCCCGACAGCCAGAGCGCCACAGAGGACCCGCGCTACTCCTACGATCAGCCCCAGTCCACGAGGAACCCGTGATCCCCGCCAACCTCACCGCACAGACCGCCGCACTCGGGATCGCCCTCGGGCTGGTCTTCTCGCTCGTCTGCTATCTGACCACCAATCTCTCCCCCGGAGGGATGATCACCCCCGGCTGGATCGCCCTCACGCTCGTCACCGACGTGCAGATGGCCGGGCTGATGGTCGGTGTAGCGGCGCTCACGTACTTCATGACGAGGCTGCTGCAGCGCACCGTGATTCTCTACGGCAAGCGGCTGTTCGCCGCCGTGGTGCTGAGCGCGGTGCTGATACAGACCACCGTGATGCTCGCCCTCAGCCACGAGTTCCCGCTGCTGTACACGTCACAGACCCTTGGCTTCATCGTCCCCGGTCTGGTCTCCTACCAGATGGTCCGTCAGCCGATGGCGGCCACGGTCATCTCGACCACGGCCGTGACGCTGGCCACGTACGTGGTGCTGGTCTCCGGTCTGCTGATCGGCGTCCTGCCCACCGGGTGACCTGCCCGCCACCCTCACACCCCGCACTCCCAGGAGGATCGGCCATGCACTCCCACTCCGCCGGCAGAGGCAGCCGCCCGACTCGCCGCGCTCTGCTCGGGACGATCGCGGGCGTGGCGGCCGCCGGGGTGACGGGCGGGTACGTCTGGAACCGCCTCGGGCACGGCAGCAGCAGCGACGACGGCGGCGGCGGCACGGCCGCCGACGGCACGGGCACCGGTTCGAGCGCCGGGAAGCGGACCTTCGAGCGGCTGTCCGCCCCCGACCGCACCGTGGTCCGTGCCGCCGACGGCGGCACGCTCGCCACGTTCACCGACGGAGCCCGTACGGCCGTGCTCACCGGGCGCACCCGCAGCTTCAGCGAGCCGCGGACCACCGAGGCCAAGGTGACCACGGACGCCTGGGTGCGGGTGCTGCCGCACACATGGCAGCAGGGAATGGAGAAGTCCGCCTGGTTCGAGGGCTGGTTCGGCAAGGCGCTCGGCGACACCAGCCCGGACGTCTTCGCGGTGGCGTTCCAGTACAGCAGCGCCGGGGCGCCCGACAAGCACAACGCCGACGGCGTGCGCTACGCGGGCACCGCGCACTTCGGCCCGCGCAATTCCGCGGTCAACAACCCGTTGGACTTCGCCTACCACGACGAACAGTCCGACTTCTACGACTATCTGGGCATTCCCTGGACCTTCCCGGACGGCACGCGCGTGCAGCCGGAGCAAGCACGCTACGGCGACGTCGACTGCTCCGGCTTCCAGCGTCTGGTGTGGGGCTATCGCATGGGCATCCCCCTGCACAACACCAACACCGACACCAAGGGCACCGGTCTGCCGCGCCGCGCCTTCGCCATCGCCGCCTACGGTCCCGGCCGCCTGGTGATCCCCCACACCGGCAAGGAGCAGGCCACCGACCTGGACACCCTGCAACCCGGCGATCTGGTCTTTTTCGCCATCATCAAGGACCGCCCGGACTTCATCGACCACTGCGGCATGTACATGGGCCTCGACGACCAGGGCCGGCACCGCTTCTACTCCAGCCGCTCCGCCGCCAACGGCCCCACCCTGGGCGACCTGTCGGGCCACTCGCTGCTGGACGGCACCGACTTCTACGCCCGCGGCTTCCGATCGGCCCGCCGCCTGTGATCCCACCGCCAGTGCACCACAGCTCCACCTGACCTGCTGATCCGAGGACCACTGCCATGACCGCCATCCCCGCCGCCCGGCCCACCGGAGCGCACCGAGGCCGCCGGGCGGCGAACCGCCGATCCGGCCTGCCGGAAGACGCCCCGCGCTGGGAGCGCCCGGCGCTCGCCGCGGTGCTGGCCGTCGCCACGATGCTGTACTCCTGGGGCATCGGGCACGCCGCGCTCCACCCCTTCTACGGTGCGGCGACACGGTCGATGGCCGGCAGTTGGCGGGCCTTCTTCTTCGGCGGGCTCGACGTCAGCGGTTCGATCAGCATCGACAAGCTGCCCGGCGCCTTGTGGCCCAACGCCGTCTCCGTCTGGATCTTCGGCCCGCACACCTGGGCGGCCGCTCTTCCGCAGGTCGTCGAGGGCGTGCTCACCGTATGGCTGTTGCACCGGATCGTACGGGCCTGGGCCGGTCCGTTCGCCGCGCTGATCGCCGCGCTGACGCTCACCCTCACCCCGATCACCGTGGTCCTCAACCGGGCCACCATCCCGGACACCGCGCTCACTCTGCTCCTGGTGGCGGCCGCCGGAGCGCTGCAGAAGGCGGTGCGCACCGAGCGGCTGCTGCCGCTGATCACCTGCGGGACCTGGGTCGGGCTCGCTTTCCAGGCGAAGATGCTGCAGGCGTGGGTGGTGCTGCCGGTCTTCGCCGCGGTGTACCAAGTCGTCGCGCCCGGCACGCCGTTGAAGCGGGCTCTGCGGGTCCTGCTGGGCGGTGCGGTCGCGCTGGCGGTCTCCTGCTTCTGGGTGCTGATCGCGTGGGCGACACCGGCCGCCGGCCGCCCGTACCTCGACGGGACATCCGCCAACAACCCGTTCGCCCTGGTCTTCGGCTACAACGGCCTGAGCCGCTTCAGCAGCGACTCCACCGCGTTCGGTGCCGTCGCGGGCACCGCCACCAGCCGCACCACCGGCAACACCGGCTGGGACATGCTGATCAACCACACGATCGGCCCCCAGGTCGCCTGGTTCCTGCCGCTCGCCGTGCTCGCCACGGTCCTGGGCGTCGTCTGGCGCACCGGGCAACCGCGAACCGACATGCCGCGCGCGGGATTTCTGATGTGGGGCGGCTGGCTGGCCGTGCATGCCGTGGTCTTCGGCGCCTCCAACGGCAACCACGCCTACTACACGGCCGTCATCGCCCCGGCGCTCGCCGCGCTGGCCGGCGGCGGGATCGCGCTCTTCCGATCGGAGTACGAGTCGGCGCACGAGGCGGAGTACCAGACGGCCGGCCGCCGGCACATGGCGCTGCCGGCGGCGATCGCGCTGACGCCGGCGTGGGCGCTGGTGCTCGACTGGCCTACCCGGTTCCTCTCCTGGCTGCTGCCGATCGCCGTGATGCTCGCGCTGTTGGGTGTGGTGGGCCTGTGGACCCGCGGGCCTCGCACCTCCCCACGGATGGTCCACGCAGCCCTCGCCGCCGGGATCGCAGCCGCCCTGGTCCTACCGACGGGCTGGGCCGTCTCCAGCCTCGACCCGCTCTATGCGGGCGCCGCGACCTCACCGATGGCCGGTCCGGTCGGCACCGCGTACTACGGCAGCGTCCGGCAGCACCACGCTCCGCGGAGAATAGGACTCGGCCGGCCCAGCGCCCGCGACACCGCCCTGCTCGACTACCTCACCGCGCACCGCCACGGCGAGAAGTACCTGCTCGCCACCCAGGCCGCCTACGCCGCCGAGCCGCTGCTGCGCGCGAAGTCCGAACCCGTCCTCGTCATGGGCGGCTTCACCGGCAACACCCCCTTCCCCACCACCCAGCAGCTCGGCAGCCTCGTCACCGCCCACCGGCTGCGCTATGCGCTGCTCACCACCCAGCGCCCCACCACTGCCGCCACCACCTGGGTGAAGGCCCACTGCACCCGCGTCCCGCCCACCGCCTACGGCCGCCACACCGGCGGCACCTTCACCCTCTACGACTGCAAGCCCCAGAAGTGAGACCGCCGGGCCCGTGCCCGGAGCAGCCACTCAATCCCTGCCGACCCGCAGAGCTCGCGGGGCCCGCCTGAGCCGGACGCGGTCAGCACTGCACGTCCGGTTCTGAGGGCGCACTGCACGTCCGGTTCTTAGGGGTGCCGGGGATCAGCGCTGGTCCCCGGCCACCCGACCACGCTCGAACACATGAACCCCACGGACGAACTCGCCACTCAAATTCGAACAGGCGTACCATTGCCGGGTGGCTGCGACCTATGACTTTCCGAGTGACCTCCTCGCCGGTCAGGAGGAGCTGCATCAGGTCCGGGCCGAGCTGTCGGCCCTGCTGAAGCGGCTCCCCTGGTCGGTCGAGCCGCTGGAGGGATTCAGTGACGACGGCGGCTGGCGCAAGGTGGAGCGCCCCGCCTCCCCGGGCTGGACCGAGGACGAACAGGCCGAGGTGGAGAAGCTGCGCCGCCGCGAACACGAACTCGCGGTGTTCGTCAGCGGCCACCGCTTCTGGGCGGAGACAACGGCACCGGACCGCATGGACGCCCGAAGCCGCCTCAAGCACGCACACGAGGAGGGCTGAGAACACGAGAGGACCCCGGCCGATCCGGCCGGGGTCCTCCTCGAGTGGGCGCGGACGGTTTCGAACCGCCGACATCCTGCTTGTAAGGCAGGCGCTCTACCCCTGAGCTACGCACCCGAGACGAGTCGACAGCCTACATCGTCCCGGCCTCACTCCGGCAATTCCGTTTTCCGGACCGGGTGGCGGCAGCTATTCCCCTGGGGTGCCCCCGCTCTGGCGGAGTCGAGAGTCGAACCATTGCCTCCCGGCGGACGAAGTGATCACGCGAACCGCGAACTGACCGACCCGTGTGTTCGTCTTTCCTGGGTGGGAGAATGTCAGCACCGCCAGCACACAGGGGCGCACTGCGGCACGGGAGAGGGAGAAGTGACGGCGACATCGGCGACTTCGGCGGCATCCGAGCAGTCGTATTCGCGTCCCGTACGGGCCCGGCGCTCCCCGCTCCGGGATGTCCTCGGCCTGATGAGTGTGCCGTTGCTGGCCGTGCTCGTGGTGCCCGGGGCGTTCGCCGGTGGCGGTACCCGGCGGTGGTTCGGGGGGCGGGCCGAGAGTCAGCGGGCCGAGGCCCAGGCGGCCAAGGACGCCGCGGCCGCCGCCTTCTACGAACTGGACACCGCACAGCGGGACCTGCGGATCTCCATAGAGACCATCTCCGCCGTCGACGACTCGCCGGCCGCCCGTCGTGCCGTCTCCGACTTCGAGGCGCTGGGGCGGCGGATCGACGAGGTGAGCAACCGGTACATCGAGGCCATCGACGCCTACGACCTGGACCGGGACGATCTGGAGGCCGCCGCCGCGTCGCGGGCCCGGGGGGAGATCACCCGCGCCAAGGACGAGCTCGTCGACGTCAAGCGGGACCTGGACCGGTTCGGGGAGTCGCTCGGGCCGCTGCTCGGCAAGGCCGAGACGCAGCTGGCACGGCTCGCGCCCGCCGTGGAGCGGGCCCGGCAGGCGCTGCTGGCGGCCAGCAACGCGCTCGATGCCGTACGGAAGACCCAGATCAGGGCCGACGATCTGGCGGCCCGGCTGGCCGTGCTCGCGCCCGAGCTGACCAAGCTCAATCAGGGCGCCGGACAGCATGGTGTGCAGACGACGCTGGAGCGGGCCGGGCGGGTGCAGCGGGAGGCCGAGGCCATCCGGGTCGAGGCCGAGCGGCTGCCGGAGAGGGCCGCCGAGATCGATCACCGGCTGGTGAGCCTGCGGACCCGTGCGCAGGCGCTGACCACCCGGGCCGGGCAGGTGGATCCGGTCCTCAGTGAGCTGCGCCGACGGTTCTCGGCCGCCTGCTGGCAGGATCTCCAGCAGGTGCCCGAGCAGGCCGAGCAGAACGTACGGCAGGCCGAGCTGAAGCTGAGGGATGCGCAGGCCGCGCGGGACGCGCAGAAGTGGGCGGATGCCACCTCGCTGCTCTCCACCGTGCGGGCGCTGCTCAACGGTACGGACGAGGCGGTGTCCGCCGCCGGTGACCGGCTGAGCCGGCTCAACGCCGTACAGAAGGATCCGCGGGCGGAGGTCGAGCGGACCCGGTTCGCGATCCGGGACGCGCAGCGGCTGGCGATGGCCGGGCGGACCAGCCCGGATCCGCGGCACGCGCGGCCGCTGGACGACGCGGTGGCGCGGCTGGAGCGGGCGGCCGGGTCGCTGGAGGGGCGTCATCCCGACTACTGGCACTTCCTGACGGAGACGGAAGCGGTACGGCAGTCGGTCGCGCGGGTGGTCGCGCAGATCAGGGAGGACCGGGGCACCGGCCACTGAGGCGTTTGCCGAGGAGCCGTCCCGGGCGGATATTGGGTAGGACCCGCATTCGATACCAGGAGGCGGAGATGGCCTCACATGTCACGCACTCGGGGACGCGGCGGAAGAAGATCGACTTCGACGAGGCGCTGCCCGTCGACCACCGCCTGAACAAGGTCTACCGGATCGGAGCGGGCCTGATGGGCCTGTTCCTGCTGGCCTTCGGCATCCTCGGGCTCACCGACAACATCGGTTTCTTCGACACCGGCGGGAACACCGCGATCGGCCTGAACACGAACGGCGCGCTGAGCGTGCTGTCGATCTGCGTCGGGCTGCTGCTCTTCGTCGGCATGGTGATCGGCGGGAACTTCGCCTCCACGCTGAACATGGTGCTCGGCGTGCTGTTCATCCTGAACGGCTTCCTGTTCCTGGGCCTGCTCGGCACCGACTCGGACTTCCTGGCCTTCAAGATCCAGAACGTACTGTTCAGCTTCGTGGTGGGCCTCGTGCTGATGGTGTTCGGGATGTACGGCAGGGTCAGCACGAACCTTCCGCACGACAACCCGTACTGGCGGGCCCGCCACCCCGAGGCGGAGCAGCGGGCCGCGACCACCGGTGATCAGGTGCGGTAGGCGTAGTAGTACGCGTTCGGTGGCGTCGCGTCGGTGTGTCCGGGCGCAGGCGGCGCCCAAGATCACGGAAGTTCTGAGGTGCAGTGGTGCGCATCACTCCCCCGTCGCTCCCGTTAGCCTGTCCCCATGCCCCGTTACGAGTACCGCTGCCGCACCTGCGGCGACACCTTCGAACTGTCCCGCCCGATGGCCGAGTCGTCCGCTCCGGCAGCGTGCCCTCAAGGGCATGAAGACACGGTAAAGCTCTTGTCGACGGTGGCGGTGGGAGGCACGGCGTCCGCGCCCGCCGCCGGCTCCACCGGGGGCTCCGGAGGGGGCTGTTGCGGCGGCGGCTGCTGCGGCTAGCCCTCCGTACGGACCGTCTTCAGGAATTCCCGCAGGATTCGTTCCCCGGCGAGCACTCCGCGCTCCGGCAACGCGACGACGGCCGGCCCGGTCCATCCGGCGTCGGCCAGCTCCCCGTGCCCCGGCCGCCAGCCACGGTCCGCGGCCAGCAGCAGGTCGGCGTCGAGCAGCGAGTCCCCGGCGGCCAGCGTCAGCTCGGCCCCGGTCCGCCGTGCGATCTCCCGCATCGCCGCGCTCTTCGTCAGCGGTTTCGGCACGGCGTAGATCTTCCGCCCCTGCAAGGACACCGTCCAGCCACGGTTCTCGGCCCACACCGCGAGGCTCTTCACCCACTCCTCGGGCAGCAGCTCCCGCTCCACGACCAGGTAGGCGAACAGGTCCTCGGCGACCCGGAGCTTGCGCAGCCACACCGGATCGGCGTGCTCCATCAGATACGCCCGCACCTCGTCCAGCGGCGCGCACTCGCCGGCCAGCCGCGCCAGCACGTGCCCGTGCCAGTCCCCGTCGGACACCCCGTCGACCAGCAGATGCCCGCCGTTGGCACAGATGGCGTACCGCGGCGCGGGCCCCGGCAGACTGATCCGCTCGTACTGCTTACGGGTCCGCGTGGTCGTCGGCACGAAGACGGCCGCGTCCCCGAGGTCGGTGAGCAACCGCGCGGACGTCTCGGTCATGTACGACAGCGGCTTGCTCTCGTGCACCTCCACACAGAGCAGCCGGGGCGCCCGCGCGTCCGGCATGGTCAGCGCCAGGGCACCCGCCGAGTAGATGAGCGTGCGGTCGAGATCGCTCGTCACCAGCACCGCCATCAGACGTCCACCGCCCTGCCGTCGGCGCCGGTCGCCCCGCGCGTGTACTTGGGATGGATCAACCCGACACAGGTGTAGGGCAGTTCGCCGACCTCCTCCACCGGCACACCTCTCTGCTCGGCCAGCAGCCGCACATGGTCCAGGTCGGCGCCCGCCCCGGCCCGCGCCAGGATCTTCCAGGGCACCCGGCGCAGCAGCACCCGGGTGGTCTCCCCCACGCCCGGCTTGACCAGGTTCACGTCGTGGATTCCGTACTCCTCGCTGATCCGCTCGACGGCCGCCCAGCCCTCCCAGCTCGGCGTCCGGTCGGCGACGGCCAGCTCCTTCACGGCCTCGTCCACCGCGTCCACGACCTCATCGAACCGGGCCGCGATCGCGTCCAGGAAGGCCACCGACACATCGGCCCCGGCCAGCTCGCGGTAGAACTTCGCGCCGTGGAAGTCGTCAGGACCCACGAGGTCGGACCGCAGCACGGTCCGTGAGATCAGCCCGGAGACGGTCGAGTTGAGGCAGGCGGACGGGATCAGGAAGTCCTCCCGGGTGCCGTACGTCCGCACGCACGAGCCGGGGTCCGCGAGCACGGCGATCTCCGGGTCGAACCCGGAGACGCCCTCCCCCTCCTCGAACTCCTCGACCGCGTCGGCGAGTTCCCGGGTGATCGCGCCCTTCCCGGTCCAGCCGTCCACGAACACGACGTCACGCGGATCGTGATGGGCCGCCAGCCAGCGCAGCGCGTTCGCGTCGATACCGCGGCCGCGCACGATCGACACGGCGTAGTGCGGCAGCTCGACGCCGTACCGGAACCGCGCCCAGCGCCGCATCAGCACACCCACCGGGGTCCCGGCGCGCGCCAGCGAGACCAGCACCGGCCGGGGCGACCGCTCGGCCATCACGGTCTCCGTCACCACCCCGACCGCCTGCGCGATCCGGGCGGCAGAGGTCTCCAGGGCCGCGTGGAAGAGCGCCTGGTACTGCTCGCTCGGCTGGTACTCCACCGGCAGCGACTCGGCGTAGTGCGCGCCGCCGCTCTGGATCGCCTCCTCGCGCTCCTCGGTCGGCGCCTCCAGCGTGACGTCCGAGAGGTCCTGGAGCAGCCAGCCGACGTCCTCCGGCGGGTACGAGGAGAAGGCGGGGCCGCGGAGGGGCTCGGGCAGCATGGCGGGGCTCTCTTCGGTCAGCGCGGGGACGTACGACGGTACAACCGCGAGCAGGACATGCGGGGCGTGCGCGCCGAGCCGGGCCAACAGGCCGTCGGGCGCGTGCAGTTCGTGGGTGTCGCCGGCCGAGTCGACAAAGACGACCACGGCGTCGAAGCCGGCGTCGGCCACGTTGTACGCGTAGCGCTCGCCGGGGCCGTCGGCGGGGTTGTCGTGGGCCGGGAAGACGAGGCGGCTGCGGATGGCGTAACCGGGGTCGTCGACGGCCAGGACGGGTGAACGGGTGGTGGTGGAGTACCGCACCTCGGCGGTGACGAGGGCCTCCAGTTCGCGGGCGACCCGGAGGGGGGCGTACATCAGCTCCTCGAAGCCGAGCGTGAGCACGCGGCGGGCGTCGGAAGGCAGGGCCTCGGCGAGGCGCGCGGCCATGGTGGGAAGCGCCGTTTCGAGGCGTATTCGGTGGGCGGGGGTGAAGCCGTGGCGGCCGCCGTCGGGGAGGCCCCGGGGCCAGTGCAGGTCGATGTGGGTGACGTGGGAGGTGGTGCGGTTGTCGTTCGGGTGCGGGCCGGTGGGGGCCGGTCGCGCGGTTCCCCGCGCCCCTGGGGGGTTGCACCTGGCGTCGGCTTCGGGGGCAACGCCCTGAAGCGCCTCGTACCGCGCCACCAGTTCCTGCCCCTTCTCCAGCACCCCCTCCGGCAGCCGTACCGTCCCAGAAGCCGACGCCACCAGGTCCACCCGCGCGTCGATCTCCCCGGCGAACGACGTCAGTCGCCCCGCGTCCGCCGCCGAGCGCATATCCACCAGAGCCACCACGACATAACGTTTCCGCGGATAGCGGGCGTGCAGATCCCTGATCGTGTTCAGGATCGTGTTGCCCGTGGAGAACTCGTCGTCCACCAGGACCAGCGGGCCGTCGCCGGCCAGCAGCGCGCGGTTCTCCGGGAGCAGCAGATGCGAGGTCGCGTGGGAGTGGGACTCCTCGAAGCCGCCTGCCGGGGCGATGCCGGGCACGGGGCGGCGGGTGGAGTGCAGGTAGGGGGCGAGGCCGACGCCGTCCGCGACGGAGTGGCCCAGGCCGGTGGCCGTCTCCGCGTAGCCCACCACCACCGCCCGGGCCGCCTCCTCGTCACCGAGGAGTTCACGTACCCGGCGGCCGAGGGCGAACCCGTGGCCGTACACCACCGACGGCGACTGGGGCACATGCTTGCCCAGCACGTTGGAGACCAGGAGGTGGGCCCGCTTGGGGTTGCGGCGCAGGGCGAGTCCGAGGAGGGCCCGCAGACCGTCGTCGCCCACGAGTTCGACGCCGAGCCGGTCGGCGACCCAGCTGCCGGACCAGTCCCCGTTGTTCAGTGCGATGTTCATGCGCTTCCTGTGTCGTCCCCTGGGCCCGTCAGCCGGGGATTCCGGCGGCGAGCAGCTCCACGAAGCCGATGTCCTCGTTGGCCACGCCGAACACCTCGGCCCGCAGCATGGTCCGCTCGGCCCAGGCGCGGTGCGGCTTCACCTCGTTCATCTTGTTCGTGTACGCGGAGCGAAGTACACCCCCGCCGCCCCGTTCCGGCCGCAGGATGTCCTGGGCGTCGGAGAACTCCTCGTGACTGACGACCGACAGCGCGTGCACGGGGATGACATGCGAGGGGTGGATGCAGGTCTTGCCGAGCAGCCCGTTGGCCTGGTCCAGGGAGATCTCTCTCAGCAGGCCGTCCATGGCGTGCTCGATGAGCCGGTCGCGCAGCTCCACTGCCTGCCCCTGCAGGAAGGGGCTGGAGCGCAGCATCGGCTTGAACATGCGCTCCGGCACCCGGAAGTACTCCCACACCGGCCCGGTCACCGTGAACCCGGTGCCGTCGGCCCGCCCCAGCATGTTCACCACGTCGGCGATGACGGAGGCGATGATCTGCACGTCGTAGGCGGTCATGTCGGGCGCCCGCCGCAGCCCGTACGACGAGCAGAAGTCGGTGACCCCGAGGCGCAGCGCCAGCACCTTGTCGCGGTACTTGTCGACGGCGCGGGCGATGCCCTCCAGGGCGTCCACGCGCGTCTCGCGGTACATCAGCTCGGGCGTCTCCAGGACGGGCATCCCGAACAGCCGGCGGCCGCTGCGCGCCTCGGCGCCGTCCAGGGCCTGCAGGAAGGGGATGCCGCGCTCCTCGGTGAACTTCGGGAACACGAACCCGGACAGCAGCGACACGCTGCCACCGAGCCGTCGTACGAGATCGGGGATCTGGTCGGGCTCGCGCACCCGGATGAAGAGCAGCGGAAGCGCCGCGCCCTCCCGCTCCCGCGCGGCCAGGACGGCGAACTGGCGTACGAGGTTCTCCTCGCCCGCCACCACGTCCTCGTCGCCGATGGAGTCCTCCAGGCACAGCACCATCGAGACCACGCCGAGTCCCGCCTGCTTGACGATGTCGTCGGCGAGCCGCGCCCGGGTGGCCGGGCTGTACAGCGTGGCGCCCAGGGCCGCGGAGAGCAGCCGGGCCGGGGAGTCGGCGGTGAACTCGCACGGCTCCTGGTGGAAGAGGCGCTGGCGCACCTCAGGTGCGATGTGCCCGAAATGACGCATAGAACTCCCCCGTGGCGTGGGCCTAGCCTGTGTAATTGGTAAAGGGTGGCCGGTAATAGTACGTACAAAGCCATGTCGAAGGTTCCCGCCGGGCATGAATTCCAGGTAACCCGCCTGTGTCGGTCGCGAAGCCCCCCGCGTTGTCGTGACCAGGACCGAGAGGGCAGGATGACCGCATGACGCACGCGATGCTGAAGGGGTCGAACGTCCCGCTGGAAGCCACCACGGTCCGGGCGGTGCTGCGCTGGACCCCGGGGCAGGGAGTCCCGGACGTCGATGCCTCGGCGCTGCTCCTCGGCCCCGACGGACGTGTGCGCTCCGACGAGGACTTCGTCTTCTACAACCAGCCCCGGCACCCCTCCGGGAAGGTCTGGCGGCTCGGCAAGAAACGGGTGGCCGAAGGCCTCACCGACACGATCCAGACAGATCTCTCCGGTGTCGAGTCCAATGTCGGCCGAATCCTCCTGGTCGCATCGGCGGACGGCGTCCCGTTCGAACACGTACCCGCCCTGCGCATCCTTCTGTACGACGCCTCTGCCCCCGACGCCGAGCCGCTGGCCCACTTCGACATCAAGCCCGAGACCGGCGCCGAGACGGCCCTGATCTGCGGCGAGCTGTACCGCAGGGGCGAGGGCTGGAAGTTCCGTGCGCTGGGCGAGGGCTACAGCAACGGCCTCAAGGGCCTGGCGACCGACTTCGGCATCTCGGTGGACGAGTCGGAGACAATGGAGGAGGCCGCGGCCTCCCAGCCCCTGCCGCCCGAGCAGCCTGCATCGGTCCCGACCCAGCCGGCGTACGGCTACCCCCAGCCGACCTCACCGGTCTACGGCCACCCCGAGCCCGCGTACACCCAGCAGCAGCCCCCGTCGGGCTACGGCTATCCCCCACCGGCCCCGATCCCGGTGGCGACGGTTCCGAACGCGGATTTCCGTCTGCCGCCACAGGGCCCGCAGTTCATCGGGCGGTGACCGGGGGTTGAGGAACATCGGAACGAAAACCGGCGCTAAGCCCCTGGAGGGCTTGAGAGCGCTTTGACCTGGGGTTCGGCGGGGGCGGAGCCTTCGGCAGTCGTGTTGATCACTGACTGTCTGGAGGTCCGGGGTGCCGGTCGAGTTTCTGACGGATGAGCAAGCCGCGAAGTACGCGGCGTATGACGGGGCGCCGTCCCGTACGGAGTTGGAGCGGTTCTTCTTCCTGGACGATGCGGACCGGGCGCTGATCGAGCCGAAGCGGCGGGCACACAACCGGCTCGGGTTCGCGGTGCAGATGACCACGGTGCGGTTCCTCGGGGTGTTCCTGGACGATCCGGCCGACGTGCCGGCGGAGGTGGTCGACTACCTCGCCGAGCAGCTCGGCATCGAGGACGCGTCGGCGCTGAAGGCGTACGGCGAGCGGGAGAACACCCGGCTCGACCACGTCCGTGAGCTGCGGCGGGTCCTGGAGTACACGGAGTTCGCCGAGGCAGAGGCGGAGCTGCGGGCGTGGGTGGACGCGCGGGCCTGGACGACCGGGGAGGGGCCCAAGGCCCTGTTCGACGCGGCGGCGGGGTGGCTGCGTGAGCGGCGGGTGCTGCTGCCCGGGGTGACGACGCTGGCCCGGCTGGTGGCCGCGGTGAGGGAGGCGGCGAACCAGAGGCTGTGGGACACCCTCTACGGGCTGCTGAGCACCGGTCAGCGTGCGGTGCTGGACTCCCTGCTGACGGTGCCGCCGGGCGCCCGGGTGTCGGAGCTGGACCGGCTGCGCCGGGGTCCGGTGCGGATCTCCGGGCCGCAGATGAAGTGGGCGTTGGAGCGGGCGGAGGAGATCGCGGCTTTCGGGATGAGCGAGGTGGACGTGTCCGCGATACCGCCGCGGCGGCTGGCGGAGCTGTCGCGGTACGGGATCGACGGAAAGGCGTCGCTGCTACGGCGGCACGGTAACTCCCGGCGCCTGGCCACGCTGCTGGCCACTGCGGTTTACCTGACGTCCCGGGCGGTCGATGACGCCCTGGACCTGCTGGAGGTGCTGATCGCGACGAAGCTGCTGGCCAGGGCGGAACGGGAGACGGCGAAGGAGAAGCTGAAGACCCTGCCGCGAGTGGAGCGGGCGTCGGCGAAGCTGGCCGCCGCGTTCCAGATCGTGTTCGACACCACCAGCGAGCAGGTCGACACCGACACCGGGGAGATCAGCCCGCCAGAGGTGGAGACGCTGGAGGCGATGTGGGAGCGGATCGAGCAGGTGGTACCCCGGCACGAGCTGGCGGCGGCCATCGCCGCGCTGTTCGAGCTGACCCCGCCGCTCGACTCGGACGCCGACGAGGCATGGCGGGCCCAGCTGGTCACCCGGTTCGGCACCGTACGGCCGTTCCTGAAGCTCCTGGTGACGGTGGTCGACTTCGGCGCCACCCCGGAGGGCCTGCCGGTCCTGAAGGCGTTGAAGTCGCTGCCGGACCTGATGGGACGCAAGAAGGTCGGCCCCGCCGAGATCGACACCGGCCTGCTCACCGGGTCCTGGCGGCGCCTGGTGCTGTCCGCGCCGCACCTGGAGCCGGGCACGGTCGACTGGAAGGCGTACACGTTCTGCGTGCTGGAGCAGGTGCACCGGATGCTGCGAAGCAAGCAGGTGTTCGCGAAGAACTCCTCCAAGTGGGGCGATCCCCGCGCGAAATTGCTGGACGGGTACGCATGGGTGCAGGCCAAGCCGACCGTGCTCGCCTCGCTCAACCTGCCCGCCGAGGCGGGGGAGCACCTGGCGGCACGGGCCGCGCTGCTGGACGGCACCTACCGCGAGGTCGCCGCGCGGGTGCCGGCGAACTCCCAGATCGTGTTCGACGACGACGGCCGCCTGCACTTCGCCGCCCTGGAACCGGAGCCTGAACCCGCCTCCCTGCGCCAGCTGCGGGAGGCGGTGGAGGCGATGCTGCCCCGGGTCGACCTGCCGGAGGCCCTGCTGGAGGTGTTCTTGTGGACCGGCGCCGACCAGGCGTTCACCTCGGTCACCGGCGGCGAGGCGAGGCTGAAGGACCTGCACGTGACGATCGCCGCGCTGCTGGTCGCGCACAGCTGCAACGTCGGCTACACCCCGGTCATCGGAGCTGCGAACGCGCTGAAGTACGGGCGCCTGTCCCATGTCGACCAGACGTATCTACGGCTGGCGACGTACCGGGCCGCGAACGCCACGCTGATCGAATACCAGGCGGCCATCCCGCTCGCGCAGGCGTGGGGCGGCGGCCTGGTCGCCTCCGTGGACGGCATGCGGTTCGTCGTCCCCGTGCCGTCGGTGTACGCGCGGCCGAACCCGAAGTACTTCGGGCGCCGGGGCGGGGCGACCTGGCTGAACATGATCAACGACCAGGCGGCGGGGCTGGGCGGGAAGGTGGTGGCCGGCACCCCGCGCGACTCGCTGTACGCGCTGGACGTCCTCTACGACCGCGACGGCGGCAAGCGTCCCGAAATGATCGTCACGGACACTGCGAGCTACAGCGACATTGTCTTCGGGCTGCTCACCTTGGCGGGGTTCGCGTACGCGCCGCAGCTCGCTGACCTGCCGGATCAGAAGATGTGGCGCATCGACCGCGCCGCCGACTACGGCGCCTTCCAGGACGCGGCCCGCGGCCGGGTCGACCTCGCCAGGATCGAACGTCACTGGGAGGACATCCTTCGGATCATCGGCTCCATCCACACCGGCGCCGTGCGCGCGTACGACGTGATCCGGATGCTGTCCCGCGACGGCCGACCCACCCCGCTCGGCGACGCGATCGCCCACTACGGGCGGATCGCCAAGACCCTGCACATCCTGCGCCTGGCCGACGAGCCCGGCTACCGGCGGCAGATCAAGAGCCAGGCGAACCTCCAGGAGGGCCGCCACTCCCTCGCCCGGAAGATCTTCCATGGCCGGTCCGGGCAGCTCTACCAGCGCTACCAGGACGGCATGGAAGACCAGATCGGCGCCCTGGGCCTGGTCCTCAACGCACTCGTGCTGTTCAACACGCGGTACATGGACGCCGCGGTGAACCAGCTGCGTGCGGACGGCTTCGACGTCCGTGACGAGGACGTGGCCCGCCTCTCCCCGTTCGTGCGGCATCACATCAACATGCTCGGCCGGTACTCCTTCCAGCTTCCCGACCTGCCCGGCGGCCTGCGTCCGCTGCGCGATCCGGATGCCACCGACGAGGAATGACCCGGTCCCGCGCCGCCGGATGGGAGGACCCTGGAGCTACGGCCAGGAGGTACGTCCGACGATGCGCATAACGAGATCTCCGACAGAGCCTGGAATTCCCCAGCCCGGGGGCTGAGCAACATGGGGCTCCGCAGGTGGCCACAGGCGGGGCGGAGCGGTTCTTCGGGCCGGTGTCGCCCGTCAGGGCTGCCGGGTCGACGGTGTGCTGGTGGATTGCGTGTCCTGCTCCTGTCTGGTCGTGGCGGACCAGCTGGCGAGCAGCTTCAGGCCGTCCTCGGCGGCGGTTTTGGGGGGCGCGCTGTAGACGACAACGCTCAGGCCGCTTTCGTCCGGCAGGCTCATGGTCTCCTGATCGAGTTCCAGTTCGCCGACGAGCGGATGGTTGAGGCGTTTGGTGCTCTCGCGGAAGACATGGACGTCGTGGGAGCCCCACATCACGCGGAAGGTGTCGCTGCGGGTGGACAGTTCACCGATCAGGTTCGACAGCTCCCGGTCGTAGGGGCTTTTCCCCGCCTCGACGCGTAGCGCGCCCACGGCGAAGCGGGCCATGCGCTCCCAGTCGGTGTAGAACCGCCTGGCTGCGGGGTTGAGGAACGCGAACCGGGCGACGTTCGCCCCGCAGGTCGCATCGGCGTACATCTCCGAGTAGAGGGCCCGGCCCAGCGGGTTGGCGGCCAGCGTGTCGAGGCGGTTGTTCATCACGTACGCCGGCATCCCCGGCATGCCTTCGATGATCCGCGCCACGCCCGGCCGTACCGTCGGCCGGGCTTCCCGCTGCCGGGCCCGCGCCTTAGGCGCCGGTCCGGCGGCGCGGGCGAGGTCGTACAGGTACATGCGCTCGGTGTCGTCGAGCCGCAGGGCCTGGGCGAGGGCGTCCAGCACGCTGTCGGAGACACCTCTGAGGTTGCCGCGCTCCAGGCGCGTGTAGTACTCGACGCTCACCCCGGCGAGCGTGGCGACCTCGCCCCTGCGCAGTCCGGGCACCTGCCGCCGACCGTAGGTCGGCAGACCCGCCTGCTCGGGGGTGATCCTCTCGCGTCGGGAGCGGAGGAATGCGCTGACTGCGTCCCGGTTGTCCATGCCGACCAGGGTAGGCAGGCCGCGCGAGGGGTGGGGGGCCCTGCCAGTACCCCTCGCAGCAGAGACTCCCCCGTCACGGCCGTCTGCCGTTGCATGGTGCGTGCCCCGATTCCCGGGGCCCGACCGGTGCGAGGACGTAGGCGCCCCTGGCCGGCCGACCTTTCCAGTACCGGAACAAACCTGAAGGGCACGCGAGATGAGTAACCAGATCGAGACGGTGACGGAGAGCCCCGCGGATGTCGTGCGAGGGCTGTATGACGCGCTGGGCAGGGGCGATGTGCCGGGTGTCCTGGCCAAGCTCGACCCGGAGGTGATCGTCGATGAGCCGAACCAGCTCCCTTACGGCGGCGTGCACCAGGGCCGGGAGGTGTTCGTGCAGTCGATCCTGGGCGCGATGATGGGCTACGCCAACGTTGCCATCACCGCTGCCGAGGTGTTCGAAGGTCCGGCCGGCGTCATCGGAACGCTCACCGGAACGCTTACGGCCCACACCACCGGTGAGGAGTTCCCGCTGACCATGGTCGAGATCCACCAGGTCGAGGACGGCACGGTGCGCAAGATCGACGTCTACACCAAGAACCCCCACGAGCTCGCCGCGTTCTACGCGCGCGCCGAGGCGGGCACCCGCTGACGACAGCATCCCGTCACGAGTACGGCCGAGTTGCCTCACGGCAGCGCAAGCAACTCGGCCGACTCATGCCCAGGCCCAGGCCGTCGCATCGATGACCCCTGTCCGCATCAGCGACACCGCGACCAGCCACGCGCACCACACAGCGAAGGACACACCATGACCACCACCTGGTTCATCACCGGCACCTCCTCAGGCTTCGGGCGACTGCTCACCGAACACCTGCTGGCCCGTGGCGACCGCGTCGCCGCCACGCTCCGCCGGCCCGAGGCTCTCGACGACCTCCGCGCCGAGCACGGCGACCGGCTCTGGACCGCCCAGCTCGATGTCACCGACACCGAGCAAGTGCGTCGCGTCGTCACCGAGGCGTTCAAGACCCTCGGCACGATCGACGTCGTCGTCAACAACGCCGGTTACGGCGTCCTCGCCTCCGTCGAGGAGGCATCCGACGAACAGATCCGGCGCGTCATCGACACCAACCTGCTCGGCTCGATCCAGGTCATCCGTGCCGCCCTCCCGCACCTGCGCGCCCAGGGCCGAGGCCGCATCCTGCAGGTGTCCACCGCGGGCGGTCAGACCACCTACCCCAGCCTCGGCTACTACCACGCCTCCAAGTGGGGCATCGAGGGGTTCTGCGAGACCGTCGCCCACGAGATCGCGCCGTTCGGCCTGGCCCTGACCATCATCGAGCCGGGCGCGACCCCCACCGGCTTCGGCAGCTCGCTCGACATCGCACCGCCCCTGCCCGAGTACGAGAACACCCCCGCGGCCGACACCCGGCAGGCGTTCCTCGGCGGCCACTTCCCGGTGCCCAACAGCGCGGAGAAGCTCACGGACGCGATGATCGACCTCATCGACTCCGGCGCGACCCCGCTCCGCCTCCCGCTCGGCCCCGACACCTACGAAGACGTCCACGCTGCCCTCACCGGCCGGCTCGCCGAACACGAGGCTCATCGCGACATCGCCCACTCGGTGGCGGCCACAACCGCCCGGTGACCGAGACCAGGCGTCAGTCGCCGCCGACGACGAGTGACTAAAGCGGGTTCGCCGTACTCAGCGATGTATGCCGCGCGGTTCTCCGCGATGATCGCCCGGCCGCCCTCTGCGGTGAGGTGGTCGACCGAGGAGACGGCCGGCACTTGCCGCCCGTCGACGTTGGACGTGATCAGTGCGATCCGGCGGGCCAGTTCGGCGACGACGCTGGGAGCCGACTCGACCGGCGCGGACCCCGGAGGACCTTGGCCGACTGTGCCCCTGGCGGCGTGGGCGCTCAGAGCGGCGGCGAACGGCGGTACGCGTCTGGCCGTGGTGTGGTTCCACGGTAGGGCACACCGCTGACAGCAGGGTCAGCGGCGCGCGTCGCCGGGGGCAAGCAGGCTGGTCAGCTCCGAGATCGCCTCGGGAGACGGCTTGAAGTAGCGGCGGACGTTCTCCGGCTTCTTGTGCCGGGACTTCGCCATCAGCATCAGCAGGGAGGCGCCCTGCTCACCGAGGTGGGTCAGGGCGGAATGGCGGTACTCGTGCAGGTCCCAGCCGGTTCCCGGCCCGCGTACGGCGGTGTGCTCGTCCAGCAGCGCGCGGGCCTGGCCGTAGGAGAGCCGGGCCAGGCCGGTGTCCGGGCACACGTCGCGCGGGCTAACGACCTTCCCCGGGCCGGGGCGGCGGTGGGTGACGAACACCGGACCCCGGGTACGGCCGCGCAGTAGCCGGGGCAGGAGCCGGGCGGTGCCGGCGTCCCAGTAGACGGTCTCCAGTACGAAGTCCTCGCGCGCCTGGCCCCGGCGGCGGGCCTTGCTCCGGGCGCCCTTGGCCTTCACGGGACAGCGGCGCGCGGCGAGGTCCAGGTCCTCGATGTTCACCCCGAGGATCTCCTCCGCGCGGGCGGCGGTCTCGTAGAGCATCCGCCACAACGTCTTCTCCCGCAGGTGGACCTCGCGCCGGGCGATGAGCCGGTCCACGGCCATCTTCGAGCGGGCCGGGGTCTCGGAGTCCGGCACCGCCAACCGCTTCGTCCAGGCCGGGACCGCCGGGCCGTCGTAGCCGTACTCCGCGCACCAGCCCAGCCACGACAGCACCGCCGCCCGGCGGGCGTTCCAGGTGTTGACCGCCGCGGTGCCCCACAGCAGTTCCAGGGCCTCGCCGATCTCGTCGTCCGCGACCGACCCCAGCGGGCGGCCCTCCCCGATCCGCTCGGCCGTCTTGCCGACGCCGGTCGCGTAGCTGCGGACCGTGTTCGGGTTCCGGAGCGAGTCGAGGAAGGCATCCGCCACCGCACGGACGGTCAACGCCTTCCCGGCCGGCAGTTGCACGACGGTGGGCACCGCTTCCCCCTTGCTACAGATAACAGGGCCGCTTCACGCGCGGCCCGGAGAGCATCACCGCAGCTCACGAACCATGCTCCCGCAGATAATAGAGCGTTATCTGTGGGACGACTTCAGCCGGGCCCGGTCGCCGACGCTCCGTCAGTCGCTCACCAGGGCCGACGGATCCTTAGCGCCGGTTTTCGTTCCGATGTTCCTCAACCCCCTGACCGGATGCACCCGGCGACCTATCGCTCGGCCGTCTTGTAACCCCGCCCCCACTGCAGCCCCCACCCGTACAACCGATCCAGCTCCCCCTGGAACCCGTAGACGAACTTCACCTCACGCCGGACGACCAGCTCGCCCTTCACGTTCTCGATCATCACGACCGCGCACGACCGGGCCTGCGGATGCCGCTCGTCCAGGCCTATCTCGATCCGCGGCCCGTTGCTCGGGTACAGCGTGACGATCGCGTGGGTGCGGTCAAACGCCGGTGTCTGGTCGTAGATGTACACGAACACCAGCAGCCGCTTGATGTCATCCCGATGATCAAGGTTGACGTACATCGTCTCACCGGACGCGGACCCGAACCGGTCGTCGCCGCTGAGCTTGACGTACGGCGGTGCGTTCACGTCCCCGAGCAGGCCACCGAGCGGCTGTACGACGCCCTTGCTCCCGTCGGTGAGCTCATACAGCGCACCGAGATCGAGGTCGACGTTGACCATGCTCTGCCCGTGCCCGAGCACCTCCGGCGGCTTGAGCGCCTTGAAGGGGTGCCGGAACAGACTTGTCCGCTGTTCGCCGTCGAAGTCGGACGTCCGCATCCGCCAGGCGAGGTTGATGCGCAGGTTGCCGGTGGCCGCGCCCTGCTTCGTCAGGGACACCTGCTGGTGCCGCTTGGTGAGTTCGATGGAGTTGGACGCGGCACTGCCCGAGTCGAACTCGGCCGCCCTTCCGCCCAGCAGCCCGTCGAAGAAACCCATTCCCGCCCCCAGAGACTTGTGTCAACGCCTCGGGGCGGCCGACCGTGTCGGCCGCCCCGAACAGAGCGTTCCTCGCCAGGAAGGGTGTCACACCCTCCGTTTTCGGCCCGGTGAGCCGGTTCAGACGGCGGACGAGACCTCAGCCTTCTCGTCCGTCCCCGCTTTTCCCTCGGCCGCCGCCAGCCGATGGTTGCGTCGCACGGAGGACCAGAACGACCAGGCGATCAGGACGACGCCGACGAGACCGGTGATGACCTCGTTGATCTGGTACTGGATGGTGACCATCAGGATGACCGCCAGCGCGCCGATCGCGTAGTGGGCGCCGTGCTCCAGGTAGACGTAGTCGTCGAGGGTGCCCTGCCGGACCAGGTAGACCGTGAGCGACCGGACGTACATCGCGCCGATGCCGAGACCGAGGGCCATGAGCACGATGTCGTTGGTGATGGCGAACGCGCCGATCACGCCGTCGAAGGAGAAGGACGCGTCCAGGACCTCCAGGTAGAGGAACATGAAGAACGCGGCCTGGCCGGCGAGTACGACCGCCGACTTCTTCTTGCCGGTGCGCTCGGCCTCTTCCTCCTCCTCGTGCTCGCGCTCCTCCTCGGCTTCGAGCCGGTCCTCGAAGAAGCCGGAGAGGCCGCCGACGATCATGTACGTGATCAGGCCGGCGATGCCGGCGATCAGGACCGTCTGCGCCTTGTCGGCATGGCCGCCGCCGTGCTGGTGGGCGTGGGTGGCGAAGGTGAAGGAGGTGATCAGCAGGACGATCAGGGCGATGCAGACCGCCAGCATGTCGACCTTGCCGAGCTTGGCCAGCGGGCGCTCGATCCAGCGCAGCCACTGGATGTCCCGGTCCTCGAAGATGAAGTCGAGGAAGATCATCAGCAGGAACATGCCGCCGAAGGCGGCGATCGCCGGGTGGGCGTCGGTGACCAGTTGCTGGTAGCGGTCCTTGTTGTTGAGCGCGAGGTCGACGGCCTGGATGGGGCCCATCTTGGCGGTGACCGCGACGATCACGACGGGGAAGACCAGCCGCATGCCGAAGACCGCGATGAGAACGCCGACCGTGAGGAAGATCTTCTGCCAGAAGGCGGTCATCTTCTTCAGGATTCCGGCGTTGACGACCGCGTTGTCGAACGACAGGGAGATCTCGAGGACGGCGAGGATCGCCACGATGCCGAAGGCCTCCCACCCCCCGTAGAAGACCGCGGCGACCAGGCCGAGCGCGGTGATCGCGAACGACCAGCCGAAGGTTTTCAGAAGCACTGGCTACCCAATCATGGTGTGGTACGGGTCTCTCCCGCGCCGTACTCGGCTTTACTCACTGTTGACCACGAAGTCTAGAGGGCACCGGTGTCCTACGGCTCGCGCGGGCCCCACATCCGGCTGTGACGGGTGCTACGAGACGTTCACACCGAAGTCGAGTGCGATACCCCGCAGCCCGGACGCGTAGCCCTGACCGACGGCCCGGAACTTCCATTCGCCCTGGTACCGGTAGAGCTCGCCGAAGATCATGGCGGTCTCGGTGGAGGCGTCCTCGGACAGGTCGTAGCGGGCGAGCTCCTGGCCGTCGGCCTGGTTGACCACCCGGATGAACGCGTTGGAGACCTGGCCGAAGGTCTGGCCGCGCTCGTCGGCCATGTGGATGGAGACCGGGAAGATGATCTTGTCGCAGTCGGCCGGCACCTTCGGCAGGTCGACCAGAATCGACTCGTCGTCTCCCTCGCCCTCGCCGGTGAGGTTGTCACCGGTGTGCTCGACCGAGCCGTCGGGGCTCTTGAGCTGGTTGTAGAAGACGAACCACTCGTCGCCCATCACCCGCCCGTCCTTGCACAGCAGTGCGCTGGCGTCCAGGTCGAAGGGGGCGCCGGTGGTGGAGCGGGCGTCCCACCCCAGTCCGATCATGACGTTGGTGAGGTTCGGTGCGGCCTTGGAGAGGGAGACATTGCCTCCCTTGGCGAGCGTGACGCCCATGATGCTGGTCCTCCCCTGGTGGTACTTCTCCGGATGTCCTGCGCGTCCGGCGCCGACCGTAAACGGTGCGGCGCCGGACAGAGCGGACTTTCGAACGGCCCGAACTCAGACGTCCGGGACGTTCGGACGGTTCAGACGTTGACGCCGAAGTCCTGGGCGATGCCGCGCAGGCCGGAGGCGTAGCCCTGGCCGATGGCACGGAACTTCCACTCCGCGCCGTTGCGGTACAGCTCGCCGAAGACCATCGCGGTCTCGGTCGAGGCGTCCTCGGACAGGTCGTAGCGGGCGATCTCGGCGCCGCCTGCCTGGTTCACCACGCGGATGAACGCGTTGCGGACCTGGCCGAAGGACTGCTGGCGGTTGTCGGCGTCGTAGATCGACACCGGGAAGACGATCTTGTCGACGTCGGCGGGGACCGTGGCCAGGTTGACCTTGATCTGCTCGTCGTCGCCCTCGCCCTCGCCGGTGAGGTTGTCGCCGGTGTGCTCGACCGAGCCGTCGGGGCTCTTGAGGTTGTTGAAGAAGACGAAGTTCTGGTCGCTGCCGACCTTGCCCGCCGAGTTCAGCAGCAGTGCGCTGGCGTCCAGGTCGAAGTCGGAGCCGGTCGTGGTGCGCACGTCCCACCCCAGACCGACGATGACGGCGGTCAGGCCCGGGGCCTCCTTCGTCAGCGATACGTTGCCGCCCTTGCTGAGGCTGACTCCCACGAGTCCTCCCTTGTGGTGTCCAGGGGCGGGAAGCCCCCGTCGTGCTTCGGATACCGGATCAACGATTCGATCCTAGTGACGGGTTCCCGCCCCCCGCAGGCCCTGGACCCCGAAGAATTACCGGGTGTCGGCCGTGTCGGCCCCTAGGGGATCGACGAGCGGGTCCGCGAAGCGGTCTACAGGGCGTCGAGCGCCTTCACGTAGTCGTTCAGGTCGCGGGCGTCCGGCAGTCCGTTGACCACGGTCCACCGCACGACGCCCTCCTTGTCGATGACGAAGGTGCCACGGACCGCGCAGCCCTTGGCGTCGTCGAAGACGCCGTAGGCGCGTGAGGTCTCGCCGTGCGGCCAGAAGTCGCTGAGCAGCGGGTACTCCAGGCCCTCCTGCTCGGCGAAGACGCGCAGGGTGTGGATGGAGTCGTTGGAGACGGCGAGCAGCCGGGTCTCGCGGTCCTCGAACTTCGGCAGGTTGTCGCGCAGCTCGCACAGCTCACCGGTGCACACGCCCGTGAAGGCGAACGGGTAGAAGAGCAGGACCACGTTCTTCTCGCCGCGGAGGTCGGACAGCTTCACGGTCCGGCCGTGGTTGTCCTTGAGCTCGAAATCGGGCGCCTTGTCGCCGACCTGGATCGCCATCGCTGCATCCCTTCGTAAGGGGCTGTTCGGGTGAGGACACCCTATGCGGCGGCTCTTGCGCGGCGATCACGGCAGGCCGACGGACGGGCCGGGACATGGTCCGTCCGTCGGCCGGGGCTCAGCGCTTCTTGGCGGCACCCTTCGGCGTCAGCAGCCGGCTGCCGTTCCAGTCCTTGCCCACGCTGACACTCTTGGTCTGCGAGAGGCCGGCGGTCGTGGCCGCCTCGCCGATGTCGCTCGGCTCGACATAGCCGTCACGGCCCGTCTTCGGGGTCAGCAGCAGGATCCAGCCGCCTTCCTCCATGTACGTGACGGCATCCACCAGCGCGTCCGTCAGGTCGCCGTCGTCCTCACGGAACCACAGCACCACGGCGTCAGCCACGTCGTCGTAGTCCTCGTCCACCAACTCGGTGCCGATGGTGTCTTCGATGGACTCGCGGAGTTCCTGGTCGACGTCGTCGTCGTAGCCGATCTCCTGGACCACCTGGTCTGGCTGGAACCCCAGCCTGACGGCAGGGGTGGTCCGCTCCTCCGCGTGGTCCGCGGTCGCGCTCACGGGTTGCCTCCTGATCATGTCTTGTTGATTAACTTCAGCCACGCGCGTGCGCGAAGCATTGGCCGTAGTCCACACGGGCGGGACGGATCGCGCAAGTACCCGGCCGTTCAGACCGCCGAAACGGTGACGATCCCGGCCGTGTCGCCGCAACTCCCGGCACCGTATCGCAGACAGGTGTGGCTCACACCACTCCCTTTTGCCCGCTATGTTCCTTTCAGAATCATCCTCACATACGGCGGTCGAACGAGTTTGCCAAGCCTGTCACACCCCGGGCGTATCGTTGCGTTTTGGCCGTGACCGAGTTACCTCGCGGTAGAGATGACGTGCGCTGCCCCGGGGTGGACGATGGACAGCGGTGCAGGGAAACGCAGGGAATTGCAGGGAATCAGTGCCCCTCTGACAGGTAAGGAACAGCGTGGCTTCCGGATCCGATCGCAACCCGATCATCATTGGCGGCCTTCCGAGTCAGGTTCCTGACTTCGACCCCGAGGAAACCCAGGAGTGGCTCGACTCGCTCGACGCCGCCGTGGACGAGCGCGGCCGGGAACGGGCCCGTTATCTGATGCTCCGCCTGATCGAGCGCGCCCGCGAGCGGCGGGTGGCCGTACCCGAGATGCGCAGCACGGACTACGTCAACACGATCCCCACCCGCGCGGAGCCGTTCTTCCCGGGCAACGAGGAGATCGAGCGCAAGGTCCTCAACGCGACCCGCTGGAACGCGGCCGTGATGGTCTCCCGCGCGCAGCGTCCGGGTATCGGTGTCGGCGGCCACATCGCCACCTTCGCGTCCTCCGCGTCCCTCTACGACGTCGGCTTCAACCACTTCTTCCGCGGTAAGGACGACGGCCTCGGCGGCGACCAGGTCTTCTTCCAGGGGCACGCCTCCCCCGGTATCTACGCGCGCGCGTTCCTGCTGGACCGGCTCAGCGAGGAGCAACTGGACGGCTTCCGCCAGGAGAAGTCGAAATACCCGAACGGCCTCTCCAGCTACCCCCACCCGCGCTCGATGCCGGACTTCTGGGAGTTCCCGACGGTGTCGATGGGCCTCGGCCCGATCGGCGCGATCTACCAGGCGCGGATGAACCGCTACATGCAGGCGCGCGGGATCGCCGACACCTCGAAGTCGCACGTCTGGGCGTTCCTCGGCGACGGCGAGATGGACGAGCCCGAGTCGCTCGGCCAGCTGTCCATCGCCGCACGTGAGGGCCTGGACAACCTGACCTTCGTCGTCAACTGCAACCTCCAGCGGCTCGACGGCCCGGTGCGCGGCAACGGCAAGATCATCCAGGAGCTGGAGTCGGTCTTCCGGGGCGCCGGCTGGAACGTGATCAAGCTGGTCTGGGACCGCACCTGGGACCCGCTGCTCGCCCAGGACCGCGACGGTGTGCTGGTCAACAAGATGAACACGACTCCGGACGGGCAGTTCCAGACCTACGCCACCGAGTCCGGCGCCTACATCCGCGACCACTTCTTCGGCGACGACCAGCGGCTGCGCGCGATGGTCGAGCACATGAGCGACGACCAGATCCTGCACCTGGGCCGCGGCGGCCACGACCACCGCAAGATCTACGCGGCGTTCAAGGCGGCCACCGAGCACAAGGGCCAGCCGACGGTCATCCTGGCCAAGACGATCAAGGGCTGGACGCTGGGCCCGAACTTCGAGGGCCGCAACGCCACGCACCAGATGAAGAAGCTGACGGTCACCGACCTCAAGGGGTTCCGGGACCGCCTGCACCTGCCGATCTCCGACCGGGAGCTGGAGTCCGGCCTGCCGCCGTACTACCACCCTGGCCGGAACTCGGAGGAGATCCAGTACATGCACGACCGGCGCAAGGGGCTCGGCGGATACGTCCCGACCCGCGTCGTACGCTCCCAGCCGCTCGCGCTGCCGGACGAAAAGACGTACGCGACCGTGAAGAAGGGCACCGGCCAGCAGTCCATCGCCACCACCATGGCGTTTGTACGACTGCTCAAGGACCTCATGCGGGACAAGGAGCTCGGCCGCCGCTTCGTACTGATCGCGCCGGACGAGTACCGCACCTTCGGCATGGACTCCTTCTTCCCGAGCGCGAAGATCTACAATCCGCTGGGCCAGCAGTACGAGGCGGTCGACCGCGACCTGCTGCTCGCCTACAAGGAGTCGCCGACCGGCCAGATGCTGCACGACGGCATCTCCGAGGCCGGCTGCACCGCCTCCCTGATCGCGGCGGGCTCGGCCTACGCCACCCACGGCGAGCCGCTCATCCCGGTCTATGTCTTCTACTCGATGTTCGGTTTCCAGCGCACCGGCGACCAGTTCTGGCAGATGGCCGACCAGTTGGCGCGCGGTTTCGTACTGGGCGCGACCGCCGGCCGTACGACCCTGACCGGTGAGGGCCTCCAGCACGCCGACGGCCACTCCCAGCTGCTCGCCTCGACGAACCCGGGATGCGTGGCCTACGACCCGGCGTACGGGTACGAGATCGCCCGCATCGTCCAGGACGGCCTGCGCCGCATGTACGGCGGCGACGCCGAGCACCCGCACGGCGAGGACGTCTTCTACTACCTGACCGTCTACAACGAGCCGATCCAGCACCCGGCCGAGCCCGCCGACGTGGACGTCGAGGGCATCCTCAAGGGCATCCACCGGATCAGCACGGGCACGGGCGGCACCGTCCCCGCGCAGATCATGGCGTCCGGTGTCGCGGTCCCCTGGGCGATCGAGGCCCAGCAAATCCTCGCCGCGGACTGGAACGTGAAGGCCGACGTCTGGTCGGCCACCTCCTGGAACGAGCTGCGGCGCGAGGCCGTGGCCTGCGAGCAGCAGAACCTCCTCCACCCCGAGGAGGAGCAGCGCACCCCGTGGGTGACGCAGAAGCTGAGCGGCGCCGAGGGTCCGTTCGTGGCCGTGTCCGACTGGATGCGATCGGTTCCGGACCAGATCGCGCGCTGGGTGCCGGGCACGTACCAGTCGCTGGGCGCCGACGGCTTCGGCTTCGCCGACACGCGCGGCGCGGCGCGGCGGTTCTTCCACATCGACGCGCAGTCGATCGTGGTCGCGGTGCTGACCGAGCTGGCCCGCGAGGGCAGGCTCGACCGCTCGGTGCTCAAGCAGGCCATCGACCGGTACCAGCTGCTGGACGTGACGGCGGCGCATCCGGGCGTGGCGGGCGGCGACGCGTAGCCGCTGCGCTCGGCCTCGGCCGGGGCAGGCCCGCGCCCTTCGGGGCGCGGGTGATGCCTACGATGCCCACATGGAGCGACAGTCAGCCCAGGCGCGTTGGGAGCAGCTCACCCAACGGCCTCTGCTGGTACTCGCGGTGGCCTTCGCCGTCGCCTATGCGCTGCCGATCGTGGACAGTTCCGCGGGACATGTCCTCACCGCCGTGTGCACGGTGGCGGAGTGGGTGGTGTGGGGGGCGTTCGCCGCGGACTACCTCGTGCGGCTTGTTCTGGCTCCCCGGCACAAGGAGTTCGCGCGGACGCACTGGATAGACCTGTGCGCGGTGGTGCTGCCGCTGCTCCAGCCGCTGCGGCTGCTACGGCTCGTCGCGACGCTGACGCTGGTGGGGCGGCGAGCGCGGATGGCCTCGCAGATCCAGCTGACGACGTACGTGGTGGGCGCGGTCGTCGGACTGCTGATGTTCGGGTCGCTCGCCGTGCTCTCGGTGGAGCGGGACTCTCCCAACGGGAACATCCGCACGCTGGGTGACGCGCTGTGGTGGTCGTTCACGACGATGACCACGGTGGGGTACGGCGACCACGCACCGACGACCGGGCTGGGCCGGATGATCGCGGTCGGCCTGATGCTGTCCGGGATCGCCCTGCTGGGTGTGGTGACGGCGAACATCGCGGCGTGGTTCATCGCGCGGTTCGAGAAGGACGATGTGGAGGAACGGCGGCAGACCGAGGCGATCGCCTTGCTGACGGAGGAGGTGCGGGCACTCAGGGCCGAGGTCGCTTCCTTGCGGGAGGGGGTGGGGGCTGCGGCCGGCCTACGCTCACCGGCGCTGGCCGGGTGCCGCTGCGCCCACCCGTGCCGCCTGGGGGTCCCCCCAGGCCTTTCGGGCTCCGGGGGAGGCACGACTGCCCGCAGCTAGGTAGGGGCGCGACCGGCCCCCACCGGTCCGCAGCTACATCACCGATACGCCTGCCAGCCAGAACAAGGCCAGCAGCGTGTCGATCGCCCCCAGCACCACCGCCACCAGCGCCGGTATCGAGTGGTTGGGCGACCACCTGCGGCCCATCGACAGCCAGCCGCACACCAGCGCCGCCGGCCCCAGCACGATCCCGAGGGCGAAGAAGCCGACCACGGCGAATATCGTGCCGATGATCCCCAGCGTCCCGCGGTCCAGCCCGTTCCGTGGACCTGTACGGCCACGTGAACGGGGGTACCCGCGTGTTCGTTGCCCGAAGCTCGCCATCATCAACTCCCTGGTCTTCATGGACTGTTCGGGTGTGATGACCGGGTACCCCTGTTCCGCGTCCGCAGACCTGCCCGCGCGCTGCCCCCCTCCAGCAGCGCGCCGCGGCCCGGGTGTCCCCCCATGCCCTGCGGAGGACTTGACCCACTGTGACCTGCGGCGCGTGCCAAGAGCGAGGAATCTTTAGCGGAGTCACCCTGATAGGCGAACTCCGCCACAGGAAACCGGACATATCGGCCCGGCGCGTTGCGCGGGACGCGTTGCGCTAGATGTGTCCGACGCCCGCCCCGCCGTCCGCGTTCTCGCCGCGCTTGGTGAGCAGCGCGACCAGGATCGCGACCGCCGCCACACCCGCCGCGACCAACGAGGCGAGACTCATACCGGAGATGAACGTGTCGTGGGCGACACCGGAGATCTTCGCGGCGATCTCCGCGGGCGTGCCCTTGGCGACCGGCGCGACACCGACCTGGACCGCCTCGGAAGCCTGCGCGAGCTGTGCGTCGGTGAGCTTCGGCAGACCCGCGTCGGCCCAGTTGCCCGGCAGGGCGCTGTCGACCTTGGAGGCCATCACGGCGCCCAGGACGGCAGTACCGAGGCTGCCGCCGATCTGCATCGCGGCCTGCTGGAGACCGCCGGCCACGCCGGACAGCTCCATCGCGGCGTTGCCGACGATGACCTCGGTGGCGCCGACCATGACCGGCGCGAGGCCGAGACCGAGCAGGGCGAACCAGATGGACATCGCCCCGCTGCCGGTGTCCGCCTTGAGGGTGGACATGCCGTACATGGCGATCGCGGTGGCCGCCATGCCGCCGGCCAGCGGGATCCGTGGGCCGAGCTTGGTGATCGCGGCGCCGGCCAGCGGGGAGCCGACGATCATCATGCCGGTGAGCGGGAGGAGGTGGAGGCCGGCGTCGACCGGGTCCATGCCGTGCACGTTCTGCAAGTAGAACGTCACGAAGAACAGGCCGCCCATGAAGGCGATGGCCATCAGGACCATGAGCACGACGCCCGCCGAGAGCGGGACGGAGCGGAACAGTCCCAGCGGGATGAGCGGCTCCTTGACCCTCGTCTCCCAGAATGAGAAGAGGGCGAAGCCCAGCACCGACGCGGCGATGAACGTCCACGTCATGCCGTCGCCCCAGCCCCAGCTCGGCGCCTTGATGAGCGCCCAGATCAGGCAGAACATCGCGCCGGAGAGCAGGGCGATGCCGAGCAGGTCGAAGGAGCGCGGGGCGTTCTCGGCGCGGTGGTCGCGCAGGATCAGGACGCCCAGGACCAGGGCGAGCAGGCCGACCGGCACGTTGATGAAGAACACCGACTGCCAGCTGACGTGCTGCACCAGCACGCCGCCGAGGATCGGGCCGCCCGCGGTGGAGGCGCCGATGACCATGCCCCAGATGCCGATCGCCATGTTGAGCTTCTCGGCCGGGAAGGTGGCGCGGAGCAGGCCGAGCGCGGCCGGCATCAGCAGGGCGCCGAACAGGCCCTGGAAGACGCGGAAGGTGACGACCAGGCCGATACTGTCGGACAGGCCGATGGCGCCCGAGGCGGCGGCGAAGCCGACGACGCCGATCAGGAAGGTCTGCCGGTGGCCGAAGCGGTCGCCGAGCTTGCCCGCGGTGATCAGGGAGACCGCGAGGGCGAGGAAGTAGCCATTGGTGATCCACTGCACCTGGGCGAAGGTGGCGCCGAGGTCTTTCTGGATCGCCGGGTTGGCGATGGCCACGATGGTGCCGTCGAGGGCGACCATCATGACCCCGACGGCGACGGTGATCAGGGTGAACCAGGGGTGGCCGCGCAGGCCGGAGGCCGGCGGCTGTTCCGGCAGGGCTGTAGGTGCTGCGTCCCCCGACCCCGCCGTGTCGATCGTGGTCTGACTAGTCATACGTTTAAGGCTAGTGACAGCCACTGACAGTTGACAAACGAATTCACTAGTCAGTAACTGTCAGGCATGGAAACGCTGCGCGAACGCAAGAAACAGCGCACCCGGGACGCGCTGCTGCGAAACGCACTGGAACTGTTCGCGACCCAGGGCTACGAGCACACCACGGTGGACGAGATCGTCGAGTCCGTCGATGTCTCGCAGCGCACCTTCTTCCGCTACTTCGCCAGCAAGGAGGACGTGGCCTTCTTCGTGCCACGGCTCACCGAGGCGCACTACGTCGAGGCGGTGCGCCGGCGCCCGGCCGAGGAGACCCCGCTGGAGGCGCTGCGCCGGTCCGTCATGGACAGCTGGGACACCATCGAGGAGGCCATCGAGCGGTACGTCCCGGTCGAACTGCTCATGCGCACGTACAAGATGATCGAGGCGACCCCGATCCTGCACGCCGCCCATCTGCGACGCCAGTCGGAGACGGAGGAGGAGATCGCCCGGATCGTCGCCGAGCGGGAGGGGGTCGACCCGGACACCGACCCCCGGCCCCGGCTCGTGGTCGCCGTGTTCGGCGCGGTCATCCGGGTGACCGAGCGGCACTGGTCGGTCGGCGACGACTTCAGCGTCACGGCGATGCGCGAGCTCACCGCGTCATACCTCGATCAGGTGGGACCGGCGCTCACCGGCAACTGGCGCGAGAGCCACGGCAGCTGAGACGGGCCGCACGAGCCGGGATCGGCCACGCATTTGCCGAAACGTGATAACTGTCACTCAGTTACCGCGAGACCCCTTCGTTCTCCTAGTGTGTCCTCCCAGTGACTTCCTTCGACACCTCCCCGCCACTGAACGTCTGGCGCGCGCTCCTCGCCCTGGCCGTGGTGTTCGTGATGCTCGCGACCACCGGCTGGACGGCCATGCGCACGCACCGCGAGACCACCGCCCTGCAGACCTCCCTCGACAAGTGGGAGCACGGCAGCGTCCATGGTCTCCACCTGCCGGACCCGGAGGCGTCCCCCGCACTGCTCACCCGTTTCTTCGCCGCGCTCACCGTGCAGGAGGGCGACCGGCTCGTCCACCGCTACCCGCTCGCGCTCGGCAACATGAACGGCGCCCCGGCCGCCCTGCGCTACCGGGCCAACCACATCGCCCTCGACCAGCAGCGCGCCATCGAGAAGAAACGTATGCACGACCCACGGCTCTCCACGGCCGGGCAGCAGGACGCCGGCCGCCGTATGCACCGCTACGAGGCGCTGATGGCGAAGGGCCGGCAGATCCTCGCCTTCGATCCGGACGGCAGCGGCCGGGTCGCCGAGGTGTTCGGCGACCTCACCACGGCCCAGCGGATCTCCGTCGTCGTCCCCGGTGTCGACACCGACCTGCTCACCTTCCAGCGGACCAGCCGCCGGTACACCGCGCCGGTCGGCATGGCCGACGCGCTGTACAAGGCGGAGCGCACGGCGAGCCCCTCGACCCGTACGGCGGTGATCGCCTGGGCCGACTACACCTCGCCCGACGGCCTCGGCGTGGGCGCGGCGACCGGGACGGCCGCCGAGCAGGGCGCCGTACGCCTCAACGCGCTGCTGCGCGCGCTGCCCGGCGAGGCGCCGGTGTCGATGTTCTGCCACAGCTACGGCTCGGTGGTCTGCGGGGTGGCCGCGCACGGCATGCCGGACCGGGTGTCCGACATAGCGGTGGCCGCCAGCCCCGGGATGCGGGTCGAAAGGGCCTCGCACCTGGGCACTTCGGCCCGGGTGTGGGCGATGCGGGACGCCACCGACTGGATCCAGGACGTCCCCTATATGGAGCTCGGCGGACTGGGCCACGGTGCCGACCCCGTCTCCTCCTCCTTCGGGGCGCGGGTGCTGTCGGCGCACGACGCTCAGGGACACGCCGGCTACTTCCAGCCGGGCACCGACAGCTTGCGCAACCTCGCGGACATCGGGGTTGGCGCGTACGGCGCGGTGACGTGCGCCCACGACGATGACGGGTGCCGGGCGGGTTTGTCCGGCACGTCGATGGCCGGACGCGCGTAGAGACAGCAGGAAGTGCGGTATGCGCGGGGATGGGACTGAGAAGCACGTGCCGCATACGATGAGCCGCATGGGTGACGTACTGGCCGGATTTCATGCCGCCTGGGAGTTCGAGTCCGACTCCGTGCTCATCCGCTACGAACGGGGGATTCGAACACCCAAGCTCTTCCAGACGCTGGGTGAACGCCGGGTGCCGTTCGCCGCGCTCGCGGGGGTGACGCTCACTCCCGGCAAACGCGGCACGGTCGTACTGAGGGCCGAACCACGCCCGGGCGCCGATCCCCTGATGGACGCGGCGGCCGGACAGTTGAAGGACGGCAGCGACCCCTACCGGCTCGTACTCCCGGCCGAGCGGGAGACCCTCGCCGAGTACTACGCCGACGAACTGCGGCCGCTGCTCACCGAGTCCGGGTCCGGCCCGGCCGAAAAGTTTCTGGTGGCCGCCCCCGAGGCGCCCCGGCAGTTCAAGGCGTACGACGGCAAGGCGAGCTTCGACGGCCGGGCCGTGCACTTCCGGTGGTCGTGGACGGGTGCCTCGACGGCCAAGTGGAAAGCCGGCGACCAGCGCTTCGCGGTCGCCGACCTGGGGGGTGTGGAGTGGCGGTCCCCGGAGGTCTTCGAGGGGCATCTACGGCTGCTGCGCCGCGCGGACCTCACGGGAGCGGCATCGGCGGTACCGGCCGACCAGGATCCCACGACCGTGGTGTTCGGGCTCGGGTACGGGCCGGTGCACGAGTCGTTGCCGTTCGCCGCGGCGGTCCTGGAGGCGGTACGGGCGAAGGGCGGGTCCGCGCTGCCGACGTCGGCTGGGCGGCGGGACCCCGCCGACATCGCGGAGCGGATTCGCCATCTGGGCGAACTGCACCAGGCGGGGCTGGTCACCGACGAGGAGTTCGCCGCGAAGAAGGCGGAGTTGCTGGCGGAGCTGTGAGGGCGTCTCAGCTCCCGCCCGTCTCGTAGAAACTGATCTTCCGGTCCAGCACCGACAGCGTGTCGTGCAGCTCGGCGATGCGGGCCAGGACGTCCCTTCGCGTCTGCTCCAGCAGCTCCCGGCGCTCCGGGTAGGTGCCGTCGCCCTCCCGCACCAGCTCCGCGTACCGGACCATGTCCGCCACCGGCATCCCGGTCAGCCGGAGCTTGGTCACGAAGTCCAGCCAGTCCAGGTCGCTGTTGCTGTAGCGGCGCTGGCCGGTGTGGGAGCGGTCGATGTGGGACATCAGGCCGATCCGCTCGTACCAGCGCAGGGTGTGGGCGGTCAGTCCGGTGAAGGCGACGACCTCGCTGATCGTGTAGTGGTCCTGGCCCTCGGGGCGCGGATGCCGGCGGGGCGGGGCGGAACAGATGTCGGCGGGCGCGCGGTCGGACTGCTGAGTGGGGGCCGCGGTCGAGGTCTGCATCACCGTCATGAGCCAACGCTATGACCTTGGAGTGCGCTCGAAGCAAGCAAGACGGTAAGAAATCCGCGCGACGGCGGCGACGGTCGGTGACTACCGTGCGCGAGTATGAGTCTCGTACGCCGCGCCAGGCCCGAGGACGCACCGGAAGTGCTGCGTCTGCGCCAGGTCATGATCGACGCACTGCCGGGTGGGGACGCCTCCACCCACTGGCACGCCCTGGCGCTGCCGGGGCTCCGGGAGAAGCTGGGCGAGCCGGACGGGGACTTCGCCGCGTTCGTCGTCGACCACCCGGACCGGCCGGAGGCGCTGGCGGCGCTGGTGGCCGGGACGGTCGACTACCGGATCGGCAAGGCCGGCAATCCGCGCGGGCGCGGCGGGTACGTCTTCAGTGTGGCCACCGACCCGGACGCGCGTCGCCGCGGGTACGCGCGCGCGTGCATGGCGGAACTCCTTGCCTGGTTCCGCGAGCGGGGCGCCGGGCAGGTCATGCTGACCGCGTCCGCCGAGGCCGAGCCCCTCTACGCCTCGCTCGGCTTCGTCCACAAGCCGGACCCCACGATGACCCTGACGCTCTGAACCGCTTAGGGTCGTCGGCATGTCCTTGCAGAGCCTTGCGTTGATCGAGAACTGGCCGGTTCCCACCGCCGCGGCGGGTGCCGTACGGGCCGACGGGACGGTTTTGGGCAGCCACGGTCCGGCCGGGCGGAGCTTCCCGCTGGCCTCCGTGACCAAGCCGCTCGTCGCGTACGCGGTGCTCGTCGCGTACGAGGAGGGGGCGGTCGAGCTCGACGAGCCGGCCGGGCCCGAGGGATCGACGGTACGGCATCTGCTCGCGCACACCTCGGGGCTGGCCTTCGACGAACACCGGGTGACGGCGCCGCCCGGGGAGCGGCGGCTGTACTCCAACGCCGGGTTCGAGGTGCTCGGGGACCATGTCGCCAAGGCGACCGAGATTCCGTTCGCCGAGTATCTGCGGCAGGCGGTGCTTGAGCCGCTGGGCATGACGTCGACACACCTCGAAGGGTCACCGGCGAAGGACGGGGTGTCCTCGGTCTCCGACCTGCTCCGCTTCGCGGCGGAACTGCAGGCACCGAGGCTGCTGGACCCGCGGACGGTGGCGGAGGCGACGCTGACCGTCCAATACCCCGGCACGAAGGGCGTGTTGCCGGGGTACGGCCACCAGAACCCGAACGACTGGGGGCTCGGCTTCGAGATCCGCGACGGCAAGTCCCCGCACTGGACGGGTGCTTCGTCTTCGCCACGGACGTTCGGTCACTTCGGGCAGTCGGGAACGTTCTTGTGGATCGACCCCGATGCGGGGGTGGCGTGCGCCGCGCTGACGGACCGGGCGTTCGGGCCCTGGGCGGTAGAGGCGTGGCCGGCGTTCACGGATGCGGTACTGACGGAGCGACGAGGCTGAGGCCGGGGGGAGGGGACGCTCACCGGCGCTGGCCGGGTGCCGCCTGCGCCCACCCGTGCCGCCTGGGGGTTCCCCCAGGCCTTTCGGGCTCTGGGGGAGGCACGACTTGCCCGCAGCTGGGGAGCTGAGGCGACTGCAGCGCCCCTTCAGGGGCGCGGGGAACTGCGCGACCAGCCCCCACCGGCCCCGCAGCCGAAGTGCTACTCGGCCATCTCCCACAGCAGCAACTCGGCCCTTGTCACCCCCTCCGCCTCCAGATCCTTCGCCGCCGTCACCCGCACCGAATCCCCCGCGCCCAACTCCACCCCGGCGACCCGCACTTTCCCCCGCACCACGTGCACATACACATACGCCCCGTCCGGCACCGCCGTCCGCTCCCCCGCCCCCAGCCGGCGGATGTGCAGCATCGCGGCGGCCTCCGGGACGGCGTACGGCGTGGAGTCGGCGATGCCGCGGACGATCTCGTACGACGGTTCGCCGCCGGGGTTCACCGGGGCCAGCCACATCTGGACGAACACCAGCGGCTCCGCCCCGTCGTTGCGCTCGACGTGGCGGACGCCCCCCGCCGAGCTGAGGCGCTGGACGTCCCCCCGGCGGACCGCCGTCTCGTTGCCCTCCGAGTCGCGGTGGGTCAGCTCGCCCTCGACCACCCAGGTCACGATCTCGGTGTGGCTGTGCGGATGCTCGTCGAAGCCGGCGCCGGGTGCGAGCCGCTCCTCGTTGCACGCGATGATCGCGCCGAAGCGGAGGTTGTCGGGGTCGTAGTGCGGGCCGAAGGAGAAGGCGTGGCGGGACTCGATTCCGTTCGCCTGGTCTCCGCCGGGGTAGCACTCGGCCGCGCGCCGTACGTCCATCACGGAACCACCGTAGACCGCAGTCGGCCCCCGGCGGCGCATGCTCCCGTCCGGATAAGGCAGTCTTGTCCCCGTGCCCGAACCCGTAACGCGCAAGTCCGACCCCTCGGCTCATGCAGTCCACCAGCACTCCGCGACCCTGAAGCGGCTGGAGAAGTCGTCCGGCAGTCTTGCCGCCCAGGCCATCGCACGGATGGACGAGACCCTGCCGTGGTACCGGGCCATGCCTCCGGAGAACCGCTCCTGGATCGGGCTTGTCGCCCAGGCGGGTATCGCGGCCTTCACCGAGTGGTTCCGGCATCCCGACGCGCCGCAGGCCATCTCCACCGATGTCTTCGGGACCGCCCCGCGTGAGCTGACCCGGGCGATCACGCTGCGGCAGACCGTGGAGATGGTGCGGACGACCATCGAGGTCATGGAGAGCGCCATCGACGAGGTGGCGGCCCCCGGCGACGAGGGGGTCCTGCGGGAGGCGCTGCTCGTCTACGCCCGGGAGATCGCCTTCGCCACCGCCCAGGTGTACGCCCAGGCCGCCGAGGCACGCGGTGCCTGGGACGCCCGGCTGGAGTCGCTGGTCGTCAACGCGGTGCTGAGCGGCGAGGCGGACGAGGGGGCGGTGAGCCGGGCTGCCGCGCTGGGCTGGAACTCGCCCGAGCATGTGTGTGTCGTGCTCGGCACCGCGCCCGACGGGGACAGTGAGCTGACCGTCGAGGCCATCCGGCGGGCCGCCCGGCACGCCAAGTTGCAGGTCCTCACCGGGGTGCTCGGGGACCGGCTCGTCGTCATCGCGGGCGGCAGCGACAACCCGCTGGCCGTCGCCAAGTCGCTGATCGGCCCCTATGCCGCAGGGCCTGTGGTCGCGGGGCCCGTCGTACCCGATCTGCTGGCCGCCACCCGGTCCGCGCAGGCCGCCGCCGCGGGGCTCAAGGCCTGTTCCGCCTGGCAGGACGCACCGCGCCCGGTACTGGCGGACGATCTGCTTCCGGAGCGCGCCATGGCGGGCGATCCGGGCGCGCGCGAGCAGTTGGTGGAGGAGATCTACAGACCGCTGGAAGAAGCGGGCTCGGCGCTCCTGGAAACGCTGAGCGTCTATCTGGAACAGGCGAGCAGCCTGGAGGGCGCCGCCCGGATGCTCTTCGTCCACCCGAACACCGTGCGCTACCGGCTTCGACGTGTGACTGACGTCACCGGATGGTCGCCATCCGATGTACGATCCGCCTTCACGCTGCGGATCGCACTGATCCTGGGGCGTCTGGTCGATGGAGATCTCCAGCCATAGGATTTTGTCGGGGGTCCACAAAACCCCCTCCTGTTCTTCGTCCCTGTCCCCACGGGCGGCCGTGGGGTTCCCCAAGAGAGAGTGTGAGAGTGCTCGTACTCGTCGCTCCCGGCCAGGGCGCCCAGACCCCTGGCTTCCTGACCCCCTGGCTCGAACTCCCCGGTGCCCAGGACCGTTTGCGTGAATGGTCCGACGCCATCGGGCTCGATCTGGTGCACTACGGCACGAACGCCGACGCGGACGAGATCCGGGACACCGCGATCGCACAGCCGCTGCTCGTCGCCGCCGGGATCCTCTCCGGCGCGGCACTCGGTGCCATGACGGACATCGCGCCGGGCGCGGTCGCGGGGCACAGCGTCGGCGAGATCACCGCCGCCGCCTTCGCGGGCGTCCTGGACGACACCGACGCGCTACGCCTCGTACGCAGGCGCGGTATGGCGATGGCCGAGGCCGCCGCGATCACCGAGACCGGAATGTCGGCGCTGCTCGGCGGCGACCCGGACGTCTCGGTCGCACACCTGGAGAAGCTGGGCCTGACCCCGGCGAACATCAACGGCGCCGGCCAGATCGTGGCCGCCGGCACCCTGGAGCAGCTCGCCGCGCTGAACGAGGACAAGCCCGAGGGCGTCCGCAAGGTCGTCGCCCTCAAGGTCGCCGGCGCCTTCCACACGCGCCACATGGCCCCCGCGGTCGACAAGCTGGCCGAGGCCGCCAAGGAGCTCGTCCCCGCCGATCCGAAGCTCACCTACGTCTCCAACAGGGACGGGCGGGCCGTCGCCGGCGGCGACGAGATCGTGGAGCGTCTGGTCGGGCAGGTCGCCAACCCGGTCCGCTGGGACCTGTGCATGGAGACCTTCAAGGAGCTCGGCGTGACCGCCCTCCTGGAGGTGTGCCCCGGCGGCACCCTGACCGGCCTGGCCAAGCGCGCGCTGCCCGGCGTGAAGACGCTGGCCCTGAAGACCCCCGACGACCTCGACGCGGCCCGCGAGCTCATCGCCGAGCACAGCTGAATTAGGAGCCCACAGCGATGTCGAAGATCAAGCCCAGCAAGGGTGCCCCGTACGCGCGCATCCTCGGCGTCGGCGGCTACCGCCCGACCCGCGTGGTGCCCAACGAGGTGATCCTGGAGACGATCGACTCGTCCGACGAGTGGATCCGGTCGCGCTCCGGCATCGAGACCCGGCACTGGGCGGGCCCCGAGGAGACGGTCGCCGCGATGTCGATCGAGGCCTCCGGCAAGGCGATCGCGGACGCGGGCATCGACGCCGAGCAGATCGGCGCCGTCGTCGTCTCGACGGTCTCGCACTTCAGCCAGACCCCGGCCGTGGCGACCGAGATCGCCGACAGGCTGGGCACCGACAGGGCGGCCGCCTTCGACATCTCCGCCGGCTGCGCGGGCTTCGGCTACGGCCTGACGCTCGCCAAGGGCATGGTGGTGGAGGGTTCCGCCGAGTACGTGCTCGTCATCGGCGTGGAGCGGCTCAGCGACCTGACCGACCTGGAGGACCGGGCCACGGCCTTCCTGTTCGGCGACGGCGCGGGCGCGGTCGTGGTCGGCCCCTCGAAGGAGCCGGGGATCGGCCCGACGGTGTGGGGCTCCGAGGGTGACAAGTCGGAGACCATCAAGCAGACCGTCCCGTGGGACCGCTTCCGGTCCGGTGACGTGTCGGAGCTTCCGCTGGACAGCCAGGGCAACGTCAAGTTCCCGGCGATCACGCAGGAGGGCCAGGCGGTGTTCCGCTGGGCCGTGTTCGAGATGGCGAAGGTCGCTCAGCAGGCGCTGGACGCGGCCGGAATCAGCGCGGACGACCTGGACGTCTTCATCCCGCACCAGGCCAATGTGCGGATCATCGACTCGATGGTGAAGACTCTCAAGCTGCCGGAGCACGTCACGGTCGCCCGTGACATCCGCACCACCGGCAACACCTCGGCCGCCTCGATCCCGCTCGCGATGGAGCGGCTCCTGGCGACCGGCGAGGCGAAGAGCGGCGACACCGCGCTCGTCATCGGGTTCGGGGCGGGTCTCGTCTACGCCGCCACTGTCGTTACCCTCCCCTAGGCACTCCGTGCCGGATCATGCATCCGGTGCCGGAAACGCCGCCAGCAACACCGCAGCAACCGTCTGGAACATCTAAGAAGGAGCGCCTGACATGGCCGCCACTGAGAAGGAGATCGTCGACGGTCTCGCCGAGATCGTGAACGAGATCGCCGGGATCCCCGCGGAGGACGTCCAGCTGGACAAGTCCTTCACCGACGACCTGGACGTCGACTCGCTGTCCATGGTCGAGGTCGTCGTCGCCGCCGAAGAGCGCTTCGACGTCAAGATCCCGGACGAGGACGTCAAGAACCTGAAGACCGTCGGGGACGCCACCAACTACATCCTCAAGCACCAGGCCTGAGTTCCTCGCCGGGTCTCGGGCGGCACGCCCGGGTTCCCGGCCGGTTCCCAGGCTGCGAGGCCCCGCCACCCGGCGGTGGCGCCGTCGAATCCCGTATCCGTTGGAGAAAGAATTCCCGTGAGCCCGACCAATCGCACCGTGGTCGTCACCGGTATCGGCGCAACCACACCGCTGGGTGGCGACGCAGCTTCGTTCTGGGAGGCCCTGGTCGCCGGCAAGTCCGGTGTCCGCCTCCTGGAGCAGGACTGGGCGGCCGAGCTGCCCGTCCGTATCGCGGCGCAGATCGCCGTCGAACCGGGCGAGATCATCCCGCGCCCGCAGGCCCGCAAGCTGGACCGGTCCGCGCAGTTCGCGCTGATCGCCGCCCAGGAGGCCTGGAAGGACGCCGGTTTCACCGCCAAGGCCGGTGAGGACTCGTCCGCCGACCCCGACCGGGTCGGCGCCGTCATCGCCTCCGGCATCGGCGGTGTGACGACCCTGCTCGACCAGTACGACGTGCTCAAGGAGAAGGGCGTACGCCGAGTCTCCCCGCACACCGTGCCGATGCTGATGCCCAACTCGCCGGCCGCCAACGTCGGTATCGAGCTGGGTGCGCGGGCCGGTGTGCACACGCCCGTGTCGGCCTGCGCCTCCGGCGCCGAGGCCATCGGGTACGCCATCGAGATGATCCGCACCGGTCGTGCGGACATCGTCGTGGCCGGCGGCACCGAGGCGGCGATCCATCCGCTGCCGATCGTCGCGTTCGGCAACATGATGGCGATGTCCAAGAACAACGACGACCCCGAGGGCGCGTCGCGTCCCTACGACTCAGGCCGTGACGGCTTCGTCCTCGGTGAGGGCGCGGGCGCGATCGTCCTGGAGTCCGAGGAGCACGCGAAGGCGCGCGGGGCCCGGATCTACGCCGAGGCGCTCGGCCAGGGCATCTCGGCCGACGCGCACCACATCACGCAGCCGGAGCCCTCGGGCAACGGCATCGCGCACGCGCTGCAGAACCTGCTCGACAACACGGATCTGAAGCCGGCCGAGATCGTGCACGTCAACGCTCACGCGACGTCGACGCCGCAGGGTGACGTGGCCGAGATCAAGGCGCTGCGGAAGGTGTTCGGCGACGACGTCGACCACATGGCCATCTCGGCGACCAAGTCGATGACGGGTCACCTGCTGGGCGGCGCCGGTGGCATCGAGACCGTCGCGTCGATCCTGGCGCTGGTGAACCGTACGGCTCCGCCGACCATCAACCTGGACGACCTCGACCCCGAGGTCAACGCGGATGTGGTCCGGGGTGAGGCGCGTCAGCTGCCCGAGGGGCGGATCGCCGTGCTGAACGATTCGTTCGGGTTCGGTGGGCACAACGTCGTACTCGCGTTCAGGACGATCTGAGAGACGCCGTTTCAAGGCCTGTGGCCCGGACTCCTTGCTGGAGTCCGGGCCACAGTGCGTTTCGTTCTCGGCTGACCGCCGGTGGGGGCTCAAACCACCTGATGCAGCCAGCGGACCGGGGCGCCCTCCCCCGCGTATCTGAAGGGCTCCAGTTCGTCGTCCCACGGCTTGCCCAGCAGCTTGGCGATCTCGGCCTCCAGGTCGGTCTCGCCGCGCTGTGAGCGGGTCATCGCGGCCCTCAGGCGGTCCTCCGGGATCAGGATGTCGCCGTGGATTCCGGTGACCGCGTGGAAGATGCCGAGATCGGGGGTGCAGCTGTAGCGCTCGCCCTCGGCCTTCGCGCAGGGCTCGGCCGTGACCTCGAAGCGCAGCAGGTGCCAGCCGCGCAGTGCGGAGGCGAGTTTGGAGGCCGTGCCGACCTCGCCCTGCCAGGAGAACTCGGAGCGCCAGGTGCCGGGGGCCGCCGGCTGCCGGATCCAGTCGAGGTTGACGCGCGTGCCGAGCACCCCGGCGACGGCCCACTCGACGTGCGGGCACAGCGCGCGCGGCGCGGAGTGCACGTACAGAACTCCACGTGTCGTCACCGGAACCTCCGGGCAGAGCGGGACATCTTGCTGGCTGGCTGGCGGCAGTGGCACGACGGCCGCGTTGATGGCGAGGCTACCGTGCGGCGGCGCAAGGAGTGTGACGTACCGTCGGTCCCACTGCCAGGAAACCCCTGCCATTCACCCAGGGGGACGCTTGTACGGGGGTGGACCGTTGCAGGGCGGGGGGTGGGAACTTCCGTGCGTTGTTATGGAGGGGGACGAGTCAGCCGACGGAGAGGACCAGCAGGGTATGCGGAAGCAGCGACGCCGGCGTTCGCGTGCCCTGATCGGTGTCGTCGCCGCGACCGCCGCGCTGGGACTGGCCGGGTGCGATGTGATCGGCGGTTCTTCCTCGGCGACACACGACGCGAGGACGCGTGCCTCGCGGGCCGTGCAGGTGTGGGACCGCAGTCCGGCCTCGATCGCGGCCGTCGGCGACTCCATCACCCGCGGCTTCGACGCGTGCACGGTGCTCTCGGACTGCCCGGAGGTGTCCTGGGCGACCGGCACCAGCGACCAGGTGGACAGCCTGGCGGTACGGCTGCTGGGGCGGGCGAGGGCGGCCGACCACAGCTGGAACTACGCGGTGACCGGCGCCCGGATGGCCGACCTCGCCGGGCAGATGGCCGACGCGGTCGTACGCAGGCCGCAGTTGGTGACGGTGATGGCGGGTGCGAACGACGCCTGTCGTACGTCAGTACGGGCGATGACCTCGGTGGCCGCCTTCCGCACCCAGTTCGAGGACGCGATGGGCACCCTGCGCAAGGCGCTGCCGAAGACGCAGGTGTACGTGTCGAGCGTGCCGAATCTGAAGCGGCTGTGGTCCCAGGGGCGGACCAACCCGCTGGGCAAGCAGATCTGGAAGCTGGGCATCTGCCCTTCCATGCTGGGCGACGCCGACGATCTGACCAGTGTGGCGACCCTGCGCCGGGACAAGGTGCAGCAGCGGGTCGAGGAGTACAACAAGGTGCTGGCGGAGGTCTGCGCCAAGGACCGGCGGTGCCGTTTCGACGGCGGGGCGGTGTACGAGTACCGCTTCGGCACGGATCAGTTGAGTCACTGGGACTGGTTCCACCCGAGCACCGACGGCCAGTCGAAGCTCGCCGCGATCGCCTACCGGACCATCACGGCGGCGGACCCGGTGGACTAGACCCTTGGCTTAGGGTTTCCCTCATGAGCGAACTCTTCGGCACACTTTCCGACGGCACCGAGGTGCACCGCTGGACGCTGGAGCGCGCGGGGACCCGGGTGGGGATCCTGTCGTACGGCGGGATCGTGCAGTCGGTGGAGGTCCCGGACCGGGACGGGCGGACGGCGGACGTGGTGCTGGGGTTCGCCGGCCTGGACGGTTACCTGGAGCACCCGGGCCCGTACTTCGGTGCCCTGGTCGGCCGGTACGCCAACCGGATCGCGCACGCCCGCTTCCCGCTGGACGGCGTGACCTACGCCCTGGAGCCGAACAACGGGCCCAACTCCCTGCACGGCGGCGCCGAGGGCTTCGACAAGCGGGTGTGGGAGGCCGAGGGCGTCGAGCACGGGGTGCGGCTGACGCGGGTGAGCCCGTACGGGGAGGAGGGCTTCCCCGGGCGGCTGGCGGTCACGGTGACGTACACACTGGACGCGTCAGGGGCACTGCGCATCTCCTACGAGGCGGTCACCGACGCGCCGACCGTGGTGAACCTCACCAACCACAGCTACTTCAATCTCGCGGGCTCCGGGAACGCGGGCGGCCATGAACTCCGGATCGCCGCCTCCCGGTACACGCCCGTCGACGGCGACCTCATCCCGACCGGGGTCCTGGCGGACGTCTCCGGGTCCCGTTTCGACTTCCGTACGGCCCGCAAGGTGGGCTCCGGCTACGACCACAACCTGGTCCTCGACAAGGGCGTCACGCAAACCCCGGCCGAGATCGCCGAGCTGCACGACCCGGCCTCCGGCCGCACCCTCACCGTGGCCACCACCGAACCCGGCGTCCAGCTCTACACGGCCGAGCACCTGAGCGGCCCGTTCGCCCCGGGCGACGGCATCGCCCTGGAGACCCAGCACTTCCCCGACTCCCCCAACCGCCCGGAGTTCCCGAGCACCCGCCTCGACCCGGGCACGGTGTACCGCTCGGAGACGGTGTACGGCTTCGGGGTACGGGACTGACCGGGACAGCCGCAAGCCCCGGTCCAGGGGTCAGGTCCCGGACCGGGGCTGCTCAAGGGGGACTCATCCCGCACCCGACCATAGCCGCGGCTGTGAGACGACGGCCGGTGATCGAGCCCCCCACAGCGTTCCCGTACGAACCCTTCACAAACCCCCGCGAGCCGCCCCGCATCCCGCCCCCTCGGCTCAGCCGGCCACCGCCGCCACGACTTCCACCTCCACCATCGCCTCCGGCCGGAACAGCCGGGACACCTCGAAGGTCATGCTCGTCGGCGGGGTACCGGTGAGGAACTCCCGGCGTACGGTGCCGTACTCGGCCAGTCGCTGTACGTGGCCGTCCCTGCGCCAGGGTTTCCGGCCTCGGGTGGCCCATGTCGTCGCCGAGTGGACGGCCAAGCAGGGGTACGTCGCCGCCGGGCTCGGGGTGGCCCTGGTCCCGGCACTGGCCGCGGCCGCCGTCCGCCCGGACATCGTGCTGTGGCCGGTGCGCGACGAGGGCGCCCCGGCGCGGGCGACGTTCGTGGCCGTGCTGCGGGAGGTGGCGCGGTCGCTCCCCCTGGCGTGGACCACACCGCGCCCCACGCGCGATACTGCGGCCCGAACGGCACCACGCACCCCACTGCGACGGAAGGCCAACTCTCTTGAATTCGCTGCGCGTTCGGATCGGTGTTCTTGGAATCGCCCTGATCGCCGGGGCACTTGTCCCCACCGCCGCGCATGCGGCGACCGTCCCCTCCCCCACCGTCGAGGAGCAACGGCTCGACCGGGCCGTGCCGCAGGAGATACTCCGGCGGTCAGGATTCGACGCCGTGGCACCGGAGTTCGCGCGGGCACTCGGCGGCGCGCGGTCGTATGCGCAGGCCCGGCGGATCGTCGTACGGGACGGGTCCGCGCTGTGGCGGCGGGCCGTGGACCGGGCGCAGGGGCGGGGGCCGGTCTCCGGTGATCTCAGCCGGGACGACGACCGGCCGTTGTACTGGGCGCGCCTCGGGATGACCCGGGAAGTGCGCACCTGGGAGCCGGGGTTCGGGCTGAACGAGCGGCAACGGGCTTCCCTGCTGGACGCGCTGGAGCGGACCTCGCGGGGGCAGACCGACATCCGGTATCCCGGCAAGGGCGTTCGGCGGATCCTCGTCACCGGGTTCGACCCGTTCACGCTCGACCGGGACATCCGGATCTCCAATCCGTCCGGGGCGAGTGCGCTGGCCCTCGACGGCACGGTCGTACAGACCGAGGAGGGGCCCGCGCGGGTCGAGACGGCCGTCTTCCCGGTGCGCTGGGACGACTTCGCGCAGGGCACCGTGGAGCGGGCGCTGCGGCCGTATCTGCCGAAGGTGGACCTGTTCACGACCGTGAGCCAGGGGCGGGTCGGACGGTTCGACGTGGAGCGGACCAACGGGGCCTGGCGGGGCGGGTTCCCCGACAACGACAACGTCAGCCGGACGGAGACCGTCCCGGTCACCGACCAGGCCTCACAGCCGCAGTGGACGACCACGACCCTGCCGTACACCGCGATCGTGGCGGCGCGCACGGGGCGTTTCCCGGTGTACGACCACACCGAGGTCACCGAGATTCCGGCGGGGGGCGGCGATCCCGTCGTACGGGCGGACGGCCCGACTCCCGGGTCGACGGCCCGGGCCGGGGGCGGCGGTGACTATCTGTCCAACGAGATCGCCTACCGCGCCACCCTGCTGCGCGACCGGCTCGGGCTGCACGACACCCTGCCCGGCGGGCATGTGCACACGCCGGTGCTGGAGTTCGGGGCCGGGAACACCACCGAGGTGACCGACCCTGAGTTCGTGCGGAACCGGGTCGACATCATCGACCAGGTCCGGGCGATCGTGAGCGTGGCGGCGGACGCGGGTTTCAGGAAGTGACCCGCCGGTCCTGATCCGGGTCGGGGTCCTTCTGTGCCGTCTCCTCGCCCAGCAGGTCGCGGGCGAGGAGCGTGGCGCCCGCGACCGCGCCCGGCATCAGGAACACCGCGACGAACGGGACCAGGAAGGCGAGGCCGAGCGGGGTGCCGAAGCCCCACACCAGGGTCTTGCGGGAGCGCAGCAGGGCGAGCCGGGCGCGCAGGTCGACGCCCCGGCGCTGGAGGGCGACGGCGGCGAGTTCCTCGGTGAGGAAGAAGCCGGTCACGAAGAAGCCGAGGACCGGTACGACGGTCTGCCCGACGAAGGGGAGAAAGCCGAGGGCGAAGAGCAGCAGGCCCCAGAGACCGGCCCGGGCCAGGACGCGCAGGCTGTCGCGGGCCGAGATCCACAGCTCGCGCCAGAACGGCAGCCCGGACTCGGGAGCGGTCCCGTCGGGCGAGACGTCCTCGTCGACCTTCTCGGAGAGGTTCTCGTAGAAGGGCTGGCCGATCAGCAGGGTGACGGCGGTGAAGGTGAGGACGGCGAGGAGAAGGCCGAGGGCGAACAGCACGGCGGTGAGGAAGCCGCGGAAGAGGCCGAGCCATGGGCTGGACCAGTCGTCGGCGAACGGGGTGGCCCAGGCGACGAAGTCCTCTCCCCATATCGCGAGGGCGACCAGCGCCGCCGCGTAGAGGACGAGGGTGATCAGGGCGGGCAGCAGACCGAAGCCGTGCTGCTTGCCGTGCCGGCCGACCCACCGCTGGCCCTTGAGGAGATATCCGAAACCCACCCCGAGATCACGCATGGCGAAGACCCTACCGGGGTGGCCCGGGGGCACAGTGGGGGGCATGAACGCAGCCAGAACAGGCGAGAACAGCGGTGAGAACGTCCTCGGGCGGGGGCGGGTGGCCACCCGGCTGCCGGCCAGGGACCTGGAGCGGGCCCGGCGGTTCTACGCCGAGGTGCTCGGACTCGAAGCCGTCGACGAACGGCCCGGCGGGCTGCTGTACCGGTGCGGCGGCACCGACTTCGCCGTGTTCCGGTCGACGGGCGCCTCCCCCAGCACCTTCACGCAGATCTGAGCAAGACCTTCTGGTCGCTGTTGAGTCGAATGGCTACATCTCGCCGTACCGATCTCAGGAACGGGCAGCGGAGGTACCCGCGCCGCGTAGGGCGTTGTTCACAATGGGAGCTGCCCGCGGCGGCTCGGCTGAGGAGAGCGGATGACGCAGGAGATCACCGTCCGGGGCACGGTCGCGGAGGGCTTCGAGGCGGTGCGCGAGGAGTTCGCCGCCTTCGTCGCCGGCGAACCGGCCGATTACGAGGGACAGTTGTGTGCGTATGTGCACGGTCGGCGGGTCGTCGACCTGTGGGCGGGCGAGGTGGCCGACGGGGACTGCCTCTACGGCGTGTTCTCGTCCACCAAGGGCGCCGCGCACCTGGTCGTGGCGACGCTGGTGCAGGACGGCACGCTGGAGCTGGACCGTAAGGTCACCTACTACTGGCCGGAGTTCGCCGCGGAGGGCAAGGGCACGCTGACCCTGCGGGACCTGGTCGCGCACCGGGCGGGTCTGATCGGCACCGACACCGGGTTCAGCCCACAGGAGCTGACGGACGACCGGGCGATGGCCGAACGCCTCGCCGACCAGCGGCCGTTCTGGCGCCCGGGCACGGCCTTCGGCTACCACGCGCTCGTCATCGGCGCGCTCACCGGCGAAGTCGTACGGCGGGCGACGGGCCGTACCCTCCAGGACGTGTACGAGGAACGGGTCAGGGCGCCGTACGGCCTGGACTTCTTCCTGGGCCTGCCGGCCGCGCACGAGCCCCGCTTCCGCACCACCCGGCCCATGCTCCCCACCCCCCGGCAGCAGGCGCTGCTCGACTCGGCCCCGTCCGGTCCGCGGACGCTCGCCGGGATCGCCTTCAACGAGCACGCGGCCGTGCCCGTGGACCTGGCGGCCCTGCCGAACGACCCGCTGGTCCGCGCCAAGGGCCCGGCGTCGTTCGGCGGGGTGGCGTCGGCGCGCGGCCTGGCCGGGATGTACGCGGTGCTGCTCAGCGAGGTCGGCGGCAAGGCCCCACTGCTGAAGGAGGACACGGTGGCGGAGTTCGGCCAGTTCCACTCGGTGGGCTACGACCTGGTGGCGCGCACCCACAAGTCGTACGGCCTGGGCTTCCAGGCGACGGCGGACACCTGGTACCCGTTCCTGGGCGCGGGCGCGATCGGCCACAGCGGCGCGGCGGGCTCCCAGGCGTTCACGGACCCGCGGAGCGGGGTCGCCTACGGCTATACGAGGCGACGGTTCGCGTTCCCGGGCGGGGCGGCACCGGAGAACGACCGGTTGGCGCTGGCCGTGCACAGGGCAGCGGCTCGGACGCGCTGAACGCAGCCCGCCCAGGACGGGAGACCGCACCCCACGTCCAAGGGTGCGGCCTCCCGACAGCGCAACGAGAGCCGTCAGACCAGCGTCACGCTGATGTTCCCGCGAGTCGCCTTCGAGTACGGGCAGACCCCGTGCGCCTGCTCGACAAGGTCACGGGCAACGCCCGCCTCGACGCCCGGAATCTCCGCGGAGATCTCCACGACGAGACCGAACCCGTCCGCGTTCTTCCCGAGCCCCACCCTGGCGGTGACCCTGGACCCGGAGACATCGACCCCGGCCTGCCGGGCGACGACCCCCAGGGCCCCCTGGAAGCACGCGCTGTACCCGGCGGCAAACAGTTGCTCCGGGTTGGTCCCGGCGCCGCTGCCGCCCATCTCCTTCGGCGGGTTCACGACGACGTCGAGCCGGCCGTCGTCCGTGGCGACCCGGCCGTCGCGGCCGTTCTCGGCCGTGGCGACGGCGGTGTAGAGGACGTCGGACTGCTGTATCGGCATGCGGTTTCTTCCTCCTCGGTCCGCCGCGATTCGCGCCCACGATCGACGGCGGTTTCGGAAAGAAGTTACCGCATACCGGAAAACGTAAACAGTCTCCCGGTCGACCGCCTTACAGCTTGACGATCATCTTCCCGGTGTTGTCGCCCCGCAGCACCCCGAGGAACGCCTCCAGGTTGTTCTCGATGCCCTCGACCACGGTCTCGCGGTACTTCAGCTGCCCGGAGGCGACCCACGGGCCGACCTCGGTGACGAACTGCGGCTGCAGGTCGTAGTGGTCGCCGACCAGGAAGCCCTCGATCCGGCCGCGGGTCTGGATGAGGCGGGAGAGGTTCTTCGGGCCGGGGACGGGCTCGGTGCTGTTGTAGACGGAGATCATGCCGCAGACGGCGATGCGGCCGTCCCGGTTCAGCCGGCCGATGGCCGCCTCCAGGTGGTCGCCGCCGACATTGTCGAAGTAGACGTCGACACCGTCGGGCGCGGCCGCCCGCAGCTGCTCGCCGACCGGGCCGTTCTTGTAGTTGAAGGCCGCGTCGAAGCCGTACTCCTCGACCAGCAGCTTGACCTTCTCGTCGGAGCCGGCCGAGCCGATCACCCGCGAGGCGCCCTTGAGCCTGGCGATCTGGCCGACCTGGCTGCCGACCGCGCCGGCCGCGCCGGACACGAAGACCGAGTCGCCCTCCTTGAAGGAGGCGGTGCGCAGCAGGCCCGCGTAGGCGGTGAGACCGGTCATGCCGAGGACGCCGAGGTACGTCGACAGGGGCGCCGCCTCCGCGTCGACCTTGACGGCGTTCTTCGCGTCCATGACCGCGTACTCGCGCCAGCCGAAGAAGTGCAGGACGTGGTCGCCGACCGCGATGCCCTCGGCATTGGACTCGACGACCTCGCCGACCGCGCCGCCCTGCATGACCTTGCCCAGCTCGAAGGGGGCGGCGTACGACTTGGCGGCACTCATCCGGCCGCGCATGTACGGGTCGACGGAGAGGTACTCGTTCCGTACCAGCACCTGCCCCTCACCCGGCGTCGGAACCTCCGCCTCGACGAGGGCGAAGTCCTCGGGCTTCGGCCAGCCGACGGGACGGCTGACGAGGTGCCACTCGCGGTTGATCATGACATGCGCCTTTCCTAACTACTTCAGTACCTGAAACAACCATGCCGCTGAATATTTCAGGATGTCAAGTAACGGGGGTATTCTGGGGCGCATGTCGTCCTCACAGTCCAGTCCAGCGAAGACCCAGCGCCCCGACGCCCTGACCCTGGAGGTCGTCGAGCTGATCGGGGACGTCGTGGCCCGTTTCTACGCGGACTACGAGGAGGCGGCGGGGGAACACACACTCACCGGGGCGCAGGCGCGCCTGCTCAGCCTGCTCTCGCTGGAGCCCCTGCCGATGCGGAAGCTGGCACAGAAGCTGAAGTGCGAGCCGTCGAACGTGACGGGGATCGTGGACCGGCTGGAGGCGCGGGGGCTCGTTGAGCGCCGGCCCGATCCGGCCGACCGCCGGGTGAAGCTGGCCGCGGCGACGGACGAGGGCCGCCGGGTCGCCCGCGACCTGCGCGACGGGTTGCGCTTCGCGCGCGAGCCGCTGGCGGGGCTGTCGGACGCGGAGCGGCTGTCCCTGCGGGATCTGCTGCGGCGGATGCTGGACGCGTAGAGGGGCCGGCACCCGGCCGGGCCGGCCCCCTCGGGTCGTTACGCGAACTGGCCGGGCCGGTAGTCGCCCGCCGGCTGCTGGAAGATGACGTTCAGCCGGTTGAAGGCGTTGATCGCGGCGATCGTCGCCACCAGCGCGACGAGTTCCTCTTCGGTGTAGTGCTTGGCCGCGTTCTCCCACACCTCGTCGGGGACCCCGCCCGCCGCGTCGGCGATCCGGGTGCCCTGCTCGGCCAGCTCCAGCGCCGCGCGCTCGGCCTCGGTGAAGACGGTGGCCTCGCGCCAGGCACCGACCATGTGGAGACGCTGCTGGGTCTCCCCCGCGGCGGCCGCGTCCTTGGTGTGCATGTCGAGGCAGAAACCGCAGCCGTTGATCTGGCTGGCGCGGATCTTCACGAGCTCCAGGGTGGAGTCCGGGATCGACGTGTCGTGGGCGACCTTGCCCGCGCCGGCGAAGTGCTTGATCAGCTTGTTGGCGGTGGGGCTGGCGAAGAGGTTCAGACGGGCTTCCATGGTGTGTGCCTCCGTTGGGGTTCAGCGGGTTACACACCTATGACGGAACGGGTTCGGCGGATGTGACACGTTTGCTGGATTTGCTTTGGCAGTGCGCCGCGCCTACGAGCACCACCACAGGAACCTCGTGCACGTGTGGCTCTGCGACGGGCTCGGGGTGGGGTCCGATGTCGTCGGATCGGCCGTCGGCGGCGATGCCGCCGTGGACGTCGGTGCCGCCGTCGGCGAGTTCGTCGACGTGCCCGTGCCCGTCGTGGCCGGCTGGGCCGAGGTGTCCTTCGGGGACGCGGACGGGGAGCCGGACGCCTTGTCCTTCGACGCGGAGGGGGACGGGGAGGCGGACGGGTCGGCCGAGGCGGAGCTCGCCGTGCCGGTCGCGCCGGACGTGTCGTCCAGCGGCTGGGCCGTCGTACCCGGGGACGACGTCGAGGTACCGCCGTCGGCGGTGTCGCCGCCCGCGGAGGCCGGGCCCGGGCTCGTGAACGGTATGGCGTCCGTGCCGAGTTCGGCGAGGCTCAGGCCGCCCGCCGCGAGGACGCACGCCGCGCTCACGAGCAGGATTCTGCGGCGCCGCCGGCGATGGGCCGCGGCCTTGCGGTCGCGACGGCTCCCGTCGGCCCCGGAAGGCTCCTCGACGCCCTCGGAAAGGCTCTCGGCGGCTCGTCCCCGGCTCCGGCCGCCATGTCCGCGCGCCGCCCGTCGCCGCTCCGCCCGGCCACCCGCCAAGGGCTCGTCGCCCTCGTCGCCGTAGCCGTCGCCACCCTCACCGTCGTAGTCACCGGCGCCGCCGTGCCCGTCGTCGGCGAACTCCGTCTCCATGTAGGGCGTTTCGCCGTGCGTGGCCAGGTCGGGAGCGGTCGCTTCCGGCGCGGACGCGCGTAGCGATTCGACCTGAGCGCCGCACCCCGGGCAGGCAAGGGCGCCATTGAGGTGCCGTCGGCACGGGTGGCAGTAATCCATGACGCGGGAAGACTAAGTTCCCCACCGGTCACTTACCAGGCGCCTCTGTGAAGGTTCTGTGCGGGACTGAAAGAGCTATCGAAAGCCTTGCCGAAACCGTTACCTGTTCGACCCATTGACACCCACACCGCCCGATCCTTACTGTCACGCCAGCATTTCGAACGTGTGACGAAATCTCGAACAGCTGAGGGGCAACTGCCGTGCGCATCACCGGAATCAGCACGCACGTGGTCGGGACGCCGTGGCGCAACCTGACGTACGTCCAGGTGCACACCGACGAGGGGATCACCGGAGTCGGCGAGACCCGGATGCTCGGTCACACCGACGCGCTGATCGGCTATCTGCGGGAGGCCGAGGCCAACCACATTCTCGGTTCCGACCCGTTCGCAGTGGAAGACCTCGTACGCCGGATGAAGTACGGCGACTACGGCCGGGCCGGCGAGATCGTGATGTCGGGGATCGCCGTCGTGGAAATGGCCTGCTGGGACATCAAGGGCAAGGCGCTGGGCGTGCCCGTCTGGCAGCTGCTCGGCGGGAAGGTCACCGACAGGGTCAAGGCGTACGCCAACGGCTGGTACACGACCGAGCGAACGCCGGAGGCGTACCACAAGGCCGCCCAGGGGGTGATCGAGCGCGGGTACAAGGCGCTGAAGATCGACCCGTTCGGCACCGGGCACTTCGAGCTCGACCACGAGCAGACGCTGTACTCCGTGTCGCTGATCGAGGCCGTCCGGGACGCCATCGGCCCGGACGCCGAGCTCATGCTGGAGATGCACGGGCGGTTCTCGCCCGCCACGGCGGTACGGCTCGCGCGCGAACTGGCGCCCTTCAAGCCGGCCTGGCTGGAGGAGCCCGTCCCGCCGGAGAACCTCAAGGCGCTGGAGAAGGTCGCCGCCAAGGTGGACATCCCGGTCGCCACCGGTGAGCGCATCCACGACCGCATCGAGTTCCGTGAGCTCTTCGAGAGCCAGGCCGTGGACATCATCCAGCCGGATGTCGGCCATGTCGGCGGCATCTGGGAGACGCGGAAACTGGCCGCCACCGCCGAGACGCACTATGTGCTGGTCGCGCCGCACAACGTCGGCGGGTCCGTGCTGACCGCCGCCTCCCTCCAGGTCGGGTTCACCTCCCCGAACTTCAAGATCCTGGAGCACTTCAACGACTTCGCCGACGCCGAGATCAAGAAGGTGGTCAGGGGGGCGCCGGAGGTCGTCGACGGGTACTTCGAGCTGTCCGACGCGCCCGGTCTCGGGGTCGAGTTCGACGCCGACGCCGCCGCGGAGTTCCCGCAGCAGCAGGCCCGCTTCGACCTCTGGGCCGACGGCTGGGAGCAGCGCAGGCCCAAGGGGACCAAGTGAGCTCCCAGGTCGTCGTCGAGGCACCGGGCAGCCACCGGGTCGAGGAGCACACGCCCCGCAAGCCCGGTGCCAGCGAGGCGCTGGTCGCCGTGCACGCGGTCGGGATTTGCGGAAGCGACCGCGAGGTGTACCAGGGGAACCGGCCGGAGGGGTACGTCCGTTACCCGCTGACTCCGGGCCACGAGTGGTCGGGAACGGTCCGTGCGGTGGGCGCCGGAGTCCCCGGGAGTCTGGTCGGCCGGAAGGTCGTCGGCGAGGGGTTCCGGAACTGCCAGGTGTGCGACCGGTGCCACGCCGGCGAGACCACCCTGTGCACCGACGGCTACGAGGAGACCGGCTTCACCCAGCCGGGGGCCATGGCCGCCACCCTCACCCTGCCGGCCCGGCTGCTGCACCCCCTGCCGGACGACGCGGATCTGACCGCCGCCGCCCTCCTCGAACCCGCCGCCTGTATCGCGGCGGCCGCGCTGAAGGGCAACGCGCAGCCGGGCGAGCGGGTCGCGGTGGTCGGCACCGGGACGCTCGGGATGTTCGCCGTGCAGTTCCTGAAGGCGATCTCGCCGAGCGAGCTGCTCGTGGTGGGGACGCGGAACGACCGGGAGGCCCTGTCCCGGCAGTTCGGGGCGACCGGCTTCCGTACCAAGGACCAGGCTCTTCCCGACGACTTCGACGTGGTCATCGAGACCGCCGGCTCGGCGTCCGCCGCACGCACCGCCGCCGCCCTGCTCCGCCGCGGCGGGCGGCTGGTCCTGACGGGTATCCCGGCCGCCGGTGCCGAGGGTCTGGACCCGACCGATCTCGTCGTACGGCAGCTGGAGGTGCACACCGTCTTCGGGGCGCCGCCGGACGCCTGGGCGCACACGGTGCGGGTCTTCGGGGCGGGGCTCCTCGATCCGCTGCCGCTGGTCACGCACGAGCTGCCGCTGACCGAGTTCCCGCAGGCCATCGAGCTGGTGGGGGCCGGTGATCCAAAGGTGGGCAAGGTGCTGCTCCGCCCCTAGTCGTACGCCGGCCGCGGCGTGACCTGACCTCGCCGTGGCCGGCGTACCACCAAGCCTGATCTGTACCCCGAGCCGCGAACCTTGTCCGATATATCGAACACAAAGGACAGCTTGTGACGACCGACGCTTCCGTTACGGCGGCCCGCCGACCCGGTGAGCAGGCACTCACCGCCCTCGGTATGGGTGCGCCCGCCCTCGACCCCGCCGACGCCTCCGCCCACAGCTTCCCGGGCGGCGGCAAGTGGCGCACCGAGATCCCCTCCTGCGAGGGTCCCGAGGCGCTGGCCGTCGTGCTCAAGGAGTCCTCGCGGCTGGACGTCCCGATCCACCGGATCAGCCAGGGCAGCGGTGTGTGGATGCTCACCGACGCCGAGATCACCGAGATGGTCGAGGCGACCGGCGAACGTGACATCGAACTCTGCCTGTTCACCGGCCCGCGTGGCACCTGGGACATCGGCGGCTCCGTCCGCTCCGACTCGCGGGGGGCCGGACTGCGCGCGCGGGGCCACGACGCCGTCGCCGGATGTGTCGAAGACGCGGTACGGGCCACGGAGCTGGGCGTCAAGTGCCTGCTCGTCGCCGACGAGGGCGTGCTGTGGACACTGCACCGGGCCCGGCAGGCCGGCATCATCCCGGCCGACACCACCCTGAAGGTGTCCGCGCTGGTCGGGCCGGTCAACCCGGCCTCGTACTCCGTCTTCGAGCACCTCGGCGCCGACTCCGTCAACGTGCCGAGCGATCTGACGCTCGATCACCTCACCGAGATCCGCCGGGTGTCCGGCGCTCCCATGGACATGTACATCGAGGCCCCCGACGACCTCGGCGGCTACATCCGGATGTACGAGGTCGCCGAGCTGATCCGGCGCGGCGCACCGATCTACCTGAAGTTCGGTCTGTCCAAGGCTCCCGGCATCTACCCGTGGGGCACCCATCTGCGGGACGTGACCCTGGACACCGCCCGGGAGCGGGTGCGGCGCGGCCGGCTCGCCCTCGACCTGCTCGCCCGGCACGGCGCGGACGGCGACATGGCGCCGCTCGGCTCCCGGCTGCCGGGGTCCTTGAACCGGTTCCCCACCGAAGGTGCCGCTGGATGACCGATGGGGGCTGCAGATCCGCCGTGGCTGGTCGCGCAGTTCCCCGCGCCCCTTCGGGGCGCTTCAACCGACCTCGCTCAAACATCTCAACGACGAGACGAACAAGGACTGATCACCATGCGCACTCGTAGAAGCGCCCTCACCCTCATAGCCGGAGCCGCCTCCCTCGCCCTCACTCTGTCCGCCTGCGGGCAGAGCGGTACGGGTGGCAGCAAGGCGGACACGGGCAGTGCCAAGGGCGGCACCATCGGTATCGCCATGCCCACCAAGTCCTCCGAGCGCTGGATCGCCGACGGCAACAACGTCGTCAAGAACCTGAAGGCGAAGGGCTACAAGACCAAGCTGGTCTACGGCGAGGACAACCCCGACCAGCAGGTCTCGCAGATCGAGAACCTGATCACGCAGGGCGTCAAGGGCCTGATCATCGCGGCCATCGACAACAAGTCGCTGAACAACGTGCTGCAGCAGGCCGCCGACGCCAAGATCCCGGTGATCGCCTACGACCGTCTGATCCTCGGCACGAAGAACGTCGACTACTACGCGTCCTTCGACAACACCAAGGTCGGCGAGCTTCAGGCCAGTTACATCGTCGACAAGCTGGGGCTGAAGAACGGCAAGGGCCCGTTCAACATCGAGCTGTTCGCCGGATCGAACGACGACAACAACACCAAGTACTTCTTCAACGGCGCGATGAGCGTGCTGAAGCCGTACATCGACAGCAAGAAGCTCGTCGTCAAGTCCGGCCAGACCAACCTCACCCAGGTGACCACCCTGCGCTGGGACGGCGCCACCGCCCAGAAGCGCATGGAGGACATCCTCACCTCCACGTACTCCAGCGCCAAGGTCGACGCCGTCCTGTCGCCGTACGACGGCATCTCCATCGGCATCATCGCCGCGCTGAAGTCGGACGGCTACGGCTCCTCCAGCAAGCCGCTGCCGGTGATCACCGGTCAGGACGCGGAGTTGGCCTCGGTGAAGTCGATCATCGCCGGTGAGCAGACGCAGACCGTCTACAAGGACACCCGCAAGCTCGCCGACGTCGCCTCGACCATGATCGACGACGTCCTCAACGGCAAGACACCGCAGACCAACGACACCAAGACGTACGACAACGGCACCAAGGTCGTCCCGGCCATGCTGCTGCAGCCGGTGAGCGTGGACAAGACCAACTACACCAAGGAACTGGTCGACACGGGCTACTACAAGGCCAGCGAGCTCAAGTAGTCCCACCCGGTGAACAAGCCGGTCATTCCAACGGACTGAACGGCCATTCCTACGGATTGGAAGGGCACGACCATGGCGGGACCCGTCCTGGAAATGCGCTCGATCGTCAAGACCTTTCCCGGTGTGAAGGCGCTGTCGGACGTCACGCTGACCGTCCGTCAGGGCGAGGTCCATGCCATCTGCGGTGAGAACGGCGCCGGAAAGTCCACCTTGATGAAGGTGCTCTCCGGCGTTCATCCGCACGGCACGTACGAGGGCGACATCCTCTTCGAGGGTGAGGTCTGTACGTTCCGGGACATCCGGGCGAGCGAGCAGCACGGCATCGTGATCATCCATCAGGAACTGGCGCTGGTGCCGTTCCTGTCGATCGCGGAGAACATCTTCCTCGGCAACGAGCACGCCTCGCGGGGGCTCATCAACTGGAAGGAGACCCTGCGGCACGCCACCGAGCTGCTGCGCCGGGTGGGTCTGACCGACCACCCGGAGACCCGGATCGCCGACATCGGCGTGGGCAAGCAGCAGCTGGTGGAGATCGCCAAGGCGCTGTCGAAGAAGGTGAAGCTGCTGATCCTCGACGAGCCGACCGCGGCTCTGAACGACGAGGACAGCGGCAAACTCCTGGATCTGATCCTGGAGTTGAAGAACCAGGGCATCACCTCGATCATCATCTCCCACAAGCTGAACGAGATCCGCCGGGTCGCCGACTCGGTGACCATCCTGCGCGACGGCCAATCCATCGAGACCCTCGACGTCAAGGCGCCCGGGACCACCGAGGACCGGATCATCTCGGGCATGGTCGGCCGCGACCTGGACCACCGCTTCCCCGAGCGCACTCCGTACGAGGGTGAGGCGGACGCGGCTCCCGCGCTGGAGATCCGCAACTGGACCGTCCATCATCCGATCGACCAGCAGCGCAAGGTCGTTGACGATGTGTCGATCAACGTGCGTCGTGGGGAGATCGTCGGCATCGCGGGCCTGATGGGCGCCGGGCGCACCGAGATGGCGATGAGCGTCTTCGGGCGCAGCTACGGCCGGCACGCGGGCGGCACGGTCTTCAAGGACGGCAGGGAGATACGTACGAAGACCGTCGCGGAGGCGGTCGGGCACGGCATCGCGTACGTCACCGAGGACCGCAAGCACTACGGCCTCAACCTCATCGACACCATCAACCGGAACATCTCGCTCACGGCCCTGGACAAGGTGGCCAGGCGCGGGATCGTCGACGAGCACGAGGAGCGGCAGGTCGCCGAGGGCTTCCGCGAGTCCATGAACATCAAGGCGCCGACCGTCTTCGAGCCGGTGGGCAAGCTGTCCGGCGGCAACCAGCAGAAGGTCGTCCTCAGCAAGTGGATCTTCGCGGGTCCCGAGGTGCTGATCCTGGACGAGCCGACGCGCGGGATCGATGTCGGCGCCAAGTACGAGATCTACACGGTCATCGACCAGTTGGCCGCGCAGGGCAAGGCGGTCGTCTTCATCTCCTCCGAGCTGCCGGAGCTGCTCGGTATGTGCGACCGCATCTACACCATGGCCGCCGGGCGGCTGACGGGCGAGGTCCCGCGGGCCGAGGCCACGCAGGAAGTGCTGATGCGTCAGATGACGAAGGACAAAGAGGTAACGCGATGAGCACCGATGTGACGGACAAGGTCCCGGCCGCGGCGCCGCCCGGCAAGAGCGGGGGCCCGGGCTCCGGCGAGGGCCTGCTGCAGCTGATGTGGGGCGGGCTGCGCCGCAACATGCGGCAGTACGGCATGCTGATCGCGCTCGGCCTGATCGTGATCCTCTTCCAGGTGTGGACCGGCGGCGACCTGCTGCTGCCGCGCAACGTCTCCAACCTGGTGCTCCAGAACAGCTACATCCTGATCCTGGCGATCGGCATGATGCTGGTGATCATCGCGGGCCATATCGACCTGTCGGTCGGCTCGTTGACGGCGTTCGTGGGAGCGTTCGCGGCCGTGCTGACGGTGCAGCACAGTGTGGCGTGGCCGGTCGCCCTCGTACTGTCGCTGCTGGTGGGCGCGGTCGCCGGGGCCTTGCAAGGCTTCCTGATCGCGTATCTGGGCATACCCTCGTTCATCGTGACCCTGGCGGGCATGCTGCTCTTCCGCGGTCTGACGGAGATCTTCCTTCAGGGCCAGACCCTCGGCCCGTTCCCCGACGGTCTGCAGAAGCTCGGCAACGGCTTCCTGCCCGAGGTCGGCCCGGACACCAACTACCACAACCTCACCCTGCTGCTGGGCATCGTGCTGCTGGCCTTCGTGGTCTACCAGGAGATCCGGGACCGCAAGCGCGAGCAGGAGTTCTCGCTGGAGGTACTGCCGCGCAACGCGTTCCTGCTGAAGCTGGTCGCCATCGCCGTCGCGATCCTCGCGGTCACCATGCTGCTCGCCAGCTACCAGGGCGCGCCGATCATCCTGATCGTCCTCGGTGTGCTGGTGGTCGGCTACGGCTACGTCATGCGCAACGCGGTCTTCGGCCGGCACATCTACGCGATCGGCGGCAACCTGCCGGCGGCCAAGCTGTCCGGCGTCAAGGACAAGAAGGTCACCTTCCTTGTCTTCCTGAACATGGGCGTGCTCGCGGCCCTGGCCGGTCTGGTGGTAGCGGCCCGGCTCAACGCGGCGTCTCCGAAGGCGGGCCTGAACTTCGAACTCGAGGCCATCGCCTCGTCGTTCATCGGTGGCGCGTCCATGAGCGGCGGTGTGGGTACCGTCCTCGGCGCGATCATCGGTGGTCTCGTCCTCGGCGTGCTGAACAACGGCATGAACCTCCTCAGCGTCGGCACCGACTGGCAACAGGTCATCAAGGGCCTGGCCCTGCTGGCCGCGGTCGGCTTCGATGTGTGGAACAAGCGCAAGTCCGGTTCGTAAGTCAGCCAGGGCCCCGCCGGAAGGCGGGGCCCCTCCCTTATGCAGGAGCCGCATATGGAACTGAACAGACGTACGGTCATTGCCGGCGCGGCGGCCGCGGGGCTCGCCGCCACCACCCTCGGCACGGGCAGTGCCGAGGCCGCCACCGGTTCGGGAGGCAGGAAGCCGGTGAAGGAGTCCTTCGGGAAGCTCGCGGACGGCACCAGGATCTATCGCTGGTCCCTGGAGAACGGCGGCACCCGGCTGAAGGTCCTCAACTGGGGCGGTGTCGTCCAGACCCTGGAGATCCCGGACCGGCGCGGCCACTACGCCAACGTGGTCAACGGGTTCGACAACATCGCCGACTACGTTGCCAGTTCGCCGTACTTCGGCGCGCTGATCGGCCGCTACGGCAACCGGATCGGCAAGGGTCAGTTCACCCTGGACGGCAAGAGCTACCAGCTCTCCGTCAACGACGGTGTGAACAGCCTGCACGGCGGCACCCAGGGCTTCGACAAGCACGTCTGGGACGTCGAGCCGTTCACCAGGGGCTCGGACGTCGGCCTCGTCCTGCACTACACCAGCGTCGACGGGGAGATGGGCTACCCGGGCACCCTCAAGGCGACGGTGACGTACACCCTCACCAAGCACGGCGAGTGGATCATCGACTACCGGGCCACCACCGACAAGGCCACGGTCGTCAACCTCACCAGCCATGTGTACTGGAACCTGGCCGGCGAGGGCAGCGGCACCATCGAGGACCACGAGCTGACGATCGCCGCGGGCCGGTACACGCCGACCGACTCGGGGCTGATCCCGACCGGTGAGCTGGCCACCGTCCACGGCACGCCCTTCGACTTCCGCGAGACGAAGACGATCGGGCGGGACATCCGGGCCGGGCACGCGCAGCAGGTGCAGGCCAAGGGGTACGACCACAACTGGGTCCTCGACAAGGGGATCACCGCGAAGCCGGAGCACATCGCGACGCTGCGGGAGCCTCGGTCGGGGCGCACCCTGAAGATCGCGACCGATCAGCCGGGGCTGCAGTTCTACTCCGGGAACTTCCTGGACGGGACGCTGACGGGGACGGGTGGGCGCACCTACCGGCAGGGGGACGCGCTGTGCCTGGAGACCCAGCACTTCCCTGACTCGCCGAACCACGCCGACTTCCCGTCGACGGTGCTGCGTCCTGGGCAGACCTACAAGACCCGGACGATTCACAGCTTCGGGGCCTGAGACAGCGTGGGCGCGACCGGTAAGGGGCTGGTCGCGCCCACGCTCACGCTTCTTTCACATCCGTTGAACAGCGCCACGTGAGACTCCGTACTCAAGGGCGGCCCGTGCTCCCCCGCGCGGGCCACCCAAGACGACGGGCCCGGTCGTCCCCACCGGGCCCGCCTCATACGGAGGTTAAATGGCCGGCAACGTCACCTCGTTGTTCCGCAGCGGCGCGCACAGCCCGTCGATGGCGGCGCTGACCCGTGAGGGGGGCGAGGGGGCCGGTCCCGTTGACTTCTGTATTCCCTGCAACCCGTACTTCCCCACCCCGGCGATGATGGAAACGATGGCGGCCCGGCTGAAGGACATCATCACGTTCTACCCAAGCAGCGCCGACACCATCACCGCCGAGCTGTGCCAGCTCCTCCAGCTCCCGCCGCAGGCCGTGGCCATGGGCAACGGCTCCACCGAGCTGATCACCTGGATCGACCACCTGCTGGTCCGCGAGTCCCTCGCCATCCCCGTCCCCACCTTCGGCCGCTGGACCGACCAGCCGATGGAGACCGGCAAGCGCGTCGACATGTTCCCGCTCCAGGAGTCCAACGGCTTCGCCCTGGACCTCGCGCAGTACGCCGAGTTCATCCGCAAGCGGGGCACCAGGGTCGCCGTCATCTGCAATCCCAACAACCCCGACGGCGGCTTCATCCACAAGCAGGCGCTGGTCCAGTTCATGGACGCCATGGCCGACCTGGACCTGATCGTCATCGACGAGTCGTTCCTGGAGTTCGCCGACGCAGAGGCCGAGCCCAGCGTCGTCCAGGAGGCGATGCTCCGGCCGAACGTCGTCGTGCTGCGCAGCCTCGGCAAGAACTTCGGTCTGCACGGCATCCGCTTCGGCTACATGGTCGCCAACCCCGCGCTGGCCGGCAAGGTCCGCTCGATGCTGCCGAAGTGGAACCTCAACGCGTTCGCCGAGTACGTGGTGTTCTCGCTGAAGGAGCACGGCGCCGAGTACGCGCAGAGCCTGCACCAGGTCCGCAAGGACCGCCTGGAGATGGCCAGCCAGCTCTCCACCCTGCCCGGTCTGACCGTCTACCCCTCACAGGGCAACTTCCTCTTCGTACGGCTTCCCGTCGGTGCCGAGGGCACGGTGGTCCGGGACCGGATGCTCAGCGAGCACCGCATCCTGGTCCGCGAGTGCGGCAACAAGATCGGTTCGTCCAGTCGCTTCCTGAGGCTCGTGGTACGCCCCGAGGTGGACGTGCGTCGCCTGGTGTCCGCCATGGAGCAGGTGCTCTACGGGTCCAGGAGGGGAGCCGCCGTGCCCGAACTGGGCAATGGGACCAGCTACAGCTCGGGTACGGCGGCGGTGGACCGGCTGGTGAGCGAGACCAACGGGGCGGGCATGCAGCTCGCTCAGGCCGTCGGCGCGGGGCCCGTCCCGGGTCTCGCCGCCGCTCCCGCCGCCGGCGTCGGCATGCCGCTCCCCGTCGCCGGTCCGCCGGCCGGGATGCCGATGCCGGCGGCCGCCGGGATGCAGATGCAGCAGCCGATGGGGATGGCGCCGGTGACGCCCATGGCACCGCCGCCGATGACGCCGCCCGCGCCGCCGATGCCGGCGCCCATGCCCATGCAGATGCCTCCGGCGGCTGGGCCGACTCCCCCCGGGGTTCCGGCGCGGGGTGGCCTTACGGCCGCGCAGGTGCGGGGTGCTACCGCCCCCGCCCCCGCCCCCGCCCAGGCGCCGGGGTTGTCTCCGGCGGCTGCGACCGGCTGGCCGAACGCGCAGAGTTGGCCCAACGCGGCGGGGATGGGGCAGGCGGGTTAGGCGCCGCAGGAGGTACGGTGCGTGGCCGGTGCGGCGCCGTCGTGGCTGGTCACGCCCACGCGGCGGTAGCCGCACATCGATACGGCCCCGCGCTCCTCACCGGGCTTCGACCCGGTGGCGCGTCGCCGTCCTGTCCTGGCCGGCGCGTGGCCACCCTGGGACCGGCGGACTGGTGACATTCGTCAGTCAGCGCACTGCTGGTGCCCGCGCAGTGCATGAACGCGCGGCCGCAGACTCGCTCTGTTGCGGGATCGGTCCGGTTCTCGTCAACGCGCATAACGCACGGTGCCCGTCCGCATGATGCGGACGGGCACCGGATGGAGCGCCGGGCAGGCCTTGCACCTGCATCTCCCCACAGGAAGCGGGGCGTCTTTCCTTGGACCACCAACGCAGTACCAGCCACCGGAAGTACGGCGACCGGCTCTGAGACGATCATATCGTATTCGGCGCGTCCGCCAGCTCCTCGTCGAGCCCGCGGACGAGGCCGCGCAGGACAGGCCCGTACTCGGGGTGGGCGAGGGCGAAGGCCATCTGGGCGACGAGGTAGTCGGCCGGGTTGCCGGTGTCGTACCAGCGGCCCTGGATGACCTGCCCGTACACGGCCCGGCTGGCGGCGTAGGCGTTGATGGCGTCGGTCAGGTACACCTCACCGGTCCGGTGCTCGTACCAGCGGCGGGTCTGCTCCCGCAGCTCGTCGACGATGCCGGGGGTGATGACATAACCGCCGATGGCCGCGTACGGGGACGGCGCGTCGGCCGGCGCGGGCTTCTCGACCAGGCCGGTGATGCGCAGCTGGCCGTCACCGAGGTCCTCCTTGACGATGGGCACGCCGTAGCGCTGGGAGTCGGCGGGGTCCATCGGCAGCAGGGCCAGCACCGGGCAGCCGGTCTGCTCGTAGGCGCGGATCAGCTGCTGGGAGCGGGGAACGTCGGCGACGAACACGTCGTCCGGCCAGAGCACCAGGACGGGCTCGTCGCCGAAGGAGCGGGCGGCGTTCAGCACGGGCGTGCCGTTGCCGTACGGGCCGTGCTGGTCGAGGTAGGTGATGTGACCGCGGCGGGCCAGCTCGGCGACCTCCTCGACGGCGTCCGCGTAGGCGGTCTTCCCGTCGGCGCGCAGCTGCTCCACGAGCCCGGGGTTGGGCCGGAAGTGGTCCTGGATCAGGCTCTTGCCGCCCGAGACGACGATGGTGATGTCGGTGATGCCGGAGTCCACCAGTTCCCGCACGGTGTGCTCGATCACCGGTTTGTCGCCGACCGGGAGCATTTCCTTCGGCGTGGCCTTCGTCAGCGGCAGCAGACGGGAGCCGAGTCCGGCGGCGGGGATCACGGCCCTGCGGATCGTCGGGGGCATCAGGTCTCTCTCGGTCGGACGGCACGGGGTACGCCGACGCTACCAACGGGCCCCGCGCCCCTGGGAAACACCGGCCGGACGAAAGCCGTCGTCCGGATGCCGTGGAGGTGAAGCCCAGCTGAAAAGGGAGGGCGGGTTCAGGGGGGTGTGAGGGTGTCGAGTTGTGCGGCGAGGTCGGGGTGGGTGGTGGTCAGGTGGGGGCGGGTGTCGCCGAGGGGGCCGATGAGCTCGGCGGGGTCGTCGTGGGCGAGGGCCGCGTGGAGCCGGCTGAGCGGGTTGCGGGCCGTGACGGGCAGGTCGGTGAGGGCGGTGATCTGGCCGGCGATGCGGCGCAGGTCGGCTGCGTTCTCGCGGGCCCAGTTCGCGGTGGTGCGTTCGGCGGCGCGGCGTTCGCGGGTGGCCTGGACGCGCTGCTCGCCGGTGGTTCCGGCGGGCCCGGGGCGGCCGCGCAGGTAGCGGCGTTCGGCGGCCTGGCGGCTGGCGACGCCGAGAGGGTGGGCGAGGTCGGCCCAGCTGGCTCCCGCGTCGCGGGCGGTTTCGATCAGGCCGGTCTCCCATCCGGCGAGCTGCTCGCGCACCTGCCGCAGCAGCATGAGGGAGGCCAGCGCCTGCTCCGGCCCGGGGCCGGGCGCGTCGGGGCTGTCCGGAGCCTCTCGCCGGGCGTCGCGCAGGGCGTCGTCTATGGCGTGCAGGGCCGCCGCGGCGGCGAGGAACGACGCCGGGCTGTAGTCGTTCGTACTGGTCGTGGACGGCTGGTCGGCGGCGGCCACGGGCACCTCCCTCGTGCTGTCATCACGTCGACGACATTGTGTTTGTCATCCATTGGATGACATGTTACAACGGTGTCAGTGAGGCGCATTGGCAGCAACTGCCTGAACCTGCTGGAGGTGTTTTCACCATGTTGATGCGCACTGACCCCTTCCGTGAGCTGGACCGGCTCGCTCAGCAGCTGATGGGTCCGGGCACCTGGTCCCGCCCGTCGGCGATGCCGATGGACGCCTACCGCGAGGGCGACGAGTACGTGGTGGCCTTCGACCTCCCGGGCGTCGCCGCGGACGCGATCGACATCGACGTCGAGCGGAACATGCTCACCGTCAAGGCCGAGCGGCGGCCGGTCTCGAAGGCCGACGACGTCCAGATGGAACTGTCCGAGCGGCCGCTGGGTGTCTTCTCCCGCCAGCTCGTGCTCGCCGACACCCTGGACACCGAGCACATCAAGGCCGACTACGACGCGGGCGTGCTCACCCTGCGCATCCCGATCGCCGAGCGCGCCAAGCCGCGCAAGATCTCCATCGGCGTCGGATCCGGCCGCAAGGAGATCTCCGGCTGACACCGGCCGGACGCGTGCGGAGGGCGGGCATCCGATCTCCCCCTCATCCCGCTCTCCGCACCCCGTGGACAGTCCGAAGAAGAAGGGGCGACGGCCGAGATGACCCTGCGACACGAAGCGTTCCTCGGCCACGTGAAGGAACGCGGCGAGTACGGCAGTCCGACGGAAGCGGAGCGCGCGGCCCGTGTGGTGCTCGCCCTGCTCGGCGCGCACCTGGTCGGCGGCGTCCGCGCCCAGTTGGCGGCGCGCCTGCCCGAGGAGTTCGCCCTGATCCTGCTCAACCCGTTGCAGAGCGCCGAGCCGCTGTCCCCGGAGCGGTTCGTCCGCGCAACCGCCGCGTGGATCGAAGGCGCCACCGAGCAGACCGCGGCCTGGGACGTCAGCGCCGTGCTGTCCACCGTCGCCGACGCCGCCGGCGAGGACCTGCTCGGCCAGATCCTGCTCCAGCTCCCCGCCGGCTACGACCTGCTCTTCGGCCGCCCCCAGCCCACCTGACCATCACGCACTCCGGTGCCCGAACACCGGCCACAGCAAGAAAGGCAACCACCCCCGTGATCTCCGACCGGCACGCACCGCGCCAGCAGTCGTACGGGACGGCGTACGAGCAGATGCTGGAGAAGGTCCGCTACGAGGGCGCCTACTCCACCCGAGAGCGAGCCGACGAAGTCGTTCGCCTGGTCCTTGCCGGACTGGGGCGCCAGCTGACCGGCGAGGAACGCGTCGACCTGGCCGGCTGCCTGCCCCTGGAAGCCGCACGCGTACTGACCGCGCAGATCCCCAGCACCCAGCCGCTGACCGGCTGGGCCTTCGTCAAGGACCTCGCCGCCCGAACCGGCGCCTCCCTGGCCACCACCCGCTGGGACACCGGCTCCGTCTTCTCCGCCGTCGCCGCCTACGCCGGCCCCACCCTGATCACCCGCGTCCTCCACCAGCTCCCCAACGGCTACGCCCTGCTGTTCGGCCGAGCCGAACTCACCTCGGCCGCGTAGACGGCGACGTGCGCGCTCGGGGGCGGGCGCGACGACCGGTGCGCGTCGCCGTCCGCCCTGCGCCCGCACAGCAACTCACCTGTCTCAATAGGCGACTTGACGGTGGCTCACATTGCCCAACTGACAGCTCGCCGACAGGATCCCTCCCTACGGTGCCGTGTCCATGACAGACACCTCAGATGCCGCCCGCTCCGTCGGGCGCCGAACCGTGCTCGTCGCCACCGGGACGACCGCCGCCGCCCTGGCCGTAGGTGCGGCGCTCTCGACCGAGGCCCCCGCGGCAACCGCCGCCCCTCGCCTCCAACCGGCCGCCGCCGCGGCGGTCTGCACCCTCACGGAGGAGATGACCGAAGGCCCCTACTACCTCGACGGGGCGCTGGTCCGCACCGACATCACCGAGGGCAAGCCGGGCATCGCGCTCAAGCTCGCCCTCACGGTCGTCAACTCCGCCTGCACCGTCATCCCCAACGTCCTGGTGGAACTCTGGCACTGCGACGCGCTCGGCGAGTACTCCGGGTACGTCGGCAACAACGGCCACAACGAGGCCGACGACGGCACCTTCCTGCGCGGCGGCGTGCTCACCAACTCCAGCGGCGTCGCCAACATCACCACCATCTACCCGGGCTGGTACCGGGGCCGCTGCATCCACATCCACGTGAAGGTCCACACGGGCGTCACCCTGACCTCCGACGGCTCCTTCACCGGCGGCAGTACGGTGCACACGGGCCAGCTCTTCATCAACGAGACCATCACCACGGCCGTCGCCAAGGTCTCGCCCTACTCGACCAACACGGTCACCCGCACCACCCTGGCCCAGGACTCCATCTACGACGACGGCGGCGCCTCCTCCGGCCTCATGACCGTCACCGGCTCCACCACCGCCGGCTACACCGGCACGCTCACCCTCGGCGTCACCAGCTAGCCCTCAGGGTCTGCGCCGAAAAGGCAGGTCCACCTCGGCCCGTACGGTCTTGCCCGGTGCGTCGGCGCAGTCCCTGCTCAGCAGCTCCCACCGATGGCCGGCGCGTCCACCAGCACGAGCCCGCGCCCGCCGTCGTCCAGCGGCCCCGGCGGCCGTACGACGCCGGGTGCGGGCGGCCGCCGTTCGGCCCGGGTGTCCGTGACCTCGACCCGCACGCTCCCCGTCACCAGCGAGACCCGCAGCTCGAAGTAGCCTCCGGGACTCCAGGGCCCTGTTGGAGCGGATGCGAGGAGCGCTATGAGCACGTCCGAACTGACTGGTTCAAAAGCAGCTACAGCAGCGGCAGCGATGACCGGCGGGGTCAGAGCTCGTCCAGTACCGCACGGATCACGTGCCGGGCGTTGTGGGCCATCGCGGGGTTGGTGTCCCGGTAGTACGGCAGCGCGATCAGTGCCTGGGAGAGGGTGCGGGCCCGGCCGCGGAGCCAGGTGGGGTCGTCCACGGCCAGTGCCTCGCGGAACGCTTTTCTGCCCTCGGGCGGCAGCAGGTTCCACGCCGGGAACAGGTCGCAGGCCGGGTCGCCCGCCCCCGCGCACCCGAAGTCGATGACGGACGCCAGCCTGCCGCCGGCGACCAGCAGGTTGCCCGGCATCAGGTCGGCGTGCAGCCAAACCGGCGGCCCGTCGCCGTCCGGGGCCCGCAGCGCCTCCTCCCACACGGCGGCCACGGCATCGCAGTCGACGTCCTCCTGCGGGATCCCGCGCAGTTCCTCGATCGCCGCCCGGGTCTCCGCGTCGAGCGAGGAGAGCGGCCCGCCCCGGTGGGCCCGCGGCGCGTCCGGCAGGGTGATGCTACGCATCGCTGTCACGAACGCGGCCAGATCCTCGGCCAGCGGCACGGGCGCGCTCAGGGCGCCCGGTTCGGGAAGCTCCCCCGGAAGCCACCGGTAGACCGACCACGGCCACGGATACCCCTGGGCCGGTTCCCCGGCGCCGAGCACCTCGGGGATGCGGACGGGCAGGTGGGGTGCGAGGCGGGGCAGCCACGCCCGCTCCCTCGACACGTCCTCGGCCCCGCCCTCCACCAGCGGGAGCCGCACGACCATGTCGTCGCCGAGCCGGTACATGGCGTTGACGGTGCCGCCGGAGGGCCAGCGCCGCACCGCCGACCCCGCCCACCGCGGGAACTGCCCGGCGATCAACCGTCGTACAAGGCCGTCGTCGATGGGGTGCGTACCGGGATGCGGCTGTCCTGCACTCATGCGCGTCATCGGACCACCGGGCGCCGACGGGCGTCAAACGCCTTTCCGGTTTCCGGGACGTGACGCGCGGTGGCCACATCGACGGCCGACGATAGAATCGTGCCATGTCCGAGATCGACTTCCTGAAGACCCGGCCCCACCGGGTCGTCGTGCTCGCCCTCGACGGTGTCTACCCCTTCGAGCTGGGCATCCCGAACCGGGTCTTCCCGTGCGTCCCGGGTGCCTACGAGGTGGTGACCTGCGCGGCGACGGACGACCGTACGGTGGCGACCAGCGCCGACTTCACGGTCACCCTCGGGCACGGGCCGGAGGCGCTGGAGAGCGCGGACACCGTGGTCGTACCGCCGTACGACATGGCGCGGATCTCGGACGAGCTGCCCGCGCCGGTGGCCGCCGCGCTCGCGCGGATCCGGCCCGGCGCCCGGATCGTCTCCATCTGCACGGGGGCGTTCACGCTCGCGGCGGCGGGGCTGCTCGACGGGCGGCCCGCGACGACGCACTGGGCGCTGGCCGACCGGTTCCGGCGGATGTTTCCCCATGTCCTCCTGGATCCCGAGGTGCTCTTCATCGACGACGGTGACGTCCTGACCTCCGCGGGCGCCGCCTCCGGTGTCGACGTCTGCCTGCACATCGTCCGCTCCGACCACGGCAGCGCGGTCGCCAACAGCGTGGCCCGGCAGTGTGTCGTACCGCCGTGGCGGGACGGCGGCCAGGCGCAGTACATCGAGCAGCCGGTGCCGGACGAGAGCGCCACCGGGACCGCGGCCACCCGCACCTGGGCCCTGGAGAACCTCGAACGGCCGCTGGCCCTGCGCGAGTTGGCGGAGCACGCCCGGATGAGCCAGCGCACCTTCGCCCGCCGCTTCCAGGACGAGACCGGTGTCAGCCCCGGCCGCTGGCTCATCCAGCAGCGGGTGCACCGGGCCCGCCACCTGCTGGAGACCAGCGACCTGGCGATCGACCGCATCGCCGCGGAGGTCGGCTTCGCCACCGGCACGTCCCTGCGGCAGCACCTGCACGCGGCGATCGGGGTGTCCCCGCAGGCGTACCGGAACACGTTCCGGGCGACGGCGACGGCCCGGGGCTGAGCCCCCCCTGCTTGTCAGGGCGTCCCCGTCACCGCGAGGCGGTGTCGAGCATCCGGTGGGCCTCCATGCGGCAGGCGTGGACCCGGTGGCCGGCGTCGGCGTGCGGGACGTCCGCCGTGGCGGCGAGAGCGAGGGCGAGTTCGGCGCGGCCCTGGCCGAGTCGGCTGCGGGCGGCGATCTCGCCCGGCCGGGCATCCGCACCGAGGCGCTGCTGCTGTGGATGACGGTCGCCCCCGGCGGCCTTGAGGAGACCGGCCGGCGGCTGAGCCGCCATCCACAGGTGCGGTTCGCCTCGGCGACCACCGGCTCGGCCAGCCTGCCGGTGGCCGTCGCGGCGACCGACCTCGACGCGCTCTACGTCTTCCTGAGCGAGACCGTCGGCGCCCTCGGCCACGTCACGACGATCGAGGTCACGCCGACCTGACGGGAGTCCAGCGGACCGGCCTGGTCCGCCCGGTGAGCCTGTGACTCACGCGGCCGCCCGTGACCGCTACTTGGGGCAGTCCTTCCAGGCCAGGTGGTACACGGTGCTGATGTCACCGTCGGTGGAGTCCATGGTCATGAAGCTGACCTTGCCGGGGTTCGCGCTCCCCGCGGCCACCCGCAGCTCCGTGTTGATGTTGAAGTTGCGCTGGACTCCGCAGGGCGCCCAGACCAGTTGGGCCCAGTCGGTGGTGTCGTTGGCCTGCCAGTTGTCGTCGTAGGGGCCCTTGAAGGGGTGGCTCGTGGCGGCCGTGTTGGACGAGCCCTGGAAGTAGTACGAGGCACGCTGGGTACCGGTGGCGCCCTGCTGGAGGGAGGCGAAGCCGCGGTAGTCGGCGCTGGCGATGGCGTACGTGAAGCCCTGCGGCACATGAACGACCAGGTTGAGCTGGCAGTTGCGCCTGAAGGCGGTGGGGTCGGAGTTGCCGCCGGCCTGGGCGAGGTAGTCGCTGTAGGTGACGGTGAAGGCCTCGTTGTCCTGGGAGACGGCGACGGCGGTGGTGCCCTGCGGGCAGCCGGAGCCGTTCACCGTGGCGACGTTGATCACGATCTTGTCCGGCGGCGGGTCGTCGAAGACGGGTGACGACGAGGCCTTGGCCTGAGCGGGCAACCCGGCGGTGAGCAGCGCGGTGAGCGCTCCGCCGAGCAGGAGTCCACGTCTCATGGTCTCTCCAGTTCGGTGATCGAGTGGGGGGTGACACCCTCGGCCGCAGGACCCTCACGCCCTTCATGGTTCGATGCGGTTCACCTTTGAAGGACCTGTGAGTTTCCTGTGAAGACCGGGGCGCTCGCATCGTAGGAACCCCCGCGCCGACCGGTCAGGGCGAACTCCGGCCATTCACAACACCGGATTTCACAGCCCGTCACGAGCACCCTCCAGGGGTCCCCTAGGGGTTCTCCCATGCCGCCGGCTCCGCGGCCAGCGCCCGTACCGGCTCCGGCAGGGCGTCCGCCGCGATGTCCGCCACGGTGACGCCTTCGAGGATCCTGCGGACGTTCGCGCGGAGCGCGATCCACAGGGGCAGGAGCGGCTGGGCGGTGCCGGTGTAGGCCAGACCCGTCGGGCGTTCGCCGCGTACCGAGACGATCGGGCCGTCCACCGCCCGGATGAGGTCGGCCACGGTGATCGCGGACGCGTCGCGGGCCAGCCGGTAGCCGCCGCCCCCGCCGCGCCGGCTGTCGACGATCCCGGCGCGCCGGAGGTCCCCCAGAATGCCCTCCAGGAATTTGTGCGGGATGTCCTGCGCCCCGGCGATCTCCTCCGCCTTGACCGGGCCGTCGTCCTGCCGTACGGCGAGCTCCAGGACCGCCCGTACCGCGTAATCCGCTCGTGCCGAGATCCTCATGCATCCATTGTGGGGCGTACTCCCGTGGACAATGGCCGCACCCGCGCCCCGTAAGATCGCCCGGGAGGATCCCTTGGCACTCAGCAGACGTACTTTCAGTGCCCTCGCAGGCTCGGCCGCGCTCGGTTTCGCCCTGGGCGGCAGCGGCGGGCCCGGGGCGCCCTCGGCGTACGCGGCGCGCACCGTGCCGACCGGCCCGGCCCCCGCCCCGCCCAGCGCCGACGGGCGGCGGCACGCGATCGGCTACGACCACCACTCCCTCGTCATCGACGGCCGGCGGCTCGTCGTCTGGTCCGGCGAACTGCACCCCTTCCGGCTGCCGAGCCCGTCGCTGTGGCGGGACGTGCTGGAGAAGATGCGGGCGCACGGCTACAACACCGTCAGCATCTACGTGGCGTGGAACTACCACTCCCCCGCGCCCGGCACGTTCGACTTCACCGGCGTCCGCGACCTGGACCTGTTCCTGCGCACGGCCGCCGAGACCGGGCTGTACGTCATCCTCCGCCCCGGCCCCTACATCAACGCCGAGGTCGACGCCGGCGGCTTCCCCGGCTGGCTCACCGCCACACGGGGTTCGGCCCGCACCACCGACCCGAGCTACCTCGGGCACGTCGACGCGTGGCTGACGGCCGTCAACCGCATCGTGCGCCGCCACCAGCACACGGACGGCGGCGGGACCGTCCTGCTCTACCAGATCGAGAACGAGTACGACGGCCATGTCGCCGACCCGGCCGGCCCCGCCTACATGTCCCACCTGTACAAGAAGGTGCGGGCGGACGGCATCGACGTCCCCCTCTTCCACAACGACAAGGGCCGCAACGGCTACTGGATCCCCGGCTCCTTCGACACCGGCGGCGAGACCGGGAAGTGGCTGTACGGCTTCGACGGCTACCCGGCCCCCACCCAGACCCCGCCGGACTGGGGCGACTTCGGGACCGGCGGCCTCAAGGGCGGCGCGACCGCCAGCCCCCGTACGCCCGGGTTCGTGCCGGAGTTCGGGGGTGGCTGGTTCGATCCGTGGGGCGGGGTCGAGTTCGGCGGCAAGGGGTACGCCGAGTCCCGGCGCACCCGGGACGCCGCCTACGAACGCCGCTTCTACCTCACCAACCTCGCCAACGGCCTCACCCTCCACAACGTCTACATGACCTACGGCGGCACCACCTGGGGCTGGCTGCCGGCGCCGGTCGTCTACACGTCGTACGACTACGGGGCGGCCATCGACGAGGCCCGCAACGTCACGGCGAAGATCGCGCCGATGCACCAGCTCGGCCACCTCCTCCAACGCGTCCCCGACTTCGCCAAGCTGGAGCGCGCGGCGGACGTCCGCGCGGACGGGCTGAAGACGTACCACCTCACCAACCCGGACACCCAGGCGCATGTGTACGTGCTGCGCAACGACGGCGCGGACGAGGTGACGTCCACGCTGAAGACCCGCAAGCGGGACGGGGGCGACGACATCGAGGTCACCGTCCCGGCCCGCGACGCCCGGCTCATCACCACCGGGCTCTCCCTCGGCAAACGCAAGCTGCGGTACGCCACCGCCCAGCCGATGGCCGTGTTCACCGCCGGCCGGCAGGACATCGCCGTGTTCACCGGCCCGTACGGCGAGATGGCGCACCTGGTCCTCGAGTGCCCGACCGAGCCGTATGTCACCCGCCTCGACCCCGAGGCGGCCTGGGTCTACGACCAGGGCGTCCTGCATGTCACCGCGCCGCTCGGCCAGGGCGGGCTCACCCGGGTCCTGGTCCAGCGCGGCGAGAGCGACACCCCGCTGCTCCTGCTCTTCGCCGACGACGCGACCTCGGTACGGCTGTTCCCGTACGACACCCCGTCCGGCACCCTGCTGGTCTACGGCCCGGCGCTGCTTCGCCACGCCAAGATCAGTGGCGGGACCGTGCAGCTCACCGGGGACACGGTCGCGGAGAGCGGCCTGGAGGTGTGGGGGCCACGCGGGATCACCTCGGTCACCTGGAACGGGCGGCCGGTACGGACCCGGGTGGGCCTCTCGGAGAGCCTGGTCGCCGAGTCGGACCTGGCGGGGGCGCCGAAGCCGGCGCTGCCGGTCCTTGCCGACTGGCGCCGGAAGGCCGAGAACCCCGAAGCGGCGGTGCGCTTCGACGACTCCTCGTGGGTGGCCGCGGACAAGAAGACGTCGTTCAGTACGACGCCCGTCCCGGACGGGCAGCCGGTGCTGTTCGCCGACGACTACGGCTTCCACTACGGGGACGTCTGGTACCGGGCCCGGGTGGACGGCGGCTTCGAGGACCTGGAGTCCATCTCCCTCGCCTACAGCACGGGCACCCAGGGCATGCTGATGGCCTGGCTGGACGGGAAGCCGCTCGGTTCGCACCGGATGCCGGTACCAGACACCAAGACGGTCCGGCAGGGCAGTTGGGCGGCCACGGCCGAGTTCTCCGTCGCCGGGTTGAAGAAGAGGCAGCGCAAGCAACGGCAGCATGTGCTGTCCGTGCTGGTACGGCGGATGCAGCACGACATGGACGGCCGGTCCCTGGACACCCACAAGGTGGCGCGTGGACTGACCGCCGTGACGTTCAAGGGGGCTTCCCCGAAGGTGAGTTGGCGGATCCAGGGGGCCGGCGCCCCGGATCCGGTGCGGGGGCCGCTGAACAACGGCGGGCTCTACGGGGAGCGGGAGGGCTGGCATCTGCCCGGCTTCGCCGACGCGGAGTGGGAGCGGGTCGAACTTCCGCGCGCGGACAGGGGGATGGGCGTCACCTGGTACCGGACCGGCTTCCGGCTGGCCGTACCGGACGGCGTCGACGCGTCGGTGGGGCTGGTGCTGGAGGACGATCCGGCGCGGGCCTATCGGGTGCAGATCTTTCTGAACGGCTGGAACCTGGGGCAGTACATCAACGATGTGGGGCCGCAGCACACGTTCGTGCTGCCTAACGGGATTCTGCGGACTCGGGGCGGTAACTCCTTGGCTCTGGCCGTGCTTTCGGATGGAACGAGTGAGGTCGGGCCGGGGGCGGTACGGCTTGAGTTGCTGGGGAGTGCGGCCGGAGGAGTGCCGGTGGTGGGGGTGGACTCCCCCGGCCGTTAGGTGGCCCGTTACGCCAGGCGGATCACGTTCCAGGACAGGGGTTCCAGAGCGGCGGTGAGGGTGCCGTCGTTCAGAGCCGTGCCCTCGGCCCGGTGAGGGGCCACCCGGTCCGGTTCCTCCAGTGTGTTGCGGGCGTTGGGGTCCTTGTCCGACAGGACGCTGTGTTCGGTCACCCGGGTCAGGTCCAGCCCGCTCAGGGCGATTTCGAGGGGCAGCGGCTCTGTCTGGCTGCGGTTGACGGCGAAGACCGTGACCGTGCCGTCGTCGGCCCCGACCGCCGTCGCGTGCAGCAGGCTCGTCTCGCCGTACTTCTTCGTCTCGTACGTCGGTGAGTCCACGCGCACGTCCAGGACCTGGCCCCGGCCGTACCGCGACGCCTGGGCGAAGGGGAAGAACGTCGTCTGGCGCCAGGCGGGGCCGCCGGGCTCGGTCATGATCGGGGCGATGACGTTGACCAGCTGGGCCAGGCAGGCCACCGTGACGCGGTCGGCGTGCCGGAGCAGGGCGATGAGGAGGGAGCCGAAGACCACCGCGTCCAGGACGCTGTAGTTGTCCTCCAGGAGACGGGGGGCCTGCGGCCAGTCGGACGGGTCGTGGTCCTCGGCGTGCTCCTCCCAGCGGGACGTGTACCAGACGTTCCACTCGTCGAAGGAGAGGTTGATCCTCTTCCTGGACTTCAGGCGGGCGCCGATGTGGTCGCAGGTGGCGACCACGTTCTCGATGAACGACTCCATGTCGACCGCCGAGGCGAGGAAGGAGTCGAGATCGCCGTCCTGCGGCTCGTAGTAGGCGTGCAGGGAGATGTAGTCGACGAGGTCGTAGGCCTCGGCCAGGACCGTGGCCTCCCACTGGGCGAACGTCGGCATCGACTGGCTGGACGAGCCGCAGGCGACCAGTTCCACGGAGGGGTCGATCTGGCGCATGGCGCGGGCGGTCTCGGCGGCGATACGGCCGTACTCCTCGGCCGTCTTGTGGCCTGTCTGCCAGGGGCCGTCCATCTCGTTGCCCAGGCACCAGAGCCTGATGCCGAAGGGGTCCTTGTCGCCGTGGGCGGCACGGAGGTCGGAGAGGGCGGTCCCGGCGGGGTGGTTGGCGTACTCCTGGAGTTCCAGGGCCTCGGCGACACCCCTGGTGCCGAGGTTCAGCGCCATCATGGGCTCGGCCTGGGGGCCTGCCTTCTTGAGGAAGGCGATGTACTCGGAGAGGCCGAACTGGTTGGTCTCGGTGGAGTGCCAGGCGAGGTCGAGGCGGCGGGGGCGCTCCGCTGCCGGGCCGACGGAGTCTTCCCACTTGTAGCCCGAGACGAAGTTGCCGCCGGGATAGCGGAGGGTGGTGACGCCCAGTTCGCGGACGAGGTCGAGGACGTCTGCGCGGAGGCCGGCGTCGTCTGCTGTGGGGTGCGTCGGTTCGTAGATGCCGGTGTAGACGCAGCGGCCGAGGTGTTCGACGAACGAGCCGAAGACGCGGGGGTTGACTTCTCCGATGGTGAAGGCGGGGTCGAGGGTGAAGCGGGCGGTGCGCAATGTTCGCCTTTCGGGGTGGGTGGTTGATCGATCGTCGGCGGGTGCGGGTGGTCTGTGGCTGGTCGCGCCCACGCGGCGGAGCCGCACATGGACACAGCCCCGCGCCCCTGAAGGGGCGCCGGCCAGCCGTCTCCCGTCCAGCTCAGCGCGTTCAGCCCCAGCTTCGGGGTGCCGTTGTCGGTCGCGTCGTAGTAGTGGTAGGCCAGCCGGGTTCTGCCGTGGGTGTGGAACGTGGATTCGCCGCCGGGGCCTGTGTAGCGGCCGTGGTGGAGGATCGACGCGCCTTCTGCCGCGTAGGGGGCGTCCGGGCGGGTGGCCAGGTGGGTGACCGTGGCTCCGGGGATCGTCTTGCCGGTTCCGGGGTCGAGTCGCACCATGCGAATGCCCGCCGTGCCCCCCAGTAGTTGCCTGCGACTGAGGCCAGGTCGTCCCATTGCCTGCCCTTGCTTTCGAGACTTTCGACGAACTTCTTCGGTATGGCTTGTTCGGTGTGTTGTTCGACATATCGACTTGCGCCCGTAACTTCGAACGGGACCGTAAAATCGAAGCGCTTCCGCGTCAATGGGTCCGGCGGGACTTTCCTGCACCCGCGGTGGTTCCGAGGTGAACCACCGTCGTTGGATCGCATGACGCGGACACATCCGGACGCGTAATCTCGGACCGGCCGACGCAGCGCGGTGACCGCCGTGGGGCGGTGCGAAGGGGGAGCGATGGACTTGGCCGGCGCGCCGCACCGGTGGGCCCGGATCGCCGCGAGGCTGCGGCACTCCCGGCCGGGCGCACAGATGCGCGTCCTCGCCGCCGACCTCACCGCCGCCGTCCGCGCCCGGCCCCGACAGCCCGCCGGAGTCGGCGAGTTGTGCCGGGCGCTGTGCGAGGAGATGACCGCACTGCGCACCGGGCGGCCGGTGGAGCTGCGGTTCGAGCGGTTCCCGGACGAGATCGAGGTCACCGGACTGTGGGTGGAGTTCCACGACTTCGACCTGGTCATCGTCGAGGAGCGGGCCGAGGCCGTGCAGCAACTGGTCATCCTCGGGCACGAGTTGTGGCATCTGCACACCGGCCACCGCCATCAGCACGGGGTCGGCCCGGAGGCGGCACGCGCGCTGGCCGGCCGGCCCGGCTGGCGGGACATGGCGTTGACGGCGGCCGCGCGCAACGGCTCCCGGGAGGCCGACGAGGCCGAGGCCGACGACTTCGGGTACCGGCTGGCGACCGCCTTCCGGCCCTACCTCGAGCGGCCGCGCCGGTCCCCGTCCGACCCCGTCCAGCGGACCCTCGGCTACCGCGGGCGCGGCGGAGCGGCGCGGTGACCGTCACCGGCCCGTCAGGACTCCTCAGCCAGTTCCACATCTCCTTCTGGATCCCCGCCGCGGTGCTGACCACCGCCCTGGTGATCAAGCTGCCCACCATCATCCGGCTGTGGCGGGATCCGCTGCTGCGCGCGGTCGGCGGACTGCTGCTGCTCGGCTGCGCCGTGTTCGTGTTCTGCATCCCCTCGACGATCGCCGCCGTGAACCGGTGGGCCGGCGTGCCCAACATCGCGGCGCCCTGGTGCTATTCGCTGCTCACCGCGGTCAGCGCCGCCTGCCTGCTGCTGATCATCGCCTGGCGCGACAGCCTGTCCGACCGCTCCGCGGCCACCCGGCGCGCGATCCGCTGGGTGATCTCCGCCTACTGCGGGGTGATCGCCGCCCTGTGGCTGCTGTTCGCGCTCGCCGACACGCCCGTGGAGCGGCTGCGGGACCTGGACACGTACTACGCCACCACCCCGTTCATGGGCGAGGAGATCCTGCTCTACCTCGTCGCCCACACCGTGGCCTGCCTCATCACCTCGTGGCTGATCTGGAACTGGGTGTGCACGGAGGGCCTCGACGCCTGGCTGCGCTGGGGGCTGAAGCTGCTCGGCGTCGGCTACGGCCTGAACCAGATCTTCGACGCGGCCAAGCTGACCGCGGTCGCCGCCCGCTGGGCCGGCGCGGACCTGGACTGGCTCAGCACCGACCTGGCCCCGCCCGTCGCCGCCCTCGCCGCCATCAACATCGCCGCCGGCTTCATCCTGCCCCACGCCGGCCAGTACCTGCACGACCGCTGGCGGGTCCGGCAAGCCCACCGCGAACTGCGGCCGCTGTACCGGCTGACCCGGACCGTGCAGGGCGACGGCATCCCCTTCACGCTGCACGCCACGCCCGAGCTGCGGCTGACGAGGCGCGAGACCTTCATCCGGGACGTACTCCTGCCCCTGACCCGGCGCATCGACGCCGACCTCGCCCGGCGCTCCTACGACGCCGCGCTCGGCCTCGGCCACCGGCCCGAACGAGCCCGGGCGCTTGCCTCCGCGGTCAGCATCCTGGACGCCCTCGACACGCGGGGGCGTACGCCCGACCCGTCCGACGGCCCGGACGCCACCCGCCTCCTCCAGGAGATCGGGGCGCTGTCCCGGGCCCTGCGGCATCCGGAGGAGATCGAGGCGGTACGGGCGCGGGCGGCGGTACGGGCGGAGAGCGTTGCCGTACCTGAGTGACGGCGGCTGCCGGTGACCACAGCCGTGCCGGCCCCTACCCCGCGAACGCCGGTTGGGCCACGCCCTTACCCGCCCCCGGAATCACCAACAGAGAGCCCGCCGTCGGATGCGGACGCTCCAGCCCCACCCGCGCCGTCGTGACATACAGGTCGGTCAGATCGGCGCCGCCGAACGCACAGGCCGTCGTACGCGACGCCGGAAGGGTGATCACCCGGTCCAGCTCGCCGTCAGGCGTGTAGCGGCGCACCGCTCCCCCGTCCCACAGCGCCACCCACACACAGCCGTCCGCGTCGACCGTCAGACCGTCGGGAAAGCCGGCACCCTCCTCGATGGTCACCAGCGGGCGGCGGTTGACGGGGAGTTCGCCGTCGTAGTCGAAGACGTCCACCCGGCACGTCGGCGTGTCGACGTAGTACACGCGGGTGCCGTCCGGGCTCCAGCCCGTCCCGTTGCTGACCGTGACATCCGGGAGCAGGGTCGTGACCGAGCCGTCGGCGGCCACCCGGGACAGTGTGCCGCCGCCCGGCGTCTCGTCGTAGCGCATCGTGCCCGCCCACAGGGAGCCGTCCGGGGCCACCGCCGCGTCGTTGGCGCGGCGGCCGGGGACCGGCTCGTGGTGGAGCCAGTGGAACGTGTCGTCGGGGTCGAGGAGGCCGACGCCGTCGCGGAGGTTGAGGACCAGGCCGCCGTTCGCGCGGGGCTTGACCGCGCCGATGTGCTGCTCCGCGGTGCGGATCGTACGGTGGCCCGTGGCCGGGTCGTAGGTGTGGATCCGCGCGCCCAGGACGTCGATCCAGATGAGGCGGCCGGTCGCCGCGTCCCATGTCGGGCCCTCGCCGAGCGTCGCCTCCGCCGCCACCGCGACCTCGTACGCCGTGTATGCCGTCATGCGAGGCTCCGGTGGCCGAGGCGCTCGGAGAGTTCGGCGGCGCCCTTGGCCGCGAGCTGCTCCAGCTCGCCGCGGCGCTCGTCGCTCCAGCGGATCATCGGGACCGAGATGGACAGCGCCGCGACGACCTGGCCGGTACGGTCGCGGACCGGCGCGGCGACGCAGGAGACGTCCGGATTGGACTCGCGGCTCTCCACGGCGATACCGCGCGCGCGGATCGTGGTGAGGGCCTCGCGCAGCGCGTCCGGCTCGGTGATGCTGTTCGGGGTCATCGCGACGAGGTCGGCGTCGTCCGGGATGCGCGCGCTCAGCTCCTGATCCGGCAGCGAGGCCAGCAGCATCTTGCCGACCGAGGTGCAGTGGGCGGGGAGCCGGCGGCCGGCGGCGGAGACCATGCGGACCGCGTGCGTGGAGTCGACCTTGGCGATGTAGATGACGTCGGTGCCCTCGAGGATCGCCACATGGACGGTCTCGTCACAGGTCTCGGCGACGGACCGGGCGACCTGCTGGCCCTCGGCGGCGAGGTCGAGCTGCTCGGCGTACCGGCTGCCGAGCTGGTACGGGCGCACCCCGAGCCGGTATCGTCCGGGCTGTCCGGGTACGGGCACGATGTACGACCGGGCGGAGAGCGTGGTCACCAGTTCGTGCACGGTGGTGCGCGGCAGCTGGAGTCTGCGCACTATGTCGGGGGCGGAGAGAGTCCCGTCCCCGTCGAGGAAGAGCTCAAGAATGTCGAGAGCCCGGGTCACGGCAGGCACGAGGCGTCCCACGTCCGGCCCCCTCCCTTGGGTCTAAGCGCCAGATATCGTCCGAGCTGCGAGAGCCGTTCGAGATATCAACAGGCGATCGGCATGACGAACACAGGCTAGCCATCGAGGATTGCCCGGGCAATGGCCGGGAACCAGCCGGTCACAACGATGTGCACCGCATGTGCACCATGGGTGGCATGCAACTGGACTTCCAGCTGGTGCTGCTGCGCCGTATGGCCGACCACAACCCGGACCTGGTCGAGGACGCCCGGCGTGCACTGGGCGCGTCGATCGCGGACATGCGCGAGGCCAACAAGCGTTGGCAGGCGATGGTCCGCTCGCCCCGTTCCCGCGCCGCGGCCGCTCGCTACCGCTCGGTCCTCGGGCCGCCCGACTCCGAGACCAAACGCACCGTCGGCGACCTGGAGTGCATGGCCTGGCAGTGGCCCCTCCCCCTCTGGCCCACCCTCCGCTTCGAGGTGCTGGTCGGCCCCGGGGGCGCGGTCTGGAACGAGTGGCTGGTCCGCGCCCCCGGCGCCCCATCCCCCAAGCTGGAGACCCTCGACGACCTCACCCCCTGGTCCTGCACGGTCGACGAGGCCGCCCGCGTCTTCGCCCCCGCCCGCCCGCTGGAGGGCACGGCCCCGACCCGCTGGGGCCTGACCTTCAAGGTGCCGGACGGCCGTCAGGTGGTCGCCGAGTTCACCTGGGGCCTGCTGCAGCGCACGGCGGTCATCGACCAGCCGCGCTGAGGATCGCCGCCACCACGGCATCCACCGACCCCGGGTGCAGGAACAGGAACAGGTTCGGCTCGACCAGCTCCAGCTCCATCACCTGCGGCCGCCCGTCCGCCCCGTCGACCAGGTCCACCCGGGCGTACAGCAGCTCGGGCGCCTCCGGTACCGCGGCCAACGCACGCTCCGCGACGGCGAGTTCGGCCGGGGTCGGGTCCCACCGCTCCAGGTCGGGATGGGCGACCTTGTCCGCGTCGAACGCCGTACCCGGGGCGAGGACGGCCCGCTTGCGGCTGGCGTGCAGCAACCGCCCGCCGAAGAACTGCAGCGCCCGCTCACCGCTGACGTCGATCCCGCAGACGTAGGGCTGGACCATCGCGGTCAGCCCCTCCTCGTGCATCCGGGCCAGGTGCCGTACGGCCGTCTCGTGCTCGTCGGGTGTGTAGCGGGCGGCGAACCGGGCGCCGGCGCCGAAGGTGGGCTTGACGACGAAGTCGCCGTCCGACGGCAGCTCGACCGGATCGCCCGGCGCGAGATACCGGGTCGGCACGACGGGCACACCGTCCGCCGCGAGATCTCCGAGATACCGCTTGTCCGTGTTCCAGCGGACCACGGCGGCCGGATTCGCGATCCGGGTCACCTTCCCCACCCGCTCCACCCACTGCACGAACTCCTCCGTGCGCCAGCTGTAGTCCCAGGTGGAGCGGATGACGACCAGGTCGAAGGCGCCCCACTCCACGTCGGGATCGTCCCAGGGACGGGCGACGGCATCCGCCCCCGCGACGGCCAGCGCACGCAGCAGCACCGGCAGCTCCTGGTCCTTGCTCGGTTCCGCGCCGGGATCGTAGGTGGCGAGGGCTGTTCGGGGCACGGCGGGCTCCCTTGACATGTCCTGGTGACGGCTGGCTTCCCTTCCACCGCAGGCTAGCCATCCGCACCGGCCGTACCGCAACCGCGTCCGCCCTGTTGACCTTCACCTTCGGTGAAGCCCCAGCATCGGTGGCAGACGTCGAGGAACACGAGGTACGGCATGAAGTGGCTGACCATCGGCGCCTTCGCGAAGGCCTGCCGGCTGTCGCCGAAGGCCCTGCGGCTGTACGACGAGCTGGACCTGCTGAGGCCCGCCCGGGTCGACCCGGACACCGGCTACCGGTACTACGCGGCCGAGCAGCTCGAACCTGCCCGGCTGGTGGCCTGGCTACGGCGGCTGGGGATGCCGTTGGCGCTGATCCGCGAGGTGTGCGGGTTGCCGGCCGACCGGGCCGCTCGGGAGATCCGGGCGTACTGGGCCCGGGTCGAGGCGGAGACCGCCGTACGACGGGACCTGGCCGCGTTCCTCGTCGACCACCTGTCCGGAGAGTCGAGAAGGGAAACGACGAAGATGCTGGAGTTGCGTTACGCCACCCACTCGGACCGGGGGCATGTCCGGCCGGCCAACCAGGACACCGTGTACGCGGGGCCCCGGTTGCTGGCCGTCGCCGACGGATGCGGGGAGGGCGGGGCCCAGGCCAGTGCCGCCGCCGTGGCGGCACTGAAGTCCCTGGAGGACGCGGAGCTTTCGACGGGGAACGTGCTGAACCTCCTTGAGGACGCGGTGCGTTGCGCGGACGAGGCGGTGCGGGGCGTGGCGGAGGGGAGGACGGACGTCGGTACGACCCTCACCGCGCTGCTGTGGACCGGGTCCCGGCTGGCCCTGGTGCACATCGGGGACTCGCGGGCGTATCTGCTGCGGGACGGGGAGCTGTTCCGGATCACGCACGACCACAGTGTGGTGCAGTCGCTGATCGACGAGGGCCGACTGACACCGGAGGAGGCCGAAAGCCACCCGCAGCGGATGCTGCTGGCCAAGGCGCTGTCGGGAGGTGAGCCGGCCGCGCCGGATCTGAAGCTGCACGAGGCTCGGGACGGCGACCGGTATCTGCTGTGCTCGGACGGGCTGACCAGGGTGGTTTCCGACGCACGGATCCGGGAGTTGGTGCGGGGTGGGCGCGAGTTGGCGGATGTGGTGCGGGGATTGGTCGACGAGGCGAATTCAGTGGGCGGTCCTGACAACGTGAGCGTCGTCGTCGCCGAGGTCGTGCTCCCCGCCCGCCCGCAGGTCCCGGTCGGACAAGGGGCTGCGGAAGGGCCCCTCGTTCGATGAAAGTCGGGCATGACCGAACTCGGCACCGACGCCCACGCCGACCTCCCCGGACTCCCGCCCCTCGTCCGGCGGGCCGTCGACGCCGCCCGTGCCCGGGGCTTCCCCTGCTCCTGTCCGCCCGAGCAGGGGCGACTGTTGCAGGTGCCCGCCGGTGGGGTGTCCGGGCGGATCGGGGAGACCGGGACGGGGTTGGGAGTCGGCCTGGCCTGGCTGGCCTCCGGCGCCCGGACAGGTGTGCGGCTCTTCAGTGTCGAGCGGGACGCGGAGCGGGCCCGTGTGGCCGCCGGGGTCTTCGAGGCGCACCCCGAGGTGACGGTGGTCCATGGCGACTGGCGGGACATCGAGGCCTACGGACCGTTCGACCTGCTGGTCCTCGACGGCGGCGGCCAGGGCAAGGCACCCGGCGATCACCCCGCAGCCGTGGAGCACCTCCTCACCCCCGGCGGCACGGTCGTCATCGACGACTTCACCCCGACACCCGAGTGGCCGCCCCTGCACGAGGGCAACCCGGACCGGCCCCGTCTGCACTGGCTGGAACACCCCGGCCTGCGGGCGACGGAGATCCGGCTCGCCCCCGACCTGAGCACGGTCGTCGCGACACTGAGGGCGGCCCGGCTGTGATCAGGGCCGGTGGCCGGAGTGCGGGTGGGATGGCCTCCGAGCGCGATGCCTGGTGTAGGAAGGGGCTGTCGAGGTTCCGACCGGTGAGGAGTCGTCGCGTGTCCCTTCTGTTTCCGGCCCTGGTGGACGGTCCGGGCGAGCGCAGCGAGATGGGGGTCCCCCCGGACGAAGTCTGGGGGAGGGTCGCCCTGCGGTTCGGCGAACGGTCGTTGACGTACCGGCAGCTCGCCGCCGCCGCGGGCGCCCTCGCCGGCCGTGTCCGGAACGCCGACCGGATCGCCGTGTGGGCGACCCCGGAACTGGAGACGGCCGTCGCCGTCGTCGGCACCCTGCTCGCCGGCCGGGCCGCCGTGCCGCTCAACCCCAAGTCGGGCGACAAGGAACTCGCGCACATCCTCTCCGACAGCGCGCCGGCCGCGGTACTGGCCGCCCCGGGGACCGAGCTCCCCGCGGCCGTCGCCGGCCTGCCGCGTATCGACGTCGACGTGCGGGCCGTCGGCCCGGTCCCCGAGGACCGCGCCACCGAGGCCGACCCGGCCCTCGTCGTCTACACCTCCGGCACCACCGGCCCGCCCAAGGGCGCCGTCATCCCGCGCCGGGCGCTCGCCGCGACCCTGGACGCGCTCGCCGACGCCTGGCAGTGGACGGGGGACGACGTGCTGGTGCACGGGCTGCCGTTGTTCCATGTGCACGGGCTGGTGCTGGGGATCCTCGGGCCGCTGCGGCGCGGCGGCTCTGTCCGGCACCTCGGGCGGTTCGACACCGCCGGCGTGACCCGCGAGCTGACCGACGGCGCGACCATGCTGTTCGGCGTCCCGACCATGTACCACCGCATCGCCGAGGCCCTGCCCACCGACCCCGGGCTGGCGAAGGCCCTCGGCCGGGCCCGGCTGCTGGTCTCCGGCTCGGCCGCGCTGCCCGTCCACGACCACGAGCGGATCGCGGCCGCCACCGGGCGGCGGGTCATCGAGCGGTACGGCATGACGGAGACACTGATGAACACCAGTGTGCGCGCGGACGGTCAGGCCCGGGCGGGGACCGTGGGGGTGCCGCTGCCGGGTGTGGAGCTGCGGCTGGTGGAGGAGGACGGGACACCGATCGCTACGTTCGACGGGGAGACCGTCGGGGAGATCCAGGTGCGTGGCCCGAACCTGTTCACCGAGTACCTCAACCGGCCCGACGCCACCGCCGCCGCCTTCACCGCCGACGGCTGGTTCCGGACCGGCGACATGGCCGTGCGCGAACCGGACGGCTACGTGCGGATCGTCGGCCGCAAGGCCACCGACCTGATCAAGAGCGGCGGTTACAAGATCGGGGCCGGTGAGATCGAGAACGCGCTCCTGGAGTATCCGGGGGTGCGGGAGGCCGCCGTCACCGGGGAGCCGGACGCGGACCTGGGCGAGCGGATCGTCGCCTGGATCGTCCCGGCGGATCCGCAGTCCCCGCCGGGGGAGCGGGAGTTGGCGGACCATGTCGCCGCTCGGCTCGCCCCGCACAAGCGCCCGCGTGTCGTCCGTTACCTGGACGCCCTCCCCCGCAACGACATGGGGAAGATCATGAAGCGGGCCCTGGGTGTCTGAGAACTGGCCGGTACGGCTCTCCGCCCGGCAGTTCCTCGACCTCGTCGCCGACCCCGGCACCTTCACCGAACTCCCCTACCCGCCACGGGAGTCCCGGCCCGACGGGCCCCTCGGCTGGGAGGGCTACGACGCCTCGCGCGCCCGCGCCGCCGAGCGCACCGGCGAGGCGGAGTCCGTCGTCGTCGGCACCGCGCGTGTCGAGGGCACGGCGGCCGTGCTGATCGTGTTCGAGTTCGGGTTCCTCGGCGGCTCGCTGGGCGAGCGGACCGGGGATCGGCTGGAGGCGGCGTACGCACATGCCCGCGCCCACCGGCTCCCGGTCGTCCCGCTGGTCGCCACCGGCGGCAGCCGGATGCAGGAGGGCATGCTCGCCCTGTCCCAACTCCAGCGGGTGGCCCGGCAGTCGGCGCTCACCCGGGAGGCGGGGCTGGCGCAGATCGCGGTCCTGCGTGATCCGACGACCGGCGGCGGCTGGGCCACCCTGGGCGCCGGTGCCGATGTGATCCTGGCGCTGCCCGGGGCGCAGGTGGGCTTCGCGGGCTCCCGGGTTCGCCCGCCGGACGCGGACCCGGCGGCGTACACGGCCCAGGCACAGCTCACGGCGGGGGCGGCGGACGCCGTGGTGCCGCTGGAAGAGCTGAAGGCGTCGCTCGGGCTGTGGCTGCGGCTGCTGACCGCACCGTCCACCACCCCCGTCGACCCGCCGGCCGCCCTCGGTGACACCGGACTGCCCGCCACCGGCTGGCAGGCCGTCCAACGCGCCCGCGCTCCGCGACGCCCCCGCGCCCACGCCTACCTGGACGCCTGCTTCGGTGACCGCCGGGCCGTCCTCGTCGGCGACCGGTGCGGCGGCGCGGATCCGGGCGGAATGCTGTGCGGGTTCGGCGAGCGGGACGGCCGTACCGTCGCCTTCGCCGCGCAGACGGGCGCGGCGACCCGTCCCGCCGGGTACCGGACCGCCACCCGTCTGATACGGCTCGCCGACCGGCTCGGGATCCCCGTACTGACCCTCGTCGACACCCCGGGCGCCGCCAATGACGCCGAGGCTGAACGGCAGGGTGCGGGCGCGGCGATCGCGGAGCTGTTCGGCGCGGTGGCGGCGGCCCGGACACCGATCACCACCCTGGTCATCGGTGAGGGCGGCTCGGGCGGGGCGCTTGCGCTGGCCGCACCCGGCAACACCTGGGCCACGCCCGGCAGTTACTTCTCCGTCATCGCCCCGGAACTGGCAGCGGCGATCCTCAAACGGCCCCCGCAGCAGGTCGAGGCCACCGCCGACGAGCTGCGGATCCGGCCGCAGGACCTGGTGGAGCTGGGGGTGATCCGAGGCGTAGTGGGTCACCCCCAGCGCCGAGTCACTTCACTCCCACCGCCCGGACGATCTCCTGGCTGACCGAGCCGCCCCGGTCGTCGCTCGCCGAGGCGCGCAGCGAGACGTACGCGGCGTCGCGCGGCACCGCGAGCACACCGCGCCCGGCGTGGGTGAGGGCGAACAGGGCGCCGGTCTCGGCGGACAGGGTGTTCACGGCCTGGGCCATCGGATCGGTGCCGTCGCCGGCCTCGGTCGAGCCGAGGCTCATGGAGATCACCCTGGCGTGCACGTCCCGGGCCGCCCACTCCATGCCCGCGATGATCTGCGACTCGCTGCCCGATCCCTGGTCGCTGAGCACCTTGCCGACGGCCAGCGTGGCCCCGGGCGCGACGCCCTTCTCCCTGGCGTCGGAGGCGGCTCCGCTGCCGCCGACGGTGGAGGTGGTGTGGGTGCCGTGGCCGTTGCGGTCGGCGATGTCCTCGCCGTCGACGAAGCTCCTGGTGGCGCTGACCCGGCCGGCCAGGTCGGGGTGGGTGAGGTCGGCGCCGGTGTCGAGGACGGCGACGGTGACGCCCTTGCCGGTGTAGCCGGCGTCCCAGGCGGCTGCCGTGCCGATCTGTGCGTTGCTGTCGGCCATGGTGGCCTTGACGCGTCCGTCGAGCCAGACCCTGCCGAGGCTCTTGTGCGCGGTGAAGGTCCGCCAGAAGGCGCGCGCCCCTTGCCGGCGTCGACGGCGGCCCCGCGCAGACTGGGCAGCGTCCGGGTCCGCTCGGCGCCGCGTACGGCGGTGGCCCCCTTGCGGTAGGTCACGATCAGCGGCAGGGCGTCGCCCCTGGCATCGGTGAGCCCCTGCCGGATCAGCCCGCTGACGTCGAACAGCCGCCGGTCCAGGGTGCCTTGACGCAGATAGGGCCGGGCTTCGTCGGGTACGACGGTGATGTCACCGTCGTCCACCTGGGTGCGGACGGCACCGGTGGCGCCGGCCGGGCGCTGCACGGTGACCGTCTTCTTGCCCTGTCCCACGTCGGTGACGGTGACCTTGTCGCCGGTGACCAGGGTGACGGTGGTGACGCTCGCGGACGAGCCGGCAGCTGCGGCTGCCGTGGCTGTCGCCGTCGCCGTCGCCGTCGTCGGGAGCAGGCCGATCACGAGGCCCGCGGACAGGAGGGTCGCCCCGCGCCCGATGGTTCGTCGTCTTCTCATCCACGCCTCTTCTCGAAGGGTGCGATCAGGTGCGCCGAGTGCTTCGAAGAGTGTCACGGTGCTTGTGTTGCACGGGTGTTGAGCGGTGCTGGCGGGAAGGCGCCCGGGCGGGTTTCCGCCATGGCCCCGGGACAAGGGGCCTCGCCTTCGGCGACAATGGACCGGTTACGGGGTCGATGACGCGGGGGAGGCCATGGCGCCATGGCGAGAATGATGGAGTTCGAGACCGAGGACGGTGCTGTCGTCCTCGTCGAGTCGGCCGACGGCGTCCCCGGCAGCCGTCCGGTGTCCCGCGACGGCGGTACGGGACCGGCGGCGCAGGCGGCCCGCTCCTTCGAGGGTGCCCTGGACGGGGTGCGGGCGGCCGCCCAGTCCGCGCTGCGGGTCTTCCGGGACGGCACGCTGCGGCCCGACTCGGTGGAGCTGGAGTTCGGGGTGAAACTGACCGCGGAGGCGGGCGCCGTGATCGCCAAGGGCGCGGCCGAGGGCCAGTTGGTCGTACGGCTGAGCTGGGCCTCCGGAGCTGCCGACGCGACATGAGCCGCGCTGCCTGGCACGCCCGGATCGAGTGCGGGGGCACGGTGTCCGGGGCGGGCTTCCTCGTCGCCCCCCGCACGGTGCTGACCTGCGCGCATGTCGTCCAGGACCGGGAGTGGGCGCCGCTGACGGTGAGCTTCCCGAACCGCCGCGACCTGGGCGAGCTGACCGCGACCGTGGCCGTGCACGGCGGCTGGGCGGGCGGCTGGACCGACCCGGGCGACCTCGCCGTACTCGAACTGGACCGTGAGGTGCCGCTACGGCCTGCCCGGTTCGCGCCGCCGGGGGCGGAGCAGGACGGGGCGCACCTGGTCGCATACGGCTTCCCGGAGGGCTACGGCGAAGGTGTACAGGCCCGCTACCGTGCCGTGTCCCGGACGCTGATCGCCGACGAGTGGCTGCAGTTGGAAGCCGCCTCGGCGCACGGGCAGCCGCTGGCGGGCGGGTTCAGCGGAGCGGCCCTGGCACTGCCGGACGACCGGGTGGTCGGGATGGTCGTGCAGGCCTCCGACGAGGCAGGCGTCCGGATCGGGCGGATGCTGCCGACGGAGGTCATGGCCCGCTACTGGTACGACCTGGGCGCACTGGTCCCGGCGCCCGAGGCCGACACCCCGGCCGCGACAGGGCGGCTGCACACGCTGGTGCGGCGGGCCGAGGACACCGGCCTGAACTGCCGTCCCGAGCAGCTCTACCGGGACGCGGCGGGCCCCTTCGCCCCGGACCCGCCCGCGGAGGGGTTCGCCTCACTGCGGGAGGCAGCCGCGTTCGTGCAGTGGCAGGTGGACGACCCGGAGGCGGTGCCGAGATTCGCCGACCGGCTGCGGGCGCTGCTGGAGCCACGGCCGTCGGCGGTTGCCCGGGCAACCGCCTGGGCGCCCATCGTCGTTGAGCTGGAGCGCAGCGGCGAGGGCCAGGAGCAGGTCACGGTACGGGTGTCGGCATACCGGGAGGGGCAGCGCCGGCCGGTGGCCGTGGAGCGGCTGCCGCGCGGTGACGTACGGGCCTACGTCCAGCAGTGCGTCGACGACGCCTTCGGCCATCTCGCGCAGGACGCCGAAGCGTTGCTCACCTTCGTACTGCCCCGTGAGTGGCTGAACGAGCCGGTCGCGCACTGGGAGTGCGGCCCCGAGGACTCCACCCCGCTCGGCTGTGCGCATCCGCTGGTCGTGACCGACCGCTCCCGGCACCGCAGCGCGCGGCTGCGCCACCAGCTGGCCGGCAAGTGGCGGACCCTGGATCGAAGTCCGGGCACGGCGGTACTGCACCGCGTCGACTGCGGCAGTGCCGAGCGCCCCCTCAGCCTGCGCAAGCGCCTGCGGGAAGAGGACGCCGCCCTGGCCGGTTTCGGCGCCCCGCCTGCCGCGGCCCCCGACCACTTCGAGACCGGGGTGAACGTGCCGGTCCCGGTGCTGCTGTGGCCGCGCACCGGCTGCGCGAACACCGACCACCCCGGCCCGTGCGCGGGCAGCGCCTTCCTCGACGCCCTGAGCCCGTATGTCGCCGATGTCCCGCCGGCCGAACTCCCGCTCCGTATATGGCACTTGCGGGAAGAGGCGGCGGCCGCCGACCCTGACGGCCACTGGGCGAAAGACGTACAGCTCCTCTGGGACGACCCCCGCTGCTACCCCGAACCGCACGCCAGCCTGCACACCCCCGTCGCCTGACCACGCCGCCACCAACGGAGAAGGACCCCATGCCCCTGTGGCCCGTCTACACCGGTACGAAGGAACCGCACAACGGCATCACCGAGCTGCCCGCGCCCCCGCCCTGGCGGGCCTTCGACGGCGGCCCGGAACTGGCGACCCCAGCCGACGCCGACGACACCTCGGCCACCTCCCCGGACCGCACCCACCGCGCCGCGACCTACCAGGCGACCCCGCGCACGGTCCAGCTCGTCAACGCCGCCCTCTATCTGCGCCGCCCACTGCTGGTCACCGGCCCGCCCGGCACCGGCAAGTCCTCCCTCGCCTACGCGGTCGCCCGCGAGCTTCGCCTGGGCCCGGTCCTGCGCTGGAACATCACCAGCCGCAGCACCCTCCACGACGGCCTCTACCAGTACGACCCGCTCTCCCGCCTCTACGCGGCCCGCCAGTCCGCCACGGCCCTCGAACCAGGCACCCCGGTCGCCGAGTCCGGCATCGAGGACCATCTGCGCCTCGGCCCCCTCGGCACCGCGCTCCTCCCCTACGGCCGCCCCCGCGCCCTGCTCATCGACGAGATCGACAAGAGCGATCTCGACCTGCCCAACGACCTCCTCAACGTCCTGGAGGAGGGCCAGTACGAGATCCCGGAACTGGTCCGCGCCGCCCGGCACTCCCCCACCGCCGAGGTGATGGTCGACGGCACCGACGAACGCGTGCGCGTGGAACGCGGCCGGGTGCGCTGCCGGGCCTTCCCGTTCGTCGTCCTCACCAGCAACGGCGAACGCGAGTTCCCGCCGGCCTTCCTGCGCCGCTGTGTCACGCTCCGGCTCCGCCAGCCCGACGACCGGCAGCTCGCCGGCATCGTCCGCGCCCACCTCGGCGAGCCGGACGCCTACGCCGAGTCGCTGATCACCCGGTTCCTGTCCCGGGTCGGCGGCGGCGACCTCGCCACCGACCAGCTCCTCAACGCGATCTACCTGGCCCGCTCCTCCGACCTGAGCGCCGAGTCGCTGGACGAACTGGCGGAACAGCTGATGCCGTACCTCGGCGAGTCCACGCGGACAGATGCCTTCTGACCACCGGGCTCCGCTCGCCCGCCTCGCCGACCTGCTGGCGCAGGCGGGGGACGGCGCGCGTCCGACGCCACGGGAACTGGCCGAGCTGCTGTGGCTGGCGGGGTGGATGAGCCGGGAGGAGGGAGAGCCGGCGAGTCCGCCGGGTGAGGCGGTCGTACGAGGGGAACCGCAGCCCGAGGAGCCAGCCGCCGCGCCGCCCGAGCCGTGCCCCGAGCCGGCGGAGCCCCCGCCCGCGGGGAGAGCGGAGGAGCCCGCCCGCACCCCGCTCCACCTGCCCTCCCCCACCCCGTCCCGCGGCCCGTACGCCTCCCTCCTGGCGCCCGCGCCGCCCATGCTGCGCCATCCGCTGGCCCTGCAGCGCTCCCTGCGCCCCCTCAAACGCCATACGGACGCCCCGTCCGGCCACCGTCTCGACGAACCCGCCACCGCCGACCGCATCGCCCGCCTCGGCGCGGCCCCCGAGTGGTGGCTCCCCGTCCTGCTCCCCGCGCGCGAACGTTGGCTGCGGCTGAACCTGGTGTACGACGACGGTCCGACGATGCCGGTGTGGCGGCCGTTGCTCCGCGAACTGCACACGGCACTGGCCCAGGCAGGTGTGTTCCGGACCGTGGCGGTGTACCGGGCGGCCGCGGACGGTGCGGTGAGCGGCGCGGGGCTGCCCAGCGAGGGGCGCACGGTCACGCTCCTGATCAGCGACTGCATGGGCCCGCAGTGGCGATCGGGCGAGGCAGGAGCGCGGTGGTACGGCACGCTGCGGCGGTGGGCACGGCAGATGCCGCTGGCGGTGCTCCAGCCGCTCCCCGAACACCTCTGGCGCGACACGGCGTTGCCAGCCACTCCAGGTCTGTTGTCGGCGCCGTTCCCGGCGGCACCGACGTCGGCGCTGACCTTCACGCCGTACGAGGGGGGAGCGCCGGACGGGTCGCCGGTACTGCCGGTGCTGGAGGCAGCCGGGCCGCGGTGGCTGGCGAACTGGGCTGGGCTGGTGGCGTCGGCGGGCGGGACCCGGTTCCCCGGCGCGGCGGCGCCGTTGGACGCCGGCGTGCGGGGCGACTCCCGTACGAACGTGTCCCGCCTCCCCGCCGAGGAACTGGTCCTGCGGTTCCGGGCGACCGCGTCCCGCGAGGCATTCCGGCTGGCGGGCCATCTCGCGGTCGGCCGTCCCGATCTGCCGATCATGCGGCTGGTGCAGCGGGCGGTGGAGCCGGATCCGCGGCCGCAGCATCTGGCGGAGGTGATTCTGAGCGGGGTGCTGGTGGCGGTGCCGGGGCCGCCGGGGTCGTACGCGTTCCGGCCGGGCGTGCGGGAGCTGCTGCTGCGCAGCCTGCCGCGGGCGGCGCGGAGCGGTACGAGCGAACTGCTGGCCCGGGTGGGCGGGTTGATCGAGGAGCGGGCGGGATCGGCGCCCGGGGAGTTCCGGGCGGTGGCTCCGGTGGCGGGCGGAACCTCCCCGGGAGGCGACGGCGAGGCGTTCGCGACAGTACGGGCGGAAAGCGTGCGGCGCCTGGCGGGGGGTGAGGCCGGGGCGGTCCCGGTGCCGCGTGGCCTCGGTGTGCGGTACCGGTTGCGGGGGCGGCGGCAATTCCTGCCGACCGGTTCCATGTGGCTGGCGGAGGCACGAGAGACGGGCCGGAAGGTGGCCCTGCGGCTGTACCGGCCGTTCTCCGACCCGGCACGCCGCGAGGCGTTCCTGCGGGACGCGGAGCGGCTGCGGGGGGCCGGTCACCGCAACCTCGTCGGCGTCAGTGATTTCGGTATCGAGGACGGCACTCCGTACCTCGTCATGGAGTACGTGGACGGAATCCAGCTCCACAACCTCGCGGCACCGAACGGCTACCGGCTGCCCGCGCCCCTGCTGGCGCTGATCGGCTGGCAGCTCGCCCAGGCCGTGGGCGCCCTCCACGAGGCGGGGGTCACACACGGCGATCTCGGCATGTCCCGGGTCATCCTCCTGCCCGACGGCACCGTCAAACTCAGCGGTTTCGTGCCGGGCCGGACCGCCGGGGCGAAGGGGCGGGCGGCGGATCTGTCGGCACTGTGCCAGGTGATGCTGCTCCTGGCCGCAGGCACCTCACGACTGGCGCCCCCGTTCGAACCGGCCCGGCTCCAGCACCTCCCTGTGTCACTGCGGGGCCGGTACGCGCAGGCCCTCACCCTGCTCATGTCCACCTCACCGCAGCAGCAGGCGGCCGGCCGGGAGCATCTCACGGACGGTCAGATGCTGCTCCAGGCCCGGGACGAGTACGACGAACCTCGCTCCTACCAGGTCCTCGGCCCACTCGCCGTCGAAACCGTCCACGGCGCGAGGGACTTCACCCCGACCGAGAGCGCCGCCTTGGCCATGCTGCTGCTGCGGCACGGCCGTGAGGTGCCCCGCGAATCCCTGCGGACGGGTCTGTGGAGCCGGCACGACGAACCGGCGGACGCCACGGCGATCGTGGACCATACGATGGCGCGGCTGCGCGAGATCCTGGGCCCCGGGGTACTGGCGACACTCCCCGACGGCTACGCCCTGCACACCAGCGCCGACCTCCTGGACCTGGTCCGCTTCGAGAATCTGGAGGGGACGGCCACCGCCCAGGCCGCCCACGGCAACCTCCAAGGGGCACGCGCCAGCCTGAGCGAGGCCCTTGGCCTGTGGCACGGCACGAGCCCCCTCGCGGACGTCCCCGGCCCCGCCGCCCGCACCGCCCGCACCCGGCTCCAGCAACTCCGCCTGGCCCTGCACCGCAAGCTCGCCGAACTCGACCTGGACCTAGGCGAGTTCGAGCGAGCGGCCCTCCATCTCACCGATCTTCTGCGGGCGTACCCCTCCCGTGAGGACTTCCGCCGGCTCCTCCTGACCGCCCTGCAACGCCTGGGCCGTACGGACGAAGCCCTTGAGGTGTACGAGGAGTACGAGCTCGCCGGCGGCAACAACCCCGAACTCCGCGCCATAGGACACGAGTTGCGCGCGGAGTTCTACGAGCCGGATGACGGGGGCGAGTACGAGAGCCCCGACCTGGAGACCCAGGCCCCCGACGAGCCGGTGGGCTCCTTCCCCACCGAGGAGTCGCTGCCGTCGATCTTCGCGATCGAGGAGGAGGCGACGGCCGGCCAGGAGGCGCCGCTGCCGCAGAACGTCGTACCCGAGAGTCTGTTCGCGGTGGAGGATCCGCTCGCGGAGGAGGATCCCCCCTACGAAATCCGGAGCGACTACGACGAGTACGAGGAGGCCATCAAAGACTTCGACCTCCAGGAGCCACCTCCCACCTACCGGACCGCCATCTCCTGCCAGTTGGCGGACACGCCCTACGACGCGGACACCGTCGCGGCACTCGGCCGTGCGACCACCCGGCTGCTGGTGGCGAGCGGGCTGACCCCGGACGACTACGAACTCTCCGCGCACAACAACGGCTGCTCGGTACTGACCGCGCCGGATGTCTCCGTGCTGCCGCTGCTCTCCACCCTTTCGCTGCGGTACGGAGACGAACTGGTGATGCTGGGCGGGCGAAGATGCCTGGTGACCTTCTCATGCCTCTTCGAGGACGGCTCTGTGGAGGCCCCGGATCCGACCGCGGTGCGCGAGATGCTGGATGCCTCCGACGACACACGGGGCATCGTCGCCGTTCCCCAGACGCTGCGGGACGAGTGGGAGGACGACCCTGACCGCGGTTCCACGCTGTGGCCCCTGCGCCGCCGCGCCGCCGCGGGCTGGTACCTTCCCGGCCCGCTGCCGCGCTCGGCCTACGATGGCAGCCATCCGCCACCGCCCGTTGTCGGGCCTTTTCCTCTGCCCACCGGAGGCGTGTTCCCAGAACCGTCGGGAGAGACCCGGGCAGTGGTGTACCAGGGCCCCGGCGGCGACGAGCTCAGCCTCACCAGGACTCCCGAGACCACCGGGTACTACGAGGTGGATCTCACTGAACGCACGCTGGAGCTTGACGTGTCCGGCGAGACTTTCCGTGCTGTCGGTAGGGCGCGGTGGCGCATCACCGACATGCTTTCGGTAGTAGCGCTCGGCATCCTCAAGACCGTGCCCGAGGCCATCGTGAACACCGTGCGGGGGCGACTGCAACATCTGTCGGAAAACTATCCGCACACCTACCTTGCACAGGCCCAGGCCCAGTTGGGCGACGGACCGGGGCAGAGCGCCCTGCGCGGTGTCACCATCCGCTGGGACCTCCTGCTCAGGGCGGCTCAGGATTCGTATCCCACCCGGTCGACCCGGTACGACAGGTCGGAAACTGACAACGCCCTACGGGCTTCGGACGCCGTTCTGTTCGGTTTCGACTACACGCTGACCCGTCTCAACCCGAGCGGCACGCGGGAACCCGTCCACCTGCTGGCGCACATGCACCCGGGTGCCAACCCCGACGCCACGCATCCGCTCAACGTCCTCCACGCCTTCGAGCAGCACGAAGCAGCCGCCGAGATGCGCGCGCAACTGGCGGCCTGGGAGCTGGCAGCCGTAAGGAAGTCGCTCCCCGTGCCCGATGCCGACCTCCTGATCCGGACCCTTGCCGACAAGGGACTGAGGCTGGCAGTCGTCACCGACTGCGCTCCGGACACGGCGACCGCGTATCTGCGCCGACGCGGACTGCTGGACTGTCTGCACGGAGGCGTCCACGGGCGCGACGGACAGCACTCCCCTCTGATGCCCGACCCGCACATCGTCGAGCAGGCCCTGGCACACCTCGGCGTGCGCCCCTCGAAATGCCTGATGGTCGGCGTCACCGAAGCCGAGCGGGTGGCGGCCCGGCAAGCCGACGTCCCGTTCTTCCACGTCGGCGGCGAACCCGGCCTCCGCCCCCTGCTGGAAGCCGCCCGCACCCTGTAACCGGGAAACCCCCCATTCAGCCGCGCCCCGCCCGGCCCCCTCCCGAAGGCGCGCCGTCGGAATCCCCCGGAGGATGCGAAGCAGGCCGCCGACCGGCGGTACCACCCCGTACGGCCCGCGCACTCGGGAGGATCTGCCGTGACCGTCAGTCTGGAGCAGTTGCGCCGCTGCCATTTCGCCGTCGATCTGGGAGCCGCCCGCACCCGGGTGTACGTGAAGGGCATGGGCCTGGTCGTCGACCAGCCTTCCGTGGCCGCCGTGAACACCAATACCGGCGCCCTGATCGCCGTCGGCGAGTTCGCGGAGAAGATGACGGGCCGGACGCCCGACTACATCCGCGTCGTACGCCCCATCTCCGGCGGTACCGTCGTCGACATCGAGATGGCCCAGCGGATGCTGCGTCATCTCCTCGGCGACAAGATCCGCCGCTCCCTGCGCCGCAAGCCCCGGCTGCGTGCGGCGGCCTGCACCCCGCACGACGCCGACCCGCTGGCCCAGCGGGCGACCATCGAGACGCTGGTGGGGCTGGGGGCGAGGAGGGTGGAGCTGGTCGACACGCTGATCGCCGCCGCGGTGGGGTGCGGGATGCCGGTGGAGCGGCCCGAGGCGACCATGATCCTGGTCTGCGGGGCCGCCGCGACGCAGGTCGCGGTCCTCTCCCTCGGGTCGATCGTGTGCGCGGAGCGGCTGCCCGTCGGCGGCGAGGCCGTGGACCACGCGATCGTGCAGCATCTGCGGCACGAGCACGCGCTGATGCTGCCGAGCCAGTCGGTACGGCCCCTGCAGCTCGCCCTGTCCGGGAACGGCCTCACCCCGCACGGCCCGGCCTCCACCGAGATCCACGGGCGGGACGTGGCCACCGGCCTCGCCCGCAGCGTGCAGGTCGACACCGCCGCCGTACGCGATGCCATCCAGACGCCGCTCACCGGGGTTCTGGACGGGATCGGCAAGGTGCTGCGGGACTGCCCGCCGGACCTGGTCGCCGATCTGGCCGACCGCGGGATCATGATGGTCGGCGGCTCGGCGCTGCTCCCCGGTTTCGACCAGTTGCTGCGGCAGGCCACCGGTATGCCGGTGCACATCGCGGAGCGGCCGGACGTGTGCGTCGTCCAGGGCATCGGGGCGATGCTGGAGGGCCGCATCGAGCCACTGGTGCTGGATCCGCTGGCCGCCTAGCCACTACCGGCGGGCCGAGCCGGCCCGGTCGTCAACTTCCCAGCCGCAGCAGGCATCTGATCGTCGTCCCGGCCGTCCCCGTGTGCACGCGCACCAGGTCCGCCACCAGGTTCACCAGCAGCAGCCCCCGCCCGCCCCGCTGGTCCCTGGTCGCGGGACGGCGCCCTGCCAGCGGGTCGGCCAGGTGGCCCTTGTCCGCCACCTCGCACACCACGTACTCCCCCTCCGCCCACACCCACAGGGTGCCCGAACCACCGCCGTGCACCACGCTGTTGGTGGTCAGCTCGGCGGTGATCAGGGCGAGGTCGTGCAGGCGGGTGCCGGTGAGGCCGAGGCGGGCCGCCTCACCCGTGGCGAGGTGGCGGGCGGTGGAGAGGGAGCCGGCGTCGAAGGCGAAGGCGACGGAGGGGGCGGGCGGCAGCGGCCGGTTGTAGCGGGCGAAGACGGCCTCGGGACCGTAGGCGGCGCTGGTGTGGGGTTCGGGCGAGCCGGGTCCGCGGTACACCGGGTGGGTGGCGTGGGCGTCGGCCACGGCACGGGAATCCAGGCGGGCGGTGTCGTACGGGCACAGGACGGTCATCCCACGGTCCCGGAACGCCGCGTTGACCAGGGCCTCCAGCTGGACGCAGGCCGGGTACTCGGCGGCGGTACGGCCGGGCCAGACCGATTCGGCGACGATGCGGACCCGGCGGTCGGGCGGCTGGGCGTCGGCGAAGGCGTGCAGCACGCCGGGGAGGATCCGGCCGGGGTTGAGGCCGGCCTCCCCCATGTCGAAGAAGCGCACGAGGTCGGCGTCATCACCCAGCGCGTCGCGGACGAGCCGGAGGTGCTCGCCGGGCACGGCGACGGCCACCGGTTCTCCGGCGGCCAGCGCGCCCTGGACGAAGGGCACCGTCCCGGCCAGGTACTCGTCCTCGTCGCCGTGGAGGAGGGCGGAGTGGACGAAGGGCCCGGACGGTGCGTCGTTCATGAGGACGGCACCTCGTGCGGTGCCCTCTCCGGGTTGGTCACGGCGCCTCCCTGCTGCCGGTTGGTACGGCTGCCCGGTGGACGCCTACCCAAACCGGCCCGCCCGCCGCGGGCGGAACTCGCAGGAGCGGCCGGTACGCGGCTTCCCCGCGCACCGGGCTCCGTACGACGATCCCGGCAGCCGCCAAGTGCCTGACAGGCTCGCGCGGGGCACCCCGGTCGCCCTGGGGACATCCCCGGCCGAAGGCTGGGGGGACGTCGCCGAGCGACGACAACGCCGCAGACGCGCGTGGCGCACCCCGCGTCTGCGGCATGATCCGCCGGGCAGACCCTAGTACGGCAGGATCCGCCCGGAAGGCGTCCTGCGGTCGATCTCCTGTCCGCGGGGAGCGGGCCGACGAACTACGCGTACGCGGATCCGACCGTCCATGACGCCCTCCTCCTGCCGAGCCCTGACCCGGGCCTGCCGTCCGGTAGGAGGGCTCTGCCCCGCGACCGGCACCTCCAAGCCTCATGAACGCCGCGAGTTGACAAACCGGCGCTCCCCTCCCCTCGTCCGTTCGACCTGTCGGACATCGTTCGAAAACTCTTGACGCGGCCATGCCCATCGTTTGACACTCTCGCAACGCGAGGTCATCTCCACGTAACGACAAGGGATTTGGCAGGGAGCCGCCCCATGACGCACACCGCACCCCCGCGCGGACGCGCGAGACGCTGGGCAGGCTCGCTCGCAGGACCGGCCGTCGCCTCGATGCTGCTCGCGCTCCTCGGACCCACGCCTGCGGCGCACGCCGACGACAGCCTCTCCGGGAGCAGCCTCACCGACGGCCTCGCCCTCTGGTACCCCCTCGACCAGGCCACCGGAGCCACCGCCACCACGGTCCCCGACGCCTCCGGCCACGGCCTCGACGGCACGGTCAACGGCACCGCCGACTGGTCGGACCCCGGTCAGGGCCTCGGCTTCAACGGCTCCGACACGTACGTCAAGGTCCCGGACGACGTCCTGAAGGGCATGGACTCGATCACCGTCTGTCTGGACGTGCGGATCGACTCGGCCCAGTCCACCCCGTACTTCCTCTACGGCTTCGGCAACTCCAGCGGCAGCAGCGGCAACGGCTACCTCTTCACCACCGGCAACTCCTTGCGCACCTCCGTCGCCACCGGCAACTGGTCCACCGAGCAGACCACAAAACCGGCCGACTCCCACAACCTCACCCGCTCGGTGTGGAAGCACATCGCCTACACCCAGACCGGCACCACGGGCGTGCTCTACGAGGACGGTGTCGAGGTCGGCCGCAACACCTCCGTCACCATCACCCCGGGTTCCATCGGGTCCGGCAGCACCCTCGCCAACTACATCGGCAGGTCCGTGTACTCGGGCGACCAGCTCTTCAAGGGCCGTATCCGCGACTTCCGCGTATACGACCGCGCGCTCGCCGAGGACGAGGTCGAGCAACTCGCCCTGCCTGTCGACACCCGGGGCGTCGCCGACGACAAGGCGTCACTGAGCCTCGGTGACACCGGTGCGGTGACCGCCGACCTCGATCTGCCGAGGACCGGCACGGCCGGCGGCTCGGTCGTCAGCTGGTCCAGCGACCACCCCGACGTCGTCTCCGACAGCGGCAAGGTGACCCGGCCCGCCGCCGGCTCCCCCGACGCCCACGCCACCCTCACCGCGACCCTCACCAAGGGCACGGTCACCGACACCAGGACCTTCGACGTCACCGTCCTCGCCGACTTCGACGACGCCACCGCCGCCCGGCACGCCGCGGAAGCCCTCACCGTCCACAACGTCGACGACGTTCGCGGCAACCTCACCCTGCCGGCCACCGGTTCCTACGGCACGACCGTCGGCTGGTCCTCGGCCGACCCGGCGGTCATCGCCTCCGACGGAGTGGTCCACCGGCCCGCGCACGGTGCCGGCGGGACGAGCGTCGACCTGACCGCCACCGTCAGCAGAGGGACGGCCACCACGACCCGCACCTTCACCGCGCACGTCCCAGAACTCCCCGCCCGGGAGGCCCTCAAGGGCTATGTGTTCAGCTACTTCACCGGCGAGGGCACCGCCGACGGCGAGCAGCTCTACGCCGCCCTCAGCAAGGGCAACGACCCGTTGAACTGGCGGGAGTTGAACGACGGCAAGCCGGTCCTCACCTCCACGCTCGGCGAGAAGGGCCTGCGCGACCCGTTCATCATCCGCTCCCCGGAGGGCGACAAGTTCTACCAGATCGCCACCGACCTCAGGATCTACGGCAACGGCGACTGGGACGCCGCCCAGCGCACCGGCAGCAGATCCATCATGGTCTGGGAGTCCACCGACCTCGTCCACTGGACGAACCAGCGACTGGTGAAGGTCTCACCGGACAGCGCAGGCAACACCTGGGCGCCCGAGGCGTTCTACGACGCGAAACTCGGCGAGTACGTGGTCTTCTGGGCGTCGAAGCTGTACGGCGACGAGGCACACTCCGGCGACACCTACAACCGCATGATGTACGCCACCACCCGTGACTTCTACACCTTCAGCGAGCCCAAGGTGTGGATCGACCGCGGCTGGTCGGTCATCGACTCCACGATGATCCAGGACAACGGCACCTACTACCGGCTCTCCAAGGACGAGCGGAACAACACCTCCTCCACGCCCGACAGCAAGTTCGTCTTCGAGGAGAAGAGCGACTCGGTTCTCGGCAGCGACTGGACGGCGGTCGCGGCGGGCATCGGCAAGGGGGCGATGAGCGCGGCCGAGGGTCCGCTGGTGTTCAAGTCGAACACGGAGGCCAAGTGGTACGCGTTCCTCGATGAGTTCGGGGGGCGCGGCTACATCCCCTTCGAGACCACCGACCTCGACTCCGGCGTCTGGACGCCGGTCACCGACTACGACCTGCCGTCGAAACCGCGCCATGGCACGGTCCTGCCGGTCACCCAGGCCGAGTACGACCGGCTGCTGCGCGCCTACCAGCCCGACCAGCTGGTGGAGAGCGTCGAGAGCGTGAAGGCGAGCACCCGTGTCGGTCAGGCTCCCGTCCTGCCGGCCACCGTCATCGCCGGCTACGCAGACGGTGTCGACCGGCCGGTTGCCGTCACCTGGGACGACGTCCCGGCCTCGGCGTACGCACAACCCGGCACCTTCACCGTCACCGGCAGCATCCCGGACGGCACCGCGATCCCGGTGCGGGCCGAGGTCACGGTGTCGGAGGAGGGCGACCCCGACGTTCCGGCGGACCTGCTGCTGCACTACGACTTCGACGAGACGGGGGGCGCCATCGCCCACGACTCCAGCGGGCACGGCTATCACGGCACCTATGTGCGTACGCCCGCCTTCGGGACGGGCGTCAAGGGCGGATCCTTCAAGATGTCGGGGGACGCGACGAGTTCGCCGTACGTCAGGATCCCGAACGGTGTGCTGAAGGACGCGGACAGTGTCACCGTGTCGACATACGCGAAGTGGAAGGGCGGCGACAGCTTCCAGTGGCTGTTCGGACTCGGCCCGGACAGCGACAAGTACCTCTTCGCCACACCCTCCAACGGCGGTTCAAGCCTCTACTCGGCGATCACCAAGGCCAGTTGGTCGGCGGAGTCCAAGCTGACGGCCGGCTCACGGCTCACCCCGGGCCGGTGGCGACATGTCACCGTCACCCTCGACGGCTCCACCGGCACGATGATCCTCTACGTCGACGGCGTCGAGGCGGCCCGTACGACCACGACCATCAAGCCGTCCGAGCTGTACGACGCGGGCAAGGACCACAGCGGCTACATCGGCCGCTCCCTGTACTCGGCCGACCCGTACTTCGGCGGCGAGGTCGACGACTTCCGTATCTACGACCGGGCGCTGTCCCCCGCCGAGGTGATGGAGCTCAGCGGCAACACGGCGGGCATCGCGCAGGTCTCCCACTCCGCCCTGAAGGTCGACGCGATCATCGACGACGCCGACGGCAAGGTCACTCTCCCCATGCGGGAGGGCACCGATCTCACCGCGCTCGCACCGGAGTTCACCCTCGCCCGCGGCGCCGCCATCAGCCCGGCCTCCGGGAGCGTGCAGGACTTCAGCAAACCGGTGACCTACGAGGTGACCGGCTCCGACGGCACCCGGCGCACCTGGACGGTCTCGGCGCTCGTGATGAAGAGCCCGGTGCTGCCGGGGCTGAACGCCGACCCGAACATCGTCCGCTTCGGCGACACCTTCTACCTCTACCCGACGACCGACGGCTACGACGGCTGGAGCGGTACGAAGTTCAAGGCGTACTCGTCGACCGACCTCGTCCACTGGACGGACCACGGCGTCATCCTCGACCTGGGCCCGGACGTCGACTGGGCGGACAGCAGGGCCTGGGCACCGACGATCGCCGAGAAGGACGGGAAGTACTACTTCTACTTCTGCGCCGACGCGAACATCGGCGTCGCGGTGGCCGACTCACCGACCGGCCCCTTCAAGGACGCGCTGGGCAGGCCCCTCCTCAAGGCCGGTGACTTCAGCGGCCAGATGATCGACCCGGCGGTCTTCACGGACGACGACGGCCGGTCGTACCTCTACTTCGGCAACGGCCACGCGTACGTCGTCCCCCTGAACGCCGACATGACGTCCATCGACACCTCGAAGGTCCAGGACATCACCCCGGGCGGCTACAACGAGGGCTCGTTCGTGACCAAGCGGGCCGGCACCTACTACTTCATGTGGTCGGAGAACGACACCCGCGACGAGAACTACCGTGTCGCCTACGCCACCGGCCCCTCCCCCACCGGGCCCTGGACCAGGCGCGGGGTGATCCTCTCCAAGGACCTCTCCCAGGGCATCAGGGGCACCGGCCACCACAGTGTCGTACACGTGCCGAACACCGACGACTGGTACATCGCCTACCACCGCTTCGCCGTCCCCGGCGGCGACGGCACCCATCGCGAAACCACCATCGACAAAATGGAGTTCGATGCGGAAGGGCTGATCAAGCCCGTCGTGCCGACCCTGACGAGTATCGACCCGGTGACCGTCGTCCACGCGGGCCCGGACACGACCGGCACCGAGGGCGACGCGATCCCGCTCGACGGCGCGGTGTCGGGCGCCGGTCCCGCCAGGTGGACCCCGGAGAGCGGCGCGCCGTGCACCATCGCCGCCCCCGCCGCTGCCCGCACCACCGTCACCTGCACCGACAACGGCACCTACGCCCTCACCCTGACGGGCGGCCGCAGCACCGACACCACGACGGTGACGGTCACCAACGCCGCTCCGGTGATCACCCACGCCCGAGGCCACGGTGCGAGGCGGGTGGTCGTCACCGCCGCCTTCACCGACCGGGGCGCCTCCGACACCCACACCTGCACCGTCGACTGGAAGGACGGCGGCCGCCCGACGAAGGGCAGGGTCACCGGGACCACCTGCCGTGCCGAGCATGTGTACCGGAGGCCGGGCAGCCATCGGCCGGTGCTCACCGTCGCCGACGACGACGGGGGCACGGTCACCGTGACGGTCCCCGTCGGACCGCGGCACTCGGCGCGACCACGGTCCCAGAACACGTAGATCACAGGCACTCGAACGCACCCGCGACCGCCCGCCCGCTGACGGAGCCTATTTGTGCGCCGTCGCGGTGGGCCGGGGCTCCCTGCCCTCCGCACGCAGAGGACTCCGGTCGGGACGGGGCCGGGCCGCCGTCACGGTCCCCTTCTCCGGGTGGTGGCGGGGCACGACGTCCTGAGGGAAGGTCAGCTGGGCGTTCATCCACTGCAGGGCGGCGGGCATCTCCCGTACCCAGGTGGGGAAGTTGTGACTGCCGCTCTCGGGCAGGATCGAGACGGCCCGCATGGGCGCCTTGACGGCCTTGAGGAAGGCCTCGGTCTCCGGGTAGCCCTTCTCGCCGTGCTTGCTGTTGGCGACCAGGACCGAGACCTGGGGGACGGGAAGGTGCTTCAGCCGCCACATCAGGTCGTGGCCGTCGATCCGGGCCCGGCGGCCGGGACCACTGCCGAAGAGGTTGCCGGTCGTGGGGTCGTCCTTGACCTTGTAGTCGGGCGACAGAGCGGCTGCCGCGGTGTAGACGCCGGGGTCGCGCATGGTGAGCTGGAGGGCGCAACTGCCGCCCGAGGAGTACCCCATGACGCCCCAGGAGTTCGCGTCGTGGCCGGCCCGGTAGACGGACCTGATCGCGTCCGGGAGGTCCTTGGCCAGGAACGTCTCGGCCTGCGGTCCGCCGGGGACGTCCACGCACTCGGTGTCGCGCGGCGGGGCGACGGTGGGCCGGATCATCACCACGATCGTCGGCTGCATCTGCCCCTTGCGCTGCAGCTCGCCGGCGGTCTGCGAGACCCGCAGGTGCTGGGCGAGGTTGAAGATGCTGCCCGGGTAGCCGCTGAGCGCGACGATCACCGGGAAGCGCATGCGGTGGTACGCCTTCTGGAAGTACTGCGGCGGCAGATAGACGAAGGCCGGATCGACCACGCCGGTGCGCCGGCCGATGATCTTCACCGACTCCACCCGGCCGGTGGCCGCGGCGGGCCCGTCCGGCAGCCCGCTGACCCGGCTCAACTGCTGGTCACCCGCGGGCTGCACGAGCGACGCCCCGCGGACGCTGCTTATGCCGTTGACCGAGCCGCCGCCGTTCCCGCCGGCCGCCTGCGTCACGCCGACCGGAGCGGTGTCGACGTTGCCGAACAGCTCGTTCCATGAGCCGAAGAACTGGTACGAGGAGTTCACCGCGCACGCGAACGCCGCGACGATCGTCACCTGCGTCACCCCGATGCCCCCGAGCCGCCCCAGCACGTGCCACAGTCCCGGCTTGGCGAACCGCGGCCACAGCCAGACCAGCAGCGCCACACACAGGGCGGCCAGCGCCGCCAGCGCGTATACGGTCGTTCGACTGGTCAAACCCATGTCACTCAGTCCCTGTTTTCCCTGCCCGTGCCTCGTTGCTTCCGCACAGGAGGAGGGCGGAAGAGCCTTCCGCGTTCCGTAACGAGGGATTCAGGAAGAAGACATGACCTGTTACGCCATGTCGGGCAGGGGGCCGCCGCCCAGAGGTGACCGACGTCATTGACACGACGAATCACCGGAGGTTGTCATGAACACATGCTTCTGACCGGGCGCCGTACGCTGCTCGACGGCGCCCGGGTCCAGGCGGCGGCACGCCCCGGGGTGCTCTTCCACGGTCCGGCCGGCATCGGCAAGTCCACGCTCGTGGCGGCTCTCACCGCCGCCCTGACCGCCGACACTCCGGCGGCCGGCACCGTGTACTCGGCGCGGTCGAGCGCCGGGCGCGTCGCCGGAACGCGGCCCGCGAGGCGCTCACCGAGGCCCTGGAGACGGCGACCCGGATCGGCGCGGCTCCGCTCGCGGCACGGGCCCGGGACGAGCTCGCCCGGCTGGCAGCCGGGGAGCGCGGTGGCGAGGCGGGCGCCGGCGGGCCCGAACTCACGCCCGCGGAGGCCAGGATCGCCGAACTGGTCGGCGGCGGGGCCACCAACAGGGAGGTCGCCGCGGAGCTGTTCATCAGTGTCAAGACGGTGGAAGGGGCCCTGTCCCGGGTCTACCGCAAGTTCGGCGTCCGCTCACGCACCGCGCTGGCGCATGCCATGGCGGTCGCCGTCATCGCGTCCGGAGCGGCGGTGGACGCGGGCGACGACGACCAACCCGGTTCCGTCGCAGAGACGATGACGATCAGTCAGCCCACGCGCGTCCGCACCTCCCGCACCTTCGACACCCGCAGTTAACACGCAACGCAAGGGTTACCCCGCTTATGGGGGTGGGCCAGCAGTTCCTACGGTGATCCCGTTCCCCTCGCGGGACACCCTCCCCACCCCCCACCCCCCCACCGGAGGACTTCAGTGAAGTCACGCCTGAAACTGCTCGGTCTGGTCGCCGCACCGGCCCTGATCACGGCGGTCGTCCCCGCCGCCTACGCGTCCGACGCCCCGCACACGGCCCGCGCCGCCGTCGCCGGGGACGTCCTGCCCGGCCTGCAGCACAACGCGTCCCGCACGGGCAAGGTCGCGGCCGGCAAGCGGATATCGGTGGCGATCAGCCTGACTCCCAGAGGCGGTGAGGCACTACGGCTTCCACGGACTGTCCTACGCATGGTGCCTGGAACGGACCGCCGAGGTGCTGCAACGGCCTGCCGACGGCCTCCAGGCCGTGCTCGTCCATCTGGGCGGCGGCTGTTCCGCGTGCGCCGTTCGCGACGGCCGCAGCATGGACACCACCATGGGCCTCACCCCGCTGGAGGGGCTCGTGATGAGCCGCCGCAGCGGCAGCGTCGATCCCGGGGCCCTGCTGTGGCTCCAGCGCCGCCACGGTCTGACCGCTCGCGAGGTGGAGGAGGATCTCCACCGGCGGTCCGGTCTCCTCGGCCTGTCCGGCATGTCCGGGGACACCCGGGACCTGGTGCGGGCGCGCAGGCTGGGGGACAGGGCCGCCGAGGCGGCGCTCGCCGTTTTCGTGCACGGCTGCCGGCGCGGCATCGCCGCCATGGCGGCCTCGCTGGACCGCCTCGACGTGCTGGCCTTCACCGGCGAGATCGGCGTGGACCAGCCCGAGGTACGCGAGGAGGTGTGCGCGGGGCTCCGGGTCCTCGGCGTGCGGGGCCGGCTGGCCGTTCCGCCGCTGAAGGAGCTGTTCGAGGAGGGTGTGCGCAGGATCGACGGCCCGGGCGCAGACGTGCCCGTGGTCGTCGTCGCGACCGGTGAGCCGCAGCAGATCGCCGTCGAGACCCGGCGCGTCCTCGAGTCGAGGGACGTGTGGTCCGGCGGCGTCGCACGGCCCGGCGCGTTGTGAAGGCCCCGTCCTGGGGCTCGGCGACCACCCGCGGCTTGTCCTGGCAGGTGGAATGCGGGCAGCCGTATTCGTCCTGGCATGCGCAGGCGGCCCATGGCACCCCCTGCGACCCTTGACCGGGTGATCGCTTGTCGATGAGCCGATGAGCCGAGGAGGAGGCGAGAGACATGACCGTCATGGGGGTGTCCGCATTCGAACGGTTCTTCCGCGCGGCCGCGAGCCTCGACGTGGACAAGAACGACCTGAAGCGTTACAGCGAATTCGTGGACGACAAGCTCTACGATCTCCTGACCGTCGCGCAGGCCGCGGCCAAGGCGAACGACCGGGACACCGTCGAACCGTGGGACCTGCCGATCACCAAGGGGCTCCAGGAGAGCATCCACCGGTTCCGGCGGCTGGACCAGGAGGTCGAACTCAAGCCCATCCTCGAGCAGCTGGCCAAGCACCCCCCGCTCGACCGGGCGCCGACCGAGGAGACCGAGGCGCGATACCCGGAGATCCTCGGCGGGCTGAGCGTGGCTCTCGCCGAGACGTTCAGGGTCGTCTTCCCGGACCTCAAGAACCCTCAGACCAGCCACTGGGAGACCGTCACGAAGGTCTTCGACCTACTGCTGTAGCTTTCGGGGCGGCGTCCCCGTACTGCGGTAGGTGGAGATGCCCAGGGCGAGCATCCAGTAGCTGAGGATCGCGCCCATCAGGGCGGTGGTGCCCCAGCCGTTCGCCGCGTAGAAGTGCGCGGGAGTGTCGCCGAAGAACAGGGACGGCACGAAGGCCAGGTTGCACCCTGCCAGGGCGAAGGCGGAGCGGCCGGTCCAGCGCGGCAGCAGGTTCGTACGGGAGATGCCGTAGCCCACCGCGGTCAGGAAAAGGGCGAGCAGGAGGCGGCCGACCGACCCGTAGAGGATGTAGGTGCCGCTGACCGTGACGGTCGGGTCGATCGGGTGGTCGGCGGCGATGACCGCGCCGGCTTCCAGCCCGCTGGAGACCAGGGTGATCGTCGCGTAGACCAGTCCGGTGGCGAAGGCCATGGTGCCGACCCATTCGTAGGCGGGGTTCGCCACCTTGACCAGTTCGCGGAAGGCCGTCGCGAACACGATCATGCATGCCAGCGCGACGATTCCGATCAGCAGCCTGGCCAGGACGTTCGAGTCCGGCGGCGGGCCGGAGTAGATGAAGTACAGAGGTACTTCGACGATGAAGAGGGCTGCGGTGACGATGGCGGCGAGGCCTGTCAGGCGCCTGGCGATGGTCTCGTTCACGGGTGTCCCCCCCCGGGGTTCGTGTGGTGAGTTCCTCGTTGCTTCTTCGCCGACGACATGGATCCTGCCGCCCGCGGCGCTCCTCGTCGCTGGGCCTGGACACCGGATGAGGGGTGGCCCTGCCGCCACCCCTCGCGTGCGTGCCGGCGGTCGTCCCCGTGGTCACCCGAGGGCGTTCCAGAACGCACAGTGGTGTCGGGTCCGCACCGTGCGGGTGGGGACGATGTGGTCAGGCGCCAGGGAGAGCACGGTCTGCCGGGGCCAGTGCGGCGACGACGGGCCGTTCGGGTCGGCGGTGCGGGCGAAGCGGGTCCAGTAGTCGATCATGGTGTCGGCCAGCCGGTGCTGGGCCGCGGTCAGGTCACGGGGGCGGCCGCCCAGGTCGAACAGGTAGGGCAGTTCGCTCGCGTGCGGTGCGCCGAGCGGGAACGGCGGGGTGCCCGCGGTGAGCGGCGGGGCGTGCTCGTCGGCGAACTCGTAGCGCCATACGGGCACATGGGCGGCGAGCAGGCCGTCGGTGCGCGCCGTCGGGCAGGCGAAGTCGGCGTCGCCGATGACCGCACCGAACACGGGACCCCCGTCGGTGCGGTGCACCGGGTACTCGCGGACGATCGCCTTCGCCTGCCCCGAGGACTGCCCCGAGGAGGGGAAGAAGGCGGCCACTACGTCCGGCCAGGTGTCGGGGGTGACGGGGTTGCCGGCCTGGATGATCCCGGCGGCCCAGCCGTTGCCCTCGTCGTGGTTGTTGCCGATGAGCACGGGGACATGGTGGAAGTGGCCGGCGGCGATCGCCGCCGCGGGGTCGACCGGCAGCAACGGCGTGGTGTGGGCGGGCTGTTGATCGGCGTCCTGGGCCGCGAGCAGACGGGAGACGTCCACGCGCCGCAGGCAGGCCAGGACGTCGCGGGCGGCGCCGCAGCCGGCCTTCGCCGCGAGGTCCGTGCCCGCGGCGCGCGCCGTGGACAGGGGGACGGAGGACGGCGCGAACGGCCGGTCGGGGCGGCCCGTGCAGGGTCCGCTCTCGATGATCGCCCGGTCGAAGAGCCCCGCGGCGGCGGGTGAGGCGAGCTGGGCGCAGACGCTGTAGCCGCCCGCCGACTCGCCGGCCAGCGTCACGTTGTGCGTGTCACCGCCGAAAGCGCCGATCCCGGCACGGACCCAGCGCAGCGCGGCCTGCTGGTCGGCCAGGCCGAAGGTGCCGGAGCCGGGCAGCCCGCTGTGCGCGAGGAAACCGAGCGCTCCCAGGCGGTAGTTGACGGTGACGACCACGACATCGCCGCGGACGGCCATGCGGTGGGCGTCGTACGAGCTGCCCGCGCCGGTGGTGAAGCCGCCGCCGTGCAGCCACACGATCACCGGCCGGGGGCGAGCCGGTCCCGCGCCGTCGGGGGTCGTGACGTTCAGGTGGAGGCAGTCCTCGTCGGTGCTGCCGCCGGGCACCTCGCCGGCCGGCTGCGGGCAGGCGCTCGCGGGCCGGGTCGCGTCCCGCACCCCGGACCAGGGGGTGGCGCGGTGGGGCGGCGCCCAGCGCAGCCTGCCTACCGGGGGCGCCGCGTAGGGGATGCCCTCGAAGGTGCGGTAGCCGTCGTGAGCGGCGCCCCGCACCGGGCCGTCGTGGGTGAGCACCGTCGTGGCGGCGGTGGGCCGGGCGGGCTCCGTCGTGCGCACCGTCGTGGCGGCGGTGGGCCGAGCGGGCTCCGTCGTGCGTACCGTCGTGGCGGTGGGCCGGGCGGGCTCCGTCGGTGGCACCTCGGACCAGGCCGTCGCGAGGGCAGCGGTCAGGGCACAGGCCAGGGTGGTGGCCAGGAGGCGGTGGGTGGTCATCTTCTCCCCGTTCGGTCAGCTGCCGCCCATGCCGCCCTGTGCGGCGATCATGGTCGTCGGCAGAGCGCGTACAGCTGTCTCCAGGCCGGGCGCGAGGGCGGCAAGGCGCCTGGTGCAGGCGTCGACACGGGCCCGGAAGGTCTTCTGGTCCTGCCGTGACAGGACCGAGCGGATGCCGCCCGCCGCGGCCAGCGCCAGCAGCGCGGCGTCGGCGGCGGGGATCTCCCGCACGGGTCCGTCCCCGTGCAGCGCCGTGGAGACGCGGGCGCGGAGTGCGGCGGGCACGGCGCGGTCCGTCACGGTCACCCGCCGGGTACCGAAGCGGGTGTGGGGCGCCTTCACGGTGAGAAGGCCCTCCGCGGCGAGCCGGTCCTCCACCTCGGTCAGGGTCCGCTTGCGGTGGCGGCGCACGAGAGCCTTCCAGCCGTGCCCGGCGGCGTCGCGCAGAACGCCGTCCAGGACGGGGTCGCCGGTCGGTTCCGTGCCGGACACGGTGACCGTGCCGCCGTCCTCCCCCAGCCGGCCGCGCAACGCGAGGTCGATCAGGGCGGCGGCACGGACCAGCAACTCCGTCCGGGAGCGGTCGTAGGGGCCTTCGGCCGCTTCGTCGTGGGCGAGCAGGTACAGGAGGCAGGCCAGGTCGTCGGTCATACCTCGACGCTATGGCCGGGTACCCGGGCCACGGATCGGCCGCAGGAGTGGACCGGCGCTGGGAACACGGGAGGACCGCGGCCCGGCCTCATCCTTGAGGAGGAGGCGGTGGCGTCAGGGGCGGCGCGGCCGCACCAGACCGTGGTCGTAGGCGGCGACGACGGCCTGGACGCGGTCGCGCAGGCCCAGTTTGCGCAGCACCGCGGTGACATGGTTCTTGACGGTGGCTTCCGACAGGCCGAGCCGCTGGGCGATCTCCGCGTTCGACAGCGCCTGCCCGATCAGGGTGAGCACCTCCCGCTCCCGGCCGGAGAGGTCCCTGAGGGAGGGCGGCGGCGCCGGGTCGGGGGTGGTGCGCAGGAAGCGGTCGAGGACGCGGCTCAGCACGGTCGGCGCCAGCAGCGCGTCGCCGCGCGCGGTGAGGCGGATGGCGTCGACGAGTTCGGTGGGGCGGATGTCCTTCAGCAGGAAGCCGCTCGCTCCGGCCCGCAGGGCGGCGACCACGTGCGTGTCCACGTCCCAGGTCGTCAGCACGAGCACCCGGGTTCGGCTGCCGCACTCCGCGATCTGCCGGGTCGCCTCGATGCCGTCGACGACGGGCATGCGTACGTCCATCAGCACGACGTCGGGCGCCAGTTCCCGCGTCAGCCGCACCGCCTCCTGACCGTCGGACGCCTCACCGACCACCTCGAGGTCGTCCCGGGCGTCGATGATCATGCGGAATCCGGTACGGACCAGTTCCTGGTCGTCGGCCACCACCATGCGCAGCGTCATGACACGCCCTCCACCGGCAGCCGCGCCGCCACCTCGAACCCACCTTGGGGCAGCGGCCCGGCGCGCAGAGTGCCGCCCACGAGCCGCGCCCGCTCCTTCATCCCCACCAGACCGCGCCCCGCTCCCGCCGAGGCCGAACGCCCCTGCGTCGTAGGCCCGTTGTCGACAACCGTCACCCTCACGCACTCCCCTTCGGCCGTCACGCGCACACTCACCTCGGTGGCACCGGCCGCATGGCGCAGCGTGTTGGTGAGGGCCTCCTGGATGATCCGGTACGCCGCCAGGTCCACCGCGGCCGGCAGTCCGTCGGTGGCGCCCTCGCGGTGCACGTGCACGGTCATCCCGGTCGCGCGCACGGTGTCGGCCAGTTCGTCAAGCCCGGCGAGCGAGGGCCCGGGCTCCCGCTGTTCCCCGGCCCCCTCCTCTCCCGTATCGGACCCGAACGCCCGCAGCAGCAGGCGCAGTTCACCGAGTGCCGACCGTGCGCCCGTCTCGATGGCCCGCAACGCCTGACGGGCCTGTTCGGGCCGCTGGGTGAAAACGTCATCGGCTGCGCCCGCCTGAACGACCATCACCGACAGGGTGTGCGCCACGACGTCGTGCACCTCCCGCGCGATCCGCGCACGCTCCTCCACCACGGCCCGGCGCGTCTCCGCCCTCGTCCGCGCCTGCTGCGCCCTGCGCCACTGCCCCGCGGTCCACGCCAGGACCACCGTCAGCAGATAGACCGTCAGCCCCGCGACACCGCCCGCCCCGAACGCCAACGGCGCCGGCAGGCACATCGCCACGAGCGCCCGCACCGAGACCCGCCGCGGCCTGGTGGCCGACAGCACGCACAGGGCGGACTGCGCCGCGAGCAGCGCCCCCGTCAAGGTCACCGCGGGCAGCAGCGCCCACACCGCGAGCCCTGTCGCCGCGTTCGCGGCCAGTACGGCGACCGGGGCGCGCGCCTGCCACCTCAGGGCGCAGGCCTGCGCGAGGACCAGGGCCACGGCCACGGGCAGTCGCCGGCCGTGCTCCGTGCCGGCGACGAGTACCGAGGTGCCGAGGACACCGAGCACCAGGCCGGCCGTCCCCCACCACAGCGCGCGCTCCACCCGGGGCGACAGCTCAGCCCGGGCCTCATCGGCGAGGGAGTCGTCCGGCTGTCTGCTGGTGCGGGCCACGTTGCGACCCTATCCAGTGGCGCGGGCCAGGACGTTTCGAAACCGGCGGCCGCCACGCAGCCCTGCCCTGCAAGGGTGAGGACAACCGCCGAGCGCGAAAGCCGGTGAACGCACGCGCGGTCGCCCGCCCGTTCGCTGCCCCGGTGACTGCCGTCCGGGTCTTACGGCGTCTCACCGTCGCAAGACCCGGAGACAGCAACGGTCAGGGGCTGTCCTCCCCGCCCTCGGTACCGCCGTTGGCCAGCCACCGCGCGTAGGCGATCGCGGCCAGACGGGCCGAGAAGGCGTTGTCGCGTGCGGTGGCGGTCGTGATGGCGGCGGCACCGGCCGCCGCGGCGAGGCCCGCTGCGTGCCCTGCGTGGTGCTCGCCAGCCATGAGTGGGTCATCGGTCCGGCCGGCTGGGTCGGCCCGAGAAGGGGCACGTCCGGCGTCGATGCGTCGCGGAGCGGGGACGGGAGCATGCCTCGTACACGCCCGCACCACGGGCGGGACCCGGCCGACCGGACATCCGTGCGGGACGTGCGGGACGTGCGTCAGGACGCCGACACCCTCCTGCGCCCTACATGGCCATGTCATGTCAATCCACCCCGTCCGCCCTCTCTTCGTCGAGACCAACGACACCCCTCCCTCCCGTGCCGCACCGCGGGGCATGCTGGTAGTAGTACGGGCGTTCAGGCGAGGAGTTGCCGATGCGGTGGTGGGCCGGGGTGTGGGTGGTCGCCGGGGTTGCCGTGCTGGCCGCATGCGGCTCGTCGGCGCGCGGGGGCGGCGCGGGAGGGTCCCGGAGCCTCTCGTCCGAGCCGTCGGCCGGTGTATCCGCAAGCGCGTCGGCAAGTGCGCCCCGGGGCGGTCCGTCCGCCTCCCCCACTGCCTCCGTATCGCCGGTGGGCTGCGCCGCCGGTCACACCGACGTCACTGTCACCCCCGACGGCGCCCCCGAGCAGCGGCTGTGCGTCCGGCCCGGGACGGTGGTCTCCCTCGTCCTGCGGCCCCGTACGGACGACAGGCGGTGGACGGCGCTCCACAGCTCGGCGCCCGCCTTCGTACTGCCGTCCGGGTGGCGGGTGGACGCGGACGGCACCGCCCACGCCACCCTGCGGTGCGCGAGCGTACGGCCGGGAGCCGCCGACGTCGGCGTGACGGCGAAGGCTCCGGACGTGGCGGGAGCGGCGCGCCCGGCGTTCACCCTGCACGTGAGCGTGGTCCCGTACCCGACGCAGGGGTGACCCCGGCCCAAGGCCGGGGTCACCCCTGCGTCACCGACACCTATGGCTCAGCGGCAGTCGCGCACCTTGATGCGGTAGATGCCACGGCCGTGGGTGGCCGCGTACAGGGTGCCGCCGTCAGGGCTGAGCTTCAGCTGGAGCACGGCGACGGCCGGAAGGTTGCCGACGCGCTGCCACGTCGTGCGGCCCGGCGCCCGGTAGACGACGCCCAGGTCGGTCGCGACGGCGAGGCCGCCGTTCGGCGTGACGACGGCGGAGTCGGCCGGCACGTCGGGGAGGTTCTTCGAGATGTCCTTCCAGGTGGTGCCGCCGTCCTTGGACTCGAAGACGTGGCCGACACCGGCGCCGGGGCCTTCGGTCCAGTGCCGGGAGAAGCCGCTGACCTCCAGGTACACGTGGTCGGAGTTCTTCGGGTCGATGGCGAAGCCGCTGAGGTAGCGGTTGGGCACCGTCCCGTCCACCGGCAGGGCGATGTCGTGCCAGCCGGTGCCGTCCGCGTTCCCGACGGAGATGCCGCGGGCGAAGCCCTGGTTGTTGCAGGGACCGCACCAGGCCGCGTACACCTTGCCGCCCGAGGCCGCGACGGCCGTCGCGGTACGGCCGGCGCCCAGGTCGTACACGCTCTTCCACTCGTCGCCGCTGCGGATGGCGTAGCCGTGGGTCTGCACCCACACATGGCGGCCGCCCGCGACCCAGGTCGCGCTGTCCTTCATGTCGGCGGCCAGCGGGGCGATGAAGCGGGCCTCGCCGGTGGCGTTGTCGGCCGGGGCGACGTTGTACGACGTGATCTTGCTGGGATCGCTCACCCAGGAGCCGTCGTTGACGGCGCAGTTCTGGGTCACCTGGATCGCGAGGTAGACGTACTCCTCCGCGATGTTGCAGCCGTTGGCAGGGTCGGTGAGGGTGTCGCCGCCGTCACCGCCGAAGTTGGAGCCCATCACCTTGTCGTTGCCGCGCAGAATGGACTGGCCGTTGTCCTGCAGACCGCCGGTGACGGAGACGCCGCCGTAGGTGAGGTCCTTGCCGACGCCGACCGAGTAGTACTGGAGGGTGTCGATGGTGCCGTCGTTGAGGGAGGTCCAGTCGGTGGCGTGGCCGGAGGGGTCCTGGGCGCCGTTGACCGGGCGCTTGTAGGCGCCGCCGTCGTTGCCGACGTACACGTAGCTCTTGCCGTGGTAGCTGCCGATCGCGACGCCGTGCTGGTCGGAGTGGGTGGTCTGGTTGCAGTCGCCGGTCTGCTTGGCGGGGTCGATGCTCCAGCAGGAGAAGCCGAAGTTCCAGTACGGGCCGACGGTCGACCAGCTGCTGCCGCCGTCCTTGGTCTCGTAGACCTCCTCCAGGCCCGCGTACACGTGCTCCGGGTTCTTCGGGTCGACGGTCAGGAACTGGTTGTACCAGGCCTGCACACCCGGCATGTAACCGCTGGAGGTCAGCGCCGAGCCGTCGGCGGCCAGGCCCTTGTAGTCGGCGATCTTGGTCCAGGGCCCGGTGGGAGAGCCGGACTTGGAGACGTAGATGCCTTCCAGTCCGCTGTCCGGGTTGGTGTTGAGCTGTTCCGGCGACTGGTCGACGGCGTAGTAGCGGGAGCCGTCGGCGGAGCGGGCGAAGGTGACGTTGCCGACGTTGTCCGGGTCGGCCGGGAGGTCGCCCAGGCCGCCGGTGATCCGCGTCCAGGTGCCGTCGGAGCCCTTGGTGTAGAAGCCGTTGTAGTCGTCACCGCTGCGCCAGCCGACCGCGAGCACGACCTTGCTCGGGTCCTTCGGGTCGATCGCGATGTCGTTGGCGATGTTCTTGTACGCGGCCGACTCGTCGTCCGCTTTCGAACCGCCCGGCAGATACTCCGGGTTGGGCGCGAACTCCAGCTTCCAGGCGCCCTTCAGCCTCTTCGTCGAGTGGCTCCACACCCCTTCGCTGGTCGCCGCCCACACCTTGCCGCCGCCGAAGCGGAGCTCGTGGATCGTGGTCGACTCCAGCTCGTCGCCACCGACGCGACTGCGTGACGAGAACGTGCCGTGGTGCGGGTCGGACAGGACGTACACACCACTGCCGAGGTAGGCGTCCGCGTTGGTCGTCGCCTCACCGGTACCCAGCCACAGCCGCCCGGCCCCGTCCAGCGCGAGGGCGCCCGTGGACTGCGAGGACAGCCGGTCGCTGACGGGCTGCCAGTGCCCACCGCCGGTGCGCGAGCGCCACACGCCGCCGCCGGCACTGCCCGCGTACACGTACCCGTCGTCATCGGCGGCCATCGCCGCCATCCGGCCGGTGACGTTGCCCGAGCCGCCGCTGGAGTTGGAGTCGTAGTCGCGGTAGCGCGGGTCGTCGGAGTTGTACGGCAGGCCGGTGACATGGTCCCAGCTGCCGCCCGTGCCCGGCAGCCTGGTCAGGCTGGTCCAGGCGGCGCCGTACGCGCCCGGCGCGACGATGCCGGGCGAGGTGCGGGCCTCGGCGTACTGGTCCGCGCCCTCGGCGATCTCGTCGGCCTCGTTGCCGCCGTCGCCGCCCTCCCCCGCCGCCATGGGGCTGAGCGCGCCCACCGACTGTTCACGATCCCCGGCGACTTGCGCGAGAGCGCGCGCCCCGAAGGGGCTGCCGCTCGGTCCGGACGCGGCTCCCGCGGGTATCGCGACGAGAGCGGCGGACGCTGTGATGGCGCAGATCGTGAGCCATCGTCTCTTACGGGTTGGTGCTGACACCAAGGCCTCCTACACGGGCAGTCCGTACAGCCGTTGCAGGAGACCCGACCACGGACGAGGGAGAGTGTCCCGGCCTTGAGGAAATCTTTGTCCAGCACCTGTCACCTCGGCCCCCGCTCGCGTCTGCGCCCTCACCGCGGCTGCCCGACGCGCAGGGGAACGGCTCGGCGCCGGAGAGTCCGCCACGGCTGCGGAGGACCGCGCGGTGTACCGGCGGGTGAACACACCTGCACGCGACCCGTCCGGGCTTCACGCCGTATGAGATCGCCGAGCCGACCATGATCCGGGGTCCTGGTCGCGGCCGTCGAGCCGGGCTGCGACGACCCGGCCGTCCGCACCGGGATTGCCCGCTGTCCCATCCGCTCACCGACCCCGCGGCGCGCATCCTGGCGCCCTCCAGCGGGGTCCTCGCGCCCGGGTCGATCAGCTGGGGTGCACGGGCGCCGGCGGGTGCCTCACCCACCAGCCGCACGAACAATCCCCTGGCTCTTCGCCGCAGGCGACGTCGTCGACCACACCTGCCGGCAGGACGTCACCGCCGTCGGTGGCCCGGTCCCGCCGGCGGGACCGAACTGAGCTGTGCGCCGCCGGCGACCTGCCGACTCCAGTCGTTCGGCTCGCCCGAGGCCGCGGACGTCCCTCCTCCCTGGGGAAAACCGGACCTACTTGGCGAAGACCCGACCGCTCATTCCGGGTGTGTTCACACATGCGCCGTTTCCGGTACACAAGGCGCCACTGTGATGAGCCCGGCACCCGCAGCCCGCACCGAACACCCGGGAGACAACAGATGTCCAGACGTTACGTCAGGTCCGCAGCCGTCCTCGCCGCCGCCGGAGTCCTGACCGGGGTGACCGCCGCCCAGCCCGCCGCGTTCGCCGCCTCCCCTCACCGGGCCGCCGCCAGGCATGTCCTGCTGGTCTCCGTGGACGGGCTGCACCAGTCGGACCTGGCCTGGTACATCGCCAGACACCCGAAGTCCGCGCTGGCCCGGCTGGTCGGCGGCGGTGTGGAGTACACCCACGCCAGGACCACCACGCCGTCCGACTCCTTCCCCGGCATGGTCGCCCAGGCGACCGGCGGCACTCCCGGCACCACGGGCATCTACTACGACGACACCTACAACGCCGCGCTCCTCCCGGCGGGAACCACCAGTTGCAAGGGCGTCAAGCCCGGGGTCGAGGTGGACCTCACGGAGGACCTGGACAAGAACCAGGCCTCCATCGACGCCGGTCAGGGCCTCGCGGGCCTGCCGGACAGCATCCTGTCGATGACCGGCCACCCGGCGAGCCTGATCAACGCGTCGAAGCTGCCGGTCGACCCGAAGACCTGCGAGCCGGTGTACCCGCACTCGTATCTCAAGGTGAACACGGTCTTCGAGGTGGCCCGCCAGGCGGGTCTGCGTACCGCCTGGTCGGACAAGCACGCCGCCTACGAGATCCTCAGCGGCCCCTCGGGCACCGGCGTCCAGGACCTGTTCACCCCGGAGATCAACAGCGACGCCCTCGGCTACGCCGCCGGCAACGACTGGACCACGGACAACAAGGCCACCGAGCAGTACGACGGCTACAAGGTGAAGGCCGTCCTCAACGAGATCGACGGCTACGACCACAGCCGCTCCCACAAGGTCGGCACCCCGGCGATCTTCGGCCTCAACTTCCAGTCGGTCTCCACCGCGCAGAAGCTGCCCGCCTCCGACGGCCTCAAGGGCGGCTACACCGCCAAGAACGTCCCGGGCCCGCTGCTGGTGAAGAACCTGGACTTCGTCAACACGGAGATCGGCGCCCTGACCGCCGAGATCCGCAAGCGGCACCTGTCCGGCAGCACCACCGTCATCCTCTCCGCCAAGCACGGCCAGTCGCCCACGGACCCCGCCGCGCTCACCCGCGTCGACGACGGCCCGCTGCTGGACGGCCTCAACGCCGCCTGGAAGAAGCTCCACCCCGGCGCCGCCGACCTGGTGACGCACGCGGTGGACGACGACGCCATGCTGCTCTGGCTCTCCGACCGCTCCGCGGCCGCCACCGCCTTCGCCAAGACGTACCTGCTCGCGCAGAACGGCACCGGCACCGACATCAACGCCAAGCCCAAGGCCTACACCCGCAGCGGGCTCAGCAAGGTCTACGCCGGCCAGGCCGCCGCCGACTACTTCCACGTCAAGGCCGGCGACGCCCGGGTCCCGGACCTCCTCGGTGTAGCGCAGTACGGCGTCGTCTACACCGGCGGCACCAAGAAGATCGCCGAGCACGGCGGCGGCCACTCCGACGACCTCGCCGTTCCTCTCGTCGTGTCCGGCGCCTCCGTCCCGGACGGCGTGCGCGACTCCGCGAGTGTGCAGACCAAGCAGATCGCACCGACGATCCTGAGCCTGCTCGGTCTGAACCCCCGCTCCCTGCAGGCCGTGCGCGAGGAACACACCACCGTGCTTCCGGTCCGCTGACCCGTTCGGTGCGCCCCGGCCGCGTAGGCCCGGGGCGCACCGGCCGCAGGCTCAGCCGTTCGGGCCGGCCGGGGTCGTGGTCGTCTTGAAGCCCTCGGTCTTGTTGGCCTGGATGGCGAAGTCGTTGGTGAACGTCTTGCTGAGGTCCACCGACCCCTTCACGTTGCCGACCAGCTTCTCCGTCGCCAGGGAGGTCTTCGGACCACCGGCCGGCATGAGACCGTCCGGGAGGAACTGGCCCTTGTCCTGGTTCAGGGCCGAGACGTAGTCGGCCTTGGTCACCAGCTGGTTCGACACGAACGACGCCGGCAGCTTGTTCGCGATGTCGGCCGCGCTGTGCGTGTTGATCCAGTGCATGGTGGCGACGAGCGCGTCGACGACCTTCTGCACCGTGTCCTTGTGCGAGTCCACCCAGTCGGTGCGGGCGAGCACACTGGCAGCAGGGTAGGCACCGCCCATCGCCGCCACGGCGCCGCCCGTGGTGGCCAGGTCGATCGCGGACGTACCGACACCCTTCTTCTGGATCGCGGCCACCGTCGGCTGCGTCGTCATCACGCAGTCGACCTTGCCGTTCTGCAGCGCGGCGATGGCGGTGGAGCCCGCACCGACCCCGATCCGGTGGAACTGGCTGGTGTTCACGCCCTGCTTGGCGCCCAGGAACTGGGTGAGGGTGTCGGTGCCCGACCCCAGGTCGGTGACGCCGAGGGTCTTTCCCTTGAAGTCGGCGGCCGAGTGGACCCCCGATTTCTTGGTGCACATCTCGCGCTCGCCCGGCGCGCCGGAGAGCTGCACGACGTCCTCGACGGCCTTGCCCTTCGCCTGGAACTCGATCGTGTGGTTGTACCAGGCGCCCGCCATGTCCACCTGTCCCGAGGCCATGGCTTCCTCGGCGCCGACACCGCCGTCCTGCTCGCTGCTCAGCTGGACGTCGACGCCGTACTTCTTGTAGTAGCCCAGGTTCTGGGCGAGCTGGTACGGCAGGTAGATCTGCTTGTCGATGCCGCCGACCATGAGCTTGACGGTCGGCGTGGAGCCCGAACCACCGCTCGAGGCCGAGGAGTTGCCTGAACAGGCACTGGTGGCACCGAGGGCGAGAACGGTGAGGACGGACGCGGCGACGGCGACGGGTCGTCTGGACATGACTGATCACATTCCTTTGCTGAGGGTGTTGCGAAGAAGGGGGTAAGCGCGGTGCTGTCAGAGGGAGTTCGCCTCGGACGGGGCCGGCGGGCGCCAGGACAACAGCCGGTGCTCGAGCTTGCCGATCAGCCACTCGGCGCCGAGCACGATGACCGAGATGACGAGCATCGTGGCGAACACGCCGTTGGGGTCGAAGTTGTTCTGCGCGGTCTTGATGACCAGGCCGAGGCCGCTCTGTGCGCCGAGGACCTCACCGACCAGCGCGCCGACGATGGCGAAGCCGAAGGCGCTGTGCAGGCTGGCGATGATCCAGGTGAGCGCGGAGGGCACGGTGACATGGCGGATGATCTGCAGTTGCGAGGCGCCGAGGACCTTGGTGTTGGCGAGGATGTTGCGGTCGACCTCGCGGACGCCCTGGAAGGCGTTGAAGAAGACGATGAAGAACACCAGCACCGCGGCGAGCAGGATCTTCGGCAGCACGCCGATGCCGAACGCGACGATGAAGATCGAGCCGAGGACGATACGCGGGATCGCGTTGACCATCTTGATGTAGGGGCCGAGCACGTCGGCGAGGAAGCGGCTCTGGCCCAGCGCGACGCCGACGACCACTCCGCTGACGGCCCCGAGGGCGAAGCCGACCAGCGCCTCCTGGATCGTTGTCCAGATGTTCGAGTAGAAGGACCCGAACTCGGTGCCGTGCTGGAAGAGGTCGACCAGCCGCTTGGCGATGCCGGACGGCTGCCCGAAGAAGAACGGGTCGACGATCCCCCAGGTGGTGAACGCCTGCCAGCCCCCGATGACGAGGGCCGCGAGGCCGATACGGCCCGCCCACACCAGCAACGTGCGCCGCCGGGCGGCGCGCCTGGCGGCGGCCGCGGTCGAGGACTGTGCGCCGTCCTCGACCAGGGCGGGGGAAACAGCGGACGTCGTACTCATGCCGTACCTCCTGCGGTGCGTGCGTAGGCGCGCTCCACCTCCTCGCGCAGGCAGTCCCAGATCTTGTGCTGGAGTTCGATGAAGCGGGGCTGGAAGCGGATCTCCTGGACCGAGCCGCGCGGGCGCGGCAGGTCGATGTCGAAGACCGCCTTGACCGAGCCGGGGCTGGACGTCATGACGACGACCCGGTCGGCGAGCGCCACGGCCTCGTCGAGGTCGTGGGTGATGAAGATGACCGACGGACGGATCTGCTCCCACAGGCCGAGGAGTTCGGTCGACATGATCGCCTTGGTCTGTACGTCCAGGGCGCCGAACGGCTCGTCCATGATGAGGATCTTGGGTTCGTTGATCAGCGCCGCGGCCATCGCCACGCGCTTGCGCATGCCGCCGGAGAGCTGGTGCGGGTAGCGGTCCTCGAATCCCGTCAGGCCCACCCGGCGCAGCCAGTCGCGTGCCGAGGCCTGGGCCTGCTGCTTGGGCACCTTGCGGAAGACAGGGCCCATCAGGACGTTGCCGAGGACCGTCTTCCAGGGCAGCAGCGCGTCGGTCTGGAACATGAAGCTGACGCCGTCGGTGACGCCGTCCACCTCACGGCCGCCGACCCTGACCGAGCCCTCGCTGGGCCGGTCGAGCCCGGACACCATGCTCAGCGTCGTCGACTTGCCACAGCCGGTCGGGCCGACCACCGCGCAGAACTGGCCAGGTTCCACGGTGAACGAAACGTCCCGCAGTGCCGTGAACACCTTGCCCGCAGGAGTCAGAAACCGTTTGGTGAGTCCTGAGATCTCGACTCGCGCGCTGTCCTGGCCGTCGGCCGTCTCGGCGACGTGGCCCGTCGCGACGTCGTTTCGCGAAGCCATCTGAGGCTGTCTCCTTCCCCGATTCGGAGGTCCTCGGAGGTCGAGGAAGGCAGACGCTAGAGGCCTCGCCGTGTTACGTCGCCGTTTCAGACGTATCCCGCGTTAGCCGCGTTATCAGGGGTTCTGCGCGTTCTGCTCAGCGGACCGGGGGGTGGGCAGGACGTCCGCGGTAGGACACAATCACGCCATCACGGGTACGGCGAAGGGGCCGTGCCCGGCCGTACGACAAGGGCGAAGTCACCTGTGATGCCCATCCGTATCCGGATCGGCCGCGGCGGGAAGGGGAGGCTCTCCGCGCGGATCCTGGCCAACCAGCTCGTCATCCTGGCCCTCACCGGAGCCATCGGCTTCGTACTGTTCGCGTTCGCGCAGCGGGCCGAGATCGACCGTGCCTACGAGCAGCGGGCACTGGACATCGCGCAGACCACTGCCGCCGATCCGCAGATCCGGCAGGCCATGGCGCAAGGGGCCGACGACGGCATCGTGCAGACCGTCGCCGAACGGATACGGAAGGCATCGGGGGCGTCGTACGTGGTCGTGATCGACCTGCACGGCGTCCGCCACTCGCATCCGGTCCCGGCGCTGATCGGCGAGCCGGTGGACGATCCCATCGTGGTCCTCGACGGCCGTCCCCACGTCGGCTCCGACCAGGGCGCGACCGGGCGGTCCGCCAACGGCAAGGCTCCGCTGAAAGGGCCCACGGGCACGCTGGTCGGCGAGGTCTCGGCCGGCATCCCCGAACACGATGTGCTCGGCGAGCTGTGGCGGGAGCTGCCCACCTTCGGCCTGTACAGCGCGATCGCCGTCGCACTCGGCTCGGCTGCCGCGTTCCTGCTGGCCACGCAACTGAAGCGGTCGACTTTCGGGCTGGAACTGGAGGAGATCGCCGGACTGTTCCAGGATCGCGAGGCCATGCTCCACGGCATCCGGGAGGGCGTGATCGCCTTCGCTCCCGACGGCCGGATCACCGTGGTCAACGACGAGGCCCGCAATCTGCTCGGCCTCGGTACGGCGCTCGGCAGCCGACTCGAGGAGGTGTTGCCGGAGGGGCGGCTGCGCCGCGCCCTGGACGGCACCCTGACCGGCGCAGACCTCAGTGTGCTGACCGACGACCACTGCCTGGTGGTCAACCGGATGCCGGTGACGCTGCACGGCCGTGAGCTGGGCGCGGTGGTCACCGTACGCGACCGCACCGAGCTGATCGGGCTGCTGCGCGAACTGGACTCGGTGCGCGGGCTGACCGATGCCCTGCGCGCGCAGCAACACGAGTTCACCAACCGCATGCACACGGTGGCCGGGCTGCTGGACATCGGCGACCACGACGCCGCCTTCGAGTACGCCGTGGAGTCGGCCGGCGCCGACCAGGCGCTGACCGAGTCCGTACGCGAACGGATCGGCAACGCACTGCTCGTGGGGCTGATCGTCGCCAAGACCACGGTGGCCGCGGAACGCGGGGTACGGATGGTGCTCAGTGACGACTCCGCGCTCGGCGAGGACCCGCCGCATCTGCGCCGGCTGCTGACCATCGTCGGCAACCTGCTGGACAACGCGATCGACGCGGCGTCCGGGGGACCGCCCCCGGCGGGTGGCCGGGAGGTGCTGCTCTCGCTGGTGGAGGCCGTCGACCTGGTGATGGTGCGGGTCGCGGACAGCGGCCCGGGGATTCCGCCGGGCGCCACCGAGTCGATCTTCGAGGACGGCTGGTCGACCCGGCCCGACCGGGGCACCGCCCGGCGCGGGCTGGGGCTTGCCCTCGTCCACCGGCTGACCCAGCGGCACGGCGGGACGATCACGGTCACCGAGGGGCCGGGAGCGGTCTTCACCGTCGTTCTGCCGCTGCCGGACGCCACCCCCGTGCCACGGTACGCACAGCTCACGACGGCCTCGCCGACCGGAGGTGACGCCGGATGATCCGGATCCTGGTGGTGGACGACGACTTCCGGGTCAGCCACATCCACTGCGACTACGCGTCCCGTATCGAGGACTTCGAGGTGGTCGGCCGGGCGTCGACCGTGGCCGAGACACTGGACGCGGTGCGCACCCTCCACCCCGACCTGCTGCTGCTCGACATATTCCTGCCGGACGGCAGCGGACTCGACGTGCTGCGGCAGCTCAGCTCGGACGAGGGCGGCGCCCGCCCCGACGCGCTCATGATCACCGCCGACCGGGACATCACCTCGGTACGGACCGCGATGAAGCTCGGCGCCGTGGGCTACCTGGTCAAGCCGTTCGGCTCCGCCGACCTGGCCGAGCGTCTCACCGCCTACCGCGAACTCCAGTACCGCACAGCCGCGTTGGGCCTTGCCCCGCGGACCGACCAGGCCGACGTGGACGCCCTCTTCAGCGCCGCCCGGCCACCGGTCGTCCCCCGGGTCCCGGCCAAGGGGCACTCCGCACCGACCCTCGCCCTCCTGCACCAGGCCCTGCGCACCGCCCAGGACGCCCTGTCCGCCGCCCAGGCCGCCGAACTCACCGGCGTCTCCCGCGCAACGGCTCAGCGTTATCTCTCCTACCTCGTACGGGAGGGCATGGTCCGGCTCGAACTCCGCTACGGCGCCACCGGCCGTCCCGAACACCGCTACAGGATCACCCGATGACCCGGGCGCCGAGCCCACCTGACGGGGGCAGCTCGCCGGGCGAGCGGTTGAGCACCGCCAGGTTCACGCGTACGGTCCGCACACGCGTCCCCGGCCGGCCTCACACCGAGAACTCGCGTATCACCGTGTTGCGGAACACCGCACTGCCGCCGATCGTGAACATCGCGAGCCGGGTGTCCAGCAGGTACGGGAACACCTGGCTGGTGTGCACGTAGCGGCCGTCGTCGACGAACATCTCCACGGACGTGCGGTCCACCAGGATGCGCAGCTTCACCGTGCCGGCGGACGGGTCGAACGGGGTGTGGCTCTCCTGCCATTTGCCGGACGTGTCGGCGTTCACCGTGTTGCGTCGGTTGAGGAAGGCGTAGTCGGCGTAGATTCCGGCGTCGATGTGCCGACCGCCGTCCGGGGAGCGCCTCAGCTGAAGGCCGGCACCGGTGAGTTGGGACCAGGCGATCTCGGTCGTCACCTCGTAGGAGATGCCGGTGTAGTCGAGCACCTTCGTGCCGTCCACGGTCACGTCGCCCAGGTTCACGGTGCGGGAGACATGCGAGTCGAGGCCGGCGACGGGCTGGGAGGCGAGGTAGTAGGTGCCGTCGGACGCCTTCTTGAGGGTGACCTCGCGGACGACGGAGTCGGTGCCGTTGAAGCCGTCGCAGTCGATGGTGGGGGTGGTGTTGACGTAGTCCCAGTCGTTCACCCAGCCGATCGCGTACCGGGCGGTCGCGTCCACCGCGCCGCTCGCGTCCCGCTTCTCGAAGGTGACGGCCGCGTACCAGTCCCAGCCGTGGTCGAGCCACTGCGGGTCGCTCGCGTCAGCGGTGAACGCGCTGCCGTCGAAGGCACCCGTCCAGTAGGCGTACGTGTTGGGCAGCCCCGAGCCCTTGCCGTTGGCGCTCGCGCCGAGCACCCACTTGACGGTGCCGTCGCCGGCGGTGATGCGGAACAGGTCGGGGCACTCCAGGACGCCGATGCCGTCGTGGACGAAACCGTCCACGTAGGTCCAGGACTTGAGGTCGTCGGAGTGGTAGAAACCGATCTTGTCGTTCTCGGCGAGGGCCATCACCCAGCGGTCCCGGTCCTCGTCGCGGATCACCTTGGGGTCGCGGAAGTCGGCGACGCCCGGGTTGGGCAGGACGGGGTCGGTCCCGTAGTTGCCGAAGGTGACACCGCCATCGGTCGAGTAGTACAGGAACTGCTCCTGATGGTCGGTGCCGCCGCCGGGGGACATGGTGACGATGACGACGACCGCGCCGGCGCCGAATCCGGCCGTGTTGCCGGTGTCGACCACCGCCGAACCCGACCAGAGGTCGCCGCCTGGCGTGGTGTCCTTGGGCACGGCGACCCCGCGGTCGGTGAAGGAGACCAGGTCCTTGGTGGTGGCCAGGCGCCACGCGGTGCCGACGACACCGGTGAAGTAGTCGGCGTTGTAGAGGTAGTAGTAGTGGTACTCGCCGTCGATCCAGACGGGCCGCTGCGGGTCGTTCTTCCACTGGTCGGGAACCGTGAAGTGGTACGCGGCGCGGTAACTCGCGCCGCTCGCCGCAGCCTTGACCTTGTTCTTGTCCTTGGTCGTGGCTTCGGGCTGCGGGGCGGCCGTGGCCGTGGCCGTTCCGGCGGACAGCAGTGCGGCGGCGGTGCCCGCCGCCGATCCCGCGAACAGTGATCTCCTGGAAATCCCCGATGTTCCGGGCATGACGCATCGTTCCTCTCCTGGCGGCCCGTGCGGGCCCGTGGCGGCTCGTCACGCACGCGAGTGCGGCTCACAACGCGGAGGGCGTGAAAAAGCGGCTCGCGTGAACGAGGACTGTAGACCTAACTCGTTAAAGGTCAAGCGTTCCCGACCCTTGACAGGCCTGTTGCCCGGTTCCCATCATCTGGGGCATCACCCCTGAACTAACACGAGTTAGGCCCGTTTGATGACTGACTCGCACCTTCCCCGCCGCAGGCTGCTGCGGTACGGCGCTTACGGGGCGGGCGCAGCCGCCCTGGCCGCGACCGCCGCGAGCTGGGACCGGCTCACCGGAGCGGACGTCCCCGGCCGCGACGACGGCTCCCTTGTCGTCGCCACCCTCGGCTCCGCCTTCGACCCGGCCACCGTCGATGCCCTCACCAAGGGCTTTTGCCGTCTCCACCCCGGCATCCCGCTGCGGGTGAACGCGGTACAGGCCGTCGACTGGTCGGATTTCTTCGCGAAGATCCTCACCCAGATCGCCGCGGGCAGCGCGCCCGACCTGGTGTATGTGGCCACCGAGGGCGTGCAGCTGTTCGCCCGGCGGCTCGGCGTGCCACTGGACCGCTGGGTGCGGCGGGACGCGGCGGACCTGCGTGAGTACTTCGCCGACGTCCACCCCTCGCTGGTGGAGTCGATGATGTACGAGGGGAACCTCTATCAGCTGCCGATGGAGTTCAACGCCGCCGACATGTACCTCAACAAGCAGGTACTCGAGCGGGCGGGCGCGGGTTTCCCGTCGGCCGACTGGAGCCGCGACGACTTCACCGCGCTGCTGCGGGAGATGAAGCGTGCCGGCGATGCGCACTTCACGCCGTACTTCTGGACCAACCGGCTGTGGGGCGGCGTGGTGCCCTGGCTCTTCGCAAACGACACGAACCTGCTCCAGGAGTCCAAGGCACCCGGCGGCTCCTGGCTGTGGGACACCTTCTACCCGGCCGCCGACCGGCAGGGGCGCGGCGGGGGCTTTCGCTGGACGACCCCGCAGGCCACCGCCGACCGGGTCGAGGAGGCGTACGACTATCTCGCCTCCCTCGTCCAGGAAAACCTGTGCACCCGGCCCGAGGGCGGCAACGGCAGCAATCTGGTCGGCGTGTTCTCCACCGGCCGCGTCGGCGTCACGCCGGCGGGCGGCTTCTGGGCAGGTGGCCTGCATCTGGCCGGCATGCGGGCCGCCGACTACGACGTGCAGTACTTCCCGCGCTGGCGTACCCAGCGCCACCAGTTCGGCGCGGCGGGCTACGCGCTGCTGCGCACCTCGAAGAAGCAGGAAGCCGCCTGGGAGTTCATCAAGTACGCGGCCCGCAAGGACACCATGACCCGGCTGTTCCGCGGCAACCAGACCACACCGGCCCGGCGCTCGATGCTCAACGCCGCCCGCTACGCCGCGAGCGGCCCGGCGCACTGGCAGGTCTTCTACGACACCCTCGACCGGTTTCCCGACACCGGCCCGATCCCCGCGCCGCCGCAGGTCGCCGAGGTGACCGACGTCCTGCTCAAGTACACCGGCACCGCGCTGGCCTCGCCGCGTGCGGTGCGCCCCGCGCTGCGCCGGATGCAGGGCGACCTGGAGCAGGCCATGGAGCGTGAGGTATGACGAACACCCAGGTCCCGGCCGCACGTCCACGGCCCGCCGTGCCACCCGCCGTCGCCGTGCGGCCCTCCGTCCGCGACCGCGGCGCGCGGCTGCTGTCCGTCCTGTTCCTGACGCCCACGATCGTCGGCATCGTCGTCTTCACGGTCGTGCCGATCATCGGGTCCATCGTGCTGAGCCTGTTCCACTGGAACGTGATCGACCCGCCGCGCTTCGCCGGCGGCGCCAACTACCGTACGGCGTTCACGGACTCGACCGTCCTGGTCTCCTTCCGCAACACACTCCTCTTCATGGTCCTCGCGGTCGCGCTGCAACTGCTGATCGCGCTGGCGCTGGCGCTCGCGCTGAACGGGCGGATGCCGGTGTGGCTGCGTTCGGTGTTCCGTTCGGCGTTCTTCTTTCCGCTGGTGCTGTCCGCCGCATCGATCTCGGTGGTGATGAAGTACCTGTTCAACCAGGACTTCGGGGTGGTGAACTGGCTGATCGGCCTGGTCGGCGTCGCGCCCGTGCCCTGGCTGACCTCGGAGCACGCGGCGATGGCCACGGTGATCCTGGTCTACGTCTGGCAGCAGTTCGGTTTCTCGTTCCTGCTGTTCGTCGGCGGTCTGAACAACATCCCCAAGGAGATCCACGAGGCCGCCGCCCTCGACGGCGCGACCGGCCTGCGCAAGCACCTCGGCATCACGCTGCCGCTGCTGTCGCCGACGCTGCTCGTCGCGTCGGTGGTCGGCATCATCAATGCCCTGCAGGTCTTCGAACAGCCCTACGTCCTCACCGACGGCGGACCCGGCGACGCCACCCGCACCGTGGTGATGGTGATCTACGAAAGGGCGTTCGAGCAGCTCGACTTCGGCGAGGCATCCGCGGTGGGCGTGCTGCTCTTCGCCCTGATCATGGCGGTCACCGCCCTCCAGTTCCGGCTCAGCCGGCGTTTCGTCCACTACCAGTGAGCCGGTGAGCCGCATGAGCCAAGCAACCATGACCCTGAGCCGCGTACGCTACTCGCTCGCCCCCTGGACCCGGATCGCCGGACTGACCGTGTGCGCCCTGCTGACGCTCGGCCCGGTCATCTGGACCGTCTCCACCTCCCTGCGCACTCCGGCCCAGTCCTTCGACCTGCCCCCGCAGATCATCCCGACGCACCCTACGACCGCGGCCTACCGCGGAGTCTTCGAGCGGATCGACGTGTGGCTGCTCGCCCTGAACTCCACGCTGGTGACGGCGCTGATCGCCCTCGGCCAGATGATCACGGCAGGTCTCGCCGGATACGCCTTCGCGCGCCTGCAGTTCCGCTTCAAGAAGCCGCTGTTCGGCCTGGTCCTGGCGACGATGATGGTGCCGTTGCAGGTCACCATCGTGCCCGTGTTCCTGGTGCTGAAGTCGATGGGCCTCACCGACACGCTCCTCGGCCTGATCATTCCGGCCTTCCCGACCGCGTTCGGCACGTTCCTGATGCGCCAGTACTTCCTCGGCATGCCGAAGGACCTGGGTGAGGCGGCCATGCTGGACGGCGCGGGCCCCTGGCGGATCTTCCGCTCGGTGTACGCACCGCTGGCCACACCCGGCCTGGCGATCGTCGGCGTGCTGGCCTTCAACTACCACTGGAACGAGTTCTTCCGCCCGCTGATCCTGGAGACCTCCAGCCAGAACTACACGCTTCCGCTGGGTCTGGTCTCGCTGCAGGGCAACCTCGGCACCGGGTCGATCTCGGTGGTCCTGGCCGGAGTCGTGCTGTCGATGCTGCCTGCCCTCGCCGTGTTCGTCGTCGGCCAGCGCCCACTGCGCGAGGGCATCACCTCGGCAGGAGTCAACCGGTGAGCCACGACCCCCACGCACCCCGGTTCCGGATCAGTCCGGCCGCGGGCTGGATCAACGACCCCAACGGCCCGTTCCGCTGGCGCGAACGCCGACACCTCTTCTACCAGTACAACCCGGACGCCCCGGTCCACGCCGACATCCACTGGGGCCACGCCTCCAGCCGCGACCTCGTCCACTGGGAACACCACCCGGTCGCCCTCACGCCGACGCCCGGCGGCCCCGACGAGGCCGGCTGCTGGTCGGGCTGCGTGATCGACGAAGCCGGCACACCGACCGCCGTATACACGGGAATCGACCGTGCCCACGCCGGACTCGGCACCATCTGCCTGGCGCGGGCGGCGGACCCGGACGACGAGCGGCTGACCGAGTGGAAGCCGCTGCCGACGCCCGTAGTGGCCGGGCCGCCGCCGGGACTGGACGTGGTGATGTTCCGCGACCCGTTCGTCTTCCGCCACGCGGACAGGCGCTGGGCCCTGGTCGGGGCCGGGCACGCCGACGGCACGCCGTCGGTCCTGCTCTACGACTGCGACGACCTGACCGACTGGCGGTTCGCCGGTGTGCTGCTGGACGGCAAGGACCCGGTGGCCGTCGCCGCGTTCGGCGAAAAGGCGGTGGGCTGGGAGTGCCCGCACCTGTACGAGACAGCGGGCGGCGACCACGTACTTCTGGTGTCCCTGTGGGACGGAGATCCCTGCTCGACCGGATACCTGACCGGCCGTCTGCAAAGGGACGGCCAGGGAACGCTGACGTTCGTGACGCGCGCCGGCGGCCGGCTCGACCAGGGGCGGGACTTCTACGCTCCGGCCGTGCTCCAGGAACCGGGCCGCACACTGCTGTGGGGCTGGTCGTGGGAGGCCCGCCCGCAAGACGAGGTGCACCGGGCGGGATGGGCAGGCGTACTCACCGCGCCACGGGTCGTCGACGTCCACCCCGACGGCTCGTTGCGCGTCCGTCCGGCCCCGGAACTCGACCTGCTCCGCCCGGCCGAGCCGTTCGTCGTCGCGCCGGGCCGGGTTCCGCTTCCACACACGTACGACCTGACGATCACCGCATGCGGACCGACCACGGTGAGCCTGCTCCGGGACCCGTCGGGCCGGGAGCTGACCCTCCGGGCGGACCCCGCCGGCGGAACCGTCCTCCTCGACCGCGGTGCCTGGCCCCGCACCGGCAGGGAAGGCTCCGCCCCGATCACCGTGCACGTGCCGAAGGCGCCGGAACTCGCGCTCCGGCTGCTCGTCGACGGCTCGCTCCTCGAACTCTTCGTCGCGGAACGGGCCATGGTCACCGAGCGCGTCTACCGGCGCCCTGGCGACATCGCCGAGCTTGTGGTCGACGGGCCGGGTGCCCGGGTCACCGGGTGGGCGCCGGACCCACAGAGGCGCGGCTGACCACGGGGCAGGCCAGGCGCCGGGCGGTCGCGGGCGGCGTCCACCGGGTGCCCGGGTCACCGGGTGGGCGCCGGACCCACAGAGGCGCGGCTGACCACGGGGCAGGCCAGGCGCCGGGCGGTCGCGGGCGGCGTCCGGCCGGTGTCTATGGCGTCCAGGAGCAGCCGGGCCGCCGCCTCGCCCATCGCCCGGTGCGGCAGCGCGACCGAGGTGAGGGGCGGGGTGAGAAACGCGGCCATGTGCTCCTGGTCGTCGTAACCGACCACCGACAGATCGGCGGGGACGTCGAGCCCAAGCCGGGTCGCGGCGTGCAGGACACCCGCCGCGACCCGGTCGTTGTAGCACAGGACGCCGGTGGGGCGGCGATCCGGCTCGACCCCGTCGAGCAGGCGGAGCGTCCCTGTGTATCCCGCGGAGATCTCCCCGCCGCCGCGCACGATCCACTGCTCGGGCACGGTGACGCCCTCGGCGCGCAGTGCGTCCCGGAAGCCGCGGGTACGTTCGGCCGAAGCGATGTCGTCCAGGCCGCCGATCACGGCGAGCCGGCGGTGGCCCGCGTCGAGCAGCAGGCGGGCCGCGGTACGGCCGCCGGCGCGTTCCGCCGGGACCACGGCGGGCAGGGAGTCGTCCTCGGGCAGGCAGTTGGCGAGCACGGAGTGGGTGCGGTGCAGTCCCTCGGGGACCCGGACCCGGCGCAGTGACATGGCCGCGTAGATGATGCCGTCCACGCGCCGGTCGAGGAGTTCGGCGACGGCCGCGTCCTCCTTGGCCGGGTCGCCGCCGGAGTCGACGGTGAGGACGAGATGGTCGCTTTCCCAGGCCGTCTCCATGGCGCCGCGCAGCAGCCGACCGGCGAACGGTGAGGACGCGATCTCATCGGTGACCAGCCCGATCACGGCCGTACGGCGACGGCGCAGACCGCGGGCGACGGGATCGGGGCGGTAGCCCAGCTGTGCAGCGGCTTGCCGGATGCGTTCCTGGGTGGCGGGCGACAGGTTGCCCTCGGCCCGGCCGTTGAACACGAAGGACACCGCGGTGTGCGACACACCGGCGAGCCGGGCGACGTCCCGAGACGTGGGGCGCCCGGTGCCCGTGCTCCTGCTGTCCTCAGCACCGCCCACGCCGTCCGCCGCCCTCGCCCAGCCCGTCCCTGTCGATCTGCGTCCACCCTATCCGCGGGGAACGCCACGGCACACGGGAGACCTACGAGGCCCTGAGGGCAGTCCTGACCGTCCGACTCGATCACGTGATTCCACGGAAGGCGAGGACGGTTACGGGTCAGGGCAGTCAGTGGAATTGGCCAGGCAGGTCCCCAGCCACACGGCTGCTCACCCCCACCCGGTCCCTTCGGCCTCAATCCGGCCCCAACACCTGGACTGCCGCCCCGAGGGTCGCCATAGCTGGACTCCGTACGTCTTGCAGCTCAGCTGGAGCGAGACGGGCACCGAGCCCGTGGCCGGCGCAGTCACCTTGACGAGGGTGCCGTCCACGCCCTGAGCCTCGGGGGGCGGCGCGGTCGAAGACGCCGACCTGCCAGGTGCCGCTGGGGGCGGGGCGTCGGGGGCCGGGCCCAGCCTGACCGGGAGGGGGCCGGCGGGCACGTAGTCGGTCTGCGTGGCGGTGGCCGAGCTACCGGTGCGCAGGGCGGTCTGCTGGCCGGTGGTGCCGGTGCCGAAGCTGACCGGGGCGGTGCCGGACGGGGCCGGGGTGGTGGTGCCGGACGGCGCCTCGTCTGGTCGGTGGGCTGGTCCGTGCGGATGCTGTCGAGGCCGGGGTCCCGGGTGGTGCCGGCGACCGCCGAGTCGTCGGCGAGCTTCACCAGCGTACTCACGCTGGTCACGGGCGGCAGTCTGCGAAGCAGATCGTCCGTTGCCCGACCGGGCAGCCACAGCTCGGGCCGCTTGATCACACGGTGTCCGCCTGGACGCTCGGGGGGGGGGAACGGGCCTCAGGAACCAGTGCAGTTCCGGCCTGAATCCGTGGGCCAGGTATGGGTGCGCGCGGCGAGGGCGAAGGGGGCTTTGCGCCATTGTGAGGCGTTCAGTGCAGGTGAGGCAATCGCGATTCAGCCAAGCCTGCGCCGAGTACCTCCCCCACCTTGTCATCGAACTAGTGTTCCCTTGTTGTCGGATCGACCGACCGGCATCAACGGAAGGGAACACCATGCGCACAGCAAGACCCCTGTCCGTAATGAGTGTTGGCCTGGCCACGGCCGCTGTTCTGGGTTTCAGTACGTCGGCCTCGGCGGTAACGCCGGACGCCTCGGACAACTCGAACCCCTCAGTTGGGCACGTGATGGTGGACGGACACCGCGTGGTGACGGGGACCACCATCGGGGAGTGGGGCAGGACGACGAAGGGTGAGCTGTACTCCTTCACCTACAAGGCCGGTGAGGCCAAACCCGCCGGGTCCGCTGCTCCGGCTGCGGCGAGCTGCTCGGTGTACATATCCGATGTCTCCTTCCACGGGGCCGGTGCCGGGGCGTGGTTCCAGTGGGAGACCTCGCAGGCGTGCAGCGGCTCGTTCGGCTCGCAGAAGCTGCAGACGCAGATGTGGCGCAGCTCGTGGAGCGGGCCGCGCGGCTACAACGACTGGCACGGCACGGGGCTGACCTCGAACAGCTTCATCGACTACGGGTGGTCGACGGACTGTGACGACGGGGGCGGCACCTACACCTATTACCCTGTGATGCAGGGCTACGCCAGCGGGATCGGCTGGGGCCCGAAGACCCGCTCCAACAACGATCTACGCAAAGGATGCGGGACCAGGTCTCCGAATCCGTAGGAGAGACGCATGGTCGAGCAACCCCCCACGCGGTACTCGCCCGAAGGCACGCCCCTGGGGCGCACCGCGGACAACATCAGATTCAGCACCAGCTACTCCGCTGAGACCCCACGGGCCCGCAAGCTGTGGTGGAGAATCAGGGACGTTCTTCGGCGGCCGGTGAAGAACAGCAGCTAGAGCCACTGGTCATGCGAGCACCAAGCGCTGGGCCCTCTCCACAGGAACACCTCGTGGAGAGGGCCCAGTTCCGTCGGGAGAGATTCGGAGACCTCCTTCAGGACAGGCGCTGATCGTGGCGCAGAACAGCCAGGACGATCACCGCGGTCTTCCCGGGTGGCAGGATTCGCCACCGGGACCGGATCGCACGGCTACCGTCCGCCGGTGGCCTGACGGCCCGGCGTCACTTCAGGTGCCGGGCGAAGAACTGGGCCGCGGCGTCCCCCGCGAACTGCGGGACGCCGGTGTGCCCACCCATATTGGCGTGCAGCGTCTTCTCCTTGGAGCCGAAGGCGTCGAACAGGTCCTCCCGGTGAACCTATGCGGTCACGGCACTAGGGCGCGTATCGAGTCGTGATCAAACTGTCTACTTCGCCCGCCGCCTGTGCGACTCGCGTGAGAGCATCCGTCCATGAGCAGCGACCTGGAAGTGAGTGCTCTGGCGATCAACGTCACGATCCCGCAGGCGCTCCGCTGGACGGACACTCGACGTGGTGAAGAGTTTCAACTGACCACGCTCAACATCCGGCTTCTCCGGGACGGTCACCTCGCCGCGAAAGCCTATGGCCGACCAGTCGGCGGTGGTCGGAGCGCATATGTCTCCTTCCCGGTCCCCGACGAACCAGAACTGGCGGCCCTGGTTGTCGACGCGGCCAGCCGCGCCGGGACGTTGTGGGCCGCCCATCGCGGTCTCGGCTGAGCCTGGTTCGGCGCGAGGGCAGACGGTGGCAGTTCCGGACTCCGCTCTCGCGGCGGGGTCTGGTCCGGTAGATCTTCTTGTGTGACGCGAGTGCAACTGACGGACGCAGAGCGGGAGTTCACCGGGCCGCATCTGCCGGTCGGCGAGTGCGGCCCCTGCCCCGAGCGGCTCCGGGAGCAGTTCGAGGGTGTGGTCTGGCGGTTCAGGACCGGCGGGCAGTGGCGGGAGACGCCGCAGGAGTTCGGCGCCTGGTCGACCGTGCACAACCGCTTCCGGCAGTGGCGTGATGCCGGCGTCTTCGAGGCCCTGCTGGAGGGCCTGATCGCGGAAGCCGCGAAGCGGGGCGAGGTGGACCTGTCCCTGGTCAGTATCGACTCCACCACCGTGCGGGCCCACCACGATGCCGCCGGGATACACCTGGGCGAGGACGTCATCACCCAGCGCCGAGCCCGCCGCGGGCGTGCAGGTCCAGCGGGCCACCGACGCCTACCGTGCCGCGGTCCATGAGCTGTTCACAGAACTGGCTACCCGGGCAGACGTGCGGGATCCCGAGATGCTCGCCGTCCAGCTGCACACGCTGTTCCACGGCGCCGGTGTCGTTGTCAGCAGCAGCAGCCGGCGCAGCACGCTGATCGCCGCCACACGGGCCGCCGCCGAAACGCTGATCGCCGCCGCCTGACGTCGCCAACCGAAGGTCATTGGGTGCAGATCTTTCGAGGTTTGGCCCACTGCGATTTCGTACGGATTGAGTCCATCGTTGTCACGGAGCCGTCGCGGCCGACCTTCCTGCCTGTCTCCCACAGCACCCGTTCGGTCCTGACGGCTCCGTATGGCCGGGCGTCACTGACGCGACGCCGCAGGTCGCGCTCGTGCCAGACACCCTCAAAAAATTCGACTGCCTGCTCGAAGTGCCGTTCCTTGCCCCGGCGCGACACAGTGTCGCCGCCCTCGCCATGGGTGCCGTCGCGCAGGTCCCCGAAGTGGCGCAGCAGGGCCGCGATGTGCGGCGGCCCCGTCTTTGGCCGTGTGGTGGTCATGGTGTCTCCTTCCGTCGTTGCAGTTGCTCGCGCAGCGCCGTGCCGAGCCAGCGCCGCAGCCCCGAGTTCCCCGCACCGGCACCGTCGGCGGCGAGGAAGGCCGCGTGCGGGGTGTCGGGGAAGGTCTTCAGCCGTACGGCGTTGCCCGCCTCGCGCAGCAGCCGGGCGTACTCCGCGACGTCATCGCGGACGGGATCGAGCTCGCCGACCGCGAGTACGGCCGGAGCCACGCCGCCCAGCCGCTCTGCCGCCAGGGGGGTGCTGTACAGCGGGATCCCGCCGCGTACGGCGGTTTCCACCCCGCCGCGATACGTCTCCCAGGCCAGCCGGAGATCCTCCGCCGCGGGGAAGGCGCCCCGCTCGCTGGTGTAAGAGGCGGCGGCGCAGTCGGGGTCCAGTGGCGGGTACGCCAGCACCTGGGCGGCGAGCGGCTGGTCGCGGTCGCGGCGGGCGAGGGCCGCGCAGGCGGCGATGGTGCCGCCTGCGCTGTCGCCCCCGACCGCCAGCGGCTCGCCGTCCGCCGCCTGTTCCCCGGCCCAGAACAGCGTGGTCAGCACGTCCTCCAGCTGGGCGGGGTGCCGATAGCCGGGGGCCAGTCGGTAGCCGGTGCTGACCACCGTGCACCCCGAGGTCCTCGCGAGGTCCATGACGGGCCCGTGCCAGTGCTCGACCGACCCTGCCTGCCAGCTGCCGCCGTGCGCCCAGACCAGCCAGCCGTACGACCGCGGTCCGGGCCGGTAGATCCGAACCGGTATGCGATGGGTCCCCGCCTCGAGCCAGACCGGCCGCCACTGCACCTCACCGGACCGCCGGCCGTCCGGACGTACGGCCCTGTCCTTGTCCGGAGCGGCCAGGCCGGCGCGGGGTTCGTACCGTCGTGAGTTACTGCGCACTCGACCGCGCACCACGCAGGAACACGGCGCTGGTGAGGGCGCCGAAGACAACGAGGGCGGCGTTGACCGCGATGGCCGTCTTCAGTCCGCCGAGGATGGCCGAGGCTCCCGTGCCGGTCATCGCGGCGGTGGCGATGGCGCTCATGATCGGCGTGCCCATGGTGATGCCGATCTGCTGGGTCATGGTCGCGAGCCCGGTGGCCAGGCCCTGTTCGTGGTCGGCGAGACCGGAGGTGGCGGTGACCATGAAGCCGACGATGACGAGCATGTTGCCCACACCGCCGACGAAGGTGGCGACCAGCAGCAGCCACATCCAGGAGCGGTCGTCGCCGAGGCCGAGCAGGGCGGCCGTGAACACGGCCTGCAGGATGCCGCCGGTGATCAGCGTCTGCTTGGTGCCGATCTTACCGATGACCTTCGGGGCGGCCGAGCCGCCGACGACCGTTCCGATGCCCAGCACGCCGAAGGACAGACCGGCTGCCAGCGGGGAGAAGCCGAGCGCCTCCTGGAGGTAGAGGGTCAACAGGAAGACCAGGGAGGTCTCCGTGAGGAAAGCGATCAGACCGGCGACGTTGCCCCAGGCCACCGAACGCTTGCCGAGCACGCTGAGCGGTACCAGCGGGGCGCTCACCTTGCGCTCGACTGCCCAGAACACGATCAGCAACAGCACGCCGGCCGCCAGCGACAGCAGGGCGTTCGCGGAGCCCCAGCCGTGCTCACCGGCCTGTGTGAGGCCGAAGACGATGGCCAGCAGACCGAGGGTGACGCTGATGGCGCCGGGAACGTCCAGCTTCGGGCGCTCGTCGGGTCGGGACTCCTTGATGACCGTCGGGGCGACGATCAGGACTGCGAGGGCGACGGGCACATTGATGAAGAACGCCCAGCGCCAGGACAGCAGGTCGGTCAGCAGACCGCCGAGGATCGCTCCGGTGGTGAACCCGGCGGACATCAGAGCCCCGTTGAGGCCGAGCGCCTTCTCCCGCAGCGGGCCCTCCGGGAACGAGGTCGTCATGAGCGAGAGGCCGGCCGGGGTCACCGCCGCGGTCGCGAGCCCCTGGAACACACGGGCCGTGATCAGCACCTCCGGGTTCTGCGCCAGACCGCCCACCAGCGACGCCGCGCCCAGCACCACCAGACCGCCGAGGAAGAGCCTGCGACGGCCGAACAGGTCCGCGACCCGGCCGAACAGCAGGGTGAAGCCCGCCGCGCACAGGGCGAACGCGGTGCCGATCCATTGCAGATGCGCCAGAGAGAATCCCAGGCCTTCGCCGATCACCGGCAGCGCCACGTTCAGGATGGAGAAGTCCACCGCCAGCATGAACTGGGCCGCGAGCAGCAGCACCAGCACCAGCCGCAGACGCGGGGTGAGGACGGCCGGGGCCGTTCCTACGGCCGTACCGGCCGTGTCCGAATCAGTGACGGACATGACGTCGAGTCCCTTTCGTTCGAGCTTCGCCGGTGTGTCTGTCGTGCACACCGTCGGGAAAGAGACTCGTCTCGGCCCGGGGACCCAGCCAGCACCCTGTCTCGCACAGTCAGCGCAAGGGTGGTCATCACATGACCACCCTTATGGCTCACGCCTGGCCCGGCGGGCGGGCATCATGAAGGGGAGTGAACGGGAGGCATCGATGCACGCTCCGTCCGAACTGGGAGACTTCCTCAGGTCCCGCCGTGCCGCACTGCGCCCGGAGGACGTCGGCATCACCCCGCATCCGACCCGCCGCCGGGTCAGCGGTCTGCGCCGCGAGGAGCTGGCCATGCTCGCCGGGGTCAGCATCACCCACTACACCCGTCTCGAACAGGGCCGTGCCCTCAGCGCCTCGGACTCCGTGCTGGACGCGATCGCGCGCACCCTGCGGCTGACCGACGACGAGACCGCGCACCTGAAGGACCTGGCCCGACCCAACGCCACCGCGGCCCGCCCCACCACACCCCGCGCGGAGCAGGCCAGCCCCTCGGCACGGCAACTGCTGGCGGCCATGTCGGAGGTGCCGGCGCTGGTCCTGGACCGCCGCAACGACGTACTGGCCTGGAACCGGCTGGGGCACGCACTGCTCGCCGCGCATCTGCCCGCGGACAGCCCCGAGACGCCGGCCACCCGGCCCAACGTGACGCGGATGCTGTTCCTGGATGACCGCTACCGCGCGCTGTACACCGACTGGCACGACGAGGCGCAGCTCGCGGTCGCCTCGCTGCGGCTGATCGCCGGCCGCCACCCCGACGACCGCCGGCTGACCGAACTGGTCGGCCAACTCACCGTTCAGTGCGATGAGTTCGCCTCCCGCTGGGCCCGCCATCCGGTGCGCACCTGTACCTCGGGAGTGAAGCAGCTGCGTCACCCGTTGGTCGGCACGATGGACCTGAGCTTCGAGAACCTCGTCATCCCCGGCTCGTCCGGCCAGCGCCTGATCGCCTATACGGCCGAACCGGGCTCACCTTCCGAGGCGGCTCTGCGCCTGCTGGGCAGCGCAGCCGCACCTGAGGTCGAGACCACCTGCGCGGCGCTGTGAGGCCAGATCGCTCCGACCGGCCGGGAGAGGTACATCGCCTCCCGGCCGGTGTCTTTTCAGGCGCCGCGCTGCCCGGCCAGATACGGCAGGGACGGATACCCGTAGTCTGCCAGGCGCAGATGGGCGTACGCCGCCGACGCCATGGTCATGTGATGGTGCCAGGCGGGGAAGGAACGGCCGGCGAAGTCCAGCAGCTCGTAGCGACCGTCCATGCAGTCCGCCGTGACGGTGGAACTGACGTAGAGGCGGGTCAGCTCGAGAAGCTCGTCCAAGCGGTGGTGAGTGAGGTTGGTGAACCAGATCCGAGAGCCCGGCCGTCCGTCCGCGGCGAGCTCGGTGAACAACCTGTACGGCCGCTGATCACCGCCACCCTGCTGCGGCTTCCGAACAGGCTGCCGCACCAGCGTGGACAGGATCTGGGCCTGCCGGAAGCTTCCGTCGGAACCCGTGACGGCTGCGGTGTGCTGGCTCCAGGTACGCCGCGCGTCCGGACCGACCGGACGGCCGCCGACCACGAGCCCGGACCTTGGACGGGGGCCGTCGTGTGGAGTCCTCTGCAAGCGGTTGTGCAAACGTTGATCCGACACCTTGCCCTCGCTGGCGAACATCAGCCGGGGATTGACAGCGACGATGAAGTCGCGCCCCGTGCCGACCAGAAGGGCCGTCAGCTCCACGAGGTCGGTTGCGTCGCTCATGTCGGCCACTACCGGCACGTCCGGTGAAGAGGTGCTACCGACATGGTCGGTCAGCAGGTCCACCATGTGCCTCCACTGCGGACGGAAACTCTCGGTCTCGGGTATGCGGGCACGCTGGCGCAGTCCAGGGTCGTCAGTCCATTGCCGTGGAAGCACGAGTCGCCAGTCGACAGGAAAATTGGCCCCCAGGCAGGACAGGAAGAGGCCAACTGCGAGCTGGCAGTTGATGGTTCGCCCACAAGAGAGGTCGAATCGCTGATGCACACCCACGGACTGATCGCCGCGCTTGGGCAGGATGACGGGTGTGATGGTCAGAGCCCGCACAGAAGACCGCTCCTCGATCCACCGTGTCAGAGCGTCACGAGCCTGTCCCCACTCCCATGGACTGCTGTTGATGAACTGCTGCAGCGAGTACCACACCGTGGCGAGCCGGACACCGACTCCGCCACCCGCCGCATCGACTTCCTGCCGTCGGTGAGCAGCAGCCCTTTCAGATAAGTCTGGGCCCATCGGCGCTGATCGGCTCGTGGTAGGTACCCGAAGACCCGCTTCGCGAAGGTGTCAACGGACTGGGCGCCCGGTCCTGCCAGTACCTGCTGTGCGCGCGAAAAATGCATGGCAAGCGTTCCCCCTTACGCCCAGGATCTTGGTGCCGTTCGCGGTGCCGGCAGCGCTCGCGCACTTGCCGAGGATCCGCAGGGTGTCGCCGGTCGTCCGCCACTGCTGGGCACGGGAGTTGTTGCACCGGTAGAGCTGGACGGGGTTGGCGTCGGCGGTGGAACCGTTGGCGTCGTCCAGGCACTTGCCGGACAGGCCGACGACCGCTCCGAGGCCGTCACCGAAGCCCTTGACCTCGGTGACCTTGTCCCTCGGCGTTCCAGGCGAGGTTCTGCGTGCCGCCGGGCAGTGTCCTGGTCTCGGCGTTGCCGACCGCTGTGCAGGTGTAGCTCGACGCGGTGCCCGGCAGGGGTGACCTTGGTCAGGGTGTGCGGCTGCGCGAGCGTGCCGCCGGCGTCCTGGGTGCCGTAGCCGTAGACGCTTCACACGAACGGTTGCGGCCCCCACTTTGGAATATACAAAAGATCTTGTATCTTGATATACTTCATCTGATACACTCAAGTGGAGGAGGCCACCATGAGTCGGACGGTCATTGATCTCGACGACGAGGCACTGGAAGCAGCTGCCAGAGAGCTCGGCACCTCTACCAAACGCGACACCATCAACACCGCGCTGCGGGAAGTCACGGCCCGCTACCGGCGTTTGCGAGCACTCGACGAGGCCCGCGAACTGGTGGCCGAGGGCGCTCTGGACATCGACCTACTGCTGGACAAGAGCGCATACCGCCCCACGAGCGCGGGCGCGGCAACCGACGACCGCGACACCGAGGCGCACGAGTGACAGTCGCCGACTACCTCATCGACACCTCCGCCCTTGCCCGCGTCCTGCTCCGCCACAACACGGCCGAATGGGACGACAGGATCGCCGCCGGCCTCGTCGCGATCTGCGACCTCACCGAACTGGAAGTCCTCTACTCGGCCCGTTCGGCCACGGACCGCGCCCGCTTGAAGTCGGCACTCGACGCCCACTACGCCTGGTGCCCCATGCCCGACGGTGTCTACCGCCGCTCCCGCGTCATCCAGGAACAGTTGACCGCCAAGGGAGAACACCGCAGCGCGGGCCCCGTGGACCTCCTGGTGGCTGCAGCCGCGGAAGAAGCGGGACTCACTCTGCTCCACTACGACCGCGACTTCGAAACCATCGCCCGCACGACAGGGCAGCCGGTCCGCACGATCGACCTCAGGCAGTAAAGCTCGCGCGGTGCCGACGGGCACCGCGCTTCTGACCGATCCGGCCGCCTGGCGGTCAGTCCGCTGTGGCCTGGGCCGTCTCCCGACACCCAGGGGTCACCGGGCGACACCACTTCCGGATCCTCGCGTCCAGCCAGCGTCCAGAATTCGACGTCCAGACACTCGCACAGCCCACCCACGACGCCATCCTCCTGCCGCAGGCCGATACGTCTATGCAGGTCAGAGGGACCTCAACTAACGGTGATGGCAGCGGAGTCGAACTCACGAGCAGCGGATTCAGCCCCGTGGACCAACGCCCTGAACCCGCACCCCAGATGAGACGTTTCCGCAGGTCACATGGGTGCACAGTGGGGCGGGTGGGACTCGAACCCACGGCCGACGGATTATGAGTCCTTTGAGGATCTTGGCGGTTCTTGCCGATCAACGCTCATCCTTGACGTTTTTGCAGTTCAGATGCGGTTATCCATGTTGGGGCTAGTCAGCCTTTGTCGGTCTGTTCCTGTCCTTGCGGCCTCAACTCCACCTCAATGAGGCCCGACAGGATCGCGCCGAAGGCATGGAGGACGATCGCGCCAGCTCAAGGGCGGCCTTCGAACCCGCCCGGAGCGGATTTTCATTCCGCAGCGGTTGCGGTACCGCGTCCAGGACAACCATGTATGGGCCTGTTCATGCAGCTGGCAGCCAGAGGCGGCGGACCTGGTGTAGGCCGAATGCCGAGCGAGCCCCGGACGCATGGTCCGGGGCTCGTCGTGTGCGGTGGCGGTGCAGCGCGTGGCCTCACATCTCGGGTTCGCCCGCGGGGTCCAAGGCGTAGGTGACTCTTTCTCCGACCCGCACCGCAGCATCGATCATTTTCTGGCGTTCGTCCCCCGCGTAGAGGTCGGCGCAGGCGCTGATCGCCGGGTACAGCTCCGAGAGGAGGAGGGCGGCTGATTTCGGAATGACCTCGGCCGTGCGCCACTGCTGCCCGAGCCGGTCGATCTGCCTGCACAGCTCGTCCAGCGCGAGCCGATCGAACCCATCGTTCAGGCGCAAGGGAACGATGAATCCGTCAGCCGCTTCGCTCAGTCGCGACACGAGTTCCTCATCCACTGGATCATTCCTCATCTTCGACCATTCCGATTATGGCGTTCGGGTTTATGTATCTCTCGACCAGAGCCTCTTGTGATGATTGCGCGTTTGTGTTCGCAGACCATCCTCGCAGGTACCTTGCCCTGTTTTCCGCGGTGGTGAGGTCGACCAGCCGCGCCTCGACTTTGTCGCCGTCGATGATAGCGACCCGTTGTCCGGGCTGGCGCCACTTCTTGATCACATCCCAGCTCTTCGTCACCGAAATCCACTGGGTCCTTACCCGACTCCCCTGACCGATCTGCACGTTGATGGTGTAGTCGCCGTCGACGTTCTTGGCGAACAATCCCTCTGCCGGATCCTCGTCGGGACGCAGATTTCTGTACCAGATTCCGGCAGCTGCCACCGAGGTGCCACCACGCACAACGTCTTTGAGTGACTCTCCCGACGAGTCCGACGAAGACATCGGGAAATACCCGAAGTCGGTTGAGTTGTGAGCATCGGGTCGGCTCTTGGGGCAGGCTCCGGGGGCCTCGTCGCAGAAGACCTGCCAGAACGTCTCACTCGCCAGGTGGATTCCGTTACGGGCGTCCCACATGTCGTTGGAGTCCGTCATCCGGTTCTGCCTGTCCACCATGTGGAGTGCGTCGAGCCATGCGCGTTTCGCCTCCGCGCCGAACTGGCGCGGCGGGATCGGCGCGATCGTGACCGGATCGCTCGCCGGGGCACTGCCGGTGCCACCGCCGCTGCCGCATTTGTGCGTGTCGCAGTAGTGGCTGGAGCCCTTGTACTTCTTCGACCCCGGGTCGTTTTCCTCGTGATAGGTGCCGTACGTGCCGTTACTGCCGGAGCAGTAGTGAGCCAGCCCGCAGCTTTCCAGGCCCGTGGGGTCGCTCTGAGTCAACGGGCTGTTGTCGGCGTAGGTGTAGCCGTTGAGGGATTGGCTGTCGCTTGTGTCGAGTTCCGGGTCGACGCTGAGGAAACGGCCGATCGTCGGGTCGTATTCGCGGGCGCCGACGTAGGTAAGGCTGCTGGAAGAGTCGGCGGACTTACCGAGGAAGGTCTTGTCGTCGGGCCAGGTGCCGGTGCCGCCCGTGCGGGAGGCGCCGAAGGGGGTGGTGTATCGCTTCGTGACCGCCTGGCTGGCGGCGTCGAGGGCCAGGCTGCTGGTGCCGTGCTGGTCGGATGCGAGCCAGGAGAGGTTCTCGGTGCCGTTCTTGTTGGTGCGCAGAGCGATGACCTGGCCGCCGGCGTTGTAGTACCGCTGGGCCCAGTACTTGGCGGTCGAGGTGGAGGCGTCGAGGTGGACCTCTGTGCCGTCGTCGAGGTAGAGGACGGTCTCTCCGCCGGCGTTCCGGCGGATCAGGAGAGTGCCGTCGGCGTCGTAGACGTGACTGGTGGTGCTCTTCGTGGTGCCGGTGCTGGATTTCTCGGTGAGGGTGTCGAGTTGGCCCTCGGGGCTCCAGGTGAGGCTCTGGGTGTCGGTGCCGTTGGGGCGGCCGGTGGTATTGCCGGTCGCGTCGTATGCGTACGTGGCGGTCACACCCGTGCACGAAGTGGCCGCGGTGGTGGCGGTCAGGCCGTGCGGGTGAGCGGTGTCGCCGTAGCAGTACGTCCTGGTGGTGTCACCGGCGGCGGTGTGGCTGGTCTCCGTGGAGCGCAGGCCTCCGTCGGTGTAACTGTACGAGGTCCAGTACGGGGCGGCGCCGCCGAGGTTCGCGGTGGTACGGCCGGAGGCGGAGCAGTCGGCGGTGGACGGGGTCCAGGCCTCGGTCAGGCGTTGATGACCGTCGTAGGCGAAGCACTGGTCATCGGCCTTGCCGGTGCCGCCGAGAGTGGTGGGGTCGGTGATGGAGGTGACGTTGCCCGCGTCGTCGTAGCCGTAGTTCAGTTCCTGCAGTTCGTAGTTGTGGGTCTGGTCGGTGACGGCCGACTGCTTGAGCCGGTCGGTGCCTTCCTCCCAGGTGTTGGTGATGTAGGCCTTCTTGGTGCCCTCGGCCGCCGAGGTGCCCAGGGTGAACTGCTGGGGCTGGCCGATTTCGGAGTAGGCGGCGCCGAGCAGGTAGCCGCTGAGGCCGGCGACGTCAGTGGGCAGACCGGCACTGTCGTAGTGGGTGACGACCTTCTCTGCGGCCAGGCCTGCGGCGGCTGGTTCGGAGATGTACTGCTGGGTGCCGTCGAGGTTGTAGTACGTCGAGAGGCTCAGCGTGGAGGCGACGGCGCCGGAGGCGACCAGGGCGTCGGTTGAGGGCAGGACCAACTGAGTGGTGGTCGGCCGGTACAGGCTGTCGTAGGCGGTGACCTTGCGGGTGTAGGCGGTGCCGGTCGCTCCTCCGACGTAGCTGGTGGACGAGTCCAGCTGCCCCTTGGCCAGGGTGTCGTAGGCCCAGTGGGCGAGCTTGTTGCCGTCGGTTTTGGACGTCTGCCACTGGTCGGTCTTGCGGCCGAGTTCGTCGTAGCCGTACAGGAGGGTGGTTTTGCGGGAGTCGGTGGTGGTGGCGACCTGGTCCAGGTCGGTGTATGACGTGGTGCTCGTGCCCTTGTCCGGGTCTGTCGCCGAGGCCTGACGGCCGAACAGGTCGTACGTGTAGGACCACTGGGTGCCATCGGGGCCGGTGACGACGTCCGGCTTGGAGTCACGGGTGTAGGTGTACTTCGTGGAGGTGTAGGCGGTGCCGACGCCCGAGCCATAGGCGGTGTCGGCCGGGTCGGTACCGGAGTATTCACGCTGCTCGGTGGTGCGGCCGAAGACGTCGGTGATGGTGCGGGCCGCGGATCCGCCGGCCAGGGCGGTGGTGGCGGTGGAATCTCCGGTGTACGTCGTCGAAGTGGACCGCTTTTTGACGCCGTAGACGTAGAAGCTGCTGTTGGTCGGGCGTTCGGCTCCGTCGAAGACGGTGTCGGTCTGCTTCGGCGCGCCACCGTATTGGGCACGGGCGTAGCTGCCGGAGGGAGTGGCGGTGGAGTCGAAGACGTCCGCGTAGGTCTCGTAGGCCAGGCTGCGGCTGTCGTAGCGGACGTCGGTCAGCAGCCGGCCGCCGTTCGCGGTCGGGGACTGGGTCTGCAGCGGTCTCAGCAGCGAGTCGTAGATCGTGTAGCTGGTGTTGTAGACGCCTTCGCCGAGGATGCTGGAGGTGGAGACCCAGGACGGGGCGTTGTCGGTGACCGAGTAGGCGTAGGTGTAGTTGGCGCCGTATCCGGCGGCCCGCAGGTGGTTGGGCAGCCAGACGGCGGTAACCCGGCCCAATGCGTCATACGTCGACTCGGTCAGCTTCGTGTTGACGTCGTAGGCCTTGACGGGAGTGCCGCGGGCGTAGTCGAGGTAGGTGTAGGACTTCTGAGTCTTCGCGTTGGTGACCGTGATCTTGGTCAGCGGCCCCGTCGTCGTCGGGGTGTAGACGGTGGTCGTCGGGTTGCCCAGCGCGTCGGTCACGCTCAGGGGCCGGCCCAGGGTGTCGTACGTGGTCTTGTCGACGGTCTGCCAGGAGGTCGGGTACCGCTCGCCATTGGTGGCCGTGGCGGGGTAGGCCGAGGCACGTCCGGTCCAGTTCGCGTCCCCCAGGGTTGGGGTCTGCGAGGCGGTCCAGGCGGTGGCGGTGGCGGAGTCGTAGACCGTGGCCGCATCGGACAGCACGTCCCCGCGGGCGCTTGACGAGGCTGGCAGGCTCAGGTCGGTCTCGGCGGTGGAGCAGGCGCGGCCGACGACACGGGTGCGGGAGATTAGGGAGTTGATGCCAAGGCTGTCGTTGCGGGCGTACCAGGTGCGGGTGCAGGTCTCGTCGCCGGTGAGGGCCCTGTCTCCGGCGTCGTAGACGGTGGCGGGCATGCCGTAGCTGTCAAAACTGGTGGTCAGGCTGCGGGTGCGCCAGTCGGAAGCGGCGGTCAGGTAGGTCGAGGTCTGCGTCTTGTAGGTGCGGACGAAGTAGGCCTCGACGCTGGCGTACGACTTCTGCTGGCTGGCCGTGCGGCTGGACCAGGGGTCGTTGACGGTGACGGTGACCGGGGTGGACCCGTTGTAGGTGATCTGCTCGCGGGTGAAGCCCGAGAAGCGGTCGCTGTCCGTCTGATCGGCCACGCTCAGGCCGGTGAAGCCGATGCCCGGGGCGGAGACCGAGCGGGTCGTGCCGTCCTTCTGCTTGTCACCGTCCATGCCTTGCAGATACAGCGACACGGTCTTGGACTGGGTTTCGCTGGAGGCGCCCTTCAGCGTGGTGACGGTGCGGTAGCCGCGCCAGTCGGACCAGGTGCGCTCCTTGGCCGGGGTGAACGGGTCGTTGTTGTAGTGCCAGGCCGGCCCGGAGTAGGTGTAGTGGTTCTCCATCGTCTCGCCCAGACCGGTGGGGTCGGAGGTGACGACGTCGGTGACCCGGTACTTGTTGAACCAGTCCAGCGTCGCCTCGGTGGCGCCGTTGACGTGCCAGTAGACCGGGTAGCAGCTCAGCGTGTCGTTGTCCTCGGACGACGGCATGTGCGAGCCGCGTACGCACTCCGGACTGGACAGCGTCACCGTGGTGATGGCGCCGGCCTCGGAGGTGACGGTCTGGATGCGGGGCCGGTTCAGCGGCAGGACGTTGTCCGTGGAGGAATCGACCCGGTTCGGCCGCATCTGGTAGGTGAACGTGACCGGGTCCAGAGAGATCGCGGTGCCGTTCTTGCCCGTGTGCCTGATGCTTTTGAGGACCAGGGTCTGGTCGGTGCTGTTGCCGATGTCGCCCGGGTCCAGGAACTGCTGGGTCAGCGCCCAGGAGTCGACGTCCGTGTAGGCGCTGGAGGCGGCTGACCAGGCGTGGGTGTCGATGCTCGTCAGGCGCTTGCGGGTGAAGAACGCCGGGCCGGTGGCCTTGCAGTCCGCGCCGGAGGTGCAGAGGGAGTCGTACGGGACGTCGGGCCAGCTGGAGGCGGTGGAGGAGGTCAGCGAGGAGCAGTCGGCGGCGGTGCACCGCTCGTCATAGCCGAAGGTGACCTCGTCCGAGGCAGTTCCGGTGAACAGGGTGTCCTTGTTCTGCCCGTAGAGGATCTTGGTGAGGTAGCCGCCCCGCGTGTACTGGGCGGTGCCGGTGGACGCTCCGTTCTTTCCGTAGTAGTTGGTCTCCGTGGTGTACCAGTACGACATCGCGTTGCCGTGCAGATCCACGACGTAGTCCAGATTCCAGCGCCAGGCCTGGGTGACGGCCCGGCCGGCGAAGGCGGAGCCCTGGTCGTAGCCGGGCTCGCCGGAGTTGTTGCCGAACACCGGCACGGTCCAGACGGAGTTGGTGCGCTGGGTGTCCGCTCCGGGCAGCTTGTTCAGGCCGAAGACGTACTTCGTGCCATCGCCGGTGGTGACGGTCCAGTACTCGCCGTCGTTGTCGCCGTTGTCGGCGCCGGTGGAGTGGGTGACAGTGGAGGCGTCGTCGTCCTTCAGGTGCCAGACGCCGGTGGTGTCGTCCTTTACCAATTCGGTGGACTTGCCGTTCAGCACGAGCGAGGCGTTGTCGTACTTCCAGCACTCGTCATACTTGCCGCTCTCGCCGTCGTCGTCGCACGAGGCGTAGGACCGTTCGACATAGGAGGACGCCACGTCGCCGAAGCCCTCACCGACGAGCGTTCCCTGGTTGTTCGTCGAAGCCGTCCTGCCGTCCACGCTCCCCGAGTCGTACGACAACGACAGCTGCGGCGAAGGTCCCGCAGCGGCCGGCGGAGCAGTCAGAGGGTAGGACCAGGTGAAGCCGCCCGAAGCACTGCCTGCTTCCCAACTGGAGGAGGCCGAGAGGGGGCTGGCCGCGTAGTTGCCGGCACCGGAGGCCGATTCCCCCGATGAGGTGGCGGTCACAGCCAGCACGGTGGCCGACGTTGTGCCAGCGGCCATCAGGGACGTGCGCGAGGCCCGCGCAGTGCAATCGTCAAGACCTGTGGATGCGAAGTCCGAAGTCGATGCGTCTCCTCCGGTTCCGACCCGGTGATGGGGCGTGAGCCGGGTTCGGAAGCTCG
>NZ_JBVKCG010000004.1:0-393076 GCF_055634995.1 Streptomyces sp. NPDC111744
TAATCCCCACCGAAGTGGTTCATCGTTCGACTTGCATGTGTTAAGCACGCCGCCAGCGTTCGTCCTGAGCCAGGATCAAACTCTCCGTGAATGTTCTCCCGTAATCGGGATGACACACACGAGAGCGGAACCATCAGAGGAATAATCCGATGGTTCACAGCGTCCTCGCTGTGTTTTTCTTCAAAGGAACCACGTCCCGGTCATGATGACCGGAGACGGGGTATCAACATATCTGGCGTTGACTTTTGGCACGCTGTTGAGTTCTCAAGGAACGGTCGCTTCCTTTGTACTCACCCTCTCGGGCTTTCCTCCGGGCTTCCCTTCGGTCTTGCGTTTCCGACTCTACCAGACCGTTTTCCGATCCGATTTCCTCGGTGCTTTCCAGGTTCCCGCTCTCGCGTTTCCCTTTCCGGCGGTTCCGACTCTATCAGATCCTTTCGGCGTCTGATTCCCCGTCAGAGGGGGTTGTCTTCACAACTGTTGGGCCGTTCCGACGTCTCAAACCTTAGCGGATCCGTTCCGCGATGCCCAATCGGGCCTTGCGGTTCGGCCGGACAGCACAGAGACCCGAAAGCGAATTGAATTCGGGCGCGCCGAAATCAATCCCGTCGGGAGATCGTACTGATGGTTTGAGGTGCCGCTCGTGCGGCGGAGGTGCTGTCGCAGAACCGTTACGGCTCCGCGGCAACCCGAAGAACTGTACGGGTCGGACAGGGGGGTGTCAAGTGACCCCTGTCAAGATCTTTTCGCAGCCTCCCCGTGACCTGCGTCAGTCCAGGTCGGTGAGCCGGCCGCCGGCGTCGGGCTGGGCGTGCTCCACGCGGCGCAGCAGCCTGGTGAGGACCTCGCCGAGCACGGCGCGCTCCCCCGAGGAGAGGTCCTGGAGGAGATCCTCCTCGAAGACGGAGGCGAGGCGCATGGCCTCCAGCCATTTCTCGCGGCCCTCGGTGGTCAGCTCGACAATCACCCGTACGCGGTTGGACTCGTCCCGCTCCCGGGTGACGAGACCTTCGGCGACCATCCGGTCGATGCGGTGGGTCATCGCGGCCGGAGTGAGACCGAGCCGCTTGGCGAGGTCGCTGGGACCCATGCGGTAGGGCACGCCGGAGAGGACGAGGGCCTTGAGGACCTCCCACTCGGCGCTGCTGATGCCGAGGGCCGCGGTCTGGCGGCCGTAGGCGACGTTCATCCGGCGGTTGAGCCGGGACAGCGCCGAGACGACCTTCTCGACCTGGGGGTCGAGGTCCTGGAATTCGCGCTGGTAGGCGGCGATCTGCTCGTCGAGTGTCGGCTCGCCGGCGCCGGGGGTGTCGGCCATCTCCGAAGTATCGCACGAACGAGCTTGGCGTTGAAGTCCTTCGACATGTACTCTTTAGCTTCGAACTTTAGCTTCTAAGTCTTCAGGCCTCAGCAGTCCGCTGACTTAGCGACCTGAGAGAGGTGAACGTGACCAGGGCGATGGGCGCAGCGATGCGCCGGATCCACGTGGGGAACGCACTCAGCGCGTTCGGGCTCGGCTTCACCGTCCCCTACCTGTACGTCTATGTGGCGCAGGTACGAGGGCTCGGTGCCATGACAGCGGGCTTCGTGCTCGCCGTCTTCGCCGTGGCCGCCCTGATCGTGCTGCCGTTCGCCGGCAGGGCGATCGTGCGGGGCGGCCCGCTGCCGGTCCTTCTCACCGCCTTGGTCATGGCCTCGATAGGGGCGCTGAGCCTGGGCCTGGCGGGCCATGCGGCGACCGTGCTGGCCGCGTCCGCGCTGCTCGGGGCCGGGCAGGCGGTGATGCAGCCGGCGCTGGCGACGATGATCGTGGACTGCTCGACGGCGGAGACCCGGTCGCGGGCGTTCGCGACGCAGTTCTTCCTGCAGAACCTGGGGCTGGGTGTCGGTGGCCTCATCGGCGGCCATCTGGTCGACACGACCCGGGTCTCCTCCTTCACGCTCCTGTTCGCGATCGAGGCGGCGATGTTCCTGCTGCTGGTCGTGGTGATGTCGACGGTACGGATGCCGCACGCGCCGCGGATCGCGGGCGCTCCGGCCGCTGCCGCCAAGCGCGGTTGGAAGCAGTTGCTCGGGAACCGGGCGATGGTGCAGCTGTGCGTGCTGGGCTTTGTGCTGTTCTTCGCGTGCTACGGACAGTTCGAGTCCGGGCTGAGCGCGTACGGCGTCGAGGCGGCGGGGATATCGACGTCCGCGCTGGGGACCGCGCTGGCCGCGAACACGCTGATGATCGTGGTCGCCCAGTTCGCCGTGCTCAAGTTCGTCGAGCGTCGGCGGCGGTCCCGGGTGATCGCGGGGGTCGGGCTGATCTGGGCCGTGGCGTGGGTCGCGGCGGGATACGCGGGGCTGGGACACGGCAGCCAGGAGATGGCGACGGCCGCGTTCGTGTCGACGTACGCGCTGTTCGGGCTGGGTGAGGCGATGCTGTCGCCGACGGTCGCTCCGCTGGTGGCGGATCTTGCGCCCACGGGGATGGCCGGGCAGTACAACTCGGCGTTCGCGCTGGTCAAGCAGCTGGCGCTGGCGGTCGGACCGGCGGTGGGTGGTCCGATGGGGGCCTCGCTGCATGCACCGTATGTCGTGACGTTCCTGCTGTTCTCGCTGGGGATCAGTGTGCTGGCGGTCCGGCTCGGAAAGCGGCTGACCACCGTCCAGGACCAGCCGTGGCTCGCCTCGAAGAGCGTGGTCGTGGCGAGGGGTGGAGCTGCTGCGGAGTCCGTGTCCGCGTAGGGGTGGGGTGAGGGCGGGGGTTCACTCGCCCGCGTTGGCGGGGTGCCTCCCCCAGCGGGGGGACCCCCAGCGCCCACCCGTGCCGCCCCAGCGGCACGACTGCCCGCAGCCACATAGCCGGCGGGAGTGCAGCGCCCCTTCAGGGGCGCGGGGAACTGCGCGATCAGCCCCCACCACCCGCGGCCGACGTACTACCCGGCCCTACCCCCTACCCCTTCGGCAGCACGAACTCGCACCACACCGCCTTCCCGCCCCCCGGTGTCCTTCTCGACCCCCACCCCGAAGCAATCGTCGCCACGATCGCGATACCCCGGCCCGACTCGTCGCCAGGTTCCGCGCGGCGTCTCCTCGGCAGGTGGTCGTCGCCGTCGGTCACCTCGATGATCAGGCGGCGGTCGGTGCGGCGGAGCCGCAGTCGCATGGGTGGGGTGCCGTGCTGGAGGGAGTTGGCGACCAGCTCGCTCGTGGCGAGGACGCCCAGGTCGTGGAGTTCGGCCGGGAAGCGCCAGCTGGTGAGCACGCCGGAGGCGAACGCACGCGCGCGTGGCGCCGCTTCGACGCCGCCGAGGAGTTCCAGGGCCGCGTTGCGGAACAACTCGCCGTCCGGGCCCGTGCGGGCCGGGTGCTGGAGAACCAGGACGGCGACATCGTCGTCGTGGTCGGCCGTGACGCCGGCCGAGCGGACCAGGCGGTCGCAGACGACCTGCGGAGTGCCGGTGGCTCCCGCCAGCGCGCGCTCGAGCGCCGCGATGCCCTCGTCCAGGTCCTCGTTACGGCGTTCCACCAGGCCGTCCGTATAGAGGACGGCCGTGGAGCCGGGGCCCAGCGGTACCGAGCCCGACGTGTGGATCCAGCCGCCCGTGCCGAGCGGGGGGCCGTTCGGCTCGTCGGTGCGGACCACGGTGCCGTTCTCGTCGCGGACCAGGATCGGCAGATGGCCGGCCGAGGCGTACACCAGCCGGCCCTCGTTCGGGTCGTGGACGGCGTAGGCGCAGGTGGCGATCTGGTTGGCGTCGATCTCGGTGGCGAGACCGTCGAGGAGCTGGAGGACCTCGTGCGGGGGGAGGTCCAGGCGGGCGTAGGCGCGGACCGCCGTACGGAGCTGGCCCATGACGGCCGCCGCGCGGACGCCCCGGCCCATCACGTCGCCGATGACGAGGGCGGTGCGGCCGCCGCCGAGGGTGATGACGTCGTACCAGTCGCCGCCGACCGCGGCCTCGGTGCCGCCGGGCTGGTAGGTGGCGGCGATTCGGAGATCGTCCGGTTGTTCCAGTTCCTGCGGGAGGAGGCTGCGCTGGAGGGTCACGGCCGTCTCGCGCTGGCTGCGCTCGCTGGCGCGCAGGCGCTCGGCCGCCTCGGCGTGGTCGGTGACGTCGGTGGCGAAGAGGAGGACGCCGCCGTCGTGGTCGCCGTTCTCGGCGACGGGTGTGCAGGTGAACGTGTAGGTGCGGCCGTCGAGCGCCTTGCGTGACTTCAACGTGCGGGGCTTGCCGCTGCGCAGGACCTGGTCGAGGAGGGGGAGGAGGCCGAGTTCGGCGAGTTCGGGCAGGGCCTCGCGGGCGGGGGCGCCCGCGGGTCGTACGCCGAAGGCCGTCGTATAGGCGTCGTTGACGTACGCGAGGCGGTGGTCGGAGCCGTGGACGAGGGCTACCAGGGCCGGGACGTGGTCCAGGACGTCACGGGCGGGCAACTCGTCGACGGCGGGCACACAGGACGAGTCGTCGGTCAGTTGTTCGACGCGGGCAGCGGGCACGGAGCCTTCCCCCCGTCGGTCCGGGGGGACCGCGTGATCGGTCCGCGCTGCGGCGCGGCGCTGCGTTCCGGGGAGCCGGGCGCTCCAGCGCGTGAAGTTCACGAATCCTTGCCTCGTGTCGTCGTCTCCGGCCGGCTACGGGAGCGGCCGGGAGCCGGGGGAAGTCCCCCGGTGCAGTTCTGGGGAGAAGCCTTGTGCTCGGTCGGGGGGCAGTCTGGCAGGGTGGCCGTCGGCGGCGACATTCGTCAGACGCCGGGGCGGGCCGTGGAGTTCCTGAGTTCCGTCAGGACGACCCGTTCGAGTCGTCGGAGGGACTCTGAGGAGGCTTTCCACCGGCCGCGAGTTCGAACTCCGCTCGGGGATGTTCGAGTGATCCGAGCGAGACGATCTCCCGTTTGAAGAGTCCGGAGAGGGTCCATTCGGCGAGCACACGGGCCTTGCGGTTGAAGGTGGGCACCCTGCTCAGGTGGTAGACGCGGTGCATGAACCAGGCAGGGTAGCCCTTCAGCCTGCGCCCGTAGGCCTGGGCGACACCCTTGTGCAGTCCGAGGGAGGCGACTGAGCCGACGTAGGCGTGGGCGTAGGTGTCGAGGGGTTCGCCGCGCAGCGCGTGGACGATGTTGTCGCCGAGAACCCTGGCCTGACGGACCGCGTGCTGTGCGTTGGGGGCGGTCTCGGTGCCGGGTTCGGCGGCGGTGACGTCGGGAACGGCGGCGGCGTCGCCCGCGGCCCAAGCGTGATCGACGCCGTCGACGGTCAGCTCGGCGGTGCATTTCAGCCGCCCGCGCGGGGTGAGCGGAAGGTCGGTGGCGGCGAGCACGGGGTGCGGTTTGACGCCGGCCGTCCACACGAGCGTACGAGCGGGAAAGCGCTGGCCGTCGCTGAGGACGGCGATGCGGTCGGCGCAGGATTCCAGGCGGGTGTCGAGCAGCACCTGGATGTTGCGGCGGCGCAGTTCGGTGACGGTGTAGCGGCCCATCTCGGGGCCGACCTCCGGGAGGATCCGGTCGGTGGCCTCGACGAGGATCCACTTCATGTCCTCGGGCTGGACGTTGTGGTAGTACCGCGTGGCGTAGCGGGCCATGTCCTCCAGTTCGCCGAGGGCCTCCACGCCCGCGTAGCCGCCGCCGACGAAGACGAAGGTGAGGGCCGCGTCGCGGATCGCGGGGTCGCGCGTGGAGGAGGCGATGTCCATCTGCTCGATGACGTGGTTGCGCAGGCCGATGGCCTCCTCGACGGTCTTGAAGCCGATGCCGTGCTCGGCGAGACCGGGAATGGGCAGCGTGCGCGCGATCGAGCCGGGGGCGAGGACGAGTTCGTCGTACTCGAGGAAGGTGGCGCCTTTTCGCTCCTCGGCGGTGGCGAGGGTGGCGAGTTCGGCGGTGCGCTTGGCGTGGTCGATGGACGTCACCTCGCCGATGACGACATGGCACCGGTCCAGAACGCGGCGCAGGGGTACGACGACATGACGAGGGGAAATCGAACCCGCGGCCGCTTCGGGAAGGAACGGCTGGTACGTCATGTAGGGATCGGGAGTGACGACAGTGATGTCGACCTCGCCTCGCCTGAGCTCCCGCTTCAGCCTGCGTTGCAGTCGCAGGGCCGTGTACATCCCGACGTAGCCGCCGCCGACAACGAGAATGCGCGCACGTTCCTTCACCATCCCATGACGCACCCGTGACTGTTGTTTGTCCACAGCCCCGGCAATTTGTGTGACCGGCAGGCGGCTGTGCGGGGCACTGGGCGCGCGGCCGGGGCCGGACGAAAGGGGCCAGGTCAGCGGGGGCGGGCGAGGCGGAGCGAAGGCAACGAATCGGGAGGTAAGCGACTCGTACTCCGATCGGGGGGCGCACCGTGCGGAACGTCCCCCTTCTGAATTGACAGCCTCTCAACTATGTTCGTGTGTCGACGGGGTGTGGGGGATGTGGTCGAACGGTCCGCGACGGGCGGTCCGCCCGGCCGACGGTCCATGGATCGGCCGCGGTTCCGCTCGCTCCGGCCTTCAGTGCGGGGAGAGTCTCCGGGGGGAGACATCATTAACCGGGGGAACACAGATGCATATTCAGGACACACATTGGTCATCGGCTTCCGCCCTCGCGACGGGCGGCGCAACGGTGAGCCCGGCGACGGGCAACGGACGCGGCGACGGGCCGCGTACGACGCCGCTGCGGGTGGACGCACAGCGCAATCTGGAGCACGTACTGCGTGCGGCGCGCGAGGTCTTCGGCGAGCTGGGTTACGGCGCGCCGATGGAGGACGTGGCGCGCCGGGCGCGGGTCGGGGTCGGCACCGTGTACCGGCGCTTCCCGAGCAAGGACGTGCTGGTCCGGCGGATAGCCGAGGAGGAGACCTCCCGGCTGACAGACCAGGCGCGGTCCGCACTCGGGCAGGAGGACGAGCCGTGGTCGGCGCTGTCGCGCTTCCTGCGGACCTCGGTGGCGTCGGGGGCGGGCCGGTTGCTGCCGCCGCACGTGCTGCGCGTCGGGGTGCCGGAGGAGGTCGGCGGTTCCGGGGCCGGGGCCGGGGCCGAGGAGGCTCGGGTGCCGCAGCAGCGGACGCAGCCGGGTGCCGGTGAGTTGCGGCTGGTTCCGGAGGAGCGGGAGCCGGTGGCCGGCGCCGAGGACGACGCGGGAGCCGCCGCACTGCTCGAGGTCGTCGGACGGCTGGTGGAACGCGCCCGCACGGCCGGTGAGTTGCGGGCGGGCGTCTCGGTGTCCGACGTGCTGCTGGTGATCGCCACGGCGGCGCCCTCGCTGCCGGATCCGGCACAGCAGGCTGCGGCTTCGTCGCGGTTGCTGGACATCCTGCTGGAGGGGCTGCGTTCCCGGCCGGCGTGAACTGTGAGTCATCACCACCCGCACCGACCGCGCGCCTTTCGTGGTCGGGTGCGGGTGGACCCACCCGTCGATGTTTCCCCTTCCGGGTGATCATCAGCGCACCGCACCGACAAGTGCGCTCGGACGAGTGGTACGTCCGTCGCTCGGGGGCCTGAACAAAAGCCAATGTGGCAGTCTGACCCGGTGATTCGGTCGGGTTGGGCAGGCATCTGGGGCGTTCCGCGATGAGCGATGACGGGTGGGACGAGCCCGCCGGTGAGTCCGCCGGCGAGGGAACGACCTGGCCGCAGGTGCCCAGTCAGGGCGGCCGGGCCGGTGTACCGCCCGTCGGCGAACCGCCGGAAGGGAACGTTCCGGCACAGCGGAGCGGGAGTCTGCTGCCACCGCCCCGGGAGCTGCCGCCCGCAGACAGCCAGTTGATCGAGCGGATGCGAAGCGGCGACGACTCGGCGTACGAGGAGTTGTACCGGCGGCACGCGGACGCGGTACGGCGGTATGCGCGGACCTGCTGCCGGGACGGGCACACCGCGGACGACCTGACCGCCGAGGTGTTCGCCCGGATGTTGCAGGCGGTGCGCGGTGGGGCCGGGCCCGAGTACGCCGTGCGCGCCTATCTGCTCACCTCCGTACGGCGGGTCGCCGCGCAGTGGGTGAGGTCGGCCCGGCGCGAGCAACTGGTCGGCGACTTCGCGGTGTTCGCGGCGCAGGCCTCGCACCCCTCCGAGGCCGCCGACGATGACACATTGGACCTCGGTGCCGATGTGCGCGCGATGCACGTTGCCGAGCAGTCGATGGCGATGCAGGCGTTCCGTTCGCTGCCCGAGCGCTGGCAGGCCGTGCTGTGGCACACAGAGGTCGAGGACGAGTCGCCGAGCGAGGTGGCCACCCTGTTCGGGCTGGACGCCAACGGCACGCGTGTCCTTGCCAGCCGAGCCCGTGAGGGGCTGAAGCAGGCCTACCTCCAGGCCCATGTGAGCGCCTCCCTCATCGACGACGAGGAGTGCGCCCGCTACGCCGACCAGCTCGGCGGCTACGCCCGCCGCAAGCTGCGCATCCGCGCGGAGCGGGGGCTGCGCAAGCATCTGGAGGAGTGCGCCAAGTGCCGGCTGGCCGCGGCCCAGATCGAGGAGGTCGCCGCCGGTATCCCGGCCGTCGTACCGGTCGCGGTCATCGGCTGGTTCGGGGCCGCCGGGTACGCCAAGGCGCTCGGGATCGTCGCCGGCGGTGCCGGAGTGGGGGCCGCGGGCGCGGCCGCCGCGGCGGGTGGTTCGTCCGGCGGGGCGGGCGGCGGTGCCGGTGGTGCCGCGGCCTCGGAGGGGCTGGGCGCGCCGGTGAAGGCGGGTATCGCGGCCGGAGTGCTCGCGGTGGCAGCCGCCGCGCTGGCCCTCGCCCTGGTGAACGACAGCCACCCGGCCAAGGAGGTCGCCCGCCCCACCCCGTCCGCGCCGGTCATCGAGCCCGGGACACCGGCCCCCGCCCCGCCGAAGAGGAAGCCGGAACCCGAGCCGGTCGTCCTCGCCCCGGAGCCGACCCCGAGACCCACCCCGACCGCGACTCCGACGCCCACCCCGAGCCCCAGGCCGAAGCCGACCCCCACTCCGACGCCCACCCCGACCCCGAAGCCGACCCCCACCCCGACACCCACTCCGCCGCCCGCCCCGGTCGTCTACCAGTGGAGCGAGCTGCGCTTCGGCATCACCGGCGACGGCACCCGGCCCGAGATGCGGCTCGGCGAGAGCAGCTGGGTGTGGCAGCGGTACGGGGTTACGGTCGCCGGCAAGCAGTACGCGAACGGCGTCACCGTGCACGGCCGGTCCTCCGTCACCATCGACCTCAACCGCGAGTGCACCGCCTACGACGCGATGGTCGGCGTCGACGACATGACGCTCGGCCTCGGCAAGGTCGCCTTCGCCGTCTACGCGGACGGGGAGCGGCTGTGGCGGTCCGGGACGGTCGAGGGCGGCCAGGCCGCCGTACCCGTCCATGTGAACCTCGCGGGGCACCGGACCGTGCGGCTGGTCGCCGAACCGCAGACCGGTCTCGACTCGGTGGCGCTCGCCGACTGGGCCGACGCGAGGTTCACCTGCCGGTAAGGGTGCCGGTGTCCATCGGCGTCCTGCTCAGTTCGCGCAGGCCGTCCTCCTCGGTGAGGGACGCACCGAGCGAGCGCTCGGCCGCGTAGCGCTCCGGGGTCAGCACCGCGCGGGCCGCCGCGTCGATCTCCGCGGCGCGGGCGCCCTCCGGCTCGGGGCGCACGCCGCCCGCCCGCCAGTGGTCGGTGGCGGCGAACAGCCGTACCGCGCCCGCCAGATCGCCGAGCCGGGCCAACAGGTCGGCGCCGACGTCCACCAGCGCCGCCGTGATCACCTCGGCGCACCGGGACTCCATCGCCTCGCGCAGCCCCCCGGCCACGATCGGCAGCCCCTGCCGCGGGCCGTGCTCCATCGCCGCGGTCAGGGCCTCGACCGCGCGGAATCCCGCCATGAACTGCGGTGGCGGGGTACCGCCCAGCGTCGCGGCGCGGGCGGCCTCGCAGAACTCGCGCGCCTGGGCCAGGTCCCCCTCGTGCTGAGTCATGTGCGCCCGCAGCAGCGCCACGAACGCCTGCGACTCCGCCACCCGACCGGCAGCACAACGGCGGGCCCCGGAGGGTCGGTCACGCCCCCGAAGCCAGCGCCCCCCTCATCGGACGTATCCCCGCGGGGACCGCACGCGCGCGTGCCGGTGTCCCCGTCCAGCAGGTGCCCCGGCGGGACAGGAGGCGGCGTAGCCACAGTTCCAGGGCGACCAGGTCGGCCAGACCGTCCAGGGGGAGAGGTTCGCCCGCCGCCGCTGCGCGCAGCGCCTTGCGGACCACCCTCGCCTCCACCAGGCCCGCCTGCGCCAGCAGCGGCGTCGAGAACAGGGCGATCAGGTCGTCGGCCGCCACGCGCAGCCCCGTGCGGGTGGCGGCGGCGGAGGAGGCGTGGGAGGGGGCGCCCCAGCCCGGCGGGAGGTCGGCGACGCCGGCGCCCTCCAGGACCGTACGGAGGATGGCGGCGCGGGCCCCGGGCTGGACGCGCAGCGCTTCGGGAAGGGCGCGGCAGGCGCGGACCACCTGGTTGTCGAGGAAGGGGGCGTGCAGGCGCTGGGAGCGGATTTCCGCGGCCTGTTCCAGGACGCGGATGTCGGCCGCGTGGCGGGCCAGCACCGCACGCGCGCGATAGTCTCCGGGACGCTGGCCGGGGCCGACCCCGGAGCGGTTCGCCGCCCCCTGGAGCAGAACCGATACTTCAGCCAGTGCCTCGCCCGTCAGCCAGCGCGCCGCCGGGCCGGGTCTCGCCCAGGTGAGCGCGGCGAGGGACGCGCCCACCGCGCCTCCCGGTTCGTCGAAGCGGCGCCGCAGCAGGCGCTCGGCGAGGTTCTCGACGCCCGCGCTGTACGGCGTTCGCGCCAGCCGGCGCGCCGCGCTGTACACGCGCGCGGAGACCATCACCGAGCCGTCGGCCCTGGCGAGCGCGGCGACCGGGCGGACGAGGTGCCGGCGCTTGCGGTCCATCAGCAGGTCGGCGAGGCGCGCGGGGTGCGCGTCCAGGACCTGGCGGGCGCCGTAGCCGGTGAAGTGGTCGGCGCTGCCGGCGGCCAGGCGGGCGCGGTGTCTGGCGGCCTGGACGAGGGACGGCCCCGGTTCGTCGGTCAGCGGGCCCTCCAGGTCGGCGTACGGCAGCATGTCCTCGCCGCCCGCCACCACCACGTGGTGCAGCCGCGGGTTGGCCGCCAGGGTTCCCGCGCGTTTCAGTTCCGCCTCGCGGCCGCCCACCGTGAGGTCGTTGAAGGTGACCGCGAGGAGACGCTCGCCGGCGCCCGTGCCGTGGCCCAGGACGGTGCCGGGCATGCCGGGCAGGCCTGCGGCCAGCAGGGCCAGGGTGCCGGAGGCCGGGCCGCCGGACAGGTCGGCGCCGATGCCCGGGACCGGCATCCCGCGCGCCGCGCGCCGCTCGGCGGGGCCCATGCCGGGCACCGGACCCGGGTCGATGTCCGGGACGTGCCGGGGCGCCGACAGCCGCGCGCGTACGGCTTCTACGAGCGCGTCCCGTACGGCGTCCACCGCACGGTCCGGGTCGGCGGAGGGGGCCGCGACCGCGAGCGAGGCGACCTGCTCGTAGCCGGCGATCTCGCGCGCCCCGGTGCGCAGGATCAGCGCATGCCCCGGCGGAATGCGCCGTACGCCCTCGTACGGGGTCGAGTCGTGGACCGCGGCCGGTACCTCGGGGGCGGCCAGGAGCGCGGCGAGGTGGCCGTAGTCGAGGTTCGCCTCGATCAGGTCGGCGAGCGGCAGCGCGGCCGTGGCGTAGGCCGTACCGCCTGCCCAGGGGGTGTGGAAGACCGGGCGGGCGCCCGCGAGGTCGCCGCAGACGGTGACCCGGCGGCCGACCTGGACGACGGCGGTGTAGCTGCCGGGCCAGGCGGTCAGATGCCGGAGTGCGCCCCCGCGCGCCGTGAAGAGGCCGAGGCGCAGCTCCTCGTCGGTGGCGCCGCAGGTGCCGAGGACGGCGATGCGGTTCTGGGCGTCGGCCCTGATGACGCGTACCTCGTCGGGCCGCCAGTCGCCGACGGCCCAGAGCGGGTCCGGGTCGCCCCACAACAGCTGGGAGCCGACGGGGTGGACGGTCTCGCCGTCGTATCCCATGGCGCCGGCGGAGCCGGTCGTGGCGGCACCGGAGGCGGTGCTGCTCCATCCCACCAACCACCGCATCGACGCCTCCACAGGCTGTGGACAACCATGCACGGTACGAACTGGATCCCCATGCTGCCATGAAGGACGCGCTCCGGAGGGGCGGTGGGGCCGCCTTTGATCCCCGGAAGACTTGCGGGAGTTGCCGCAGGACCGGGTGCACCCGCGCGCCATGGAAGAGCCGCAGCAGAAGCCAACCGCCGTACGGCACCGGGTGACTGCGACGCGAATGCGCCCCCTGTACGCTCCCCCAGAACGCCCTTCGCGCCCTCAATTCCCATGGTAGGAGCGTTGATCACCCACAGAAGGCGGGGTCGATTTTCGGCCAATTCGGCGAGGTCGGCGTGGCGGTGCGCACGCTCCGTACATGCTTTGCGCACCGCCACGCGCGTGTGCTCGAACGCGCACAGTCCGGGAGGCGGGCATCGCCTCCCGGACCGGTCCGCCACCCGCGGGGATTGAGGTGGCGGTGTCCCCCAGCCCACTGGATCCAGTACAGCGGGCCGACCCACGCACAGACCATGGAACCGCTCCCCCGATGGCCGGAGAAGAGCGCACGGACGGGCGCACGACCACACGGCGGGGGCACGACACGACAGGCCGCGCACGGTGCGTATACGGGCCGCACTCGCGTACGGACCACAATCCCGCCATCCGGAACAATGCCCCTTAACGCTTGGGATGCGGCGAACTACGCTGGGTTTACGAATGCCGCGTGGTTATGCCACTGCGGCAGCCGTCTGTGTCGAGGGGTGGCGCATGTCCAGGGAGCAACGCGGGCCGAACGAAAAACTCGGCACCGTTCTCGCCCTCGCGGGAATCAGCAACGCAGGACTCGCGCGACGCGTCAACGATCTTGGCGCTCAACGCGGGTTGACTCTTCGCTACGACAAGACGTCGGTGGCGCGCTGGGTGTCGAAGGGCATGGTGCCGCAGGGCGCCGCGCCGCATCTCATCGCCGCCGCGATCGGCCAGAAGCTCGGCCGCCCGGTGCCGCTCCACGAGATCGGCCTGGCGGACGCGGATCCCGCGCCCGAAGTGGGCCTCGCCTTTCCCAGGGACGTAGGACAGGCGGTGCGCTCGGCCACCGATCTGTACCGCCTCGACCTCGCCGGCCGCCGGGCCGGCTCCGGCGGCATCTGGCAGTCGCTGGCGGGATCGTTCGCAGTAAGCGCGTACGCAACGCCCGCCTCGCGCTGGCTGATAACCCCCGCCGACAGTTCGGTCGCGCGCGAGGCGAACACCGCCGAGGCCTCCGGCGCACCGCTCAGAGTCGGCCACAGCGATGTGCAGAAGCTGCGGGAGGCCGCCGAGGACGCCCGGCGCTGGGACTCCAAGTACGGTGGCGGCGACTGGCGTTCGTCGATGGTGCCGGAGTGCTTACGAGTGGAGGCGGCACCGCTGCTGCTCGGCGCGTACTCCGACGAGGTCGGGCGGGCGCTGTTCGGGGCGAGCGCCGAACTGACGCGGCTGGCCGGGTGGATGGCCTTCGACACGGGACAGCAGGAGGCCGCGCAGCGGTACTACATCCAGGCGCTGCGGCTCGCCCGCGCGGCGGCCGATGTGCCGCTCGGCGGGTACGTCCTGGCATCGATGTCGTTGCAGGCGACGTACCGCGGGTTCGGCGACGAGGGCGTCGACCTCGCGCAGGCGGCCGTCGAACGCAACCGGGGGCTGGCCACCGCGCGCACCATGAGCTTCTTCCGGCTGGTCGAGGCACGGGCACACGCGCGTGCGAGTGACGCACAGGCGGCGGGGGCCGCGCTGAAGGCCGCGGAGGGGTGGCTGGAGCGGGCGCGCGAGGGGGACAACGATCCCTCCTGGCTCGGTTTCTACGGATACGACCGGTTCGCCGCCGACGCCGCCGAGTGCTACCGGGACCTGAAGGCGCCACGGCAGGTGCGGCGGTTCACGGAGCAGGCGCTGTCCAAGCCGACGGAGGAGTTCGTACGGTCGCACGGGCTGCGGCTGGTCGTGTCCGCCGTTGCCGAACTGGAGTCGGGGAACCTCGACGCGGCGTGCGAGCAGGGGGTGCGGGCGGTGGAGGTGGCCGGGCGGATCTCGTCGGCCCGGACGACCGAGTACGTGAAGGACCTGCTGCATCGCCTGGAGCCCTACGGGGACGAGCCGAGGGTGGTGGAGCTGCGGGAGCGGGCGCGTCCGCTGTTGATGGCCCCGGCGTGAGGTCTGACGGGGCGCTTCACCGACCCCGCGTTTGAAGTGACTGTCAGTGGCGCAGTGCACTATCGAACGTGGGAGGTGGTGCAGGTGTCTGCTGGGGTTGCCTACGACTGTGACGTGCTCGTCGTCGGGGGTGGGATCGTCGGGCTGTCCACGGCGTATGCGATCAGCCGTACCGCGCCCGGTACCCGGGTCACCGTGCTGGAGAAGGAAGCCGGACCGGCGAGGCACCAGACGGGCCGGAACAGCGGGGTCATCCACAGCGGGATCTACTACCGGCCCGGGTCGCTGAAGGCGCGGTACGCCGTCAAGGGTGCCGCCGAGATGGTCAAGTTCTGTGCGGAGTACGGCATCGCGCACGCCGTCACCGGCAAGCTGATCGTCGCCACCGAGCGGGCGGAGCTGCCCCGGCTGCACGCACTCGTGCAGCGCGGCCGGGAGAACGGGATTCCGGTGCGGGAGCTGGGGGCCGCCCAGATCGCGGAGTACGAGCCCGAGGTGCGGGGGCTGGCCGCCATACACGTCGGGACGACCGGGGTGTGCGACTTCGCGGGGGTCGCCCGGCAGCTGGGAGAGGCCTCGGGCGCGGAGATCCGGTACGGGGCCCGGGTGGAGCGGATCGACCGGCGGCCGGAGCTCGGGGTCGCCGTACGGACGGCCGCCGGAGCCGTCGTACGCGGGCGTGTGCTGGTGAACTGTGCCGGGCTGTACTGCGACGAGATGGCCAGGCTGGCCGGGGACGAGCCGGGGATGCGCATCGTGCCGTTCCGGGGGGAGTACTTCGAACTGGCGCGGCGGGAGCTGGTGCGGGGGCTGGTGTACCCGGTGCCGGATCCGGCGTTCCCGTTCCTCGGGGTGCATCTCACGCGCGGGATCGACGGGGGCGTGCACGTCGGGCCCAACGCGGTGCCGGCGCTGGCCCGGGAGGGGTACGGGTGGGGCGTTGTACGGCCCCGGGAGGTCGCGGGGACGCTGGCCTGGCCGGGGGCGTGGGCGCTGGCGCGGCGGCACTGGCGGTACGGGGGCGGGGAGCTGCGGCGGTCGGTGTCGAAGCGGGCGTTCACTACGGCCGTACGGCGGCTGCTGCCGGCCGTGACGGAAGCGGACCTGGTGCCGGCGGCGGCCGGGGTGCGGGCGCAGGCGGTGCTGCGGGACGGGTCGCTGGTCGACGACTTCCTGATCAAGGAGGGCGCGCGGACGGTGCATGTGCTGAATGCGCCCTCGCCCGCGGCGACGGCCTCGCTGCCGATCGGGCGGGAGGTGGCGCGCAGGGCACTGGAGATGCTGGGCTCGGTGTGAGCTGGTCGCGACCCCCGCCGGTCCGTCCCGCACGGGCCGTAAAATCGACTGCACTGTGTCTGACTCGCTCAATGCCCCAGAGACCCCCCGGCCCGCCGAGACCGTCCCCTGCGCGGGCTCCCCGCATGCTCCCGGTGTGTCCGTCCGGCGCACCCGGGCCAAGGGGGAGCCGCGGTTCCCGGACGGGCCCAGCGCCGATCCGGCCGGATCCCACTTCGAGCGGCGGATCCGCAGTTTCCAGCCACGGCGGAGCCGGGTCACCGCCGGACAGGCGGACGCACTGCAGCGGCTGTGGCCCAAGTGGGGGCTGGACATCGACGGGCAGCACGTCATCGATCTCGGTGAGCTGTTCGGCAACGGCAATCCCGTCGTCCTGGAGATCGGGTTCGGGATGGGTGAGGCCACCGCGCAGATGGCCGCCGGGGACCCGGGCACCAACATCCTCGCCGTCGACGTGCACACGCCGGGACAGGGGAACCTGCTCAACCTCGCCGACCAGAACGGGCTGTCCCACATCCGCGTCGGCAACGGGGACGCGATCATCCTGCTGCGGGAGATGCTCACACCGGACTCGCTCGACGGACTGCGGGTGTACTTCCCTGACCCCTGGCCGAAGAAGCGGCACCACAAGCGGCGGCTGATCCAGCCCGAGTTCCTCGACCTCGCCGCGGCCCGGCTGAAGCCGGGGGCGATCGTGCACTGCGCGACGGACTGGGAGCCGTACGCCGAGCAGATGCTGGAAGTACTCGACGCACACCCGGAGTTCGAGAACACGCAGGCCGAGGGTGGTTTCGCGCCACGTCCCGCATACCGGCCGCTGACCCGTTTCGAGGGTCAGGGACTGGACAAGGGACATGTGGTGAACGATCTGCTCTTCCGTCGCGTACAGCATCCGGTGCAGCAGGGCGAACAGCACCGACTGGAGTCACCTCGTTAGGGTCGATGCCGTGGCCACCTCCCCGCCGCCGTACCCGCCGTATCCGTCGTACCCCCCGGGCCCCACCGGCGCCGGGCTGCGGCATCCCCGCTGGTGGCAGCGGCGCTGGGTGCGGTACGGGGCGCTCGGCACCCTGCTCGCCCTCTCCGGCCTGGTCATCCTCGCGCTGGTGCGGGAGCAGACGGGCACGGAGGGTTTTCTGGTCGGGCTCGGGCTCGCCGTGCTGCCCGTGCCGCTGCTCATGGCCGCGTTCCGCTGGCTCGACCGGGTCCAGCCCGGGCCCTGGCGGAACCTGCTGTTCGCCTTCGCCTGGGGGGCGTGTGCGGCCGCGCTGATAGCGATCGTCGCCAACAGCTTCGCGACCCGCTGGATAGCGACGGCGACGGCGGATCCGAGCAGCGCGGACACGCTCGGGGCGACCGTGATAGCGCCGATCGTCGAGGAGTCCGCCAAGGGCGCGGCCGTCCTCCTGGTCTTCCTGTTCCGCAGACGCGACTTCACCGGGATCGTCGACGGGGTGGTGATAGCCGGGATCACCGCCACCGGGTTCGCGTTCACCGAGAACATCCTCTACCTCGGTACGGCCTTCGGGACCGACCGGCTGACCGGCGGCAGCGGAATCGCCTCCGTCACCGCCGCGACGTTCTTCGTGCGCATCGTCATGTCCCCCTTCGCGCACCCCCTGTTCACCGTCCTCACCGGCATCGGGTTCGGCATCGCCGCGCTCTCCGGGGAACGGCAGCGGATGCGGCGCGTGCTCGGGCCGCTCGCGGGACTGCTGCTCGCGATGAGCATGCACGCGTTCTGGAACGGCTCCTCGACCTTCGGGCAGTACGGGTTCTTCGCCGTGTACGGCATGTTCATGGTGCCGACGTTCGCGCTGCTGACCTGGCTGGCGATCTGGACGCGGCAGCGGGAGCTGCGGACCGTGCGGGAGGAGTTGCCGGCGTATGTGTACGCCGGGTGGCTGGGGGCGGCCGAGCCGTTCGTCCTCGGATCGATGCGGGCGCGGCAGATGGCCCGGGAGTACGCCGCGTACCACTTCGGCAAGCGGGCGGGGAGGGCGGTCGCCGAGTACCAGGCGTACGCGACGTCGCTGGCGCTGCTGCGGCGCCGGGGACGGCGGGGGCGGGCGGGCGCCGACTTCGTGGTGCGGGAGCGGGAGCTGGTGACGGAGCTGTGGGGCCGACGGGAGCTGGTGCGTCCCGCCCTGGAGTACGCGGCCCGCACCGCTGCGCCGAGGGGCTGGCCGGAATACGGCGGCTATGCGCCGCCGGCTTACGGAGCGCCGGGGTGGCGCGGGCCGGCGGTGCCGTATCCCTCGTACAACCCGTACCGAACGTAGCGGTCAGGGGTCGCGGCCGGTCGGCACCGCCGGAATGCATCAGGCGGACGCGCTCGTCAAGCGGCCCAGTTCCTCGTCCGTCAGCCTCAGGTCGGCCACGCCCAGCAGGGCCGGGAGTTGGTCCAGAGTGCGGGCCGAGGCGATGGGGGCCGTGATGGTGGGCTGGGCGGCCAGCCAGGCCAGGGCGACCGTGGGGATGGGGGCCCTGTGGGCCTCGGCGATCTCGTCGAGGGCGGTCAGGACCTTCTGGCCTCGCTCGGTCTCCAGGTACTGCGCGGCGCGGCCCGCACGGGCGCTGTCCACCGTCGTACCGGGGCGGTACTTGCCGGTGAGGAAGCCGGCCGCCAGCGAGAAGTACGGAACCGCCGCGAGACCGGTGCGGGAGGCCAGGTCCTGGAGCGGGCCCTCGTAGGTGTCGCGGGAGACCAGGTTGTAGTGGGGCTGGAGGGCGACGTACCGGGCGAGGCCCTCGCGGTCGGAGAGGTCCAGGGACTCCTGGAGCCGCTCGGCGGTGATGTTGGAGGCGGCGATGTGGCGGACCTTGCCCGCCCGCACCAGCTCGTCCAGGGCGCCGATGATCTCCTCGACCGGGATCTCGGGCTTGTCGAAGTGCGTGTAGTACAGGTCGATGTAGTCGGTGCCGAGCCGGCGCAGGGACGCGTCGGCGGCGGCCTTGATGTTGGCGGCCGACAGGCCCTGGTACTCGGGGTGCTGGCTGACCTTCGTCGCGATGACGACGTCGTCGCGGTTGCCGCGCGCCTTGACCCACCTGCCGATGACGGTCTCGGACTCGCCGCCCTTGTGGCCATCGATCCAGGCCGTGTACGAGTCGGCGGTGTCCACGAAGTTGCCGCCCGCGGCCGTGTACGCGTCGAGGACGGCGAAGGAGGCGGCCTCGTCGGCGGTCCAGCCGAAGACGTTGCCGCCGAGGCAGAGCGGGAAGACCTCCAGGTCGGAGGCGCCGAGCTTACGGAGGGAAGAGGAACCGGAAGAAGCAGTCATGCTTCAGTTCAACACCGGTGACCAGGGGGTCCCATGCCAGCGCAATACGAAGTTCTCGTAAAAGCGGAAGGCGCCCGGTAGTTCCGTGGGCACACCGGACCGGCAGCCCTGACGTCGGGGGGGTGTCGTCAGGACCGCCGGGGATCGGTGGGGTCCGTCAGGGGTTGAGGCCCTTGCCGCGCAGCCAGGTCATCGGGTCGATGGCGGTGGCCTGGCCGTTCGGGTGGACCTCCAGGTGGAGGTGCGGGCCGGTGACGTTGCCGGTGGCGCCCACGCGGCCGATGACGTCACCGGTCGCGACCTTCTGGCCGACCTTGACGCCGATCGATGACTGGTGGCAGAACCACAGCTCGGTGCCGTCGTCGAGGGTGATGATCGTGCGGTAGCCGTACGAGCCGGCCCAGCCGGCCTCCGTGACGGTGCCGCTGTGGACGGCCTTGATCAGCGTGCCGGTGGGGGCGGCGAAGTCGAGGCCGGTGTGGTAGCCGGAGGCCCACATGGAGCCGGCCTGTCCGAAGGTGCCGGTGATCGTGTAGGAGACGACCGGCAGCGTGTACTGCTTGGCCAGCGCCGCGAGCCGCTGCTGCTCGGCCTTCTGCTTCTCGGCGGCCTCCGCCTTGTCCTTGGCGTCGGCGGCCTTGGCGGCGGCCGCCTTCTCCGCCTTGGCCTCCGCGTCGGAGACCGCCTTGTCGGCGGCGGCCACGGCCTTGGCGCTGGCCTTGACGTCGATCTGGGTCTGCTGCTGTTCGGCCTGGGCGATGATCCGGCTGCGCAGTGCCTCGCCGGCGTCGGATGAGGAGGCGGACGAGTCCGCGTCGGTGGCGGTCGTCGTGGTGACGCTGCTGAGCGCGGTCTGGGTGGCCTTGTGGCCGCCGTCCTCGCCGAGCAGGGTGCCGACGGAGGACGGCAGGTCGGGCAGGGAGATGGAGACCGGCGGCTTGCCGGTGTTGGCACTGGCCATGCCGCCCGCGCCGACGGCGGCGATGACGCCGACGCCGAGGACCGTGGAGCTGCGGCCGAGCCCGCCGCCGCGCTGCTTGGCGACCCGGTGCCGGCCGCGTACCGGGGCGAGGGACTCCTCGGTCGGGTTCCACTCCTCCCAGGGGCCCTCGTCGGTGCGGTAGCCGCCGTAGCCGTAGGTCTCGGGTTGACGCTGGCTGGGCACGAACGGGGCTGTCGGAGCAGGCCGGTTGGACGCCACGCGGGCGCACTCCTTTCCTTCCGCTGCCTACCGGGTTAGCTGACGGGTTCGGAGCGGGAAGGTCTCCTACGCGCGTATACCGGCCGTTTTCTACCGGCGGCAGCCGTGCGATTCACCCCAAGGTGGTGGTTCCCCGGTTCCCTTGCGGGATTCGGCGCGTGCGCGCGGAGCCGTCGCGGGTGACGGCTGGGACGACCGCGCTGCGTTATCGAACGTTAATAGACCCGGCTGTAAGATTCCAAGCTGTTCGCCTTGATCATTAAGCTTTCAAAGCATGGACTTACCTGCCACGATCGGTCAAAACGGTCGAGTTGACCATGCGTTCTGTTCGGCTCAACAGTCCCACGTTTTGATGGTGACTCAGCCGTTACGCCGAGGGCGGTCGTCCGAACACAGGGCGTAACACGGATCAGGGTCGGCGTACGGCGAGCAGCGCCATGTCGTCGGTCATGCCGCCGCCGGTGTGCCGGCGCACCTCGGCCGCGAGCCGGGCCAGCAGCTGCCCGGGGGAGGTGACGGTACGGCCGGTCAGCCGCTGCTCGGGATCGTAGAACCGGCCGTGCGCGTCCCGTGCCTCGGAGAGGCCGTCGGTGTGCAGCAGCAGTGTGGCCCCGCTCGGGAACGGATGCTCGGCGGCCCGGTCGGGCCAGGCCCCCAACTCGCCCATCCCGAGCGGCAGCGCGGCCTCGGGCACCCGTACCGGGGACACCTTGCCGTCGCCGTGCAGCAGCAGGGGTGGCGGATGGCCGCGGTTGACGACCCGGACCGTGCCGTCGCCGTGCGGGAGTTCGGCGAGTACGGCGGTGGTGAACCCCTCGAACGCGTCGACGCCGCCGCGCCGGACGCCCTCGCGGGCCAGCGCCCGCTCCAGCCGCCCCGCCACCGCCTCCAGCGTGGCCTCCTGCTCGGCGGCCTCCCGGAACGCGCCGATGACCACGGCGACGGCGGCGACCGCGCCCGTGCCCTTGCCGCGGACATCGCCGACGACCAGTCGTACGCCGTACGGGGTGTCCTGGACGGCATAGAGGTCGCCGCCGATGAAGGTGCCCTCCTGGGCCGCCTCGTAGCAGGCGGCGATCTCGAAGCCGCCGATCCGCTCGGTGGGCTCGGGCAGAACGGCCCGCTGGGCGGCCTCGGCGATCTCGCGGGCGGAGGCGAGGCGCTGGTCGCCGATGCGGACGACCTGGTTGATGCCTGCGGCGAGGGCGGCGACGGTGGCCACGGTGAGGGCCTCGGTGACCGTGTCGACGTCGGGGCGGAAGGTGTAGCGGGCGTGCACGGCGTAGGCGGCGAGGAAGGACACGAGGCCGGTCAGGACGGTGGCGCGGAGGGAGGAGAGGGGCGCGGCGATCAGCGGGGCGGCCGTGAAGAAGGGGACGGGCGTGAACGCCTGCGGGGTGAGGGCGTCGTAACAGACGCCGACGACGATCAGCAGAGCGGGCAGGAAGCGGGCCAGGGTGCGGACGGCTGCGGACCCGTCCTCCTGCGCCTCTCCAGGGCCCACGGTACGACTCCCCATATGTCCCCTGTGTCCAATTGCGTGCCCGTCCAGGTTTGCTGTTGCGAGTCAGCGGGGGCGAGTGGTGTGGGCCGGGCGGATGAGTACGGACGGGTGTGATGAGGAACACGCACCGGTACGGTGCCGCTATATGACTCAGGGCCGGAATCCTAGTTCTTGGATTCCGGCCCTGGTCATTCAGTAGCGGGGACAGGATTTGAACCTGCGACCTCTGGGTTATGAGCCCAGCGAGCTACCGAGCTGCTCCACCCCGCGTCGTTGACACCAGCATACGCCATCAGAAGCGTGGGAGTCACACGGGTTAAGAGAGGTCAGCTCAGCAGGTGCACGTTGGGGGTCTTCGCCAGGTCCTCGTACTCGCCCAGCACCAGCACCGCCGCCCCCGCCTCCCGCAGCGTCCCCGTCCCGTCGGCCGACTCGACGAAGATGTCCGGCTCGCGCCATGCCGTGACCACCCGCCGTACCCCGGCCCGGAGGATCAGCTCGGCGCATGGGTGCGGCCGGGAGGAGCGGTGGGTGCAGGGTTCGAGGCTGGTGTAGACCGTGGCCGTGGCCAGCCGGGGGTCGGCCGACGGGATCTTGGCCAGGGCCGCCTCCTCCGCGTGGACGACGGGGTCGCCGGACTCCCGGGAGTGGCCGCGGGCCAGTTCCGTGCCGTCGGCCGCGACCACCACCGCGCCGACGCTGAACGCGGTCCGGGAGGGCGGGCAGTCGGCCGCCAGCTCGCAGGCGAGCCGCAGCCAGTGCCGGTCCGCGGCGGACGCCGACGCACCCGTGCCGGGGCCGGTGGGCTCGTACCGCATCAGCACGACGTCCTCGATCCGGCGGCTCTCCAGGAGCCGCAGCCGCCCGGCCTGGTACCCGCCCGGGCCGAACAGGCGCGGCGCCTTCGGGTCGCCGACGAAGACAGGGGCCAGGACCAGCTGGAGTTCGTCGGCCAGGCCCTGCTGGAGAAGCTGGGTGTGGACGGTACCGCCGCCCTCGACCATCAGTCGGCCGACCCCTCGCGCCTCGTGCAGGTCCTTCAGCAGCGCGGGCCAGTCGAGGTCGGTGCCGAGCGAGACGACGTCCGCGGCGACACCGAGGCCGCGGATCCGCTGCGCGCCCGTCTCCGTGGTGTACACGACCTTCTCGCCGCCGGTGTGCCAGAACTTCGCGTCCGGGTCGAGGTCGCCGGTCGCGGTGACCGTGACCTTGAGGGGGTACTCGGTCTTTCCGGCGGCGACCCGGGCCGCGCGCCGCCCGGGGTCGTTGACCAGGAGCCGCGGGTTGTCCGCGCGGATGGTGCCGGCGCCGATCAGGATCGCGTCGACGGAGGCCCGTACCTCGTCCACCCGGTCGAAGTCGGCCGGGGACGAGAGCAGCAGCCGGTCGGGGCCGGTGTCGTCGAGGTAGCCGTCGAGAGAGACGGCGGCGGACAGCAGGACATAGGGGTACGGCATCGGACGCGCTCACTCTCGGCGGCGGGCTGTGAACTGGACGCTTGGTTAAAGTTTGAAACAAACCTACACTGGTCGTATGAATACTCGCTGGCTCACTCCGAAGGAGCAGCGCGCCTGGCGCGCGTACATCGCGGCGACGCACCTCCTGGAGGACGCGATCGACCGACAGCTCCAGCAGGACGCCGGCATGCCGCACCTGTACTACTCGATCCTGGCCAACCTCTCCGAGGCTCCGGAGCGCAAGCTGCGCATGACCGACCTCGCCGAGAAGTCGAAGATCACCCGGAGCCGGCTGACCTACGCCGTGACCCGGCTCGAGAAGGACGGGCTGATCCGGCGCGAGGACTGCCAGTGGGACAAGCGCAGCAGCTTCGCGCTGCTGACCGACGAGGGTATGGCGGTGCTGGAGCGCACGGCGCCGGGCCATGTGGAGACAGTACGGGCGGCGGTGTTCGACCATCTCTCCGCGGAGCAGGTCGGCCAGCTGGAGGAGATCGGCTCGGCGATCGTCCGGGCACTGGAGGGTGACGCGACGACCCCGCGGCCGACCTCCGACGAGGTGCCCTGGCGACGGCGGTCGTCGCCCTGTTCCGGTTCCTCGTAAAGCCCCGGCTCGCTGCAGGGCCTCCTGGGTATTCCCGCAAAACCCTGTTGCTTCAAATTTAAAACATGGATAGGGTTCCAGCCGTGGATCTGCTTCAAATCTGAAACAGAGGCCGCTGCCGTCCTCCACCCGGACACAGGAGAACCCGATGCCCGACTTCCCCGCCGCCACCCAGCGCGCCCGCGTCCGGGTACCGCTGCGCTTCACCGACGGCTACAGCGTCGACGCCGAACTCGTCACTTTCCACGGCCTCACCGACGGCCAGGAACATGTGGCCGTTGTACTCGGCGATCCCGCCCCCGGCACGCTCCCGCTGGTCCGGCTGCACTCCGAGTGCCTGACCGGCGATGTCTTCGGCTCGGCCCGCTGCGACTGCGGACCCCAGCTGCGCGAGGCGGTCGAGCGGATCGCGGAGCGCGGTGGCGTCCTGCTGTATCTGCGTCAGGAGGGCCGCGGCATCGGCCTCTACAACAAGCTCGACGCCTACGCCCTCCAGGACCAGGGCCTGGACACCTACGAGGCGAACGCCGCCCTCGGCCTCCCCGAGGACGGCCGCGACTACACCGCCGCCGCCCAGATGCTGGCCGCTCTCGGCATCGCCGACCTCGACCTGCTCTCCAACAACCCTGACAAGGCGGAGCAGTTGCGCGGCCTTGGCGTCACGGTCCGCGACCGCGTCCCGACCGGTGTCTTCCGCACCGCGCACAACGTCCGCTACCTGCGCGCGAAGGTCCTGCACACCCAGCACACGCTCCCGCTCGGCGAGCTGTCGGAGCTCAACGCGGGCTGAGCCCCGGCACGGCCCGACCGGATGTGCTGCAACGAGAGCACGGAGGCCCCGATGACAGGCGGGAGCTGCGGGAGCCGCGCCCGCGCACCAGCGCACCGTGGCCCCACGTGCCGGGCTGCCGGGGCCGAGCACGCGGGGCCGAGTCCACCGGCGGTGGATCAGCCGACGGTCAGGGTGAACGGGCCGGCCAGGACCGAGTAGCCGTCGTTCGCGAGGTAGTACGCGTCGTATGTGCCGTTGCCCTTGAGCTTGCTGGTGGAGAAGGTCAGGGCGCCGCTGGCGTTGGGGGCGTAGGCCCAGGTCAGGGAGGACTGCTGGCCGGGGGTGACACCTGCCGGGTATACGAGAGGATCAGGAAAGCCAGTCGGTGTAACGGGTGGGGGCGAGGTGGGCGTCCCTGTCGGTGAGAACGTCGCCCTTGACCACGGCGAACATGCCGGCGGTGGGGTCGGTGACGACGGTGCGGTGGTCACCCTTGTGGGACAGGGTGATCCGGCCCAGCTCGTCCAGGGTGAAGACGTCGGGCCCGGCGATGTCACGAATGCCGTTGAGCGGGGCGCCCGCGGCGACCTCCGCCACCGCGGCGGCCACGTCCTTGGCGGCGATGGGCTGGATGGGCGTGGCGGGCAGCCGGACGGTGTCGGCGTCGGAGGTCCAGGACATGACGGCGTCCATGAACTCCATGAACTGCGTCGCCCGGACGATCGAGTAGGGGACCGACCCGGTCGCGAGGATGTGCTCCTGGAGCGTCTTGGCCCGGTAGTAGTCCATTTCCGGCACCTGGTCGACGCCGACGATCGAGAGGATGACGAAGTGACCGACGCCGGCCCTGTGGGCCGCGGCCAGGAGGTTGTCCATCGAGGTCTGGAAGAAGGCCCGGGAGGCTTCGTCGAAGGTCGGGGAGTTGGTCAGGTTGACGAGTACGTCGGCTCCGGCCAGCGCCTCGTCCACTCCCTGGCCGCTGAGGACGTCGACGCCGGTGGACTTCGCGTGCGGTACGGCCTCGTGCCCGGCGGCAGTCAGGTCCTTGACGACCTGCGACCCGATCAGACCGGTACCGCCGAAGACTGCGATCTTCATGGCACTCCTTTCGTGGGTTGGTATATGCGGAAATATGACATCCGAACGGTTATGTGGGCGGGGCAAGCAACGGCCCTCTCGTCGGCTGCGCAGGGTCGGCGTCAGAGACCGTCGACGAACGTGACCGTCTCGCCGAGCGGCGCCCGGCCCGTACGGGCGTAATCCACCGTGACGTCCTCGTACCCGATCGACATGCCGCAGAAGAGGAGGAGTTCGTCCGGGGGCGACAGGACCTCCGCGACGGTCCGGCGGAACTTCGCCCAGGCCATCTGCGGACAGCTGTGCAACCCTTCGGCGCGCAGCAGCAGCATGACGCTCTGCAGAAACATGCCGACGTCGGACCATTGGGGGCAGCCCAGGTCGCGGTCGATATAGCAGAACAAGGCAGCGGGCGCGCCGAAAGCCTGCCAGTTGGCGGAAGCGGCCCTCTGACGGGCCTCCAGGTCCTCGCGCGGGATACCGAGTGCGCCGTAGCGCTGCTCACCGAAGGCGGACCGGCGCTCGCGGTAGGGGGACTTCAGCGCGGACGGGTACTGCACGTACTCCGGCTCGTCCCAGGGGTCACCCGCGGCAAGGCGCGCGCCGGCGCGCTTCTTGATCTCGGCCAGTGGCGCGCCGGTCACCACGTACACGTGCCACGGCTGGAGGTTCGATCCGGACGGCGCCCAGGCCGCGGCGGACAGAACACGCTCCAGCATCTCCCTCGGGACAGGGCGGTCGGTGAACCCGCGCACCGCCCGTCGGCTCGTGACCGCCTCATAGACGTCCATGATTGTCCGTCTCCACCGCTCGATAGGTGTACCTTCACTCAAGATAGTATCAGGCGATACAGTCTCACTTGAAACTATCTCACCCACCGGACCTCATCCCTCGGTTCCCCGCCTCGGGCGCCGCACCTTGGAGACCCTCCATGGCCACGCTGCTACACATCGACTCGTCCGTCTTCCCGGGCGAGGCGTCCTCGTCCCGTTCCGTCACGGCCACCTTCCGCAGGACATGGGAGGAGCAGCACCCGGAGGGCACGGTGATCTACCGCGACCTCGCCGCCGACCCCGTCCCGCACATCACCGCCGACGCCTGGTCCGCCGGATACGCCCTCCCCACCGAGCGCACCCCGGAGCAGTCCGCCGCGTTCGCCGCACGCGTGGAGCTCATAGAGGAGCTGGAGCGGGCGGACGCCGTCCTGGTCGGCGCCCCCATGTACAACTTCTCGATCCCCTCGACCCTCAAGGCCTGGCTGGACAGCGTCCTCCTGCTCGGCCGCACCGCCGGCGAGAACCCTTCCGCCCAGGGCACCCCGGCCGTCGTCGTCGCCAGCCGCGGCGGCTCCTACGCACCGGGCACCCCGCGCGAGGGCTACGAGTTCGTGCGGAACTACCTGGAAGCCGTCCTCGAAGGCACCCTCGGCCTGGACCTCGACTTCATCGTCCCGGAACTCACCATGGCCACCCGCAATCCGGCCATGTCGGAACTGGTCCCGCTGTACGAGTCGTCCCGCAGGCGCGCCTTCGAGGAGGCGACCACCAAGGCCAAGGAACTCGCGGAGCGCCTCGCCGGGTAACCCTCCGGGCCGCCACCCTCTCCGACAGTGCCGACGGCGCGCGGTGGCCGCGCGGGCGCGTCTACGCCTTGCCGTCCGCCGGATGAGCGAGCCGGGTCAGCAGATCCCTCAGCTGCTCGGCCTCGCCGGAACCCAGTTCGGCAGCGAGACGTTCGGCCAGCGGCTCCGCCGCCACATGGGCGGCATCGAAGAGTTCCAGCCCCTGAGGCGTGATCTCCACCGCCCGCGCCCGCCGGTCCCCCGGAACGGCCTTGCGTACCGCCAGGCCCTTCCGCTCCAGGTCGTCCACGACCCGCATGATTCCGGCCTTGTCCGACCCCGTCGCCGCCGCCAGATCCCGCTGCACCGTGGGCCCGCGGTTGACGAGCACGATCAGCACCGCGAAATGCCGCAGCTCGATACCGAGCGGCCGAAGCGCCTCCCCCATCATGGCGGCCGCGTGCCAGTGCGCACGGCGCAGGAGCAGGCCGAGAGCGAAAGGCGAGGTGTCCCCGGGGCTGTCCGTCGCACGCGAGGCAGGGGTTCGGTCAGGAACGTCGGCGGCCATGAGGTCAGACTACTTCAATCGATACGGTATCGATTGAAACCAATTGCGACTGTGGCGACGTCCGCCGGCGACGGGCAACAAGCCCGATTACGCACGAGCCTGAAAACGAGTCAGCGCCCGAGCCGGCCGAAGCCGACGCAGGCGCTGAACGGCAAGTCAGGCGCTGTATGGCCCGCTTGCCACCCGTAGGCCGTGTGGGACTCGAACCCACAACCAATGGATTAAAAGTCCACTGCTCTGCCAATTGAGCTAACGGCCCAGGCGATGTTGCCTCCCCGAGCATAGCCGGACGGAGCCGTGTCGCCGATCGGGTATCGGGGTCGCGGCCGCGTCGGGTGGCAGAAGTGGTGTGGAACTGGTCCGGAGCGTCAGAGATCGACCAGTTTGGCGGTGTCCTCGTGGCGTGCCCTGTCCGGGTGGAGGAACCAGTGCCGGGCCGAGATCTGCCACCAGAGCGCGGCGAAGCCGAGCACCGCCAGGACGGCCACCGGGGCGTAGTTGAAGTACTCCCAGGTGACCGGGGAGACCTGCGGGAGCATGAAGAGGACGGTGATGACGCCGACCCAGGCCACGGAGATCACTCCGATCACCCCCGACCAGCGGCCCAGATGCCACGGACCGCGTTCGAACGCGGCGCCCTTCCTGACCCGCAGCAGGGTCGGGATCACGTACGCCACGTACAGACCGATCACCGCGATCGACGTCACGGCGGCGTAGGCCGTGTAGTTGATCAGGTACGGGAGGCCCAGGGCGAGCGCGGAGAGGGCCGCGAGCCAGACCGCCGCCACCGGGGTGCGGGTGCGCGGGCTGACCGTGTGCCAGACGCGGGAGAAGGGGAGCGCGCCGTCGCGGGAGAACGCGTAGATCATGCGGCTGTTGGCCGTGACCGACGCCATTCCGCAGAAGAGCTGGGCGCCGATGACGACGAGGAGCAGGAGCTTGCCGGTCGTAGCGCCGAGCGCGTCCAGGAGGATCTGGGCCGGGGGCACGCCCGTCGGGGACTTCAGCTCCTTGTCGTACGACTGGATCGCGAAGGTGAAGCCGAGGAGCAGTACGAAGCCGGCTATCCACGATGTCCAGATCGAGCGGACGATGCCCTTCGGACCCGCCGTCGACGCGTCGTGGGTCTCCTCCGTCATGTGCGCCGAGGCGTCGTACCCGGTGAAGGTGTACTGGGCCATCAGAAGGCCGAGCAGGACGACGTACGGGCCGCTGCTCCAGCCCGTCTCGTTGACGAACTCCGTGAAGACGAAGGACGCCGACTGGTGGTGGTCGGGGACGAAGGTCAGCGCGCCGACGATGACCGCGACACCGACGACGTGCCACCACACGCTCACGCTGTTGAGCAGGGCGACGATGCGGACGCCGAAGGTGTTCAGCAGGCCGTGGAGGAGGAGGATCGCCGCGAAGAGGAGGATCGTGCGGCCGGGGGTGACGGTGAAGTCGAACTGCAGGTTCAGGTAGGCGCCCAGGAAGGACGCGGCGCCGAAGTCGATGCCCGCGGTCACCGCCACCTGGCCGAGGACGTTGAACCAGCCCGTGAACCACGCCCAGGCAGCCGCGCTGCGCTGCGGGGCCAGGCGGTGGGCCCAGAAGTAGAGGCCCGCCGAGGTGGGATAGGCGGAGCAGATCTCGGCCATGGAGAGGCCTACGAAGAGGGTCATCAGGCCCACGGCCACCCAGCCCCAGGTGATCACCGCGGGACCGCCGGTGATCATGCCGAAGAGGTAGAGGGTGAGGCAGCCGGAGAGGACCGAGATGATCGTGAAGGAGACCGCGTAGTTCGAGAAGGCCGACATACGGCGGGCCAGGACCTGGGTGTAGCCGAGCTGGGCCAGCCGCTCCTCGTCGGAGGTCGCTTTGCCTATCGCGTCATCTGTCATGCCCCCAGCGATTCCCTCGCCGAGGGCGTGACATGCACCACAACTTGGCTAGAAAAGCCCCTCGTAACCCTGCCAACCGCTCCCGATCAGCACCCGCCCGCCGGAGGAACCATTGCCCTTGCCGCCGTAGCGGTAAAGGTGGCCCGTGGAGTCCCGTGCGACCAGGTCGTTCTTCCCGTCCCCGGTAATGTCGCCGACGCCGACGACCGTGTTGTACGTCGATCCCCAGCCGGTGGAGACCTTTGCGCGGGCCTTGAGACGCCCACCCGCCAGACCGCCGTAGCGTGCCCGCCTTGTCGCGGGCGCGCACGTCCCCGATGCCGTCTCCGTCGAGGTCTTCCGCGCCAGCACGTCGTCACAGCGATCGCCGTTCAGATCACCGAACGGCGCCGCCACCACGTTGGTGGACCAGCCTTCCCCGGAGACCTTCCCGGCCAAGGCGCCCTGCCGTCGCCCTGTTGGAAGGCGAGCATGCCGGAGGAGTCGAGGGTGAGCAGGTCGGCGATACCGTCCTGCCCGAAGTGGTCCCGCCGCACGGCTACGGGAGCGTGCCAGTGAGCGCTCCTGGGGACGCCGGGCTTTTCGGGGCATGCGAAAGGGCCCGTACGAACGTGTCGTACGGGCCCTTCGTCACCTCACTCGGTGTCAGCCGTTGCGCTTCCAGCGCGGCTTGTCGTCACGGCGCCCGAAGGAACCGGTGCCGGTACCCGTGCCGGTGGTGCGGTGGTCGTCACGGCGGCCGTACGACGGGCGGTCGTGGCCGCCGGTACGGAAGCCCGGGCGGTCGTCGCGGCGGTCGCGGTTGAAGGGACGGTCGCTGCCACGGTGGCCGCCACGGTCGTCACGACGCTCGAAGGAACGGCCGGCCGGACTTTCGTCGCGACGGAAGCCACCCGAGGGGCGGTCGTCACGACGCTCGAAAGAACGGCCACCACGGTCACCGTCACGACGGTCGTCGCGGCGGTCGTTGTCCCGGCGGAAGCCGCCCGACGGACGGTCGTCACGACGGAAGCCGCCACGGTCGTTGTCACGGCGGTCATCGCGACGGAAGCCACCCGAGGGGCGGTCGTCACGACGCTCGAAGGAACGGCCGCCACGGTCACCGTCACGACGGTCGTCGCGGCGGAAACCACCGGAGGGGCGGTCGTCGCGACGGTCACGGCGCTCGTAGTTGCCCCGCTCGTCACGCTGCTGACGCGGACGCTCATAAGAAGAGGAGGACTGCTCGCGCACCGGCGCCTCGGCGGCCGACTGCTCCGGCAGCGACACGGCGGCCTCGGCCACGGCGGCGGCCTCGGCCACCGCCGTCTCCGGGTCCTCGCCCCGCTCGCGAGCGGCACGGGCGACCAGACGGTCGGCCTCCTCGCGCAGCTCGGCCGCACGGCGGGTGGCCCGCTCCAGCTCCTTGGTGAGCTGGGCGACCTCACGCTCGGCCTGCTGCGCCGCGTTGCCCGCGGACTCGGCCTGGACCTCGGTCATCGAACGGGCGCCGGTGATCTCGGCGACCTCGGGCTCGAAGGCCGTACCGGAGTTGATGATGTGACGGCCGGCGTCGACGCCCGCGTCCTCCATCAGCCGGAAAATCTGCCGGCGCTGGTGCGGGAGGGAGAGGGAGACGACGGTTCCCGTGCGGCCCGCGCGAGCGGTACGGCCCGCGCGGTGCAGGTAGTCCTTGTGGTCGCCGGCCGGGTCGACGTTCAGCACGAGGTCGATGCCGTCGACGTGGATGCCGCGGGCGGCGACGTCGGTGGCGACGAGCGCGTTGACGTAACCGTCCTTGAAGTCGGCCAGCGTCCGGGTGCGGGCGCCCTGGGTCATACCGCCGTGCAGCGCGTCGGCCTTCACACCGGCGTCGCGCAGCTGCTCGGCGATGCGGTCGGCGCCCAGCTGGGTGCGGACGAAGATGATCGTGCGGCCCTTGCGGGAGGCGATCGCGGCGGTGACCGGCGCCTTGTCCTTGGGCTTCACGATGAGGATGTGGTGGGACATCGTCGTGACGTTGCCCTGGGCGCTGTCGACCTCGTGGGTGACCGGGTCGGTCAGGTAGCGCTTGACCAGCGTGGAGATCTCGTTCTCCATCGTGGCCGAGAACAGCATGCGCTGGCCGCCGGCCGGGATCTGGTCGAGCAGCTCGGTGACCTCGGGCAGGAAGCCCAGGTCGGACATCTGGTCGGCCTCGTCGAGGACGGCGATCTGCACGTCCTCGAGGGAGCAGGCGCCGCGGTTGATGATGTCGCGGAGACGGCCGGGCGTGGCGACGAGGATGTCGACGCCGCGCTCCAGGGCGTAGATCTGGTTGCCCATGGACGTACCGCCACAGACGACCTTCATCTTCAGGCCGAGGACGTCGCCGTACGGCTGGAGGGCGTCCGCGACCTGCATGGCCAGCTCACGGGTCGGGGTGAGGATGACGGCGCGGGGCCGCTTCTTCTCGGTGCGTCCGCCGGCCAGCGTGGCCAGGGTGGGCAGACCGAAGGAGAGGGTCTTGCCGGAGCCGGTACGGCCACGGCCGAGGATGTCCTTGCCGGTCAGGGCGTCCGGGATGGTCGCGGCCTGGATCGGGAAGGGGGAGGTCACACCGTTCTGCGCGAGCTTGCGCACGACGCCCTCGGGGAGACCGAGGTCGGCGAAGGTGATCTGAGGGGTGTCGGTGGTGTCGGTGGTGGTGTCAGCGGTCTCCTCGGAGACCTTGGTCACCAGCTCGTGGTCCTCGTTGTTCTCGTTGTTCTCGGACACGACGAACTGATCAGTACTGGACACGGACATGCGAATGCGAAACCTTCCGGAGTCTCTTCGGCACGCGCCCGTCAACTCCGTGATTCGCTCACGACCGCCTCAATGCGGTCCGCCACGGCAAGGGAGAGTACGCGCCACACGGCGCGCTCTGCGGTGGCGCCGGGCAAATGGGATCAAACGATCTACCACCATACGCACCCAACACCCCTCAAGGCAAACCGAGCATCAAACCCGCAGCTCACGCGCCGCCGGTGCCCTCGAGGACGCCCTCCTACGCCGGTGTCCCCGCCGCCGGTGCCGGTTCCCGCTGCACCAGCTGCGCCCCCGTGCCCTCGTGCGCGGATGAGGACGGCTCGGCGGACGGCGGGTCGGTGACCGGCGGCGGTGGCGTCGGCGAAGCCGGAGGGGGCGTGGGAGAGGCCGCCGGCGGCGTGGGCGACGCCGGCGCCCCCGTCGGGCCGGCCGGGCCCCCCGGTGCCACGCTCTTCCCCGGCTTCGCCGGCGCCACCGGCCCCGCACTCGCGCCCTTCGTCGGCTTGACGGACGCCGACACGGACTCCCCGGGCTTCGGTTTCCCGCCGTGTCCCCGCTTCCCGTCGGCCACCGCACCGCCGTACCCCGCGCCGCCCTCGCCGGACACCCCGGCGCCTCCGCCGGCCTCGCCACCGTCCCGTTGCCCGGCGGAGTGCGACGGCTTGGCCTTCCCCGCGTCGTCCCCGACGTTCACACAGCCGGCGGCGGCCGCGACGGCCATAACGGTGACGGCCAGACGGACGGGTACGTACAAGGGGCGCACGGCGGCCACCTCCGGGGCGAAGAAAGGAGTCAACCTCCCCAACTCCCGCCGCCCACAAGAGGACACGCAACCGAGCCGTCACCCGCGCCCGAGGACGCACGCCGGACCCGCCGCTCCCGTCACCCGTACCCCAGCGCATGCAGCCGCGCGTCGTCGATACCGAAGTGATGGGCGATCTCGTGGACCACGGTCACCTCGGTCTCCGCGACGACCTCCTCGCGCGAGGAGCACATCCGCAGCGTCGGCCCGCGGTAGATGGTGATCCGGTCGGGCAGCACGCCCGCGTACCACTCCCCACGGTCGGTCAGCGGAGTCCCCTCGTAGAGCCCGAGCAGCTCGGGGTCGGCCGGGTCGTCGGGCTCGTCCTCGACGAACACCGCCACGTTGTCCATCAGCCGGGTCAGCTCCGGCGGGATCCGGTCGAGCGCCTCGGCTACCAGTTCCTCGAACTCCTCGCGCGTCATCTCCAGCACAGCCCCATTGTCCGGCACGGAACGCCCGTACGAGAGTCGCGGACCCCACGGAGATGCGGGCCCCACCACCCGACACGCGGGCCCCACCGCCGGACACGCGGGCCCCACCGCCGGACACGCGGGCCCCACCGCCGGACACGCGGGCCATGAACCGCCGCATAGGCACCCGCAATCCTGGGCATACGGCACCAATGGCCCGCGTCCGAGCCCGAGCCCAGTCCCCCAGCCCAGCCCCAACCCCGACACAAATCCGAGACCGCCTCCCCGATCTCGAACTCGCCCCCGATGCGCACGCGCCGCCCGTCTGGATCCGCGTCCTCGGCCTGATAACCGTCGTGGTCGTCGGCGCCTGGCTCGGCCTGCTGGTCGTCGGGAACGTCCGGGCCCAGGTCGGCCCGATGGACACGACGATGACCCTGCGTCCCTCCCTCCACGGCGGCACGAAGATCAACGTCTCCCCGCTGGGCGCCCTCTACCTGGACACCCACGTCGCGCCGGTCCGCCTGGACGTCAACGTCGACCAGCTCGACCCGGTCCGCTCCCAGGCGCTCGTCGACCACCCCGAGCGCCTCTCCGGCCTCCAGGACGAGGTCACCCAGGACGTGGAGCACGGCACCCTCGACGTGGCCGTACGCTCCTGCGTGGCCGTCGTCTGCGGCGCGACCGCCCTCGGCCTCGCCGTCTACCGCCGTCCGAGCCCCGCCCTGACCGCCGGCGGCCTCGCCCTCGCCCTGCTCGCCACGTCCGGCGTGACCGCGTACGCCACCTGGAACCCCAAGTCGGTCCTGGAACCGCGGTTCTCCGGCCTGCTCTCCTCCGCCCCCGCCCTGGTCGGCAACGCGCGCAGCATCGTCACCGAATTCGATGTCTACCAGCAGGAGTTGGCACGCCTGGTGACCAATGTGACGAAGCTGTACGACGTCACGTCCACGCTCCCCGCCTACACGCCGGACCCGACCACCGTGCGCGTCCTGCACGTCTCCGACATCCATCTCAACCCGGCGAGCTGGAAGATCATCGCCTCGCTGGTGGAGCAGTACAAGGTGAATGTGATCGTCGACTCCGGTGACACCATGGACCACGGCACAGCGGCCGAGAACGGCTTCCTGGACCCGGTCGCCGACCTGGGCGTGCCGTACGTCTGGGTCCGGGGCAACCACGACTCGGGCGTCACTCAGCGCTATCTGTCCCGGATGAAGAACGTGCACGTCCTGGACGACGGCCGGGCCGAGACGATCGCCGGGCTGCGCTTCGCCGGGATCGGTGATCCCCAGTTCACGCCCGACCGCTCTGCCATGCCGGGCGGGGACCCGGCCGAGGAACAGGCCGGGGACCGCCTGGCCACGGCCCTGCGGGAGCAGCGGGCGGCCGACACCCCGGTGGATGTGGCCATCGCCCATGAACCGACGGCCGCCCGGATTACGGACGGCGAGGTGCCCCTGGTTCTGGCGGGCCACCTCCACCACGAACAGAACGAGCTCCTGCCGCACGGCACCCGCCTTCGCGTGGAGGGCTCCACGGGCGGCAGCGGTCTGCGCGCGGTCGAGGGCAAGTACCCGGACCCCGTCGAGGCCTCGATCCTCTACTTCGACCGCGACACCCGCCGGCTCCAGGCCTGGGACGAGATCAAACTGGGCGGTCTGGGCGAGACGACGGCCCAGGTCAGCCGCCACCTCCCCGAAGAAAACCAGCCGGGAGCCACTCCGTCACTCTCGCAGAGCCCGTCATCCTCAGGAGGCACACCGGGCACACCGGGCACACCGTCGCCGTCGGGGTCGTAAACCGTTTTGGCGATACTCCCCGCCATCCCATATGCTTCTCACGTCCCCGACGCGCTGAGAAGCGCCCAGGCGGGCCGATAGCCCTCATCGTCTAGCGGCCTAGGACGCCGCCCTTTCAAGGCGGTAGCACGGGTTCGAATCCCGTTGGGGGCACGCAAGATCGTGTGCGACACTGTTGCACGCAAAGCTTGGTCCTGTGGAGCAGTTTGGAGTGCTCGCCACCCTGTCAAGGTGGAGGCCGCGGGTTCAAATCCCGTCAGGACCGCTGGGGTTTCACGTGAAACCTCGTGGCTGGGTAGCTCAGTTGGTACGAGCGATCGCCTGAAAAGCGATAGGTCGCCGGTTCGACCCCGGCCCCAGCCACAACACACAGCCCCTCCGGGATTCCGGAGGGGCTGTTCTTGTGTCGCATTCTGCCGGGGCGCCTGCGTGCAGTGTGGCAGCCTGCGTTCGTCGGGTCGGAAGAGCATTCGAACGAGCACTGAAGGCAGGGGACGATGAGCCGGGACCAGGACGTACAGCTGGAGAAGGACCGTGCACGGTACGGGCTCCTCGCTGTCGTCATCAGCAATCTCGCCATCGCCGGGGTGGCGATCTTCGGCGTCTGGCGGCTGAGCGGCAACACATCGGTGATCATCGGCGTCCTCACCGCGGCCTTCACCGCGGTGAGCAGCATGACCACCGCCTACCTGGGGATCAAGGCCGTATCCAACACGGCGAAGTCCATGGCCGCCGCTTCGGCCAGGGCCACAGCCCCGGCCCCGGCCCCGGCCGCGCAGACCTCCTCCGCCTCCTCCACCACCACCCCGCCCGCCCAGCGGAGCCAGTAGGCCAACCCCGGCCGAACCGCCGGAGGCAAAAGCGTTCGCCACGAATTTCCCCAAGGTGAGATCCTGGGTCGCGTATGTCTACGCATCCAGCCCCCGCCCTCGGCGCTCTCGCCCCCCGCCTGACCGAGCTCTCGCTGCGCGACGCGCACCGGCTCGGGCGCAGGCTGGAAGGTGCACGCAAGATCCGTAAGCCGGAGGCCCGGGCCGCCGTCCTCGCGGAGATCGAGGCCGAGGTGGCCAGGGCCGAGGAACGGATGGCCGGCCGACGCGCCGTCGTGCCCGCCGTGTCGTACCCCGAGCAGCTGCCCGTCAGCCAGAAGAAGGACGAGATCGCCGAGGCGATACGCGATCACCAGGTCGTGATCGTGGCCGGTGAGACCGGGTCCGGTAAGACCACACAGATCCCGAAGATCTGTCTGGAGCTCGGGCGGGGTGTCAGGGGAATGATCGGGCACACCCAGCCCCGCCGGATCGCCGCCCGCACCGTCGCCGAGCGGGTCGCCGAGGAACTGCGCACGCCCCTCGGGGAGGCCGTCGGCTGGAAGGTCCGCTTCACCGACCAGGTGAACCCGGACGCCACGTTCATCAAGCTGATGACCGACGGCATCCTGCTCGCCGAGATCCAGACCGACCGCGAGCTGCGCGCCTACGACACGATCATCATCGACGAGGCCCACGAGCGGTCCCTCAACATCGACTTCCTGCTCGGCTATCTGGCGCAGCTGCTGCCCAAGCGGCCGGATCTGAAGGTGGTCATCACCTCCGCGACCATCGACCCCGAGCGGTTCTCCCGGCACTTCGGCGACGCCCCGATCGTCGAGGTCAGCGGCCGGACGTATCCGGTGGAGGTCCGCTACCGGCCCCTTCTCGAAGAGGAGTCCGAGGACTCCGACCGCGACCAGATCACCGCCATCTGCGACGCGGTGGAGGAACTCCAGGCCGAGGGCAAGGGCGACATCCTCGTCTTCCTCTCGGGTGAGAGGGAGATCCGGGACACCGCCGACGCCCTCGAGAAGAAGAACTACCGGTTCACCGAAGTGCTGCCGCTCTACGCTCGCCTCTCGCACGCCGAGCAGCATCGCGTCTTCCAGCCGCACACCGGTCGAAGAATCGTCCTGGCGACCAACGTCGCCGAGACCTCACTCACCGTCCCCGGCATCAAGTACGTCATCGACCCCGGCTTCGCCCGGATCAGCCGCTACAGCCATCGCACCAAGGTGCAGCGGCTGCCCATCGAGCCGATCAGCCAGGCCAGCGCCAACCAGCGCAAGGGCCGCTGCGGCCGTACGAGCGACGGTGTCTGCATCCGGCTGTACGACGAGGACGACTTCCTCGCCCGCCCGGAGTTCACCGACGCGGAGATCCTCCGGACCAACCTCGCCTCCGTCATCCTGCAGATGACCGCGGCCGGCCTCGGCGACATCGAGAAGTTCCCTTTCATCGACCCGCCGGACCACCGCAACATCCGCGACGGTGTGCAGCTGCTCCAGGAGCTGGGCGCGATCGACCCGGCCGAGAAAGAGGCCCGCAAACGGCTCACCGACACCGGCCGCAAGCTCGCCCAGCTGCCCGTCGACCCGCGCCTCGCCCGTATGGTCCTGGAGGCCGACAAGAACGGCTGTGTCCGCGAGGTCATGGTCATCGCCGCCGCGCTCTCCATCCAGGACCCGCGCGAACGCCCGGCCGACAAGCAGACCCAGGCCGACCAGCAGCACGCCCGCTTCCGCGACGAGACCAGTGACTTCCTCGCCTTCCTCAACCTGTGGAAGTACATCCGCGAGCAGCAGCGCGAACGCGGATCGTCGTCCTTCCGGCGCATGTGCAAGCAGGAGTTCCTGAACTTCCTGCGCATCCGGGAGTGGCAGGACATCTACACCCAGCTGCGCACGGTCGCCAAGCAGATGGGCATCCACCTCAACGAGGAGGACGCACCCGGCGACCGCGTACATGTCTCGCTGCTCGCCGGCCTGCTGTCCCACATCGGCATGAAGGACGTGAAGGACGGCGCTAAGAACGAGTATCTGGGGGCGCGGAACGCCAAGTTCGCGATCTTCCCCGGCTCGGCGCTGTTCAGGAAGACACCCCGGTTCGTCATGTCCGCCGAACTCGTGGAGACCTCCCGCCTCTGGGCCCGGGTCAACGCGAAGATCGAGCCGGAGTGGGTGGAACCCCTCGCCGAACACCTCCTGAAGCGGACGTACAGCGAACCCCACTGGGAGAAGGACCAGGCGGCCGTCATGGCGTACGAGAAGGTCACGCTGTACGGCGTACCGATCGTCGCCCAGCGGAAGGTCAACTACGGCCGGATCGACCCGCAGACGAGTCGCGAGCTTTTCATTCGCAACGCACTGGTCGAGGGTGACTGGCGGACCCACCACAAGTTCTTCGCCGACAACCGCAGACTCCTCAGCGAGGTCGAGGAGCTGGAGCACCGGGCCCGGCGCCGGGACATCGTCGTGGACGACGACACGCTCTTCGACTTCTACGACCAGCGGGTGCCCGAAGACGTCGTCTCCGGCGCCCACTTCGACTCCTGGTGGAAGCGGAAGCGCCAGGAGCAGCCGGAGTACCTCGACTTCGAGCGCGAGATGCTGATCCGGGAGTCGGCGGAGGCGGTCACCAAGGCCGACTATCCGGACTCCTGGCGGCAGGGGCAGCTCAAGTTCCGGGTGACGTACCAGTTCGAGCCGGGCGCGGACGCCGACGGTGTGACCGTCCACATCCCGCTCCAGGTCCTCAACCAGGTCAAGGACGAGGGCTTCGACTGGCAGATCCCGGGGCTCAGGGAAGAGGTCGTCACGGAGCTGATCCGGTCCCTCCCCAAGCCGATCCGCCGCAACTACGTCCCGGCACCGAACTTCGCCAAGCGCTTCCTGGACACGGCAGTGCCCCTTCAGGAGCCCCTGACCACGACCATGGCCCGCGAGCTGAAGCGCATGGTCGGCGTGCCCTTCGAGGCCGAGGACTTCGACTGGACGAAGGTCCCGGACCATCTGAAGATCACCTTCCGGATCGTCGACGAGCGGCGCCGGAAGCTGGCCGAGGACAAGGACCTGGAGGCGCTGAAGCTCCGGCTGAAGCCGAAGGCCCGCCAGGCCATCTCGCAGGCCGCCGCGGCCACCGCGGAGCGCGAGGGCGGCGAGTCCCTGGAGCGCGAGGGCCTCACGGACTGGACGATCGGCGCGCTCACGCGTGTCTTCGAGACCCGCCGGGCCGGCCAGCCGGTCAAGGCGTACCCGGCGCTCGTCGACGACGGCGACACGGTCTCGGTCCGCCTCTTCGACACCGAGGAGGAACAGGCCGAGGCGATGTGGAAGGGCACGCGAAGGCTGATCCTCCGCAACATCCCCGTCAGTCCCGCGAAGTTCGCCTCGGAGAAGCTCACCAACGCGCAGAAGCTGGCCCTGTCCGCCAACCCGCACGGCACGATCCAGGCCCTGTTCGACGACTGCGCGATGGCGGCCGCGGACAAGTTGATCGGCGACTTCGGGGGACCGGCGTGGGACGAGGAGTCGTACCGGAAGCTGTACGACAAGGTGCGCGCCGAGATCGTCGACACGACGGTCCGTACGGTCGGGCAGGTGCAGCAGGTGCTGGCCGCCTGGCAGGCCTGTGAGCGCCGTCTGAAGGCCGTACGGAGCCCCGCGCTGCTGGCAAACCTGACGGATGTCCGCAAGCAGCTGGACGCCCTTGTGAAGCCGGGCTTCGTGACGTGGGCCGGTATACGACGGCTCCCCGACCTCATGCGCTATCTGGTGGCCGCCGACCGGCGCCTCCAGCAGATGCCGACCAACGTCCAGCGGGACACCACCCGCATGGAGAAGGTCCACGAGATGCAGGACGAGTACGCCTGGCTCCTGGAGCAGCTTCCCCAGGGCCGGCCGGTGCCGCAGCAGGTCCTGGACATCCGCTGGATGCTGGAGGAGCTGCGGGTCAGCTACTTCGCGCACGCGCTGGGCACGGCCTATCCGATCTCCGACAAGCGGATCGTGAAGGCGATCGACTCGGCTGTCCAGTAACAGACCGGGTACGCGGAGTGAGTTCGACCAGGACCCACACCCTCCTGTACAGTCCTTCTCGCAGCACAGCGCAGACAAAGTGCCGCAAAACCTGGTCCTGTGGAGCAGTTTGGAGTGCTCGCCACCCTGTCAAGGTGGAGGCCGCGGGTTCAAATCCCGTCAGGACCGCACAATGCCGAGGCCCGCGTCCCCCTAGGGGAAGCGGGCCTCCCGCATGCCACGGCCGACAACTCCGCCCCTCCCCACCCCGCCAAGGCGGAGACCGCGCCCGCGGCACAGCCGCGATCAGATGCAGCAAATCCCGCCAGGACCGCACAATGCCCAGGCCCGCGCCCCCTAAGGAAAGCGGGCCTCCCGCATGCCACGGCCGACAACCCCGCCCCTCCCCACACGAGGCCGCGCCCGCGGTGCAGGCGCGATCGGATACGGCACATCCCGCCAGGACCGCACAACGCCGAGGCCTGCATCCCCCCATGGGAAGCCGGCCTCTTCTTCGCCCCAGGTGCCGGGGCATCCCTCTCCCGCTGTTGGCCGGGGAGCGGGGGTGGGCTCTTGACGGGGTCACATTCCCTCGCTACCCAGAAGACAGGGCTCGCTTCCCCTCGGCCCGCTTCTGGAGGTGGCGTATGGCGGCTTCGGTGCGGCATGAGACGCGAGCCCTGTTGCGGGCCCACCTGGCGGCCGCCTCGTCGTACCGGCACCGGACCCGGCACTGCCCGGTCTGCCATCGGCTGCTGCGGCTGGCCATGGACTCCGCCCCGCACCCCACGGAGGCCCCCGAGGACACCGCGGAGGACGAGGGTCCCGTCGGCGTGTGACCGACGCGGGGCCCAACGGCCGTTCTCCCGTGGGACGGTGGAGGCTCCAGCTCCTTTAGCGCACGGGTGGCAGTACAAACAACCCGCGCGGTATGTGACGGGAGTCACCGCATAAGTTCGTGAAACGGCGGCACTTACACCCCGCCTACAACAAGTCAATTTAATATGTGCAATTGCACCACCCTGGGACCTCTCCCGCAGCGTCCCGCCGATGTCCCCCCGGCCGCCTTCTGGGCGCCTCCACAGCAGATCCGACAGGCCTCCTCAGACTCCGACAAGGCTGCTCACAGAGCCGCCCGTCACGGTCGGACCAAGCCCCACGGACGCACAAAAAAGATCGCGCTGGACCCGGCGGAGTCCAGCGCGATCTACGACGCACCCTGTGTCGCTGCCTGAGAGGTTCTGTCGGCCTGGGCGTGGGCCCTGTTGGGGCAGGTCCCGCGTCGCTTGGAGCTAGGGTGTCGGGCGCCTCGGCCAGTTGGGGGGCCGGTCGGTTTGCCCGCTATTCAGTTGGTCAGGCCTCGCTGCGCTGCTGCGGGATACCCGCGAGCAGAGCGCGGACCTCAGCCTCGCGGTAGCGTCGATGCCCGCCCAGCGTGCGGATCGACGTGAGCTTGCCGGCCTTCGCCCACCGCGTGACCGTCTTGGGGTCGACACGGAACATGGTGGCGACCTCAGCCGGGGTCAGCAGCGGCTCGGCATCAGGGGTGCGAGCGGTCATGAGCGGCCTCCTCGGGAGAACCGAACCTTCTCGGTTCTTTCCTCTAAATTCTGCACCTTGACCCGCGTTGCCCGAAATGGCGGACGCGAGTCGAGTCGGTTATAGGACGAACGGCTTGTCCTCGGCACTACAACTACACCATCTGTCCAGCCGCGTCGGCCAAACCGATGGAATTGCCCTCCCAGGTAGTCATCAGCCGCGGAAGCCGATGGACCATGCCATAGCGGACAGTCACGCCACTGTGACGATCAGTCACATGACGATCAGGAGTCACCGGACCCCCCAAAGCGCGTGCAATGCTGAGATTCCGCCCACAGTGCACCACACATGGACGGAAGGAGCCCTCCCCGGGCTCCTTGTCCTATTTTGGCACGAGGAGTGGCAAGAGGCGCAAGAGCCGTGTAAGTGCGGTCCGTCACCCTTGACGCAAAAGCCCGGATCGGGACCAACGTCCCGTGCGTTCACTGAAGTGCCGTCAACGTACGTTGTTTCATGGCATCTGGGCCGTGATGTACATCACTCACCACTCATACGTCACCCAGGTGTCATCCGACCGTCACACCATCACACAACCGGCACTCAATACGGCGCGGTCGGTATCGGCACTCACACCGACACTCAGTTCGCGGACCGCCGGTCCCGCACCGCCCGCCACCGCTCCACCAGCCGCCCGTACGCCTCCCCGGCCGAGGCCCCGTCACCCTGCCGCAGCGCCTCGATGCCGGCCGCCACGTCGGCCGCCGAATGGTCGCCCTCCAGGTCACCGGCCGGCAGGGCGTGCACCAGACCGCCGTAGTCCAGTTCGACCACCGAGCGCGGATGGAACTCCTCCAGCCAGCGGCCCACGTCCACCAGGCCGTCGATCAGCGGCCCTTCCTCGATGGTGTCCTTGAGCGTGCGCAGCGCCCGGGCCACCCGGCGCCGGGCCTGCACCATCGGCGTGCGGTAGCGCAGCATCGGCGGGATCTCGCCGGTGCCCTTCTCGTAGCGGCGCTCCTCGTCGGAGACCAGCACGAACCAGTTCAGCGGCACCTGCCAGGTCGCCGTACGAATCCAGGGCCGGGAGTCGGGGTTGCGGACCAGCCACCGCTCGTAGTCCATCGTGGCCTGCCGGCGGACGACCGGGGGCAGCATCGCGTCCAGGACCGTCTTCGGCAGTATGTCGGGCAGCTCCTGCAGGGCCTGCCAGCCGCGCAGCCGGGTCCGCCACGGGCACACGCACACGACACCGTCGACCTCGAGCACGAAGGCGTCGCTGCTCTCCTGCACCGGCACCGGGACCGGCGGGGTGGGCAGCAAGTCGGCCAGGGCCCGCCGGAGTTCGTCCTGGTAGGAGGGCCGGTCGGGGCGGCGGGCGTAGCGCGACCAGTGACCCCGCTCGGGCTCCGGGAAGGCGGCCAGCGGCTCGTACACACGCAGGTACGTCGCGTAGGGGACGACCACCGAGGACACCTTGGGCACGCCTGCTCCCTCCCCATCGGACCGGGCTCGAAACCAGCGGAACCCCACCGCGGGGTCAGCCGCAGTCAGCCGCGAAAACCACAGCAAATCGTCCCACGCTCATACGTGCACACACGACGCGGGAGAGTGATCCTTAACACGGCGCGGATGGTGGGCGGGCAATAGCTCTACGCTCATGCCAGGCCCCCGCCACCTGTACGGGAGCCCCCCGCTCCACTCGCCGCGAACACAACCGGGAGTCACCACAGTGACCGACGTTTCCACCGGCGTCCTGCACACCCTGTTCCACTCGGACCAGGGCGGTCACGAGCAGGTCGTGCTCTGCCAGGACCGCAAGAGCGGCCTCAAGGCCGTCATCGCCATCCACTCCACCGCGCTGGGGCCCGCCCTCGGCGGCACCCGCTTCTACCCGTACGCGAACGAGGCGGAGGCTGTCGCCGACGCCCTCAACCTCGCGCGCGGTATGTCGTACAAGAACGCCATGGCCGGTCTCGACCACGGCGGCGGCAAGGCCGTGATCATCGGAGACCCCGAGCGCGACAAGACCGAGGAGCTGCTGCTCGCCTACGGGCGGTTCGTGGCCTCGCTCGGCGGCCGCTACGTCACCGCCTGCGACGTCGGTACGTATGTCGCCGACATGGACGTCGTCGCCCGTGAGTGCCGGTGGACCACCGGCCGCTCCCCGGAGAACGGCGGCGCCGGCGACTCCTCCGTGCTCACCGCGTACGGCGTCTACCAGGGCATGCGGGCCAGCGCCCAGCACCTGTGGGGCGACCCCTCGCTCCGCGGCCGTACCGTCGGTATCGCGGGAGTCGGCAAGGTCGGCCACCACCTGGTGGAGCACCTGCTGGAGGAGAGCGCCCGGGTGGTCATCACGGACGTGCGCCGGGAGGCCGTCGGCCGGATCTCCGACCGGCACCCCCAGGTCCAGGTCGCCGCCGACACCGAAGCCCTGATCCGCGTCGAGGGCCTCGACATCTACGCGCCCTGCGCGCTCGGCGGCGCCCTCAGCGACGCGTCGGTCCCGGCGCTGACCGCCAGGGTGGTGTGCGGGGCGGCCAACAACCAGCTCGCGCACCCGGGTGTCGAGAAGGACCTCGCCGACCGCGGGATCCTCTACGCGCCGGACTACGTGGTGAACGCCGGCGGGGTCATCCAGGTCGCCGACGAGCTGCACGGGTTCGACTTCGACCGGTGCAAGGCCAAGGCGGCGAAGATCTTCGACACCACGCTGGCCATATTCGCTCGTGCGAAGGATGACGGAATTCCGCCTGCCGCGGCGGCCGACCGGATCGCCGAACAGCGGATGCACGAAGCGTCAACGGCCGGTGGACGCTGACCGAACACCGGGTTTCCGCACGGATTTCCGGTACCCGCCGACGGACAGTTGGAGAGAACTCTCACGTCCGTCGGCGGGTCGCTCGCCAGGAAGTGGTTAAAATCGTCGTTGACCAGCGAGGACGGGGCGCCTCGCGGGTCGTGCAGCCAGGCGCGTGGTGCGGGCGACGTACCGTATGGGCGCGGGCTCAGGTACCGTGGAAGCCCTACGGACCGGTCTCTCCGATGAGAGTCCGTTCCGGATCATGAACGCGTGTCAGACTCTGGGGCCGTCGAGCCCCGTCACCGAGGGGGTCGAGCCATGGGGCGCGGCCGGGCCAAGGCCAAGCAGACGAAGGTCGCCCGCCAGCTGAAGTACAACAGCGGTGGGACTGACCTGTCACGCCTGGCCAGCGAGCTGGGCGCTTCGACTTCGAGCCAGCCGCCGAATGGCGAGCCGTTCGAGGACGACGAGGATGACGACCCGTACGCCCAGTACGCGGATCTCTACAACGACGATGACGAGGACGAGGACGACCAGTCCGGTCCCCAGTCCCGACATCGTCGCGGTGCGTGATGCCTGCGGCTGCTTAGCCGCGTACACACCCGGTCCGGGGTTTCCAACGCCGGACCGGGTTTTGTGCTGGCCTCGCGGCCGGTCGGCCCCTGTGCCCTGTACGTAGTGGTCCTATGCCGTAGTGGTCCTATGCCGTAGTGGTCCTATGCGTAGTCGCCGACCAGCTCCGCGCCACTGGTGTGCTCGCCGCGCTCGGTGATCTCGCCGGCCACCCATGCCTCGACCCCGCGGTCGGCCAGTGTGGCCAGCGCCACGTCCACCGAGTCCTGCGGGACCATCGCGATCATGCCGACACCCATGTTGAGTGTCTTCTCCAGTTCGAGCCGCTCGACCTCCCCGGTGCGCCCGACCAGGTCGAAGATCGCGCCGGGGGTCCAGGTGGAGCGGTCGACGCTCGCGTGCAGGTGGTCCGGGATCACTCGGGCCAGGTTCGCGGCGAGTCCACCGCCGGTCACATGGCTGAACGCGTGCACTTCGGCGGTGCGGATCAGGGCCAGGCAGTCCAGCGAATAGATCTTGGTCGGCTCCAGGAGTTCCTCGCCGAGGGTGCGGCCGAGCTCCTCGATGTGGGCGTCCAGCGCGAGGCCCGCCTGGTTCAGCAGAACGTGCCGGACCAGGGAGTACCCGTTCGAGTGAAGCCCGGAGGACGCCATGGCGATCACCGCGTCACCCGTACGGATACGATCCGCGCCGAGCAGCCGGTCGGCCTCCACCACGCCCGTACCGGCGCCGGCCACATCGAAGTCGTCCGCGCCGAGCAGGCCCGGGTGCTCGGCGGTCTCGCCGCCCACCAGGGCGCAGCCGGCCAGCACACAGCCCTCGGCGATGCCCTTGACGATCGCCGCGACCCGCTCGGGATGGACCTTGCCGACACAGATGTAGTCGGTCATGAACAGCGGCTCGGCACCGCACACCACGATGTCGTCCATGACCATGGCGACCAGGTCGTGACCGATGGTGTCGTACACGCCCAACTGGCGGGCGATGTCGACCTTGGTACCCACGCCGTCCGTCGCGGAGGCGAGCAGCGGGCGCTCGAAGCGCTTGAGGGCGGAGGCGTCGAAGAGGCCGGCGAAACCGCCGAGGCCGCCCAGCACCTCGGGGCGCCGGGTCTTCTTCACCCACTCCTTCATCAGCTCTACGGCGCGGTCGCCCGCTTCGATGTCGACGCCGGCAGCCGCGTAGGAAGCACCGGTGGACAGGCCCGTCGCCGGAGGCGACTGATCAGACACATCAGACATTGCCTGGGATCTTTCGGGTTGGTTTCTACGAGGCTTACGGGCGACGGATCGCGTCGGCCGCGGCCGTGGCTGCCGGACCGGCGGCCAGTTCGGTCTCCAGGAGCTGCTTGCCCAGCAGCTCGGGGTCCGGGAGCTCCATCGGGTACTCGCCGTCGAAGCAGGCACGGCAGAGGTTCGGCTTGGCGATGGTGGTCGCCTCGATCATGCCGTCGATGGAGATGTACGCCAGGGAGTCGGCGCCGAGCGAGGTGCCGATCTCATCGATGGTCATGCCGTTGGCGATGAGCTCGGCGCGGGTGGCGAAGTCGATGCCGAAGAAGCAGGGCCACTTCACGGGCGGCGAGGAGATCCGGATGTGGACCTCGGCCGCGCCGGCCTCGCGCAGCATGCGCACCAGGGCCCGCTGGGTGTTGCCGCGCACGATCGAGTCGTCGACGACGACCAGCCGCTTGCCCTTGATGACTTCCTTCAGCGGGTTCAGCTTCAGGCGGATGCCGAGTTGCCGGATGGTCTGCGAGGGCTGGATGAAGGTCCGGCCGACGTAGGCGTTCTTGACCAGACCGTTGCCGAACGGGATACCGGAGGCCTCCGCGTAACCGATGGCGGCCGGGGTGCCGGACTCCGGGGTCGCTATCACCAGGTCGGCGTCGGCCGGGGCTTCCTTGGCGAGCTTGCGGCCCATCTCCACCCGGGAGAGGTAGACGTTCCGGCCGGCGATGTCGGTGTCGGGGCGGGCCAGGTACACATACTCGAAGACACAGCCCTTGGGCTTCGCATCCGCGAATCGTGAGGAACGCAGACCGTTCTCGTCGACGGCGACGAACTCGCCCGGCTCGATCTCGCGGACGTAGCTCGCGCCGCAGATGTCGAGGGCGGCGGACTCGGAGGCGATGACCCAGCCACGCTCCAGGCGGCCGAGGACCAGCGGGCGGATGCCCTGCGGGTCGCGGGCGGCGTAGAGGGTGTGCTCGTCCATGAAGACGAGGGAGAAGGCGCCCCGGACCTTCGGCAGGACCGCGTGCGCGGCCTCCTCGATGGTCAGCGGCTTGCCGTCGGCGTCGACCTGGGCCGCGAGGAGCGCGGTGAGCAGGTCGGTGTCGTTGGTGGCGGCGACCCGGGTGGACCGGCCGTGGGTGTCCTTCGGGAGGTCGGCGACCATCTCGGCGAGCTGCGCCGTGTTGACGAGGTTGCCGTTGTGGCCGAGCGCGATCGAGCCGTGCGCGGTGGCGCGGAACGTCGGCTGGGCGTTCTCCCACACGGAGGCGCCGGTGGTCGAGTAGCGGGCGTGACCGACCGCGATATGACCCTGGAGCGAACCGAGGGAGGTCTCGTCGAAGACCTGGGAGACAAGCCCCATGTCCTTGAAGACGAGGATCTGGGAGCCGTTGCTGACCGCGATACCCGCGGATTCCTGGCCCCGATGCTGGAGGGCGTACAGCCCGAAGTACGTGAGCTTGGCGACCTCTTCACCCGGAGCCCAGACACCGAAGACGCCGCAAGCGTCCTGGGGGCCCTTCTCACCGGGGAGCAGATCGTGATTGAGGAGACCGTCACCACGTGGCACGCCACCGAGTGTAGGCGAGATCGACCACTGGTCCGAATTGGGGATACCCGGCCGTAATGGATCTACGACCGTGGACGCGGTTGTGGCATTCTCCATTTCCGCTGGTCAACGCGGTGGGAGGATTCTCCAGCCCAGGCACGTTCGTGCGGTCCGGTGTCCGCGCAAGCCCCTCACACCGTATCCCTGAGTGAGGTGTCGCACATCATTCGGGGCGCGGAGGTCACTTCCTGGACAGCTCGACCCGGTCGCCGCCGGCGGTGGTGAGGGCGAGTTTCCTGCCGTCGGTCCGGGTGCTGAGCGGCCCCGCGGTGAGCGTGCGGGCGAGGACGTGCTCGAAGGTCATGCGGGTGTTGTCGCAGGCCATGCGGGTGGTGCGGGCGTTGCTCAGCCGGATCCGGTCGTCCGTGACCTTCGCCGTGGCGCTGAACTGGTTGCACCCGAAGCTGCCGGCGGCCTGGCCGTCCTCGATCTTCACATGGGCGTGTGCCGGGGCGCGCCGGGTGGTGCCGTCGACGGTCACGCTGTCGACGGTCCACTCGATTCCGGTCACCGGTGGCTGAGTCCCCACGGAGACTCCGGCTTTCTCACCGCCGCAGGCCACCGCGAGCGGGACGAGCACGGCGGCCGCCGTCATGGTCAGGGTCATACGCTGCGTGCGCTGCTTGTACCCGTACATGCCGATTCGACGGCCCGCACCGGGTGATCGGTTCCCTCAGCTCATGAGGGGCAGCAGGGCCCCGATGTCCGCCCGCTCGCCGCTGGCGCTGACCTTGGCGTCCGCCACGGCCTCCTTCCACCCCAGCCGTCCGGTGGCCAGCCGCGCCCAGGTGAGCGGATCGGTCTCGACGACGTTCGGCGGGGTGCCCCGGGTGTGCCGGGGGCCTTCGACGCACTGCACCACGGCGTACGGCGGCACGCGCACCTCGGTGGAGCCGCCGGGCGCCTTGACCGCGAGCGCGTCGGCGAGCAGCCGGGTGCAGGCGGCCAGGGCCTGCCGGTCGAAGGGCACCTCCAGTCCCGCGACGGCCGCGTTGAGGTCGTCGGTGTGGACGACCAGTTCGACGGTCCGGGTGACCAGGTAGTCGTCCAGGGACATCGCGCCGGCGCTGGTGGCGAGCGGCCGGGTCCCGGGGTGTGCGGCGAGCAGGGCGCGGAGGCTGTCGTCGGCCTCGGCGAGGTAGGCGTCGAGGTCGGGGTGGCCGTCGGCGAGCGCACGGGTGAAGTCGGCTATGGCGGCGGAGTTGCCCGAGGTCCCGAACGGCCAGTCGAGGAGCACCGCGTCGGCCTTCGCCGGTTCGGGCTCGTCCAGGGCCCGTTGGACGGCGGTGACGGCCATGCCGATGTGGGCGACGAGGTCCCGTACGGTCCACTCGCCGAGCCGGGTGGGAAGCGCGAGCTGCTCGGGGGTGAGCGTACGGACGGCGTCCCGCACGTTCGCGAACTGGGCGAAAACCGCCGTACGGACCTTGCCGGGGTCGTATGTCCTGGTGCGTTTCTTGGCCGGTGGCATGACGGTGAGCCTATTCACGGGCACAGCTTCACGGCGAGCGAGTACAGGCGGGTGATCCGGTCGTTGCCGGTGCGTGCTGCCGGCGGCGCGGTTGCCGAAGATGCGCGCGGGATGCCGTACCCGCGTGAGGGCGGTCAGCGGGGGGTGATGACCCAGTGGTTGCTGTGGATGACCCGGTCGGCGAAGTCGACGTCCCTCTCGCCGAGGAGGCAAAAGCCGAGGGATCGGCAGATGCCGTTGGAGGGCGCGTTGCCCTTCGCCGGGAAGGCGTGGATGTCACCCCAGCGGCTGGCCTCCCGGGCCTGTTCGAGAAGGGTACGGGTCGCGAGCTTGCCGAGGCCGCGGCCCTGGAACTCGGGCAGGATCATCCACCCGATCTCCGACATCGGCTCCCCGCCTTCGTCGTGCGACCAGATGACCACCGAGCCCGCGACGATCTCCGGAGCACCTGGATCAGGAACGATCATCTTGATCCAGGAGGTGTCGGCAGCCGCCTCCGCGGCATCCCGGCGCACCTTGTCCGCGATGCCCTCGACGGGCAGCGGGCCGCCGAGCTCCTTCATCATCACGGGATCACAGCGCATGCGGACATAGGCGTTCTCGTCGTCCGGACTGACGTTACGCAAGTACATGTCAGAAGGATGAGGCGTCCGGCTCGAACCCGAAAGATTCCGGAGAGGGATGAGCCGACAGCCCGGGGCGTCACGAAAGAGCTCGGCGTCCTCGGGAGCGACGGCGAGGTCGGGGACCACCCCTGGCCGTATGTCACCGTCGCCAAGGCCAGGCGGCGCAATCACCCGTGCAGGTGATCAGCGGCGAAAGCCACCCCGCACCGCCGGGAGCGGACGACACTGGCTTCCGCCTGGAAGGGGGTGCAGCATGACGGTTATGGCCGAGCGCACGTCTCAGATGTCGGTGGAGGAGTTCGAAACGATCGCCTCCGCCGCTCCCGAGACCGTCACGTTGGAGTTCATCAACGGACGGATCGGAGTCAAGAAGGTGACGGACGGGGACCACAGCACCATGGTGTCCTGGCTCGCCCGGCGCTGTATGCAGAGCAGGCCCGACCTGGACCTGTACCAGGCCCAGGGGCTCAGGGTCGATGCGTATCGAGAGGGCAGGGCGAAACCAGATGCGGTGATCGCGCCAGAGGCCCACTTCGCGGGACACGGTGAGTGGGCCGACCCGGACGGGGCGCTCATGGTCGTCGAGGTCACCTCGTACGACTCGGACACCGACCGGCGGGACCGGCACGAGAAGCCGACCGCTTACGGCCAGTCCGGGATCCCCCTGTACCTCTTGATCGACCGTGACTCCTGCACGGTCACGGTGCACAGCGGCCCGGACCGGAAGATCGGTGGCTACCGCACCGTCCAGACCGCGAAGTTCGGCGAGATGGTGGTCCTGCCCGAGCCCATGGGCATCGAGCTCGACACGGAGATCCTCAAGAACTACGTCCGGTGAACCGGGAAGGCCCCGGCCGGAAACATGAATCCGGGCGGGGCCTTCGTGACCGCAGGACCGACTACGCGAGCAGCGCCTCGATGGTGCCCTCGTGCGCCTCGCGCAGTTCGGTCAGGGAGAGCTCGAACTCGCCCTGGACATCAACGGCGTCGCCGTCCACGACACCGATCCGCGTGACCGGCAGCCCACGCGCGCCGCACATGTCGTTGAAGCGGACCTCCTCCGAGCGCGGCACCGCGACGATCGCGCGCCCGGCCGACTCGGAGAGGAGGAACGTGAAGGCGTCGAGCCCGTCCGGTACGACCAGACGCGCGCCCTTGCCGCCGAGCAGCGCCGACTCCACGACCGCCTGGATCAGACCGCCGTCGGACAGATCGTGCGCCGAGTCGATCATGCCGTCGCGGGAGGCGGAGATCAGGATCTCGGCCAGGAGGCGTTCGCGCTCCAGGTCGACCTTCGGCGGCAGGCCGCCCAGGTGGTCGTGGACAACCTGGGACCAGGCCGAACCGCCGAACTCCTCGCGGGTGTCACCGAGGAGGTAGAGCAGCTGCCCGTCCTCCTGGAAGGCGACCGGCGTGCGCCGGGCGACGTCGTCGATCACGCCGAGGACGGCGACCACCGGGGTGGGGTGGATGGCCGCCTCGCCGGTCTGGTTGTAGAGGGAGACGTTGCCGCCGGTCACCGGGGTGCCCAGCTGCCGGCAGGCGTCGGCCAGACCGCGCACCGCCTCGGCGAACTGCCACATCACCGCCGGGTCCTCCGGCGAACCGAAGTTCAGGCAGTCCGAGACCGCCAGCGGCTTGGCGCCCGTCGTGGCCACGTTCCGGTAGGCCTCGGCCAGCGCCAGCTGAGCGCCCGCGTACGGGTCCAGCTTGGCGTAGCGGCCGTTGCCGTCCGTCGCGATGGCGACCCCGAGGCCGGTCTCCTCGTCCACGCGGATCATGCCGGAGTCCTCCGGCTGGGCGAGGACGGTGTTGCCCTGCACGAAGTGGTCGTACTGCGAGGTGATCCACTTCTTGGAGGCCTGGTTGGGGGAGCCGACCAGCCTCAGGACCTGGTCCTTCAGCTCATCGCCGGTCGCCGGCCGGGGCAGCTTGTTCGCGTCGTCCGCCTGCAGGGTGTCCTGCCAGGACGGGCGGGCGTACGGGCGCTCGTAGACCGGGCCGTCGTGCGCGACCGTGCGCGGGTCCACGTCCACGATCTTCTCGCCGTGCCAGAAGATCTCAAGGCGGTCGCCGTCGGTCACCTCACCGATGACCGTCGCGATGACGTCCCACTTGGCGCAGATCTCCAGGAAGCGGTCGACCTTCTCCGGCTCCACGACCGCGCACATGCGTTCCTGCGACTCGCTCATGAGGATTTCCTCGGGCGAGAGGGTCGAGTCGCGCAGGGGGACGTCGTCCAGCGTCACGGTCATACCGCCGGAGCCGTTCGACGCCAGTTCACTGGTCGCGCAGGACAGGCCCGCCGCGCCCAGGTCCTGGATGCCGACGACCAGCTTCTCCGCGAAGGCCTCCAGGGTGCACTCGATGAGGAGCTTCTCCTGGAAGGGGTCGCCGACCTGGACGGCCGGCCGCTTGGAGGGCTTGGCGTCGTCGAAGGTCTCGGACGCGAGGATCGAGGCACCACCGATGCCGTCACCACCCGTACGAGCCCCGTACAGGATGACCTTGTTGCCGGCCCCGGAAGCCTTGGCGAGGTGGATGTCCTCGTGCCGCATCACGCCGATCGCGCCCGCGTTGACCAGCGGGTTTCCCTGGTAGCAGGCGTCGAAGACGACCTCGCCGCCGATGTTGGGCAGGCCCAGGCAGTTGCCGTAGCCGCCGATGCCGGCGACGACGCCGGGGAGGACGCGCTTGGTGTCCGGGTGGTCGGCCGCGCCGAAGCGCAGCGGGTCGACCACGGCCACCGGGCGTGCGCCCATCGCGATGATGTCGCGGACGATGCCGCCGACACCGGTCGCCGCGCCCTGATAGGGCTCGACGTACGACGGGTGGTTGTGCGACTCGACCTTGAAGGTGACCGCGTAGCCCTGGCCGACGTCCACCACGCCCGCGTTCTCGCCGATGCCGACAAGGAGCGCGTCGCTCTGCGGGGCCTTCTCGCCGAACTGGCGGAGATGGACCTTGGAGGACTTGTACGAGCAGTGCTCGGACCACATCACCGAGTACATGGCGAGTTCGGCGCCGGTCGGGCGGCGGCCGAGGATCTCCACCACCCGTTCGTACTCGTCCTTCTTCAGGCCGAGTTCGGCCCAGGGCAGCTCGACGTCGGGGGTCGCGGCCGCGTGCTCGACCGTGTCCAGAGGCGTCCGGCTCATGCGTTGACCAGCTTCTTGAGGATCGAGGTGAAGAAGGGGAGACCGTCGGTACGGCCGCTGCCGATGAGCGGCTCGACGGCGTGCTCCGGGTGCGGCATCAGGCCTACGACGTTTCCGGCCTCGTTGGTGATGCCGGCGATGTCACGGAGCGAGCCGTTCGGATTCATGTCGAGGTACCGGAAGACCACCCGCCCCTCGGCCTCCAGCTTGTCGAGCGTGTACTCGTCGGCGACGTACCGGCCGTCCATGTTCTTCAGCGGGATGTGGATCTCCTGGCCCTCGCGGTAGTCACCGGTCCAGGCAGTGCCCGCGTTCTCCACCCGCAGCTTCTGGTCGCGGCAGATGAAGTGGAGGTGGTTGTTGCCGAGCATCGCGCCCGGGAGCAGATGCGCCTCGGTGAGGATCTGAAAGCCGTTGCAGATACCGAGGACCGGAAGGCCGGCCTTCGCCTGCCCGATGACGGACTCCATCACCGGCGAGAAACGGGAGATGGCGCCGGCCCGCAGATAGTCGCCGTAGGAGAAACCGCCGGGGAGGACCACCGCGTCGACCTGGTGGAGGTCCTTGTCCTTGTGCCAGAGGGCCACCGGTTCGGCACCCGCGAGGCGGATCGCACGCTGGGTGTCCCGGTCGTCCAGACTTCCCGGGAAAGTGACGACGCCAATACGAGCGGTCACTTGGCCGCCTCCGCCACTTCATCGACGCGAACGGTGAAGTCCTCGATCACGGTGTTGGCGAGGAAGGATTCCGCAAGATCGTGGATGCGGGCGAGCGCGGCCTCGTCGACCGGCCCGTCAACTTCCAGTTCGAATCGCTTTCCCTGACGGACGTCGGAGATGCCTTCGAAACCCAGGCGCGGCAGCGCACGCTGGACCGCCTGGCCCTGGGGGTCGAGGATCTCCGGCTTGAGCATGACGTCGACTACGACGCGTGCCACTGGCACTCCCGGTGTTGTGGTGCTGGCTGCTGAGCAGATACCCGCCGGTGCTCCGACAGGCATCTTCAGACTACCCGCACAAAATTTCTACGCGGGTAGAGTTGGAGGAAACTACGTGAGCCGCATCACGATCGGGTGACAGTGGGGGATCCACACGAAAAGTTCTGGGAAAGTTCCCCGGGTTCGCCCACGACATCTATTGCGCTGGGGACACGCGGACGGATTTAGTCGGGCTTCACTTTGTATTGCCAGGCACTGTACAAATGAATTGGCAATAGCCGATACTCGGCACGTCATCTCCACCATCGCGTCATCGCCGGTGAGCTGTATAGACGTGCCACACGAAGGGACCGATATTCGTGGCGCAGAAGGTCGTGGTCACTCTCTTTGACGACATCGACGGCTCGGAAGCGGCGGAAACGATCGCCTTCGGACTCGACGGCAAGTCGTACGAGATCGATCTGAATCAAGCCAACGCCAAGGAACTGCGTAAGGCCCTGGAGCCGTACGTGACGGCCGGCCGCAAGCGGTCGAAGTCGGGCAAGGCGTACAAGCAGACGGAGGTCGCCCCCGACCCGGCGGCCGTCCGCGCCTGGGCGCAGGCGAACAAGATGGATGTCCCGGCGCGCGGTCGTATCCCGAAGAAGGTCTACGAGGCGTTCAGCGCCGCGCAGTGAGACGCGGCTCGGGCTGTCCTCAGGGACCGTCACCGGCCCCCGAGGGCAGCCGACTTGCGCTACCCCCCTGCTGATCAGCTAATGTCTGAAGCACGCCGAGGGGCGCAGCCGAAAGGCCGAAACCCACGGAGTACATGCGGGTGTAGTTCAGTAGCAGAACATCCCCCTTCCAGGGGGAAGGCGCAGTGTGCAATTCCTGTCACCCGCTCTGCACCGCCGGTCCTGAGCATGCTTGTGGATCAGGTAGGCTGGTGCTCGCACCGATCGGTGGGAGCCGGTCGGGAGCAGTGCGGACGTAGCTCAGTTGGTAGAGCGCAACCTTGCCAAGGTTGAGGTCGCGAGTTCGAGCCTCGTCGTCCGCTCCAGCTCGTAGGAGAAACCCCAGTCACATGACTGGGGTTTTTTCGTGCGCCCTCATGTCCCACGGCCATGTCCCACGACGCGCTCTGACATTTGTCATGGCGAGTGATGACACCGCGCACTGCTGACGGAACCGCTCCCCGGGGACGCTCGCCCTATGGAAGCCACGGAAGACAACGAACACGTGATTGAGGTCACAGACCTCCGGCGTGTCTACGGGGGCGGGTTCGAGGCGGTCCGCGGAGTCACCTTCTCCGTGAGCCGTGGGGAGATCTTCGCGCTCCTCGGCACCAACGGCGCCGGAAAGACCTCGACCGTCGAGCTCCTCGAGGGCCTCGCACCGCCGAGCGGGGGCCGGGTGCGGGTGCTGGGCCACGATCCGCACCGGGAGCGGGCCGCCGTACGGCCGCGCACCGGCGTGATGCTCCAGGAGGGCGGCTTCCCGTCCGAGCTGACCGTCGGGGAGACGACCCGGATGTGGGCCGGCTGTACGACCGGAGCCCGGCCCTCGGCCGAGGCACTCGGCATGGTCGGGCTCGCCGGCAAGGCGGACGTCCGGGTCAAGCAGCTCTCCGGCGGTGAACGGCGCCGCCTCGATCTGGCGCTCGCGCTGCTCGGCCGGCCCGAGGTGCTGTTCCTGGACGAGCCGACGACCGGCCTCGACGCCGAAGGGCGCCGGGACACCTGGGAGTTGGTAAGCGCCCTGCGCGACGCCGGCACCACCGTCCTGCTCACCACGCACCATCTGGAAGAGGCCGAGGACCTCGCCGACCGGCTCGCGATCCTGCACGAGGGGCGGATCGCGGCCGCCGGTACGCCGGGCGAGGTGACCGCGGGCCGGCCCGCACGGATCTCCTTCGAGCTGCCGCTCGGGTACTTCGTGGGGGACCTGCCGCCGCTCGCCGCCCTGGGCGTGTGCGAACACGAGACCCTCGGCAGGGCCGTACGGCTGCGGACCCGCGAGGTGCAGCGGACCGCCACCGAGGTGCTGGCCTGGGCCCAGCGGGCCGGGGTCGAGCTGGACCGGCTGGAGGTGCGGTCGGCCTCGCTGGAGGAGGCTTTCCTGGAGATCGCGAAGGAGGCGGTCGTATGAGCACGACGGTCATCGGCGGGCGCCGGGCGGTCGGCGCCGCGGCCCGGCGCCGGCTGGGTGCCCTCGCCCGCGCCGAGTTGCTGCTCCTCGGCCGCAATCGCGGTGCGGTGCTCACCGCGCTGCTGGTGCCGCTCGCACTGCCGTTCAGTGTGCGGCCCGCGATCGACCAGATCGACCTGAAGACCCAGGGGCTGAACGTCGGCACACTGATGCTGACCGCGGCAATCGGGTTCTCCTTCCTCTTCGCCGTGTACACGTCCCTGGTGAGTGCGTACGTGGCCCGCCGGGAGGAACTCGTCCTCAAACGGCTGCGCACCGGCGAGCCGGCCGACGTGGAGATCCTGGCCGGCACCGCCCTGCCCGCCCTCTGTCTCGGCCTGGCTCAGGCCCTGGTGCTCACCGTCGGCTGCGCGGTGCTGCTCCACGCGGGTGCGCCCAAGGCGCCGTATCTCACCCTGCTCGGGCTGCTCCTGGGCCTGCTGCTCAGTGCCGCGCTCGCCGCGCTCACCTCGGCCTTCACCCGGACCGCCGAGAGCGCCCAGGTCACCGCGCTGCCGCTGGTCTTCGTCTCCATGCTGGGCTCGGGCATCGCCGTCCCCACGGACGTCCTGCCCCACCGGGTCGCCTCGGTCTGTGAACTCCTCCCGCTCTCCCCGGCCGTCCGGCTGGTCCGCGCCGGCTGGACCGGCGAACTCAGCGCCTACGACACAGTGGGCACGGTCCTCACCGCGCTGGCCTGGGCCGTGGTCGCGGTGTTTGCTGTACGGCGGTGGTTCCGCTGGGAACCCCGGCGTTGAGTGACGAGTGCTCAGTGGGGACGGGACCGGGATGAGCGGGGCAGGCGGCTGGTGGCGGGCGAAGACCACTCCCGCCAAGGTCGAGACGTACACACGCTGGTCATTCCACTTCTTCGCGGTGATCGAGGTCACCGCGATCGGACTCCCGTTGTTCGGGGATGCGGGGGCGACGCTCTCGGGCTGGATGACCGCGATGGTCGTCGTCCACGCCATGCTCTGCGCGCTGACCTCCTCCCGGGCGCTGGACTGGACGCGGGGCCGCCGGGAGCAGCCGGTGCGGCTGCTGTGGGCGCTCGGCGCGGCCACGTACGTCTTCGCCGTCACGGCCCTGGTGCTGCGCAGGTACGGCGGGCCGGGCGACGACATGCGCAGTGCCGCGGCCACCGTCTTCGTGGGGATCCTGGCCATCGGGGCCGGCACCATGGCGCTCGGCGTCCGCGACCAGCGGCGGGCGGTGGCGTTGATCGCGGGCTTGGCGTTCGGGGCGGGCGTGGTCTCCTTCCCGCTGGGCGTGCCCGGCATCGCCGCGCTGGTCATCGCGGTCGTGGTGTTCACGGCCGGCGGCTTCCTCGCCGCCACCTCGGCCTTCTCCGTCTGGCTGCTGAACGCCGTCTACGAACTCGACGAGGCCCGGGAGACCCGTGCCCGGCTCGCCGTCGCCGAGGAACGGCTGCGGTTCGGCCGCGATCTGCACGACGTGCTCGGCCGGAACCTCGCCGTCATCGCCCTCAAGAGCGAGCTGGCCGTGCAGCTGGCCCGCCGTGAACGGCCCGAGGCGGTGGAGCAGATGATCGAGGTGCAGCGGATCGCGCAGGAGTCGCAGAAGGAGGTACGGGCCGTCGTACGGGGGTACCGGAACGCCGACCTCGCGGCCGAACTCGCCGGTGCGCAGGGCGTGTTGGTGGCCGCGGGCATCGACTGCACGGTGACCGGCGACACCGCCGGACTGCCCGCCGAGGTGCAGTCAGCGCTCGGATGGGTGGTCCGGGAAGCGACCACCAACGTCCTCCGGCACGGGGACGCGGAACAGTGCACGGTGGGACTACAGGTGCTGGATGGGCGCGTGGTGCTGACGGTGGAGAACGACGGGGTCGTGGTACGAGCCGGAGGTCGGGGCGGCGGGTCCGGGATTGTCGGGCTGCGGGAGCGGCTCGCGGTGGTGGAGGGGACGTTGGAGGCGGGACCGGTGGGAGCGGACGGGTTCCGGGTGGTGGCCTCGGTGCCGCTGGCCGGTCGTACAGCCGATGTGAATGCGAGCGGAGTCACCCCATGACCTCTCCGGTGCGGCTGTTGCTCGCCGACGACGAGCATCTGATCCGGGGTGCGCTCGCCGCGCTGCTCGCCCTCGAGGACGATCTCGTCGTGGTCGCGGAGGCGGCCACCGGGCCGGAGGCGCTCGCCATGGCACGGGCCCATCGGCCCGACGTGGCGGTGCTTGATCTGCAGATGCCGGGGGCGGACGGTGTGAAGGTCGCCACATCACTGCGGACCGAACTGCCCGGCTGTCAGGTGCTGATCGTGACCGGCCACGGCCGCCCCGGGCATCTGAAACGGGCCCTGGCCGCCGGTGTGCGGGGGTTCGTCCCGAAGACGGTCAGTGCGCAGCGGCTCGCGGAGATCATCCGTACGGTGCACGCGGGAAACAGGTACGTCGACCCGGAGTTGGCCGCCGACGCGATCTCCGCCGGGGACTCGCCGCTGACCGCGCGGGAGGCCGAGGTACTGGAACTGGCGGCCGACGGGGCGCCGGTCGCGGAGATCGCCGAGCGGGCCGCGCTGTCGCCGGGAACCGTACGGAACTACCTCTCCTCGGCCGTCACCAAACTCGGTGCGGAGAACCGTCATACGGCAGTGCGTCTCGCGCGGGAGCGAGGTTGGGTATAGTTGCTCTCGCGCTACGGCGCATGCGGACGTAGCTCAGTTGGTAGAGCGCAACCTTGCCAAGGTTGAGGTCGCGAGTTCGAGCCTCGTCGTCCGCTCCGGAAAAGAAAGCCCCCGGTTCTCACCGGGGGCTTTCTTGTTTTCTTGTTTTCTCCGTGTCCCCTGGGCGGTCAGCCCCAGCTCTGGCCGGTCAGCCGCTCGTACGCCTCGACGTACTTCGCCCGGGTCGCCTCGACCACCCGCTGCGGCAGCGGCGGCGGGGGCTGCTCGCTCTTCCGGTCCCAGCCGGACTCGGCCGACGTCAGCCAATCGCGCACATACTGCTTGTCGAACGACGGCTGGGCGCGGCCCGGCTCCCACTCGTCGGCCGGCCAGAACCGGGAGGAGTCCGGGGTGAGGACCTCGTCGGCGAGGACGAGGACGTCGTCGCCCCCGACGCCCTGCTCCAGGCCGAACTCGAACTTGGTGTCGGCCAGGACGATGCCCCGGTCGCGGGCGATGTCCCGGGCCCGCCCGTACACCGCGAGGGTGGCCTGGCGCAGCTGGGCGGCCGTCTCCGCGCCGACCTGCCGGGCGACCTCCTCGTACGACACGTTCTCGTCGTGCTCGCCGACCTCCGCCTTGGTGGCCGGGGTGAAGATCGGGGCGGGCAGCTCGGAGCCGTCGACCAGGCCCTCGGGCAGGGCGAGGCCGCACACCGTACGGGACTCCTGGTACTCGGCCAGGCCCGAGCCGGTGAGATAGCCGCGGGCCACGCACTCCACCGGGAGCATCTTCAGGGACTTGCAGACCAGGGTGCGACCCGCCCAGTCGGCGGGGGCGCCCTCGGGCAGCTCGGTGCTGAGGACGTGGTTGGGGACGAGGTCGGCGAGCTTGTCGAACCACCACAGGGAGAGCTGGGTGAGCACCCGGCCCTTGTCGGGGATCTCGGTCGGCAGCACCCAGTCGTACGCGGAGATACGGTCGCTGGCGACCATCACGAGGTCGCCGTCCGCGTTCTGGTACAGCTCGCGCACCTTGCCGGTGTGCAGATGCACCAGACCCGGTACCTCGACGGGCTCGGGCTTTTCGACGAATCCGGACACGGTTCCTCCCCGTGGTTCTGTACAGGCGCCCCCGATTCTCCCGTATGCCGGGTTGCCGTCGGACACGGGGTTCAGTCCCGTTTGCAGATGCGGTCCAGGAGGTTGGCGGTGGCGCGCTGGACGCGGGGGTCGACATGGCCTGGGCGGTCCAGGGCCGGGGACCAGGCGAAGGTCCCCGACGCGAAGACCAGGGCGCCGGAGGGGGCGCGGTAGAGGGAGGTCTCCTGGTGGCGCGGGGCGCCGTCGTTGTCGGTGTAGGGGGAGTGGGCGAGCAGGATGCGCTCCTCGTGCTCGGGCAGCGTGGTGCGCGGGAAGTAGCGGTCGGCCTCGCCGGCCACCAGGCCCGGCAGTTCGTCGCCCTCCTGCGCGCCGGTGGCCTCCCAGAGCCAGTGGCCGGCGTTGCGCACGATCAGGGGATACGGCTCGGGCACCCGGCCCGCGTACTGGATGCCGACCGTCTGCTGCTCGGGCCGGTCGATCTCCCGCCAGAGCACGGGTTTGCCCGGGCCCTTGCGTTTTCGGCAGGTGAGCAGGCGGTCGGCGACTCCGGACGGGGACGGCCCCAACTCAACCTGCCAGTACATGGTGTTGGCGGAGAGGAAGACCAGCGAGGTGCCGCTGTCCCGGGCCAGGTCGACCGTGCGGCGCATCCGCGGCGACCAGTACTCGTCGTGGCCCGGGAAGACCAGGCCCCGGTAGCGGGCGGGGTCGACACGGCCGGCGTGCAGGTCGCGGGCGTCGGCGTAGGCGAGGTCGTAGCCGTAGCGCTCGGCCCAGCGGATGAAGTCGTAGGCGTGGCCGACGTGCAGGGGCAGGCCCGCGCCCGCGTAGGGCCGGTCGAAGGAGACGGTGGTCGCCGCGTCGGACTCGCCGAGCAGCCGGCCCCCCTCGTCCCAGGCGTGGTAGAGGCTGGCACCGGTGCGGCCGTCCTCTGGGTAGAGGTTGTAGGCCTGCCAGGTGACGTCCGGCAGCAGCAGGAGCAGGTCGGCGGGGTGGTTGTCGCGGATCGTGAAGGGCACGTGGGAGCGGTAGCCGTCCGCCGTGGTGAGCACGGCGACATACGCGCCGATGCTCCAGTACGAAGGGACCTGCAGCCGCCAGGACAGCCACCAGTGGTGGCAGGAGACCGTACGGTCGGCGGCCAGCGGCGGGGGCTGCACGATGCCGGACAGCCGCGGGCTGGTGCTGATCTTGGCGGCGCCGACACCGCCGTAGTGACCGATGCGGTAGATGTCGACGCTGAATTGCTGCGGCGGATCAACTGTGATGTGGAAGTCGACGGCCTCGCCCGGGGCGACCGCGCCGGTCGAGGTGAATCCTTTGATCTGACGGTGCACGTCGTCCGCCGAGCGGGGGCCGACGGCACTCCGGGGTGCGGGGATCCGCGGGTTCTCACCGGTGGGCTGGGGCCGGCTCGGGTCGACGTACCACGGGACGACATGACCGGTGTCGTCGAAATAGGTCTCGCTGCCGCGCAGCCAGGGGACGGGACCCTGGCCGAAGGGGTCCGTGACGGCGTGCGCGAGTGCTCCCGACTCCCAGCGGCGGATCTGGTCCGATGCCATGGTGGCTCCCCTCCCTCGTGCCCCCGTGAAGTGTGCTGATCCGGGTCGTCGTGCGGTGGTACGGCGTGCGGTGGTACGGCGTGCGGTGGTACGGCGTTTCGTGGCCGAGGTCGTTCTGTTCTGGTCGTGGGCTGCGACGGTGGCGGTTGTCTTATGTCGGATGCGCTTGCCATTTCACCGAACGGTCCCAGCACATCACATAACGCACGCGTCCGGTCACGGTTCGTTGCGAATTTGCCTGAAGTGGAACGCTTCGCTCCGCTAAGGCGTCGAAACGCCCAGGTCAGACCAGCCGTACGGGCTTCTCGGGACGTATCCCGGACTCGACCAGCCAGGCCCGCAGCGGGGCCGGGTCTCCCTCCTCGATGAGGCTGAGGACTCTTGGGGTCAGGTCGGCGGTCCGTTCGCCGTCGACCAGCAGGGACGGGCCGTCGAGCCAGTCCAGACCGGGGGTGGCTCCGGCGGTGTCCATGGCCGCGCAGCAGACCATCGCCGTGACGTGGTCCGCGAGCAGCTCGCGGGCGGTGCGCGGAGGCTGAAGGGGGAAGAGAGGCAGCGCGCAGTCGTCCCAGAGAGCGCTGTCGGGGCCCTGCCCGGTGGGTGCGGGGGCGTCGGGGCCGGGGCGCGGGGTGACGGCGGCGGCTTCCTCACGGGCGAGGGCCGCGGTGAGGCCGGCGGCCAGGGCGGCGCTGCGCTCGGTGCCGGTGGCTTCCTCGTCGGCGTCCTCGTCGTAGGCCGGGGACTCCTTGGCCCTGCTGTGGGCGGCCGGGTCGGTCAGGTGGTCCATGACCCGGGCCAGGGTGGGGCCGCCGGGGTCGGGGGCGGCGGGGTCGAGGGCGGCGCGGACGCCGAGGGAGTCCAGGACGCGGTGCAGCCGGGCCGCCTCGGTGCGCCAGGTGCGGTCGACGACCTCGTCCGGATACTCCTGCCAGGCCACCGGCGACCAGTCCGGGCCCGGCTCGGCGGGACCGCCGTGGAAGAGGCGGGCGGCGAGCAGCGAAGCGGCCTCGTCCACCAGGCCCGGCTCCTCCAGCAGGTCACAGGCGGGCCGCTCGCCGAGCCGGGAGGCGAAGCCCTCGGCCAGCCGGTCGCGCCGGGACAGCTCGGTGAGTGCCGATACGACGCCCGCGTCCAGCCGGGAGGGCCAGCGGCCCATCCGCCAGGCGGGCAGCGCGACCCGGGTGAGAAGGCGGTCCCAGCCGGCGTAGGCGAGGCCGACCTGCTCCTGGGCGACGATCCGCAGTCCGTAATCCACAGCCTGTGCACGCTCGGCGGCCGCGGCGGCCACCCCGCGCTCCATCAGCGTCGCGTGCTCCCGGCAGCCCCGCAGCAGCACCCGGGCCACCCAGCCGAGGCCCGCGCACACCAGGCGGGTCGCCGGACATCGGCCGGTCGTCGAGGAGACGGCGACCGCCGCGTCCAGCCCGCGCACGAAGCGGCGGGCGGCCGCTATGTCCGGGTGCGCCGAGGGTCCCGTACCGGCCACGACCGGGGCGAGGACCGCGCGCAGCTCGCCGACGCGCATCCACCACAGGAACGGGGAGCCGATGACGAGCACGGGGGCGGCCGGGGTACGGCGATGCGGGCCGGGGCTGCCGAGCTCGTCGCCACCCTTGGGAGCGGGCGGCCCGTGCGCCGGGTGGGTGCGGTCCTCCAGCCAGCTGTCGCAGTCCGGGGTGAGCGCTATGGCGGAGGGCACCGGGACGTCCAGGCGGTCGGCGAGGTCGCGCACCATCCGGTACAGGTCCGGGGCGGACTCCTGCGGGATAGGGACCGTGGGGCTCACGGCCGGGCGGGCGCGGGCCACGACCAGGCCGATACCGGCGGCGGCCAGCAGCACGACGATCGCGAGCACACCGACGATCCAGCGGGCCGTGTCCCAGCCCCGGCCGACGAAGTGACCGGTGGAACCGCCGGTCAGCAGGATCACCGTGGCCGCCGCCGGCAGCAGCGCCACGGCAAGGGCCCGGCCGCGGACGCGCAGCACGGCGAGGGCCCGGGTACGCGCTGCCTGCGCTCCCGCCTCCACACCGATACCGGTACTGGTCACGACCGGACCTCACCCCCTCCCTGCTGTCCTCGAGCCGTCCTGGCTGTTGCTCACTCCCCCACTGTGGCACCCGCCACTGACATCGCAATGCCGGTGGGCCAAGTGCCGGAACGCTTGCGCCGCACCCTAGTTGGGGCCTCGGCCCCCGTCAGCCGGATGGGGCATCGGTCACTCGATGGAATGGCTTTGGTCAGAGGTGATCGACAGACAGCAACGATCAGGCCCCGGATTCCGGGGTCCGGGGCCTGACCAGGAGGGGGACGGCAGGCACGGCGCTCAGGCCTCGGCCGCCGCCTTCGCCGCGATGTCCGTACGGTGCTGGGAGCCGTCGAGCCCGATCCGCGCCACGGCTGCGTACGCCCGCTCCCGCGCCTGGGTCAGGTCATCCCCGGTCGCGGTCACGGAGAGAACACGACCACCGGCGCTGACGACCGCGCCACCCTCCCGCTTCGTCCCCGCGTGCAGGACGTAGGCGTGCGGGGCGTCCTCGGCGGCCACCGTGTCGAGACCGGTGATGGGGTCGCCGGTGCGCGGGGTGCCGGGGTAGTTGTGGGAGGCGACGACCACGGTGACCGCGGCGTCGTCGCGCCAGCGCAGCGGCGGAAGGTGGTCGAGGGTGCCGTTCGCGGCGGCGAGCAGGACGCCGGCCAGCGGGGTCTTCAGCCGGGCGAGGACCACCTGGGTCTCGGGATCGCCGAAGCGGGCGTTGAACTCGATGACCCGGACACCGCGCGAGGTGATCGCGAGGCCGGCGTAGAGCAGACCGGAGAACGGGGTGCCACGCCGCCGCATCTCGCCGACGGTCGGCTGGAGAACGGTCTCCAGGACCTCGTCGACCAGCTTGGGGTCGGCCCAGGGCAGCGGGGAGTACGCCCCCATGCCCCCGGTGTTCGGCCCCTGATCCCCGTCCAGGGCGCGCTTGAAGTCCTGGGCGGGCTGGAGCGGGAGAACCGTCACACCGTCGGTGATCGCGAAGAGGGAGACCTCGGGGCCGTCGAGGAACTCCTCGATGACGACGCGGTCGCATCCGGCGGCGTGCGCCGTGGCGGCCGCCAGGTCGTCGGTGACGACGACACCCTTGCCGGCGGCGAGCCCGTCGTCCTTCACGACGTACGGTGCCCCGAAAGCGTCGAGGGCCTCAGCGACTTCCTCGGCGTTTGTGCAAACGTATGAACGGGCGGTGGGCACTCCGGCCACCGCCATCACCTCCTTGGCGAACGCCTTGGACCCCTCGATCCGCGCGGCCTCCCCGGAGGGGCCGAAGACCGGGATGCCCGCCTCGCGCACGGCATCGGCGACCCCTGCGACGAGCGGGGCCTCCGGGCCCACGACGACGAGATCGGCGCCGATCTTCCGGGCCAGGGCGGTGACGGCAGCGCCGTCCAGGGCGTCGACCTGGTGCAGCTCGGCGACCTCGCCGATACCGGCGTTGCCGGGGGCGCAGTGCAGCGCGGTGACGTCGGGATCGAGGGACAGAGAGCGGCACAGGGCGTGTTCGCGGGCGCCGCCGCCGATGACGAGGACCTTCACGTGGGCCAGCGTAACCGGGTGGGCCGACTGGAGGTTTCTCCAAGGGCGGCGGAGTGGGGGGCCGTCCCCCGCCTCAGAGCCGCCGGTGCTCCCCGCGCCTCACTCGTTCTTGATCTCCTCCACCACCGTCGCCCCCAGCTCCCGCACGATCAGTTCGTGACCCGAGAGGGCCGACTCGTCGAGGTCGGGGTCGTCCTCCTCGGGGATGTCGTCCTCGGGGGACACCGGCGGCGGCTCGGGGGCCGCGGGCGGCGGGGCCGGAGCCGCTGCCGTCGGGGAGGACGGCGGGGAACTCCGGGGCGGGGCCGTCGGCGGCGCGGGCTGGGCAGGGGTCGGGCGACCCGGGGACGCCGGGGCGGGGCCGCCGTAGCCGGACGGTGCCGCGGGTGCGCCGCCGTAACCGCCCGGCTGGCCGCCGCCGTGCCCGGGGCCGGCCGGAGCCGGGCCGCCGCCCGTCGGGTCGACGACCGCCTCGATCCGCCACTGCACGCCGAACTGCTCGGCCAGCGCCTGCCGCAGCACGTCCTCGCTGCCGCTGCTCGCGAAGTTGTCGCGGGCGCCTGCGTTGACGAAGCCCAGTTGGAGGGTGGTGCCGTCGAAACCAACGACCTGGGCGTTCTGGCTGAGGAGGATCCAGGTGAAGCGACGGCGGTTCTTGACCGCTTCCAGGATGTTCGGCCAGAGGACCCGGGGGTCGAGGCCGCCGGCGGGGGCGGCGACAGCCTGGGCGGGGGCAGGGGCAGCCGGGGGCGCGGAGGCGGGCGCCGGGGCGCCCGTGGCCGTGGCCGTGGGCCAGCCGCCGGGGCGGCGGGCGGCGCCGCCACCCGCGGGAGCAGCCGTCGGCCAGGCGCCGGGTGCGGCGGCAGCGGGCGGGGCGGCCGGGGCCGGGGCAGCCGGCGGCGTAGGGGCAGGAGGCGTCGGTGCCGGTGCCTGCGCCTGCGCCTGCGCCGACGCCGGCTCGGGTGCCGCTCCCCCTCGTACGGCCGCACGGGCCGCCGCAGGCCCGCCCCCCTGCGGAACCGGAGGAACTGGCTGAACTGGCGGAACCGGCGGAACCGGAGCCGCTCCCGCCGAAGCCCCTCCAGGCGCCGCCATGTGCGCCTCGGGCCCGGGGACGTACCCCATCGCGGGCGCACCGCCCCCGCCCGAGAAGTTGACGCCCCGCTCCAGCCGGTCGAGGCGGGCCATCACGGACCGCTCGTCGCCGTAGGCGGCCGGCAGCAGCACGCGCGCGCAGATCAGCTCCAGCTGGAGGCGGGGGGAGGTGGCGCCGCGCATCTCGGTCAGACCCTCGTTGACGAGGTCGGCCGCGCGGCTGAGCTCGGCGGCACCGAACGTGCCGGCCTGGGCCTGCATACGCTCGAGAACGTCGGCGGGGGCGTCGAACAGCCCCTTCTCCGCGGCGTCCGGGACGGCGGCGATGATCACCAGGTCCCGCAGCCGCTCCAGCAGGTCGGCGACGAAGCGACGCGGGTCGTTGCCCCCCTCGATGATGCGGTCGACGACCTCGAAGGCGGCGGCGCCGTCCCCGGTCGCGAAGGCTTCGACGACGGAGTCGAGGAGAGACCCGTCGGTGTACCCGAGCAGGGAGGTGGCCATGGCATACGTCACACCCTCCTCTCCCGCCCCGGCGAGCAGCTGGTCCATGACGGACATGGAGTCACGCACGGAACCGGCACCGGCGCGCACGACCAGCGGCAGCACCCCCTCCTCGACGGGAATGTCCTCCTTCCCGCACACCTCGCCGAGGTAGTCGCGCAGCGTGCCCGGCGGCACCAGCCGGAAGGGATAGTGATGGGTCCGCGACCGAATGGTCCCGATGACCTTCTCGGGCTCGGTGGTGGCGAAGATGAACTTCAGATGCTCCGGCGGCTCCTCGACGACCTTGAGCAGCGCGTTGAAGCCGGCCGACGTGACCATGTGGGCCTCATCGATGATGTAGATCTTGTAGCGGCTGCCGGCAGGCCCGAAGAAGGCCTTCTCGCGCAGCTCACGGGCGTCGTCCACACCACCGTGAGAGGCCGCGTCGATCTCGATGACGTCGATGGAGCCGGGCCCGTTCCGGGCGAGGTCCCGGCACGACTGGCACTCCCCGCACGGCGTCGGCGTCGGCCCCTGCTCGCAGTTCAGGCACCGCGCCAGGATTCGCGCGCTGGTGGTCTTCCCGCACCCACGCGGCCCGCTGAACAGGTACGCGTGATTGACCCGGTTGTTCCGCAGCGCCTGCTGCAACGGACCGGTGACATGCTCCTGCCCGATGACCTCGGCGAACGACTCCGGGCGATAGCGGCGGTACAACGCGAGAGACGACACGCATACGAGGTTATAGGCGCCCACTGACAACCAGCCCCGCCCGCAAACGCAAGCGCCCCCCACGCACCCGCCAGAGCCAACCTACCCTTGCTGCCTTCCGGCCCTGGGGGAGTTCAGTCAGATAGCGCCGCGTGAGGGGCTTTGCACAGAGTACCCGACGTCAGCGGGTGAGAACGAGTTCGCGAGCACTCCTCTCGGTCATGTAATGTTCCGAGCGGAGGATTCGCCTAGAGGCCTAGGGCGCACGCTTGGAAAGCGTGTTGGGGGCAACCCCTCACGAGTTCGAATCTCGTATCCTCCGCCAGTGCCTCACCGGGCACGATGTCGAAGGGCCCCACCGTTCGCGGTGGGGCCCTTCGTCGTTGTCCGTCTCAGTTTCCGTCTCAGTTTCCGTCTCAGTCGGCCTATGCGGAGTACCAACCAGGGGCGCTCTCCTTGGTGACGACCGGTTCCGCCCAGGCCGCGACCGCGAGGACGTCCCGCTTCACCATGTGCCCATCGACAACCTCGTACAGCAGCCGCCGCACTCTCGGCCCGAGCCGGATCACGTACCGAACACCCTCGACGTCCACCGCGCCGATTTCGCCCCGGTCGCTGTCGGCGGCGAACCCTTCACCTTCGACCACCTGCCAGCCAGCCTTCGAGGCGAGATACACCCACGTGCCAAAGGCCCGCTCGTGATCCGAGTAGGGCGTCACGCCACCCACGCGCGCGATGATCTCGACAGGCCGCGGCCTGTGTCATCCACGGCGACGAACCCGCCTTCCCGGCCGAACTCGCCGCCCACCGCGCACTGTCCAAGCTCGCCCTGCGGCAGCTCGCCCCGACGGTCCAGGTCAGCGGCAGCCCACCCGCGACGACTCTCGCTACGCTCCGTGCCGCGGGCTACGCCCCGGTCGCCGAGACCGCCGGGGGAACGGTACGCATCGAAAAGACGGACACCGAGGAGATCGTCGCCGGACACGCGAAGCACCTGTCGTACAGCGACGTCCGCCAGCTCGCCCATGCCATCGACATCGGTGCGGCCATCACGGTCGAGTACATCGCCACCTCGGGCAACCGGACCGTACGCACCCTCAGCGACCTGGAACTCGACCCGCCCTACCTCGACGCCTGGTGCCACCTGCGGGAAGCGGAACGCGTCTTCACTCTCTCCCGCATCCATGGCGTGATGCCCGCGTAGGGCTCGGCGGCCAAGGCCGGGTGCCCGGGTGCGCCACCCCGCAGGCACCTTGCGAGATATACTTGACCCCACATTTGATACCGGGGAGGCACAGATGAGTCGGACGGTTATCGACCTGGACGACGACCTGGTCGCGGACGTGGCTAAAGCCCTCGGAACAAGCACCAAGAAGGAGACGGTCAACACCGCTCTTCGCGAGGTGCTGGAGAGTCGACGTCGCGCCCTGGCTCTCGCCCGGCTGCGGGCCGCGGCAGGGGACGGCGCATTCGATCTGGAGCTCTTCGAGAACAAGGCGAACTACCGCCGGTGAACGCGGCCCAGTTCCTGATCGACACCAGCGCGCTCGCTCGGTTCATGCGCCAGGACGCGGAGCAGTACGGCTGGGACCAGGCGGCAGCCGCCGGGCTCATCGCCACCTGCCCGATCACTGAGTTTGAGTTCTTCTACAGCGCCCGGTCGGCCGCCGACAGGGCACGCGGCATCGAGGACATGCGACTGATCTTCAGTTGGGTTCCCGTCGACGACCGCGCCTACGACCGCGCCTGGCAGGTCCAAGAAGCTCTCACCGAACAGGGAAAGCATCGCAGCGCGGGTGCGGTGGATCTCGTCGTCGCCGCGACCGCCGAGCTGCAAGGGCTCACCCTCCTGCACCGCGACCACGACTTCACCTGTATCGCGGCAGTGACCGGCCAGGCTCTCCAGTGGTACGGCCCGGAGAGCGGCAAATAGGCGGGCGATGGTTGCAGTTCTGTCGCATTCAACTCCGTACAGCACCGTCAGGAGCCCCAGCCGCCACAGCAGCACCGCAGGTCAGAACGCTCCCGCACACTCCTGTACCCCCAAGAACATCTGGAAAGCGTGTTGGGGGCAACCCCTCAGGAGTTCGAATCTCGTATCCTCCGCCAGTGCCTCACCGGGCACGATGTCGAAGGGCCCCACCGTTCGCGGTGGGGCCCTTCGACGTTGTCCCAGCCCTCGTTGTCCTGGTCTTTGTCCACAGGGGTCGCTTCCGGCGCTACCCGGAATCGCCGTTCCGATCGCCGGTCCGCCCCCTCGGCTTGACCGATACGCTTGAACCCATGGTGTTGCCATGTCCGCGACATCCGCAGGATGCGGGCGATCAGGTGCTGGTAGCGGCGGCGTATCCGGGCGGACCAACCGGGCTCCCCGACCCTGATCGCGTCGACGACCGTATCCGGGGGCCCGGAGGCTTAAGGCGCCGAGTCCTTCACGTTCTTGGCAAGGGCGTATGCCTCGGTCGGGGAGGTGCTGGACGGCGGGTTGTCCTCGCTGGTGGGCATACCGTTGGCGTCCAGCCCGATGACGTCGGGGTAGGGGCTGACCGTCGCGCACTTCTTGGTGTCGCCGGTCTGCTGGTGGGAGCCGTTCAGAGCCACCTGGGTGTCGACGTGCGTCGGAGTCGACTTGCCGCCGGGGAAGGTGTCGCCGGTCGTCCAATCGGTGCCGATGAGCAGCACGATCTGGGAACCGGTGCCCTGCTCGACCGCCTTGGACGGGAGGCCGAGCGCCTTGGCGACCGCCTGGGCCTGCGCCTTCTGCCTGGCCGGGTAGGTCAGCGAGGTGGCGGTGGAGGGAGTCCCGTTCCCCGAGTCGGTCTCCTTGCTGAAGCCCTGGTCGATCAGCGCCTGGGCGATCGCCATCCCCCGGTGGTACACCCCGGTGCCGTTCTCGACGTGGACGGCGACCGAGGCGGCGGAGACCGGGCTGGCGGTCGCCGAGGGGGAGCCCTTCTTCCCGGTGGACGGGGTGAGCGACTGGTCGTCCGCGATGGTCTTGAACATCTCCTTGGCGCCCGGGCCGATCAGCGTCTCGGACCCGCCGCCCGGCAGGTCGACGTCCTGGGTCTGCATGGTGGCCCAGGTGATCCGGCTGGCGGGCACCTTGTTCAGGTCGAGGGCCAGGTCGATGAGTTTGTTGGCGGAGTCCAGGCTGTTGTCGACGGTCAGCGCCTTGGTCGCGGCGTTTGCTATGCCCCACATCTTCGACGGGCTGCTCAGCGTGCCCTTGCTCTTCATCTGGTCGAGGAGGGCGTTGAGGAAGATGTGCTGGGCGTCGGTCCGGCCGCGGCTGTCGCTGGAGTCACCGAAGCCGTGCCGGGTCCGCACAAACTCCAGCGCGGCATCACCCTTCAGCGTGTGCGACCCCTCCTTCAACTTCAGGTGGCTGTAGGGGTCGTAGACGTTCTTGCTGACGCAGACACGCGTCCCGCCGACCGCGTTGGACATCGCCACCACGCCGGCGAAGTCGATCACCATGAAGTGGTCGATGGGTATCCCGGTGAGCTGGTGCACCGCGACGACGCTGCAGCCGGGGCCGCCGTTCAACGCCGAGTTGATCTGCGCGCGGGTCTGCGCCGGCATGCTCGGGTGGCCCGGGTCGTGGCAGCCGCTCCAGTCGGTCCGCAGGTCGCGGGGGATGCTCATCACCGTGGCATTGGACCGGTCGGCGGATATGTGGACGATCATCTCCACGTCGGCTCGGGCGCCGCCGGCCGTTCCGCAAGCGCCGCCGAGCTTGCAGTCCGCCGCGCTGTTACGGGCGTCGGATCCGATGACCAGGATGTTGATCGGGCTGCGTCCGAACGCGTCGACCTTCTCGTGCCCGGCGCCGTCCTTGCCGTTGGCGGACAGATCGTCGGACTTGATGTTGCTGTTCAGCTTCCAGTACGCGTACGCGGCAGTGCCGACGCCGAGCACCAGCACGAACCCCAGCAACAGCCCGACGATCTTAAGCGCGCGTCTTCTGTCAGGCTTCTTGCCGGCTCTGCGCATGGCAGCCCTGCCACCGCCGACCAACTCCACCGGATCCGCCTTCTCGGCCCTGATCCGGCCGGTGGCATGCCTCCGCGACCTGAGGGGCTGCGTCATGAGAACTTCCTCGCATCTTCAGGGGGCGACGGCTACCAGAACTATCCGTAAGTGGGACTCGTGAAAGGCAAGTCAGGTTGTAATCCTGTCGGCTTCCGACCGGCCCTCTGCTGCGAAATGCCTGGGCGACCAACCAAGTTGACCGAGTTCCCGCACAACCACACAATCCGCACTCAGCGACGGTCCCTGAGGGTTGCAGTCAGGGTTGCGTTCAACCCCGTGGTGACGGTGACGATCCCCGAGGATCTCCTTGACGAGATCCGCGCGGAGGCGGCAGAGCGGGGGCTGTCGGCGTACGTCGCCGAAGCTCTGCGCTTCAAGCGCGACCGGGACCGGCTACGGGAACTGTCCGACTGGCTGCAGGAGGAACACGGCCCCCTCACCGAGGAGGAGCGCACGGCAGCGTTCGAGGGACTCGATGATCTCGACGCCGAGCACGAGCGCCGCCGCGCCGCCGGAAAGCGCAGCGCCGGAGAGGCCGCGTGAAGAAACCGGCCACCGGGCACGGGCAGCGACCCCTGCGCATCTTCGTACTCGACTGCGAAGCCCTGTCCCTGGCTGTGCGCGGCGACCGCAGGATGATCGCCTGGCTCGCAGTCGCGGCCCGGGGCGAGGCCGAGGTAGTGACGTCCCCCATGACGCTGGTCGAGGCGTGCGACGGCAGAACCACCGAGCAGCGTTGGGACTGGGTGCTCTCCCGGCTCAAGGTCGCCGACATCGGAAAGGACGAGGCCCGTCAGGGCCGCCGGCTCTTGGCTGACGCCAAGCTGCACGGCCACAAGTACGCGATCGACGCGGTGCTCGCCGTCATCGCGCGACAGCAGAAGGGGCAGGTCACCGTTTTCACCTCGGACGTGGACGACCTGGAGAGACTGGTCCCGGATTCGATCGTCGTCAAGAAGGTATGACTCGGCGTTCTGGTCTCAGTTCTGGTCTCATTCGCCCCCATCCGGGGCCGTCCAGAACCACCGTCCCGAAGTGCTCCGCCGCTGGTCAGAACACCCCCGCCCACCCCCGAACCTCCGGACGAACATTTGGAAAGCGTGTTGGGGGCAACCCCTCACGAGTTCGAATCTCGTATCCTCCGCCAGTGCCTCACCGGGCACGATGTCGAAGGGCCCCGCTGTTCGCAGCGGAGCCCTTCGACGTTGTCCTCAGACCCCGTTGTCCTGGTTTCTGTCCACAGCGGGTGTTCCCGGGGCTCCCCAGATGGCTTCTGCGATCTTCCGGGCCACGTCCTTGAGCGTGGCGCCCGGCACGTGCAGGTATCGCACCCGCATGCTCGCGGAGGTGCCCGGCTCCCACCCCATGATCTGGTCGATGACGCGATCCGGGACTCCGAGCAGCATGAGCACGGTGGCGGCGGTGTGCCGGGCGTCGTGCAGCCGGCCGTTGCGCACCCCGCGTCTTCCAGCAGCCGCTTCCAGTCGTGGTAGTCCGTGTTCGGGCTCAGCGGGCCCCCAGCGGCTTGGTGAACACGTAGTCCGACTCGATCCACAGGTTGCCGGGCGCCTTGCGCTCGCGCTCTTGCGTCTCGGCGTGGGCCCGGAGCATGGCGACCAGCGGGCCCGGCAGGGGTACGGCACCTCTGCCCGCACGGGACTTGGTGTTCTTGGTCCCACGCCGGACCTGCACCTTGTCCGGCAGTAGCCCGCCTTGTGGCCGCACGGCGATGCTTCCGGGCACCCGTGCTCGTACCTGGGGCGCAGACGGTTCCGGCGGAGCTTGGAGGTACTCGTTTCCCAGGTCGACGTCAGTCCAGCGCAGCCCGAGCGTCTCGCCCTGGCGTAGTCCCGGTGCCAGGGCCAGCATCCAGCGAGCGCTGTTGCGGCGCTTGTCTGCTTCGAGCAGCAGGCACTGGACCACTTCCACGGAGTAGGGCTCTACCTCGGATTCGTCCTCTTCCATCCGCGGGGGCTTCGCCAGCGCGGCAGCGTTCTTCGCCGCGTAGCCGCGCCGTACCGCCTCCCCCAGCGCGGTACGGGCGGTGCGGTGAGCCTGGTAATCCCAACTCTCCGCACAGGCCGGCGAAGGCGCTCGCCAGAGGGTGCCCGGGACACGGGGGCACCCCTCTCGCATTCACCGCACCCCGCGTGGCGCAGCATCCAGGTCGCTCTCGTCAGGCCTGCAGCTCCCGGTGGAGGTGCAGGCCTGGAGGTTGCTGTTCCGGACCGTCAGTACAGCGCCTTGTAGACGCCCCAGCCGCTGCCGATCTTCACGCGTGCGCCGAAGCCGCCCTTTCCGTTGCCCGCCCAGCGGTACAGGTTGCCCGCGGTATCGCGGGTGACGAGGTCGTTGCGCCCGTCCTGAGTCAGGTCGCCGACACCGACCAGGGCGTTGTAGGCGTTGAAGCCCGAGGCGATCTTCACGCGCCCCCCGAAGCCGCCCTTTCCGTTGCCGTACCAGCGATAGAGGTTCCCGGCCTTGTCCCGGCCGAGAAGGTCACCGGTTCCATCGCCATTGAGGTCGCCCACGCCCACCAGCGCCGTATAACCGGACAGCCCGGTGCCGATGCGCACCCGGGCCTTGAACGTGCCCTTGCCGGTGCCGGCGTAGAACCACAGGACTCCGGACCGGTCACGGGTCAGCAGGTCCGACCGGCCGTCACGGTTGAGGTCCCCGGACGACGTCAGCAGGTTGTACGTGTTCCAGCCCTTGCCGATGACAGTGGACTTGTTGGTTCCCCGGGCGAAGTACACCTGCCCGAAGCCCCAGTACGCACGCAGTTCGCCGGTGGAGTTGCGGACCAGCATGTCCGCGAACCCGTCGCCGTTGAGGTCGCCGACCGGCACCAGGGTGGAGGAGGTCGGCCAGTCCGCGGTGTAACTGCGGTTGTAGAAGTACCCCTTGGGATGCCCCTCCCATGAGTCGGTCCGGCCGTCCTTCCGGACCGCCACCATGTCCGGAAACCCGTCACAGTCGTAGACGTGGGTCGGCAAGGCGCCGCACATCACGTCCAGGCCGCCGCTTCCCACCTGCACCGGCACGGTTCCACCGTTGAACCTCGCGGTCAGCTGCCAGGTGTAGAGACCGCTCGGGGCGGGAGCACCGTTCGACTCCCGGCCGTTCCACGAGGCCGAGATGCCGTTGAGACCGCGTTCGGCCCCACCGCGCACCACAGCCACCCGGCGCCCGGTCGCCTTCTGGACGATGCCCAGTTCCCAGGAGTCCACGGGGCGGCTCAGCAGCAACGAGGCCGTCCAGGTCGAGTAGTACGACGAAGTGGTCCTCGGCGCGACGCTCCCGGAGGTGTACGCCTCCCCTATCACCGGAGCGGAGTCCGGTACCCCGTCCGCGCTCACATGCACGCGACGATCGGCGTCCACGTAGGCGATGTGGCCGCTGTACTTGTCCACGGTCCACGTGACCCTGCGGTCGTCCGCGAGCGTTCCGGCCGGGAGGGCGGCTATGGAGCGCTCCGCGAGCGGGCTGCCGGTGTGGAAGTCCGTCAGCTTGAGCTCGCCCGCGTCCCGGTCGTGCCGGACCACGTAGCCGTCACCGAGCATGGCGGGGCCCGACGGCACGGCGAAGCCGCGGTCGTTCGTCAGGTCGTACACCCCGGCCTGCTTGTCGGCACCGCAGGACCAGTAGAGCCAACGCGCCGTCGCCTGCAGTTCGGTGGGCACGCAGGCGGCACCGGTCCGCACGGTGCGGACGGGTTTGCCGGGAGTGGCCGCGTCCGCGGTCAGCCGCTCCGCGGTCAGCGTGCCGGGACTGCCGGGGGTCGCGCTCCACAGGGTGGAGTACCAGAGCGCCGCGGCCTGCACCGGGCGGCTGCGTACCACCTTGTTGTAGCCCGGGTAGATCAGGTACTGGGTTTTCGGGGACCCGCCGTCCACCACCACGTACGAGGAGGACGCGTCCCTGACCTCGCCGCCGCTGCCAGGCAACGGCATCTGCACGTGCGACGTGTAGGCGTCCACGCGGGTCTCCAGGTACGTCCGCCCTCCTGTCTCGGACAGGAAGGACAGGCCGTACCAGTTGCCCTCCACGATCCGCACACAGTCCTCACCCGTCGCACAGCGCACGGCGGAAGGGGGCATGCCCGCGGGCAGGGGCTTGGCCGCTCCCGCGACGGGGACCGGCCCGGTACCCACGTCCTGCTGGTAGAGGGAGAGCTTGCCCTCCATGCTGTCCACCCGATTGAGGGTGCCCCGGTACAGGTTCAGTCCCAGGACCTTGGCGATCACCGGGGGCAGCGGCTGGACCACCTCGTGCGTCGGCGACCCGTCGGAGCCGGCGGCGAAGCGGTGCACCGCCCAGTCGCCGGTGCCGGAGCCGCCGACGAGCAGGGCGCTCCCGTCCGCCGTCTGCGGTGGGTAGTCCGACACGAGCGCGATGTGGTCGAGTGCGGTGCTCGGCTCCCCGCCGTCGAGCGGCCGGGACGTCAGCCGCCGGCCGAGCGTGGTCCCCGAGGTGGCGTCCGGGCCCGAGGTCAGGAGGGTGCCGCCGAGGAGGGCCACGGGAGCCGCGTCGTCGGGGAGCGGGAACTCCTGCGCCCCGGAGGAGACGTCACCGCGGGGCAGCCAGCGCAGCCCGGTGAAGCCGTGCTTCCACCAGGCGACGCGGTCGGCGCTCAGCAGGATGCGCAGGCCCTCGCCGCTCATCGTCTCGGGGAGAGGGGTGATCTCGGCGGTCCCGGGGTCCAGCAGGCCGTAGCGGTACGCGCCGTCCTGCCGGAAGGAGATGACTGCGCCGCGGTCATCCGTGGCGCCCTGCTGCAGGGAGAGGCTGCTCAGCTGAGCACCCGCGGGCAGGCCGGTGATGTGCAGCGGTTGCGCGGGATCGGTGCCGGTGTCGAGGAGCACACCGGCGGAGCTGGTGGTGCTGGTCGCGGACTCCAGGGCCAGCACCTTGCCCGCGACGGTCCCCCGGAACGTGTAGCCGGCTGGGAGCTGCGCCTCCCGGCGCTCACCGGTGTGCGGATCGAGCAGGGTGTACCAGGCGGTGCCCCGGGCCGGGCTCGGTGAGACGGCGAGCAGGTCTCCGTCGGCACCGACGGGGCGTACGAGCGCGTTGGCCGGCAGGGTCTGCAGGCCGGGCACCTGCGTCGAGGTGCCGCTCGCGAAGTCGGTCCAGGTGTAGCCGTCCCGGCCCTCCTGCTGGTGCAGGAAACCGGTGCTGCCCACCGCCAGTGGGGTATCCACACGGGGTGTGGCCCGGTCGGCGGGCGGGATCACGACGTCCTGGGACGAGTCCGCCGCGGCCGCCACCTGGACGGCCCACGCGGGCGGCGCGTCCACGGCGAGCGGGATGGCAGTACCCGCGACCGCCAGAATCGTGCCGGCCGCACCGACCGCGAGGCCCGCGCCACCTCTGCGGCGGCGACCTCCGTGCAGTGGTTCAGTCGACGTCCGGGTCAATGCCCTCACGTCTCCCCCTCGTTGATGTGATGATCTGCCGCCGCGCGGCGCCCCGCCCTGGCCGGCCGCACTGCCGCCTCACCCCCGGTGGCCGCGGTGGATCTTGCCGGCCGCTTGTGCGGTAGACGCTAGCCGATCAACGAAGTCCCCGTCCGCCCTGACGGGATTACGATCAGACAACCCGACGAAGCCCCGGCGGGGCGGCCAGGGAGCGACGATGCGAAGGCGCGGCCGGAGCCCCGCGAACCCCTGCGAACGCCCCCGGACGGCCGCGCGCGCAGTTGGAAAGCGTGTTGGGGGCAACCCCTCACGAGTTCGAATCTCGTATCCTCCGCCAGTGCCTCACCGGGCACGGTGTCGAAGGGCCCCACCGCGAGGTGGGGCACTTGGGCCCCGCTGTGCCGATGAGGGTGATCCGAACTTCCGCACGGCGAACGTCCAGGCCGGCGTCCCGGCAGGCACCGCATCCCACCAGTGTGGTCACTTTCTGCATTCGATAATTACTCTGTGTATGGTCTTCTCATGGCCGCCCCGAGTGCCGTCCGCCGTCTCCTGCTCGCCACCGGCTTCCTGGTGCTTGTGCAGGCGGGGGTCGGCTTGGTCATCAATCTCTACGGCCTCTATCCGGCTCACCATCGGCGCTCTCGGTCGGGGGCCCATCGCATCAGGGCCTACGAGAGCTTCACCTGGGCGGTCGGGCACGGCACCGTGGCCCTCGCCGTGCACACCGCGCTCGGCCTCACGCTCGTCCTGCTGTCGATCGTCGCGGCAGCGCGCGCCGTGCTGCTCCGTCAGCGCGCGGTCGCATTCTGGACCGTGCTCGGGGCGCTCCTGGTCATCGGTGCCGCTGCCTTCGGTGGGAACTTTCTCGCCAACGGCAAGACCCTCAACTCACTGCTGATGGCACTGTTCGCGCTGAGCGCCGAGGGGTGCTTCCACCTCGCCGTCGACCTTCTGCCTTCTGGACGGCACGGAGCTGTGGCCACACTCCGTTGAGGTGCGCCGCATGATCAGTGACGCCTCACGCCAGGGTGAAGTGACGACCGCCGAAGCGCCGACAGGCCCACTCGCGCACGAGATCGGGCCAGGCCCGGCGCCGGGTGTCGAGGCCCGCCCGGGTACCCAGGCTGTCCGGCGGCCCGACGAGCCACCGCTCCCGGATGGGCCGGGCGTATTCGGGACGGGTGTGAAGAGCTTTCCGCCGAGTTCCAGGTCGCTCAGATCTGTCCCACAGGAGGATGGGCTGATCGTCTGGGCGACCGCAGGTCACGGCCGCCGGGCGTCAGTTGTCGGCCGCTGATCGCGCCCGCCGCCTACGACCCGCCGTCGAAGAAGCCGGACTTCAGGTTCCCGACGACGGCGTCGAGTGGGTGCCCACTGACGATGAACGGTCCGCTCCAGGGCGCGCTGAGTGCGAAGAGCAACGCCAGGCTCAGCCCGACCACACTCGCAACACCTACGATGAGCAGGGACGTTCGCAGGCTGCTGCGGAAGACCAGCGCGCCGGAGTTCACGATCAAGGCCAGTCCACTGACCACAAGCGTGACGACGTAGAGCGCGGGAACGTCGCGCGAGGCGGCCGCAACGCGGGAGCGACGACTACTGGTGACACCGTCCACGGAAACCACCAACTCCGCGCCTGTCGCAGTACCCACCTCGGGCCGGGCCGCCTCGGCGCGCACACTCCGCTCCAGCCGCGCGATCGCGCGAGCGGTGGCCGGGTCGTCACCGGACGCCGCTGCTGCACCCTCCCACTCCCTGGCACGTGTGGTCTGCAAGTAGTCGAGCAGTGCCGCATGGATCGGATCCGACTGCACTCGCGGACTTGTCGCCGCCCATGCCAGGCGGGAGGCCGCGGCCGCCTCGTCGCTCACCAGTCCTTCGGCTGCACGCAGGTAGCCGGCCTCGCTGGCCAGTGTGAGTGCCGCAAAGATCGCGAAGGCGGCGCCGAGTGTCGGCATCAGTGGCGTGGCGATCTGCGGCACCCGGTCCCGTTCCGCGACCGGTACGAGCACCCGGACGCCGACCCGCGCCAGGGCGGCGACCAGTAGGGCAAGTAGGAGACCGGCCACAACCAGCACCACCGCCGGCAGCGACGTCAACCAGTTCACCACATCACCTACAGCGCGTTGCCGTGAGCGCCCACGGCGGCGGCGGCACATCGGCGCCCGCGACCTGGAGCTCCTCGTCGATCACTCCTAATGAACGCCCCATGATCACAGGTCGAAGACCTTTGAGGCTCGCGACGCCCGACACAGCAGCTCTTTTCGTTGGCCAGACAGCCGATACGCGCAGGGCGAGGCTGTGCTGACCAACGACCGCCGCGCAGCCCTCCAGCGCCGCACGAGGCGGCCTACGGGCCGCCAATGCCCGCCAGGGGGACCCTGCCCCCATGCGGCATCCGGGGATCACGGGGATACGCCATCCTTGAAACCGGCGCCGGGGCTCCGGGGCCGCTGCAACGCCCCCTGGTCCGACGAGGTGCACCCCGCATGAAGTCCCGATCTGCGCTGGCGACTTGGCTAGGCAGTCTCGACGCCTATCGTCTGGCACGCGTGCTCGGGACACGGCAGGACGCCGTGTCCCCTCCAGAGCCCCGCTCGGTGGGCGAACTGGCGGACCGTCTTCAGCGCCCGGGGTCGGTCGCACTGGTCCTGCCGCGGCTCGCGCTGCCGCACCTGCAGGTGGCCGAGGCGCTGGCGGCGCTGGGTGCACCTGCGTCGCACGATGCCCTGGCGAAGCTGCTGGGGGCGGTGGACGACGAAACCTCGCACGAACTTGACGCCGCGCTGAAGGTACTGGCCGATCATGCTCTGGTCTGGCCGGACGGCGCGGGGAAGCTCCTCTTGGCCGGACCGTTGCGGCAAGCATGGGACGCACCCCTGGGGCTGGATGCTCCGCTGGAGGAACTGCTCGCGGGCACGACCTCCGACGAGCTGCGTGGCATGCTGGCGGCCCTGGGCGTCGCGCCGCCGGGCGCCAAGGCGCGGCGACTGGCCGCGCTGGTGGAGCACCACAGCGACCCGGAACAGGTTGTCGCGGTGGTCGCGAAGGCTCCCGCGGCGACCCGGAAGCTGCTCGAAGGCCGAGCGGAGGGTGTGCCGGGGCCGCCGCAGTTCATCGTGCTCAGCGGTTCCGGTCCCGGACTCGAACCGGGCGAGCGATGGGCACTGGACCGAGGGCTACTGGTCCAGGACCGTCACCGCTATGGCCCGGCCCGCATGCCTGCCGAGGTGGCGCGCGCACTGCGCGGACCCGGCTGGCACGCCCCGTTCGAGCCCGCACCGCCTTTCCCCCGGCTGACGCCTGTCACCCCGAAGGAGGTGGACCGCGAGGCTTCGGCCGCGGCCACGGCGTTCGCAGCCCATGCCGTTACGGTCCTGTCGGCCTGCTCGGGAACCGCGCCGGCCCGGCTGAAGTCCGGCGGGATCGGCGCACGTGAACTGGCCCGGCTCGGCAAGGCCGCCCAGGCCGACGACACCGTCGTACGCCTCACCCTGGAGACCGCGTACGCCGCCGGGCTCCTGGGCCGGGACGGCGATCGTGTGGCGCCCACCGAGGCGTACGACGCCTGGGCGGAGCAGGAACCCCCGGAGCAGTTCGCCACACTGCTTCAGGCATGGCGGAACCTGCCGCTCACCCCGGCCCAGGCACGTGACGAGGACGGCAAGGCGCTTCCCGCTCTCGCGGGAGCACCGCCCTGCAATGGCTGCGTGCAGGCCCGCCACGGGCTGTTGGCGGCAGCCGGACAGCTTCCGGCAGGGCACGGTACGACGGCCACCTTGGATCTGGGACCCTTGGTCGCCTGGCACAGCCCGCTCGCCCACTCGTCGTCCCCGGACGGAACACCGTTCGCCACCCTGATCCGTGAGGCCGAGATCCTCGGCGTACTCGCTCGCGGCGCCCTGTCCGCCTTGGGCATCCATCTGCGGACCGGCGACACGGAGGGGCTGGGCATCGAGTGCCGGCGGCTGCTGCCGTCAGCCACCGCGACGGCCCGGATCGGCGCCGACCTCACCGCCGTCGTCACCGGCACACCGTCCGCGCGGCTGGCCGCACTCCTGGACTCCGTCGCCGACCGGGAGACCAGCGGCACGGCATCCGTGTGGCGCTTCAACGCCGGCAGCATCCGCCGGGCCCTGGACGTCGGCCGTACCCCTGCCGACATCACCGCCGACCTGGCCGCTGTCGCCGCCGGGGCGCTGCCGCAGCCTCTGGCGTACCTGATCACCGACACCGCACGCGGCCACGGGCGCGTGCGCATCGCCCCCGCCGCCTGCGTCCTCCACGGCGACGAGCCCGCCCTCCTGGCCGAACTCGCCGCCCACCGCAGGCTCGCCAGGCTCGGACTGCGACAGCTGGCACCGACAGTGCTGATCAGTCGCAGCCCGCTCGACACGACCCTCGCCGCGCTCCGGGCCGAGGGATACTCCCCTGTCGCCGAGACGGCCGAGGGCACGGTACGCGTCGAGAAGGCCCCGCCCCGGCGGGCCGCCGCCAAGGTGCCGGCTCCGCGCGGCACCCGCGCGAGGGACAGCAGCCGGATCGCTGCCGCGACGGCGACAGAGGTGCCCACCGCCGACCTGAACGCCTTGGCGACCCGACTGCTGGCCGCCCCGCCCGCATCCCCATCCGAACCGGCGCCGTTGGACGGAGGAGAGCCCTTCACCACGGACACCGAGGAGATCGTCGCAGGATGGGCGAAACGTCTGCCGTACAGCGACGTCCGCCAACTCGCCCATGCCGTCGACGCGGGCTGGTCGATCACCGTGGAGTACGTCGCCGCCTCGGGCAGCCGGACCCTGCGCACCCTCAGCCGCCTCGTGCTCGACCCGCCCTACCTCGAAGCCTGGTGCCACCTTCGCGAGGCCGAGCGCGTCTTCACGCTCTCCCGCATCCACAGCGTCATGGGCGTCACGCCCGAATGAAGTCGGTGCTCCGCCAATACCTCACCGGGCACGATGTCGCGCTCCTCCCCCAGCCACCCCCACCGGTCGGGGGAAGCCGGTCGACGTGTCCGCCCCGTCACCCGGCGATCCGTATCTTCCTCGCCACCGTCACCTGGTCCAGGTCCGACACCCGTACCGTCAGCTTCATCGTCCACTCGCCCGCGATCGGGAGGTTGACGGAGTTGGTCGCCCAATAGCCGCCCTGGTCGGTGAGGTCGGCGGGGAGGGGGCCGATCTTCTGGGCGGTGAGGGTGAAGGAGAGGCGGAGTTCGGGGACGGCGGAGATGCCGCCGTCGGGGCCGAGGACGACCGCCTGCACGGAGTTGGCGCCGACCCGGCCGGGGTCCAGGGTGATCTGTACCTTGCCGTGGCCGTTCGGGGTGCCCACGTCGAACGGGACCGTCGAGACGGAGGTCGCCGGGAGACCGCCGGCCGAGGCCGTTTCCGTCCCCGACTCGGCCGCCTCGGCGGCCGCGCGGCCGGGCAGCGTGCCGGTCAGGATCGTGGTGACGACCAGGACGGCGACGCCGACGGCGACTTCGGCGAGGACCGAGCGGCGCAGCGCCTGGTGGTGGTTGGGCGTGGGGGTCGGCTCCTCCGACGTAGGTGGGGTCTCCGGAGGCGGCGCGCCGACCGTCTGCGGGACGCGGTCACGGGCCGTCGCCGCGGCCTCGGCCGGGGTGCTCGCCAGCCTCGCCGTCCAGCGGCGGGACTGGGAGGCCGCCGCCAGCAGCAGAGTCACGGCGATGAGTTTGACGAGCAGGAGACGGCCGTACGTCGTCTCGGTGAGCGCCTGCCAGGAGCCCAGGCCGCGCCAGGACTGGTACACGCCGGTGACCACGAGGACCGTCACCGAGGCGAAGGCCATCCGGGAGAAGCGGGTGACGACGGCGGCGGGGAGGGGGGTGGCGGCGGTCCGGTAGAGGGTGGTGAGGAGTGCGGTGAGGCCGCCCAGCCAGAGCGACATCGCCAGGAGGTGCAGCACCGAGGACGTCATCGCGAGGGGTACCTGGAGGCCGGCCGAGGCGTGTTCCGCCGTCGCCCAGGTCAGCGCCAGGGCTACGGAGAGGCCGGCGGCCGTGGTGAGGAGTGGGCGGGACGGCCCGCGTCCCTTCTCGCGCTCGCGGAGGACGAAGGAGTAGAGGCCTGCCGTGATCGCCAGGAGGACGATCCTGGCCAGCAGGGCCAGGCCGGGGCGGCCCGTCGCGGATCTGGCGAGCGCGGAGAGGTCGAGGGCCGTCGTCGGGGAGGTGCCCTCCTCGTAGGGGGAGCGGAGGACGAGGAGGAAGAGGGTGGCGGCCAGGAGGGTCCACCAGGCCACCCGGATCGGTCTGCGGAGGGGGGACGGGTCCGGGGGGCGGCACAGGGCTATGAAGGCGACGCTGCCCATCAGCAGTGCCACGGCGAGGTAGGCGACGTAGCGGCCGATGTTGTAGAGGCTGGCGGTGGCCGGGTTCTCGGCCGGGCCGGTGGGAACCGCCGCCGTGGTCGCCGACGGTTTGCCCACGGAGAAGGTGAGGGCACCGGAGACGGGGTGGCTGTCCGCCGACACGACCCGCCACGCCACGGTGAACGTGCCGGTGCCGAGCTTCTTCGGGAAGGTGATCCGGGCGGTGTCCGAGCCGGCGGCGCCGTGTTCGGGGTCGCCGGTGGTCACCCGGTGGTTGGTGGGGTCGTACACCCGGAACGAGTCGTCGAGCAGGCCGACGGACTCGCTGAAGGTCAGGGTGACGGACGGCGGCGACGACTTCAGTACGGCGCCGTCGGCGGGGTCGCTGCCGCGCAGTGTCGCGTGCGCGGAGGCGGGGGCGGCCGACGCGAGGAGGAGGGCGGTGAGGAGGGTGCCGAGCAGGGCGAGCGAGCGGAGAGCCGCTTTGCAGCGGGTTGTTGTGCACCGCCGGTCGTGTTCTTCGCTCACGTCACCGTCCTGAGTTCGGAAGCACGCGTTCATAGGTATAGGTCATACGGATGGGGGGCGTGTAGCGCTCATCGGGTCTGGGGTACGTGGGGGCTTGGCGTTGGGAAGTCACCACGTCGGCCGGGCGGACGCCCCGCCGTCCACCACCAGGTCGTGGCCGGTGATCCACGAGGCCAGCGAGGAGGCCAGGAAGACCACCGCGTTCGCCACGTCCTCCGGGTGGCCCAGGCGGCCCGTCGGTACCGCCTCCTGCCATCTGCGCACCCCGTCCGGCCAGGTGTCCGCCAGGCCCTCCCGGTCGATCAGGCCGGGGGAGACCGTGTTGACGCGGATGCCGAAGCGGCCGTACTCAAGGGCCGCCGCTCTCGCGTGCATGACCACTGCCGCCTTCGCCGTGCTGTAGTGGGCGTGGCCGGGGGCCGGGTGGGTCGCCTCGATGGAGGCGATGTGGGTGATCGTGCCGCCGTCGGGCTGGTCGCGCATGATCTCGGCGGCGGCCTGGGTGCAGGCGAAGACGCTGCCGAGGTCGGTGTCGACGACCGCACGCCAGTCGGCCGCGGTCATGCCGAGCAGGGGCTGTACGGGTTGTACTGCCGCGTTGTTGACGAGCGCGGTCAGCCGGCCGCCGCCCCACTCCGCGGCCTCCCGGACGATCCGGTGGCAGGCCGCCTCGTCGGTCAGGTCGCCCTGTACGACGACCGCTCGGTCACCGATGGCCGAGGCGACCTCCTGCGCCGCCGCGACGGCCGTACGGCAGTGCAGAGCCACCGCCGCGCCCTCCTCCGCGAGGCGTAGCGCGACGGCCCGGCCGATACCGCCGCTCGTTTGCCCGTGACCAGGGCGATCTGTCCGTCCAGCAGGTGGGTCATGGACGGCAGAGTTCCGTGATGCGGGCGGCTTCGGACGGGTAACGCGCCGTGAGGTGGGCCGCGTTGCCGTGTTCGTAGCCCTCGAAGGTGAATCCGGGGGCCATGGTGCAGCCGAAGAGGGTCCAGGCGCCGGGAGGCGCCACCCGGGCGCCCATCCAGGTGCCCGCCGGGACGGTGAGCTGGATCTGCTGGCCCCCTAGGAGGTCCGGTCCGAGGACGGGCGTGCGGGCGGTGCCGTCGGGGGCGAGGAGCAGGAGGTTCAGGGGGTCGCCGAGGTAGTGGTGCCAGATCTCGTCGGTGGGCAGGCGGTGCAGGGCCGAGAAGTCGTCGGCGGTGAGGAGAGCGACGATCGCGGTGCCCTCGGGGCGGCCGTCGGGTCGTTCGGGACCCGCCCATGTCTGCCGGAACAGGCCGCCCTCGCGGGGGATCGGCTCCAGGTCGTAGTGGGCGATCAGGTCATCGGGGGTCAGCATCCGGGAAGGCTACCGCCCGGGTGCGAAATGCCAGTTGGGCGCGCTTTTCGGGGAGGCGGACGTCGGGGAGGCCGAGTTCGGGGAGGTCGACTTCGGGAGTACGACCGCGGGGCCGGGTGCGAAGCCCTGTCGGGCCGGTCGAGGGTGTGCACGGCGAACTCCGCGAAGCCGGAGCACGCGGTAGGCCTCCGGCTGGTACGTCTGGAGGAGCGCGAAGCAACGTCTCGCCATATCTGGTGCGGGATACCCCAGGCGTCTCCATACATCCTGATGGTCACCCCGTGTCCCCTGCCCAAGGCCAGGCGGCGCAGGCCCGGTCACCGCGGGCGCGCGGGGCGGGTGCGGGCGCGGGATCATCGAGCCATGGACGCGCACGCCAAAGCCAACGCCAGCACCAACACCAACACCACGACTCTGCATCTCGCCCAGGACCCCGCGGCCGACGAACTCCTCAGCCGCAGCAGGCTCGCCGCGCTCATCGGCATGCTCCTGGACCAGCAGGTTCCGATGGAGTGGGCCTTCAAGGGGCCGGCGACCATCGCCCAGCGCATGGGCACGGACGACCTGGACGCGCACGAGATCGCCGCCCAGGACCCGGAGGCGTTCGCCGCGCTGCTCTCCGAGAAGCCCGCGGTGCACCGCTACCCCGGCTCCATGGCCAAGCGGATCCAGCAGCTGTGCCAGTACCTCGTCGAGCACTACGACGGTGACCCCGAGGGCATCTGGCGCGACGTCGACAGCGGGGCGGAACTGCTGAAGCGGCTCCAGGAACTGCCCGGGTTCGGGAAACAGAAGGCGCAGATCTTTCTGGCGCTGCTGGGCAAGCAGCTGGGGGTACGGCCGAAGGGGTGGCGGGAGGCCGCGGGGCCGTACGGGGAGGCGGAGTCGTTCCGGTCCGTGGCCGACATCACGGGGCCGGAGTCGCTGGCGAAGGTCCGGGCTCACAAGCAGGAGATGAAGGCGGCCGCGAAGGCGGCGAAGGCCGGAGAGAAGTAGCCGAGGGAAGTAGCCGGCCGGGGCGCCCCTCCCCATCCACCCGATCGGCGCCTCCCTGCTGGCAGGACCGCCCCCGCCGGTTTCAGCTGGAGGCATGACCGAGCCTCCCAGCACCGGCCCCGCCGACGACGACCGCGCGGCTCACTCCGCCTCGGCCTCCACCTCGGCTTCCGCCTCCGCCTTCCGGCATGCGCCCGAACCGCCCTTCGAGGGCCCCCTGCACGCCCTTTCAAGGGTCGCCTGGCAGACCGTACTGGTCACCGGGATCGCCTCCCTGATCCTCGGCGTCCTGGTCCTCGTCTGGCCGGGCGCCTCGTTGCTCGCCGCCGGTGTGCTCTTCGGTATCTACCTGGTGATCAGCGGCATCTTCCAGCTGGCCGCCGCCTTCGGCACGCACAAGACGACCTCGCTGCGCGTGCTGGCATTCATCAGCGGCGCGCTGTCGATCCTGCTGGGTCTGTTCTGCTTCCGCGGCCCGCTGGAGTCGATCCTGCTGCTCGCCCTGTGGATCGGGATCGGCTGGCTGATCCGCGGGATCACCCAGACCATCGCCGCCCTGCACGACCCCGGGACGCCCGCCCGCGGCTGGATGGTCTTCCTCGGGATCGTCACCTTCGTCGCCGGCATCGTGCTGATCGTCTCGCCGTTCCAGTCGGTCGCCGTACTGACCCTGGTCGCCGGTATCTGGCTGGTCGTCGTAGGCATCGTCGAGATCATCTCCTCGTTCGGCATCCACAGCCGGGCCAAGCACATCCCGCAGGTCGTGTGAACAACGTCAACCCCGCGCCTCACCGGTACGCCGAGCGAGCGGATCTCGCGCCCGGCGCGATGAACACCGTCCGTCGCGTGGGGAGATGACCGCCATGAGCAGCGGTACCCCCTTCGGTCGCCCGCAGCCAGGACACGCCTGGTTGCGGGCGCTCGTACTGCTGCTCGCCCTGCTGCTGACCGGCGCTCCGACGGCGGCCGAGGCCCTCACGGCGACACCGCCGGCCGCCTCCGCCGAGACGGCCGGGTACGACGTCCTCGACACTCCGCTACGGCTCCCCGCCCGCGCCGTCCACCATGCCGACGTACCCCAGCGCCCCGCGCCGCTCCCCGACGCGGCGCCCGCCGACCCGGCGGACCGCCACCGCCCGTACCCGACGGCACCGCGTCCGCCGTACGCCACGCCCCTGCTGCGCACCGTGGTCCTGCGCTGCTGATCCGACCGACCGGTCCCGCACTCCCCGAGGTCAGTCAGCACTACGCAAGGAACAAGGAACACAGTCATGTCCTCAGACCCGTACGCGGTCCTGCGCGCCCTGCTGCGCGCGGAGGCCGTCCGCAGCGCGCCGAAGCCGATGGCGGAGGCGAAGGTGGCGGAGCCGCCGAGGCCGCGGCCCCAGGAGCAGAAACGCGGTTGATCCCTCAGGCGGAGCCGGGCGGCCCGTGCGGGCCGCCCGGCTCACCAGCTCACCGGTCTCACACGGCTTACCTGCGTCTGCGCGCCGCACCGAACAGCGACCGGGTGATCTCCCTGCCGAGCTGGGTGCCCACCGAACGGGCGAGGGACCTGAACCGAAGGACTGTTCCAGGGTCTGGTTGAGCTGGAGCACCTTGGACGGCAGGACCGGGCCGAAGCTGGTGATCGTGGCGCGGAGCGGGATGCCGTGGCCGAGGCCGCCGAGCGCGAGGAACTCGGTGGGGAAACCGGTCGCGGTCCAGTCCTGCCCGGCGTCACCCGTCCGGCCCTGGACCCTCTCGTCCATCCGCCCCGGGCGGGCGATGCCGGACAGGTCGCCCTTGACGTCCGCCAGGAACACCGGGACGCCCTGCGCCGAGAGCTGCTCGGCTATCAGCTGGAGCGTCTTGGTCTTGCCGGTGCCGGTGGCGCCGGCGACCAGGCCGTGCCGGTTGAGCATGGGGAGCGGGATGCGGATCGGCGCGTCGGGGTGGCACCGCCCGTCCCAGAGGAGGGCGCCGAGGTCCAGGGCCTGACCGGTGAAGGCGTACCCGGAGGCGATCGCGGCGACGGCCGGGGGCGGGTCACCGGTTGCGGCGGCTTCACCGGCACTCATCATCGGACCCCTGTTCCGTTTTGCCCTTTTGATGACCTTTACGGTGTCTTTTCCAGCGTCGCACTCGGTCTCCATGGCTGCGCCCGGAACGTCTGGACCGGTAGGCTTTCCGTGTGATCTTCAAGCGCATCGGAAACGGCCGGCCGTACCCCGACCACGGCCGGGAGAGCACCCGGCAGTGGGCGGACGTCGCACCGCGCCCGGTCCGCCTCGATCAGCTCGTGACGACCAAGGGGCAGCTCGACCTGGAGACCCTCCTCGCCGAGGACTCGACGTTCTACGGCGACCTCTTCGCGCATGTCGTGAAGTGGCAGGGCGACCTGTACCTGGAGGACGGGCTGCACCGCGCGGTCCGCGCCGCCCTGCAGCAGCGCCAGGTGCTGCACGCGCGCGTGCTCGAACTCGGCTGACGCGACCGGCTCGGCCGACACGACCGAGTCGGCCGACACCCGCTCGCCACCCGCCGTTCCGCGCCGGTTGCCCCTTTCGGGTCGGACCGTGCGACGTCGGATGATCATCTATTAGTCAACGCACCCGCGGCGCACTACGCTGCGCTCATGAGCATGCTGACTCCCCCCGGCATGGGCGGCCAGTACCGGATCACAGGGGACAAATACCCTCGCATGCGCCCGCGCCGGCGGCGTGCCCGGCTCGTCCTCTCCGTGGTCGCCTCCGTCACCGCACTCGGCCTGGCCGGCTGGGGCACCCTGCAGCTCATCGACGTCTTCACGGGCGGCGACAAGAAGGCAGCGGCGGCCGGTGCCACGGCGTGCGTCAAGCAGGCCGCCGCGAGCCCGGGTCCGGCGTCCGGTACGTCGACGGCGGCGCTGCCGAAGCCGGCCCAGATCACGGTGAACGTCTACAACGCCACGACCCGCACGGGCCTGGCCAAGGACACCGCGGACGAACTCAAGAAGCGAGGCTTCAGGATCGGCGACGTCGGCAACGCGCCGGCGAAGTTCGACGCGAAGGTCAAGGGCACGGCGATACTGCTCGGCCCGGCCTCGGCCCTGCACACGTCCCTGCCGGTACTGGCCACGCAGCTCACGGCACCGGACCAGCGCACGGAGGCGGGCCGCAAGGGCGCCGCCGTGGACCTGATCCTGGGCGACACGTTCAAGACCCTGACGCCCCAGGCAACCGCCGCGCAGGCCATCACAGCCCTCTCGAACCCCAAGCCGACGGCATCGACTTCGAAGAAGAGCTGCTGAGAGCCCAAAGCCGCCGTGGCGGCCGAACGCCGCCCAGGACAGCCGCGACGCGCGGCCGTGTCCATCTGCGGCTCCACGGCGTGGGCGGGACCAGTCACGACGATCCCGCAGCACGATCCGGCACCGCCGAACACCGCCGACCCGGCCGATCGCCACTGCGGAGGTCAGAGCAGCCAGCGGACGGAACACCATCCGGGGACAGCCAACCCAACGCGACGCGCGGCCGTGTCCATCTGCGGCTCCGCCGCGTGGGCCGACCAGCCCGACGGACCCACCCGCACCCCTACGGCGCCTAGACGAACGGTCCCTACTCCGCCGCCCCGTACAGGCGGTCGCCCGCGTCGCCCAGCCCCGGCACGATGTAGCCGTGCTCGTTGAGGTGGTCGTCGACCGCCGCCGTCACGACGGTGACCGGCGTTCCCGCCAGTTCCCGTTCCATGAGTTCGACGCCCTCCGGCGCGGCCAGCAGGACCACCGCCGTCACATCGTCCGCGCCCCTCTTGATGAGTTCACGGATCGCCGCGACCAGCGTGCCGCCCGTGGCCAGCATCGGGTCCAGGACGTACACCTGACGCCCGGAGAGGTCCTCCGGCATCCGTGAGGCGTACGTGGACGCCTGGAGCGTCTCCTCGTTGCGGATCATGCCCAGGAAGCCCACCTCGGCGGTCGGCAGCAGCCGGACCATGCCGTCCAGCATGCCGAGTCCGGCCCGCAGGATCGGCACGACCAGCGGGCGGGGACGGGCGAGCTTGACGCCGGTCGTGGGCGAGACCGGGGTCCGGACGTCGACGGCCTCGGTCCGTACGTCCCTCGTCGCCTCGTAGGCGAGCAGAGTGACCAGTTCGTCGGCGAGCCGACGGAACGTCGCGGAGTCGGTGCGCTGGTCGCGCAGGGTGGTGAGCTTGTGGGCGACCAGGGGGTGGTCGACGACGTGGAGACGCATGCCCATAACAGTAACCGCGTCCGCGTACACCTCGCGCTGGCCCGCGCTGGCATCAAACCCCCCGTCCGGGGGAAAGTGGGAGTGACCGGACTTGGGGTGGTGTAACCGTGTCTGATCTGCCTGACCTGCCTGAGCTACCTGAACAGCCCGACCGCGCCTACGGCGCGCCCGAGGGCGAGACGGAGGCCGAGCGGCGCCGCCGCCGGGCCCGGTTCCTGCGCGACCTCGCCGAGGCCAGGGCGCTGCGCGACCGGGTCCAGCCCCGCCGCGTCAAGACGGCCCGACTGCGGCACGCCATGCGTATGCGGACGTTCCGCTGGTAGGAGTCGGTAAAACCGTAAGAACGCCAAGAGTCGTAAAGCCGATCCTTCGACAAAGATCCACTGCTTGTGGCGCGTTGCGGTCCGTCATGGGGAAGGCCGTGCGTGGACCGCGAGAAAACCCGCGTACGATCCGCAGGTGGCGGCAACGAGTGCGCTGGTGATTCCGTACGCGGGCACCTGGACGCTTCTTTGCATACGTGCGATCAAAACTGCCAGACACAGGGAGCCGAAGACGTCCCCTGGACGCCTTGTTTCTGCCACGATTCCGAGTGGGTGGGACTCGGAGCACAGCTCTCCCGCCCAAAACCTCCGCCGGGGGGACCCCCAACCGGCACGCCTAAGACCAGTGGGAGAGTCACGGTGTACTTCGCCGCACTGCTCGCGCGCACCGAAGACGGGTGGGAAGCGAGCGACACAGAGCTCGACGATGTGGAGACCCTGTCGGACCTGGCCGACCTGGCCCGGGAATCGGCGTCCGACGTCGACGACACGGTGCTCGTCTTCATCGAGCAGGAAGACGCTTGGTTCGGCGTCGTGCGCGTCGACGGCGAGGAGGACCCCCGGGTCTTCGTCTCCAACGCCGCCGCCGCCGCCCGCAGCTCGTACGGCGAGCTCCTGCTCACGGACGAACTGCTCGGAAGGGAGCCCAAGGACGCAGACGACGACCTGGACGCCCTCGACCTCGACGGCACCGAGGACGGTGAGCCGGAGGCCGAGGACGACGAGGACACGGACACGGACACGGACATGTCCGCCATGCCGTCCGGCCCGGTCGGCGACAACAGGATCCTCGACGACCTGGGCGTGAGCGCGAAGGAGCTGCTGGCACTCAGCGACGACGCGCTCAGCGAGATCGCCGAGGCTCTGGGGGCCGCCGAGGTCCTGGAGACCGTCCGCTGACCTTCCACGAGGCAACCGGGTCCGCCGACCCGGTACGCGACCGCTGGCGGGCCGCGATGCGGCTCGCCCTGGACGAGGCCGGACAGGCCGTCCGGGGCGGGGACGTCCCCGTCGGCGCCGTCGTGCTGTCCCCCGACGGCCCGGACGGTACGACGGTCCTCGCGACCGGGCACAACGAACGCGAGGCCACCGGCGATCCCACCGCGCACGCCGAGGTCCTCGCCCTGCGCCGGGCAGCCGCGGCGCTCGGCGAGTGGCGGCTCACCGGCTGCACCCTCGTGGTCACGCTGGAGCCCTGCACCATGTGTGCGGGCGCCCTGGTCCAGTCCCGTGTGGACCGGCTCGTCTACGGCGCCCGCGACGAGAAGGCCGGCGCCGCCGGCTCGCTCTGGGACGTCGTGCGCGACCGGCGCCTGAATCACCGCCCCGAGGTCGTCGAGGGCGTCCTGGCCGAGGAATCCGCGCGACTGCTCACGGAATTCTTCCGTGACCGCTGAGGCCTGCCCCGGGCCCCCGAATACCGATTTCAGGGCACGGCCCCCCGTGCTGTAAGGTCTCCCTCGGTAGCGTGTCCGAGCGGCCGAAGGAGCTCGCCTCGAAAGCGAGTGTGGCGCAAGTCACCGAGGGTTCAAATCCCTCCGCTACCGCTGGAAAAGGGTCCCGTCGAAAGACGGGACCCTTTCTGCGTCCACTGCGGGGCTTCTGCGTCCACTGCGGGGCGCATCCTCCTCGCATATCTCCCTCGCGCGCCCCCGGCCGCGCCCCGCGACCGGGCAACGGGCCTCGACCAGCGGGCCGTTGGTCCCCGAGGGGGGCGTGAAGGTTACACTCGCGGCCGGCAGCAGGGTCCACAGGCTACGCAGACACGCCGGCAGAGGCAGGCACAGGGGAGGCCGCGGTGGCGGTGAATGCCAAGAAGATCGCCACGTACGTGCTCGTGGTCTTCGCGCTCTACGTGATCATCACAGACCCGGCCAAAGCGGCCGATTACGTCCAGATAGGCTTCGAGGGCATTTCGGACGCGGCCAAGGCCATCGGATCGTTCATGACCTGGCTCGCCAACGGAGCCAAATAGCGCACCACCCCCGGGAGCATCCATGATCCGCCACCTGGTCCTCTTCAAACTCAACGAGGGCGTCGAGCGCCACGATCCACGAGCCGTCGCGGGCGCCGAGGCCTTCGCCGCGCTCGGCGACCAGATCGACGACCTGCGCTTCTGGGAGTGCGGCTGGAACATCACCGAGCGCCCCATCGCCCACGACTTCGCGATCAACTCGGCCGTCGAGGACGGGGACGCGCTGAAGCGGTACCTGGAGCACCCGGCCCACCAGGCGGCCGCCGCGCAGTGGCGCGAGTTCGCCACGTGGGTGATCGCCGACTACGAGTTCTGAGCCATGCGGCGCCTTCCGGAGAGCCGTACGGCACCTTCTGGATACAGGCCCTCCGCCGGGAACGGCGGGGGGCCTTTCTGCGCCTTATGCCCAAAGTTGCCGATTTTCACCCTCAACACGGCTTTATGGGGTGCTTGCGCACGATGCACATGTCTTGTGATGCTATGACCGCTTTTGACGGATGATTGACCGATGAAGAGGTGGCGTTGAACGTGTCGGCCAGTTCCGCGCCGCCCCAGGAAGAGGCGCCCGCCCCTACTCACCCCTCTGCCGAGCCCCCAGCCGAGCCCCCAGCCCAGACCCCCGCACAGGCGCCCGCCCCGACCCCGGAGAAGCGGCGGGGCGCCGACACCCGGGCGCTGACCCAGGTGCTCTTCGGCCAGCTCAAGGAGCTCAAGCCCGGCACCCCGGAGCACAACCGGGTGCGCTCGGCGCTCATCGAGGCGAACCTCCCGCTCGTGCGCTATGCGGCCGCCCGCTTCCGCTCCCGCAACGAGCCGATGGAGGACGTCGTCCAGGTCGGCACCATCGGGCTGATCAACGCCATCGACCGCTTCGACCCGGACCGGGGCGTGCAGTTCCCGACCTTCGCGATGCCGACCGTCGTCGGCGAGATCAAGCGCTACTTCCGGGACAACGTGCGCACCGTGCACGTCCCGCGCCGGCTGCACGAGCTGTGGGTCCAGGTCAACAGCGCGACCGAGGACCTCACCACCGCCTTCGGGCGTTCCCCCTCCACCGCCGAGATCGCCGAACGGCTGCGGATCAGCGAGGAGGAGGTGCTGTCCTGCATCGAGGCCGGCCGGTCGTACCACGCGACCTCCCTGGAGGCCGCCCAGGAAGGCGACGGCCTGCCGGGCCTGCTGGACCGCATCGGCTACGAGGACCCCGCTCTGGACGGTGTGGAGCACCGCGACCTGGTCCGCCATCTGCTGGTCCAACTCCCCGAGCGCGAGCAGCGGATCCTCCTCCTGCGCTACTACAGCAACCTCACCCAGTCACAGATCAGCGCGGAACTGGGCGTCTCCCAGATGCACGTCTCCCGCCTCCTGGCCCGCAGCTTCCAGCGGCTGCGCTCGGCGAACCGCATCGAGGCCTGACCCGGGCGCGAGCCGCACCGCGAACGCCTCCGCGAGGTCTGCCGCATGCGCCCTCGCATGCGCCGTCGCATGCGCCGCCGCAAGGCCTGCCGCACGCGCCGGCACAGCCCCCGCAGCAGGACCCGTTACCGGTCCGAGACACGCCCCGGATGACTTTGCGCGACCATAACCGCAAGCAGGATCGAGCCATCACCGTCGCGAGCGAATCGCTCACCAGGGCCCTTCCCGACAGTTGGGGGTCGAAATAGCGTCAGACCCCCTGCATCCAGGGCGGATTCACATCTCCCATGTCGACATGTCACTACAGCGTGTTGCCGACATGTGACATTCTGCGGGAAGCGCGTTTGCCGGGGCTTCGGCTCCGGTATTCAGGTGAAGGCGCCGTTCCTCGTGAGGGGCGTCGCCGCGACCGTCCCGCGACCCAAAGGGGGTGGCATGTCCGCAGACCAGGGCAGCTCGAAGGTGCTTACGCTCACGAAGAGCGAGGCAGCGCCCAAGGAGCTCGACGCCATCGACGTGCTCGACAGCATCGACGGCGCCCCGGCGCTGGAGACCCCGCCGACCCCGGAACTCCCGGTGGCCTCGGGAAACCTCGACACCCGCACCCTGTCCCGCTCCCTGTTCCTGCGCCTTGCCGCACTCGAAGAGGACAGCCCCGAGCGTGCCTACGTCCGGGACACCCTGATCGAACTCAACCTCCCCCTCGTGCGCTACGCGGCGGCCCGCTTCCGCAGCCGCAACGAGCCGATGGAGGACATCGTCCAGGTCGGCACCATCGGCCTGATCAAGGCGATCGACCGCTTCGACTGCGAACGGGGCGTGGAGTTCCCGACGTTCGCGATGCCGACGGTCGTGGGCGAGATCAAGCGGTTCTTCCGGGACACCTCCTGGTCGGTCCGCGTCCCGCGCCGCCTCCAGGAGCTGCGGCTGGCCCTCACCAAGGCCAGCGACGAGCTCTCCCAGAAGCTGGACCGCTCCCCGACGGTCACCGAACTGGCCGCGGTCCTGGGCGTGTCCGAGGAGGACGTGGTCGACGGCCTGGCCGTCGGCAACGCCTACACCGCCTCCTCCCTCGACTCCCCGGCCCCCGAGGACGACGGCGGCGAGGGCTCGCTGGCCGACCGCCTGGGCTACGAGGACACGGCCCTGGAGGGCGTCGAGTACCGCGAGTCGCTGAAGCCGCTGCTGGCCAAGCTCCCGCCCCGCGAGCGTCGGATCATCATGCTCCGCTTCTTCGCGAACATGACCCAGTCCCAGATCGGCGACGAGGTCGGCATCTCCCAGATGCATGTCTCCCGCCTGCTGACCCGCACCCTGGCCCAGCTCCGCGAGGGCCTGATCTCGGACTGAACCCGCTCCGAGGGTTCCTTACTGACGGGGTGTCAGCCACACTGGCGCGATGCTTCTCCGTAGGACACCGAGTGGCCGCCGAGCCGCCGTCACGGCAGCGTCGGCGGCCGCCGTCTGCCTGGCCTCGGCACTCACGGCGTGCGGAGGGGGTGGCAGCGGTGGCTATACGGCGGTGGGAGCGGCAGGCGCCTCACCGCGGATGCCGGGGATGTCGTCGAGACCGACGGGATCGGTGACGCTGGTTCCGCTGGACGGCTCCTCGGCGGGGACGGCACACGGGTCGCCTTCGGCGAAAGCCGGCTCGCCATCCACGGAACGCGGCCGGCCCCCCACGGCGGCCGACTCCGCTTCCGGTCCCGCGGTCTCATCCCCGTCGCCCTCGCGATCCCGGGGATCCGACCGACCGGCGCCGAACTCAGCACAGCCCACGACCACTTCGCCCGCCACTTCACCCGCCACTTCACCCGCCGCCCTGACCTGGAGCGCCCCCACCCGCGAGCCCACGGACAAGCGGTGGTGCGAGAAGGTGACGGTCGAGTTCCGCAACTCGGGCGGTACGGCGGTCCGTTCCGGCACGATCACCCTCGGCACGCACATCATCGGCCTGCTGGGCATCGACTGGGCGACGATCAGCTCGACGGAGTCGCTGCCGGTCCCGGTCGCGCCCACCTCCCGTACGAGCAAGACCTGGAAGGTCTGCGTGGACGACTGGCGCGTACCCCTGGGCATGCATATCGAGACCCGGGTCGTGGCGGTCGACTGGAGCTGACGCAGTGCGCCCCGGGCGACTTCCAGTCGTACACGGGCACGACGAAGGCCCGGGGCACGAGACCCCGGGTTCTTCGTCGCGCCGGGTGACTACTTGAGCGCGAGCCAGGCCACCGCCGCCACCACGACCACAACGGCGACGATGCCGAGGATCAGGCCGATGCGGGGGCCGCCGGAAGAGGAGGTGGATGCCGTCTGCTGGGAGGTCTGCGGGGCCTCGTCGACGAACGCGCGGAACATCTGGGTGTTGCCGGCGGGGTCGTAGTTGCCCTGGGGGCCCTGGGTGTTAGCCATGCCCCGAGACACTAGCGAATCCGGGGGTGTGGCCCAAGTGGGGGGGCCACCCGGAAGGACGGCCAATCCCACCTGGGTGCTTACGTTCGCAATACTTGCCTTTGCCAAGTTTTTGTCCCCATCCCCGCCCACTTATTTGCCTGCGGCAACCAAGCAGATCTATGGTTGCCCCAAGCAACGAATACGGGAGGTGTGATGGCGGAGCAGGCGCAGTTCGAGGAGCTGGCGCGTCAGCTCAGCGCCGTCGGAGCTGTGAAGCGGGACCTCGCGCGGATCCTGCCGCACGAATGCCCGGCCGGTTCCGCGGCCGTGCTGACGCTGCTCGGCCGCTACGGATCCATGCGCATGAGCAAGCTCGCCGAGCTGCTCGCCGTGGACATGTCCGTGACCAGCCGGCACGTGGCGCATGTCGCCGAGCGCGGCTGGATCGAGCGGGCCCCCGACCCGGCGGACAAGCGGTCCCGCATCGTGCACCTCACCCCCGCGGGCGAGGCCACTCTCCGGGACCTGTCCCGGCGCAGCACCGAGCTGCTCACCGAGCGGCTGAGCGACTGGAGCGACGAGGAGGTCGACCAGCTGATCCGGCTGATGACCCGGCTCCGGGACAGCTTCGGTGACTGCCGGACCGCCCATCCCCGCCTGACCGCGACGGCCCCGGCCATGCCGGTCCCGGGGGCCCCCAGGTCCGCCACCACGGCCACGGTCGTCTCCGCCGCCCGCGCCCCCACCACCCCCGTACTCGAACCGACCACCCGTACACCCGCGTAAGACATTAGAAAAGGAAGCCCATGGCAACGACCACACCAGCCGGTGTGCGGGCCCATGCCAAGCACGGGGGAGGCTCCCTCGAGCAGGCCCCGATGACGCACCGGCAGATCATGGAAGCGATATCCGGGCTGCTGCTCGGTATGTTCGTGGCGATCCTGTCCTCCACGATCGTCACCAACGCCCTGCCGCATATCATCACCGACCTGGGCGGCGGCCAGTCCGCCTACACCTGGGTCGTCACCGCGTCCCTGCTGGCCATGACCGCGACCACCCCGCTGTGGGGCAAGCTGTCCGACCTGTACAGCAAGAAGGCGCTCGTCCAGATCGCCCTGGTCATCTACGTCCTGGGTTCCGCGGCCGCCGGTCTGTCGCAGAACGCCGGCATGCTGATCGCCTGCCGTGTCGTCCAGGGCGTCGGCGTCGGCGGTCTGTCCGCCCTCGCCCAGATCGTCCTGGCCGCGATGATCTCGCCGCGTGAGCGCGGCCGTTACTCCGGCTACCTCGGCGCGACCTTCGCCGTCGCCACCGTCGGCGGCCCGCTGCTCGGCGGTGTCATCACCGACACCTCGTGGCTGGGCTGGCGCTGGTGCTTCTACGTCGGCGTCCCCTTCGCCGTCGTCGCGCTGATCGTGCTGCAGAAGACCCTGCACCTGCCGGTCGTGAAGCGGGACGTCAAGGTCGACTGGTCCGGCGCGTTCTTCGTCGCCGCCGCCGTCTCGCTACTGCTGGTCTGGGTCACCTTCGCCGGTGACAAGTTCGACTGGATCTCCTGGCAGACGTACGCCATGATCGGCGGTTCGATCGTGCTCGGCCTGATCTTCGTGCTCATCGAGTCGAAGGCCAAGGAGCCGATCATCCCGCTGCGGCTGTTCCGCAACCGCACCATCACGCTGGCCTCGCTGGCCTCCCTGTTCGTCGGTGTCGCGATGTTCACCGGCACGGTCTTCTTCAGCCAGTTCTTCCAGCTGGCCCGCGACAAGTCCCCGACGATGTCCGGCGTGCTGACGATCCCGATGATCGGCGGTCTGTTCGTCTCCTCCACCGTCTCCGGGCAGTTCATCACCCGCACCGGCCGCTGGAAGGCCTGGCTGGTCAGCGGTGGCGTGCTCGTGACGGCCGGCCTCGGCCTGCTCGGGACCATCCGGTACGACACGGCGTACTGGAAGATGGCGATCTTCATGGCGCTGCTGGGTCTCGGCATCGGCATGATGATGCAGAACCTGGTGCTGTGCACGCAGAACCAGGTCGAGCCCTCCGACCTCGGGTCGGCCAGCTCCACGGTCACCTTCTTCCGTTCCCTCGGTGGTGCGGTCGGCGTCTCCGCGCTGGGTGCGGTGATGGCCCACCGGATCACGCACTACGTGACCGAGGGCGCCGCCGCCCTCCCGCACAAGTACCAGGCCGCCCTGGCCGGTTCCAGCTCGTCCAGCGACAGCCTCCCGGACCTGAGCAAGCTGCCGGCCCCGCTGCGCACCCTCATGGAGAGCGCCTACGGGCACGGCATCGCCGACGTCTTCCTGATCGCCGCCGGCCTCGCGGCCCTCGCGTTCCTGATCAGCCTGTTCATCAAGGAGGTCCCCTTGAGGACCAAGGGCGCGCTCGCCCAGGCCGCCGCCGAGGAGCAGGGCGTCGAGGCCGCCCCGGCCGCCGCCGCTGCCGTCCCGGCTCCCGCCGAGGAGACGGTCCCCAGCTGGGCCGCCCCGGTCGTGAGCAGCACCACGGAAGCCGCTCCGGAAGCCACCCGGCAGTTCGCCGCCGTGGCGACCATCGCCGCCCCCGAGCAGTCGGCGGGCTCCGGCGGCACCCCCGTGCACGGCTTCGTCCGCGGCGCGGAGAGCGCCCCGGTCCCCCAGGCCGCGGTCACCCTCATCTCGCTCTCCGGCCGCCAGCTGGGCCGCTCGGTCGCGGCCTACGACGGCTCCTACCGGCTGGACGCGCCCGGCGCGGGTTCGTATGTGCTGATCGCCTCCGCCGACGGCTACCAGCCGCAGGCCTCCACCGTCGTGGTGGGCGAGGACCCGCTGTCGTACGACATCCTGCTCAGCGGCACCAGCGGGCTGAGCGGCGTGGTACGGGGCGCGGGCAGCGCGCTGCCGGTCAAGGACGCGATGGTGATCGTCACCGACGTGCGCGGCGACCTGCTGGCCACCGCGGCCACCGGTGAGCAGGGCCAGTTCGTCTTCGGCGAGCTGGTGCCGGGTGTGGTGACGGTCGCGGTGAACGCTGCCGGGTACCGCCCCCGCGCCCTGCCGGTCGAGATCGGCACCACCGGGGTCACCCGGATCGAGGTCGACCTGGACGCCGGCGCCCAGCTGCAGGGTGTCGTACGGGCCCCGCACGGGCCGTTGGCCGACGCCCGCGTCACCCTCGTGGACGCGGCCGGCAACGTGGTCGGCACGGCCACCACCGGCGTGGACGGCGCGTACGCCTTCGCCGACCTGGACGGCGGTGACTACACCGTGATCGCCACGGGCTACCCGCCGGTCGCCACGGCCCTCAACGTCACCGGCGCCGGTGTCGACGGGCACGACATCGAACTCTCCCACCCCGGCGAGTAGTTCACCCCGGCCCGGGGCAGCGATGGTTCATCGGCTGCCCCGGGCCGCTCGCAATCCGCGCAATTTATAAGGCTTTTCACGCCTCTAGATCGGTTTTCAGGGAGAATTCGGGATGGGACTGACCGCGAGGATCCGCACCCGGGACGGATGGGCCGTGTCGCACGCGGTCGTCACGGTGACCGACATGACCGGCTCGCAGGTGCTGCGCGCCGAGGCCGACGACGAGGGCACGGTACGGGATCCGAATCCGCTCGCGCCCGGGGCCTACACCGTCATCGTCACCGCCGTGGGCTATGCGCCCGCCGCCTCCAGCGCCATCGTCACCGCCAGCGGCCGCGCCGAGGTCGGCACGGTCACGCTCGCCCGGCAGGGCGGCACCGAGCTGCCGCCGCCCGGCCCGTGGACCGTCGACCCGGCGCACTCCACGGTCGCCGCGGTCGCCCAGCACCTGGGCATCTCCAGCGTCCGCGGCCGTTTCACGGACTTCACGGCGGCCATCGAGATCGCGCCCGACGACGTCACCAAGTCCCGTGTCCAGGCCGTCATCCGGGCCGCCTCCATCGACACCGGCAACGGTATGCGCGACACGCATCTGCGTTCGGCCGACTTCCTGGACGTCGAGCGCTACCCCGAACTCACGTACACCTCGACGGGTCTCACGGCGGCCGGCTCCGACCGCTGGACGGTCCACGGCGAGCTGGCCATGCGCGGTGTCGTACGACCCGTCGACCTCGACCTCGCCTACCTCGGCACCGGCGCCGACCCCTGGGGCGGCACGCGGGCCGCGTTCCGTGCGACGACCGAGCTGCACCGCGAGGACTTCGCGATGAACTACAACCAGGTCGTCCAGGCGGGCATCGCGGCCATCGGTACAACACTGAAGGTGGAGCTGGAGATCCAGGCCGTACAGGGGGAGTCACTGCCGCAGGCGTAGGCACAGCAGGGACAGGCGGGGCGGGTCCCGTCGGCCTAGGCTGGCGGCATGGCACCGAACATCGCGACGAACACCGCCGTCTCCCTCGACGAACTGCTGGACTTCGTACGACCCCGCCACCGCGCGATCCTGCTCACGCGCCGCGCCGACGGCAGCCCCCAGGGGTCGCCGCTGACCTGCGGGGTCGACGACTCCGGTCGGATCGTGGCCTCCACCTACCCCGAACGGGCCAAGACCCGGAACGCCAAGCGGGACGAGCGGGTGAGCGTGATCGTCCTGAGCGACGACTGGAACGGGCCGTGGGTCCAGATCGACGGCCGTGCCGAGGTGATCGACTCGCCGGAGTCCGTGGAGGCCCTGGTCGAGTACTACCGGAACATCGCCGGTGAGCATCCGGACTGGGACGAGTACCGGGCGGCGATGCTGAAGCAGGGGAAGTCGATCATCCGGGTGACGCCGGAGAAGTGGGGGCCGGTCGCCACCGGCGGATTCCCGGCCCGTTTGGCCTCGCCGGACGCCCCCTAGCCCCAATGCCGGTCACCGGCATTGCCCCTAGCCCCTCAGGTGGGTCGGGTCACCTTGGCCTCAATGCCCGCGATCAGCAGGTCCAAGGCGAATGCGAAGTCCCGGTCCAGCATTTCCGCGACCGTGTCGCCGCCCCTTGCTGCCATGAGGTCCTTCGACTCCTCGATGATCTGCGCGGTGCCGGGGGCCTCGGTCACCGCGTTCATCGCGGTGCTGAAGTACTCGTCCGGGGTCATGCCGGCCGCGGCCACCCGCTCGGCGAAGTGGCCCTCGATCGTGCCGTAGCCGTAGACGAACTGGAAGACCGCCGAGATCGCGCCGGTCACCCCGTGGGCGGGCAGGCCGGCGCGACGCACGACCTGCTGGACCACTCGGGAGAAGGCCAGCGAGTGGGGGCCGACGTTGAGGTAACGGCCGGCCAGCGGGGAGAGCCAGGGGTGGCGGACCAGCAGCGCGCGGTACTCCGTGGCCAGGGCCCGCAGTTGCTCCCGCCAGTCGCCGTCGGTCACCTCGGGCAGCCGCAGCTCTCCGAAGGCCGCGTCGAGGGCGAGTTCGAGCAGGTCGTCCTTGGTGTCGACGTACCAGTACACGGACATGGCGGTCACGTTGAGCTCAGCCGCGAGACGCCGCATGGAGAACTTGTCGAGCCCGTCGGAGTCGAGGAGCCGGACGGTGGCCGAGGTGATGCGATCGCGGTCGAGCCCGGAGGGCTGCCCGGTACGGCCGCCCTTGTGGACCTTCTCCTCCAGCCACACACTGGCCCGCGCCATCACGACCCCCTCCTCGACGATCACTTCTCAAGATGCTAAAGCGGCAACGCCTCTTTGGGGGCGCGGGGCTATGTCCGACATGCGGCTACCGCCGCGCGAGCGCGACCAGCCGCCCACAACCCACGCACCCCCAAAACGACCCATACCCCCTCACACTCAGGCGGCATTCCTCTCCGCCCTCCTGAGAAGCCCCGCCGCCACGAACCCCCCGACCACCACGGCAGCCGCCCCCACCAACTGCCCCGCCCCCAGCCCCGCCGACAGGGACTTCCCCGACGCCACCCAGGAACTCAGCACCGCACCCAGCACCGCAACCCCCAACCCGTTGCCGAACTCGGCCAGGGTGCCGTTGATCCCGGCACCCACCCCGGCCTTCTCCGGCGGAATCGCGCTCATGATGGCGTGCGCCATCGCCGGGTTGGCGATCGCGCACCCCGCTCCGATCAGCAGCAGACCGAGCAGCGTACCGCCGTACCCGCTCGAATCCAGTACGGCGATGGACACCAGCCCGAGTGACATCAGCAGCATCCCCAGGGCTATCGCCACCGGCGTACCCAGCCTTGTCGCCCACTTGGCCGACAGGCCCGTGAAGTTGAGGGCGACGACCGTGAGCGCGAGCGGTGCCGTGCGCAGACCGGCCTCCAAGGGGCCGTAGCCGAGGACGAATTGCAGGTGCTGGGTGAGCAGGAACAGCGCGCCGCCCATGCCGAAGGTGATGAGCACCGCACCGGCCACGGCCCCCGTGAAGCGGCGGTCCCTGAAGAAGTGGGGGTCGAGCATGGGGTACGGGATCCGGCTCTCCCAGTACGCGAACAGGGACAGGGCCACGACCGCCACGGTCGCCGTGACCAGCACCCGCGCGGACGTCCAGCCGTGATCCGGGCCGGAGATGATCGCGAAGACCAGTGCGGCCATGCCGATCGTGGAGAGCAGCGCGCCGAGGAGGTCGGGGCGGTCGCCCTGGGGGTTTTTCGACTCGGGGACCAGGACCACGACCGCTGCCAGGGCCAGCGCCGCGACCGGGAGGTTGATCAGGAAGATCGCGCCCCACCAGAAGTGGTTGAGCATGAACCCGCCGATCAGCGGGCCTGCGGCGAAGCCGAGCGCGTTGACGGCGGCCCAGATGCCGATCGCCTTGGGCTGCTCGTCGGGGGTGAAGATCTGCATCGCCACGGCGAGGGTGGTGGTGAGCAGAAGTGCGCCGCCCACGCCCATGCCGGCCCGCGCGGCGACCAACTGGGCCGTGGAGCCGGCCAGTCCCGCGGCCAGCGAACCCACGCCGAACAGGACCAGGCCGGTGATCAGCATCTTCTTGCGGCCGTAGCGGTCGGCCGCGCTGCCGGCGGTGAGCAGCAGGCCGGACTGGACGAGCGAGTACGCGTTGATCATCCACTGGATGTCCGCGGTGGCCGCGTGCAGCTCCCGGGTGAGGGAGGGGATGGCCACGTTGAGAACGGTGTTGTCGAGCAGCACGGTGAGCTGCGCGAGGCAGATGACACCGAGGATCAGCCAGCGCTGGGGGTGGCCCTGAGAAGTCATGCTGTACACCGTAAGGGAGCTCCTATACGGCGTACAACGCAGATATGAAGTAAGGGGCGGCGACCGTGGTCACCGCCCCTTACTTCGGCCTTGCTTCGGGCTACTGCCGGCTGCTAGCTGCTCGCCTTCTGCGTGAGGTCGTAGAAGGTGGACGAACCGACCGTCACCTTCTTGAAGTTCTTCTCGACCCACGAGGTGATCTGCGAGGACGTGCCGCTGCTGCTGCCGCCCATGCCGCCGCCGGTGCCGGAGGAGATGAAGTAGTGGATCTTGCCGTCCGCCACGTACTCCTTGAACTGGGCCAGCGTCGGGGACGGGTCGGTGCCGTTGAAGCCGCCGATCGCCATCACCGAGTCGTCGGTGGCCAGCTGGTAGCTCGCCGCGTTCTGGGCGCCGATGGCCGCCGCGACCCAGGTGTACTTGGACGCGTCCTTCTCCAGCAGTTTCTTGGCCTCGGAGGTGACGGTCGCACCCTTCAGCAGGCCGCCGACGCCACCGCCGCCCATGCCGCCGCCGTCGCCCATCCGGCCGCCGCCCGGGAAGCCGTTGCCGTTCTGCGTGCTCCCGTTCCCGTTCTGGCCCTGACCCTGCTGGTTCTGGCCCGGCATACCGCCGCCGGTGCCGCCGCCCAAGCCGCCGTTGCCGCCACCAGGGAAGCCCTGCCGGCCGTTCTGACCCTGCTGGTTCTGGGTGGTGCCGTTGTTGCCCTGGCCGAAGCCACCGCCGCCGCCCGCGCCGCCTCGGCCGCCGCGCCCGCCGGGACCGCCGGGACCGCCGCCGAAGCCCATCATGCTCGCGCCCGCCGGGCCCGCCGTCGGGATGGAGCCGGTGTGCGCGGAGTTCACCGTGCTGAGGGTGTACGCCGTCGGGCCCGCCAGCGCGGCCACCAGGCCCACCGCAGCCGCCCCGAGGGCGAGTTGGCGGCTGATCCGGCCCGCGAAGATCAGGCCGAGCGCGGCCGCCAGACCGCCGATCAGGACCAGCCACTTCAGCCAGGGCAGGTAGGTGGAGGTGCGGTTGAGGAGGACGTAACCCCAGACCGCGGCCGAGACCACGGCGGCGGCGAGGGTGATCGACGCCCACAGCTCGGCGCGCTTCTCCCACAGCAGGCCCGCGCCCATGCCGATCACCGCGGCGATGTAGGGGGCGAGGGCGATCGTGTAGTACTGGTGGAAGATGCCGGCCATGTAGCTGAAGACCACCATGGTGATCAGCAGCGAGCCGCCCCAGACCAGGAACGAGGCCCGGGTCACCGAGGTCCGCTTCAGCTTGCGCGTCGCCACCAGGCCCGCGACCAGCAGGATCAGCGCGGCCGGGAGCAGCCAGGAGATCTGGCTGCCGATCTCGGAGTTGAACATCCGGTCCCAGCCGGTGGCGCCCCACTGACCGGTGCCGGTACCGCCGCCACCGCCGCCGACGCTGCCGGTCTCGTCGCCGCTGATCCGGCCGAGGCCGTTGTAGCCGAAGGTCAGCTCCAGGAAGCTGTTGTTCTGCGAACCGCCGATGTAGGGGCGGGAGGAGGCCGGCCACAGCTCGACGATCGCGACCCACCAGCCGGCGGAGACGATCAGCGCGCCGGTCGCCAGGGCCAGCTGACCGATCCGCTTCTTCAGCTTGTGCGGGCCGACGGCCGCGTACACGAACGCCAGCGCCGGCAGGATCAGGAAGGCCTGGAGGGTCTTGGCGAGGAAGGCGAAGCCGATCGCCACGCCCGCCCACACCAGCCACCTGGTCCTGCCGTCCTCGACGGCGCGGACGACGAAGTAGCAGGCCAGTGCCATCAGCAGGGCCAGCATCGCGTCGGGGTTGTTGAACCGGAACATCAGCGCCGCGACAGGGGTGAGCGCAAGCACGGCGCCCGCGATCAGACCGGCCGCGGGACTGAACCGGCGGCGCACGGAGGCGTGGACGACCGCGACCGTGCCGACGCCCATGAGGACCTCGGGCCCGAGGATCGTCCAGGAGTTCAGGCCGAAGATCCGGGCCGCGATCTCCATCGGCCACAGGAACGCCGAGGGCTTGTCGACGGTGATCGCGTTGCCCGCGTCCAGCGAACCGAAGAACAGTGCCTTCCAGCTCTTGGTGCCCGCCTGGACGGCGGCCGAGTAGAAGGAGTTCGAGTAGCCGGAGGCGCTCAGGTTGTAGAAGTAGAGCGCCGCGGTGGCGACCAGCAGGCCGAGGAAGGCCGGGCGCGCCCAGCGGGGGTCCTCGGGGCGGCCGCGCCAGAGTCTGCGGACGAAGGGCTGCCGGGGCTCGCCCGAGCCCGCCTGCGGCACTGGTGGAGCCGGGATGTCCCGGTCGTCCTGGACGTCCGGCGTGTGCCGGGGCGGCGGGGGAGCCGTGGGGGCCGGGCCCCACTGTGTCGGGTGGTCGGTGTGGGTGCTGCTCATCGGGCATCCCCCGGATCCGTGTCATGGGGGCGCACCGGCTGCAACTGCATGGTCGCGTCCCTCCAGGTGCCGTCCGCGGCTTCACCGGCGCGGAACTGGGTGGTGGTCGTGGTGCCGCCCTCGGCGTAGGGCTGGTGTGCCGGGCGCTGCGGGAGCGGGCCCTGCGGCTGGTATCCCCGGGGGGCCGTGGTGTACGTCGGCGACGACGGGCTGTGCGTGGCCGCCACCGTGGAGGAGGGCTGCCGGCTGCCGTCGCGGTCCGGGAAGACCCAGGCGCGGAAGAGCAGGAAGCGCAGGACGGTCGCGGCGAGGTTGGCGGCGACCAGCACCGTCAGCTCGGTGGAGTGCGCGGGGTCGCTGCTCGCCGCGTTCAGGGCGGCGAGCGAACCGCTGGTCAGCGCGAGGCCGATACCGAAGACGACCAGACCCTGTGCCTGGTGCCGGACCGCTCCGCCCCGGCCGCGCACCCCGAAGGTGAGGCGCCGGTTGGCCGACGTGTTGGCCACGGCCGACACCAGCAGCGCGAGCGCGTTGGCGACCTGCGAGCCGGAGAACTGCCGGAAGAGGCTGTAGAGGACCAGGTAGAACAGGGTCGACAGGGCGCCGACCACACAGAAACCGACGAGCTGACGGGTCAGGCCCTTCGGCACGTCCTGGATGTCGCGGTCGCGCGGGTCGTCGCCGAAGGGGCGGGCGATCCGGTCCAGCGGCAGCGAACCGGTGGCCAGGGCCTTGCCGACCCGCCACACACCCTTGAGGTCGTCGGTGGCCGTCTTCACGATGTGCACCGTCGAGTCGGGGTCGTCGACCCAGTCGACCGGCACCTCGTGGATGCGCAGGCCCGCGCGCTCGGCGATCACCAGCATCTCGGTGTCGAAGAACCAGCCGGTGTCCTCGACCATCGGCAGCAGCACCTGTGCGACATCGCGCCGGATCGCCTTGAAGCCGCACTGCGCGTCCGAGAAGCGGGCCTGCAGCGAGCCGCGCAGGATCAGGTTGTACGAGCGGCTGATGAACTCCCGCTTGGCGCCGCGCACCACGCGCGACGAGCGGGCCAGCCGGGAACCGATCGCCAGGTCGGAGTGGCCGGAGATGAGCGGCGCCACCAGTGGCAGCAGCGCGTTCAGGTCGGTCGAGAGGTCCACGTCCATGTACGCGAGGATCGGCGCGTCCGAGGCCGACCAGACGGTCCGCAGCGCACGGCCGCGGCCCTTCTGCTCCAGCCGGAACGACTTGACCTCGGCCAGCTCCGCCTCAAGCCGCTTCGCCACCTGGGGAGTGGTGTCCGTGGACGCGTTGTCCGCGATGGTGATGCGGAACGCGTACGGGAAGGTGCGCTTGAGGTGGTCATGCAGTCTGACGACGCATGGGCCGAGGTCCTTCTCCTCGTTGTAGACGGGGATCACTACGTCCAGGACAGGCGTACCGGCGTCTCCGGCCGGGAGGTGCTCCCGCGCCGGCAGGGTGCCGGGAGAAGAGTCGGTTCGCATGGGAACGACTCTGGTCAAGTGCCCTGTTGCACCCATGTGGTGGCACTGTGCTGTGCCTGTGAGTGCGATTGCCAGTTGGTTTCGGCGGCGGGCTGGGGGGCCGCCGGGGCAAGCGCGGGCAGATACAGGGTGAACACCGTGCAGCCGGGAACACTGTCCACGGTGACGGCGCCGCCGTGCGCGGACGCGACGGCCTGCACGATGGCGAGCCCCAGACCGGTGGACCCGGTGGACCGCGACCGGGCGGAGTCGCCGCGCGCGAACCGCTCGAAGACGTGCGGCAGCAGATCCGGCGGAATGCCCTGCCCGTTGTCCTCGACGTCCACGCACATCCAGGGCCCGCGCCGCTGGATACGGGCGGTGACGGTCGTCCCCGGCGGGGTGTGCTTGCGCGCGTTGCCGAGCAGATTGACCAGCACCTGCTGGATACGGGCCGCGTCGGCGGCCACCAGCGCCGGCTCGTCGGGCAGATCCAGCCGCCAGTTGTGGTCCATGCCGGCCGCGCGCGAGTCGCTGATGGTGTCGACGACGAGCGGGATGAGGTCGGTGTGCTCGAACTGGAGCGGACGGCCCGCGTCCAGCCGGGCGAGCAGCAGCAAGTCCTCGACGAGGAGGGTCATCCGGCCGGCCTCGGACTCGATACGGCCGAGGGCGTGCCGGGTGTCGGGCCCGACCTCCTCCCGTCCGCGCCGGGTGAGTTCGGCGTAGCCGCGGATGGAGGCGAGCGGGGTCCGCAGCTCATGGCTGGCGTCGGCGACGAACTGCCGTACCCGCATCTCGCTCTGCTGACGGGAGTGCAGGGCGCCGTGCACGTGGTTGAGCATGCGGTTGAGCGCGGCGCCGACCTGGCCGACCTCGGTGTGCGGGTCGCACTCCGACTCCGGGACCCGCTCGCTGAGGTTGACCTCGCCGGTGTGCAGGGGGAGTTCGGAGACGCGGGTGGCGGTGTTGGCGACCCTGCGCAGCGGCCGGGTGGCCACGCCGACCATCACGGTGCCGGCGAGGGAGGCGGCGATCAGGCCGGAGAGGGTGAGGCTGATCTCGACGATGATCAGGGTGTTGATGGTGCCGTCGACGTCGGAGGTGGGGATGCCGACGTAGAAGGTGCCGTTGTTGCCCACGACGTACTGGACCTGGTACGTGCCGAGGCCCGGGATGTCGACCGTGTGCGCCCTCTGGTCCTGGGCGACGGAACCGAGCACCTTGAGCTGGGCCTCGGTGAGGCTCGCGGGGGTCATCTGGGTGTAGCCGGCGGAGGTGTTCTGCTTGGTGCCGACCTTGCCGCTGGTGATCGACCCGTTCTCGACCTGGGCCGCGAGCGTCCGCTGCGGCTGCGGCCCGTTGGCGACGAATTCCGCGAGGGTCTTCCTCTGCTCCGGCTTGAGCTTGTCGGCGTTGCCGGCCAGGGGGCTGCCCTTGCCGTCGAAGCCGCCCACTGGCCCGCCGGCGGCGCGCAGTGCGACCTCGCGCAGGTTGCTGTTCAGCTCCCCGTACAGGTGGTCGCGCAGCACGAGGGTGGTGACGGTCCCGATCACCGCGCAGACCACGGCGATCAGCGTCACTGACACGACGACGAGCCGGGTCCGCAGGGTGCGCGGCTGTCCTGCTCGTCGCTTCTGCGCACGCGGCCGTCGTCGCCCGCTCATGACGCGGCGGGCTTGATCAGGTAACCGGCCCCACGCCGGGTATGGATCATCGGCTCCCGGCCGGCGTCTATCTTCCTGCGCAGGTACGAGATGTAGAGCTCGACCACGTTGGCCTGCCCGCCGAAGTCGTACGACCACACCCGGTCCAGGATCTGTGCCTTGCTGAGCACGCGCCGCGGGTTGCGCATCAGGAAGCGCAGCAGCTCGAACTCGGTGGCGGTGAGGTGGATCGAGTCCCCGGCCCGCGAGACCTCGTGGCTGTCCTCGTCCAGGGTGAGGTCACCGACGACGAGCACCGAGTCTGACCGCCGGTCGGCGGCACCGGAGCGGCGGATCAGCCCGCGCAGCCGGGCCACGACCTCTTCGAGGCTGAAGGGTTTGGTGACGTAGTCGTCGCCGCCCGCGGTGAGACCGGCGATCCGGTCCTCGACCGCGTCCTTCGCGGTGAGGAACAGCACGGGCACGTCGGGGAGCTCGCGCCGCAGGCGACCGAGAACGGTGAGGCCGTCCATGTCGGGCAGCATCATGTCGAGGACGACGGCGTCGGGCCGGAACTCCCGGGCGGTCTGTATGGCACCCTGCCCGTCACCCGCACTCCTGATCTGCCAGCCCTCGTAACGGAGGGCCATGGAGAGGAGTTCGGTGATCGACAGCTCGTCGTCCACCACAAGCACTCGGACGGGGCTCCCGTCCGGCCTCAGCAGTTCGGTGCGCCCCTGGGGCGAGGTCGTGGTCATGGTGGACACCTTGTCGGGGTCCTCTGAGAACACGCTTTCACTAATCTGTGATTTCCCTAAGAAACACACAGGCGCCTCTCAGGGAACGCCTGGGAATCCCATCACGTGCGCACGAACTCGTGACCGCGCCCGCCCCGGACTGTGCGGATCATGTACGTCCGGTGTGCGCCCCGGCCCGCTGATGAAACGCCGATGAACCGCTGATGAGAGCGTACCGGGGCAGGCGGCCGGGCGCTCGCGGAGCGGGTCGGGGCGGACCTTGGCAGGGCTCTTCGCGGATCCTTCCCGGGCGTTCGGCGCGGGTCAGAACAGCCCCTCCTGGGGCGCGGTGAACTCTCGTACGGGTACACCGAGTTCACCCTCCGCACCCGCTTCGACGGCGGTCAGCTCCCACCCGGGCAGCAAGCGCGTGTCGAGGACGACGACCCCACGCCGGGTGGCGAGATGCAGATCCGGCCCGGCGGCCGCGACGAGCTCACCGCTCACCACGCCGCCCGCGACCAGTTCGACCACCTCGCCGACGGCTGCGGGCACCGCGCCCAGCCCGAACACCCTTACATGGTCGATGACTTGGCACGGCTCAGGAACCAGCGCCTCGGGCCATGCACCCAGCGCCAGGGCCCGTCCATGCAACACCACGACCTCGGCGGCCCGTTCGGCGTCGCTTCCCGGCAGGGCGGCCCGTACGACACGCTTGTCGCCGTAGGGAATCCGGTCGGGCACCCTGAGCGCGGCCCGCAACAGCTCCTCGGCCCGCCGCGCTGCCATCAGCGGCCCGGCACCCAGCCAGCTGAAGCACACGGCCCCCTGCTCCAGCAGCCGCGCCGATCCACGCTCGACGGCGGTGATCCCGACCTTGACCATTCCGGGCCCGAACCAGGCCAGATACACGTGATACGGCCGGGGATCGTCGGCGATGCCGTCGGCGGCCACGGAGTGCGCCCGGTCCAGCCGGGCACACTCCTCGCAGCGCGCGCCGGTGCTCCGCCCGGACACGGACGCGCGTACCGCGCAGGGATGCCCACGCGCCCCGACACACTCCCGCACACCCCCGTCGGCCGTCCTGAAGGCGACGCGCTTCCCCGGCCCGAGCACACTGCGCCGCCCACCGCTCCACAGCAGCACGGGCCCGTCGTCCGACCACCGCAGCCCCGAGCATCTCCACACCTGTGCCATCACTCGCGAGCGTAGGGGGCGGCACTGACATTCCGGGACACTGCTCAAGAGCGCCAAGGTCGACGCTCACGGGAACCTCGTCGCGTCCTACAAGATCACCCGCAACATCTTCAGCGCGGCCTTCGCGGGTGACTACCGCTACGCACCGCGCACGGTGACGAAGAACGCGATCCTCACGCCGACGGTCCGGACGCAGATGCAGTGGCCGCTCGCCACCACCCGCATCGGATCCACCACCTACCAGGTCTTCTACAAGTCCGAAGTCAACATGGGCTTCAACGTCCAGGTCACGCCCCGTGAGTCCAGCGGCTGTACCTCGGTGTACGTCGATCACTACCACTCGGGAGCCTGGCACCAGGCCACCTCGCAGAGGTGCGTGCCCCTGTACTCCGACGGCTGGTACGGCTACGGCCGATCTCTCAAACTCTTCACGAGCAACGACCACTACCGCATCCGCGCCCACTACACGCCACCGTCCAAGGCCGCCCAGACCGGCAGCACATGGACCCGGTGGACCTACCTCACCGTCCGCCCCGGCAGCCCCTCGCAAGCGGGAACACCTCAGACAGTTGGCGGGCGGTGCGGTTGTGCGTCCTCGGACAAGAAGATCTCGTCCTCTCCGAAGTCCGGGGCCTGGAAGGGCGCGGTCGTCGGAGGCGGTGATACGGCGGTGGAACGGCGAGGTTGCCCTTCCGGGGCGGAGAACAGCGACGTCGGTTCGATGAGAGGTCTGCCTTTCGTTACAGGTCCCCGACGGGGCCTGGCGTGCCCTGACCGGGCACGGCGGTCCTGCAGCTTGGTCATCTTGGCGTACACGTCATGGGTGACCTGGCCGCCCACGGCGAAGCGCTTGGGAGCCGGTGTCCGTAGTCTGTCGGCAGCGAAACGTCAAAGGCCCCGGAGCAACCCGGGGCCTTTGTACCGTGTGCACTCGGCAGGATTCGAACCTGCAACCTTCTGATCCGTAGTCAGATGCTCTATCCGTTAAGCTACGAGTGCTTGTTCTCTTGTTTTCTGTCTTCGCTCCCGGCCCTTCTGGCCCGCTCGCGGCGACAGGAAGAACATTACATGACTGCCGCCGCCATGTGAAATCCGTTAGGTGCACCCCTTGTGACCTGCGGAAACGCCATATCTGAGCGGTCTTGCGGGCCACGGTTGGCCGGCCGTCGGGAGGCGGTGCCCGGCGGTCCGGGGCGCCGACGGGCGGTAGGAGTTGCCGGGATCACAGCTGGGCGAAGGCGCGGCAATACGGACCCGTAAAACGAATCAGGGAGCCCAGACCGAAAATGGTCGAGCTCCCTGAGTCAGGTGCGGAGGCGGAGGGATTTGAACCCTCGATGGGCTTTAAGGCCCAAACCGCATTAGCAGTGCGGCGCCATAGACCGGACTAGGCGACGCCTCCCGCACAGCCGCCCGCGCGAGCGCGAGTGGTGCGTGCAGATGATGACACAGTCGAGCGTGCTGTCACCAATCGGCTCCCACGGTACTAGGCAGCCGGGCCGCAGGGCAAAGCCCTTCTCGTGGTCGGGGGCGCCGCGCAACGTCCGGGCGCGCCACGCGTTGGGCAGGGCATGTCTCACTTCGCCGTGCGGGGCGCCCTCGGGGCCGTCGCCGCCGTTCTCGGATCCCTCCCCGCTCTGCCCGCCTCGGCCGCCGTCCAGGGCGACCACCTCACCGTCACCGTGCGGCACGCCGGCGACGGGCGGGACGGGACGTACGAGCTGTCCTGTCATCCCGACGCCGGCAGTCACCCGGACGTGGACGGGGCGTGCCAGGCGCTCGACCGGAACACGCGCTGGGGGCGGGACACCTTCGCCCCGGTCGCCCCCGGGACCGCCTGCACCATGCTCTACGGCGGCCCGGCCACCGCCCATGTCACCGGCACCTGGGCCGGCCGGCCGGTCGACGCGACCTACGACCGCAGCAACGGTTGCGAGATCGGGCGCTGGAACCGGATGGTGCCCCTGCTGCCCGACCTCACTTCATAGACCCCAGGTCGTCGGGGTCCAGCCACCCCAAACGACAGCACAGCCGTCTCATGGCGGAAGCCCCGCTCCCGTAAAAGTCTCGCGAAGGTGAGGCGGAGATGAGGCGTGTCGGTCACATGTTCGCCGTCACTTCGTCGTGCGACCTCCCTCTCATCCGGCCTCATGAGCGCAATCGGTGCCTTTAGACTCCCTCGCGTGACACGTCGCGGGCCGGTTGGCAAGATGGCCCGAGCGGTCGGCAAGGTGCGGTAACAGGGAGGAAGCGTCTCGTGAGCAGCAGGCCATCCCGAGGCGCTGCTCGCCTCGCAGCCATACTGGACGCGCTGCCGGATGCGTTGGTACTGGTCAACGCCAACGGAACCGTCGTCAACGCGAACACCATCGCCCTGGAGACGTTCGAGGCGCCGGGCACCGCGCTGGTCGGGCGCGGGCTGCTCGATCTGCTGCCGCAGTTCGACTCAAGGCTCATCCCCGGATCCATGCGGCGGCCCGATCACATGGACCCGCGCGGGCGGACCAAACCGACCCGCATGATCGCGCGGCGGACCGACGGCTCGGAGTTCCCGGTCGAGGTCACCAGCGCCAACCTGGAGAACGGTCAGCAGGCGTACGACGGTTACGGCTACGGCGCCGACGAGCTGCTGATGCTCGTCGTGCGCGACCTGACCGGGACCGTGGACACCGAGGCCGAGCTGGCCCGCTCGCAGCGGCAGACCGAGATGATTCTGCGGGCCGCGAGCGAGGGTGTCGTAGGGACGGACACCGACGGGCGGATCGTGCTGGTGAACCCGGCCGCCGCTCAGATACTGGGATATCGGGCCGGTGAGCTGGGCGGCAAGGAGCTGCACAATCTGGTGCTGCACTCGCGTCCGGACGGCTCGCCCTTCCCGTACGCCGAGTCGCCGCTCGCCGACACCCTGCGCTCCGGGCGCAAGCACCGGGTGCGTGGACAGGTGCTGTGGGCCAAGGGCGACAAGAAGGTGCCGGTCGATCTGACGACCGCGCCGGTGCGCGACGGCGACCAGCTCGTCGGCGCCGTGATGACCTTCACCGACCGGCGGCCGTACGACGCCCTCGCCGAGGCGAAGGACGCCCAGGAGAAGGCGCACGCCGAAGAGCTGGAGAGGCTCTCCGAGGAGCACGCCTCCGACCTGACCGCGCTGCGCCAGAAGCACGTCACCGAGGTCGAGGAGCTGCGCGAGCGGCACGCCGAGGAGCTGGCGTCCGGCGAGGAGCGGTACGCGGCCCTCGGTGAGCGCGAGAAGGACCGGTACGAGGCCCTTTCCGGGCGGCACGAGCAGCTGCTGACCCTGCTCGCGCAGTCGCTGCGCGGCCCGCTCGACGAGCTGCGCCGGGAACTGGCCGCGCTCGCCGCCGACGACGCCGGGCAGCTGTGGCCCGAGGCCAACCAGGTCCTCCATCACCTTTCGGCCGGTTACTCGCGTATCACCCAGCTCATCGACAACGTGCTCGGCTACCAGGCGCTGGACGCCGGGACCGAGGACGTCAACCGCACGAAAGTGATGCTGGACGCGGTCGTCGCGGCCGGTGTGGACGGGGCGGTGGAGCTGATCGGGCCCGGGCGGGTCCAGTTCGCCGTGCACGCGCCGCCCATCGAGGCCGAGGTGGATCCGCAGCGGCTCGCCGTCGCGCTCGCACATCTCGTCGCGGACGTGGCGGGTGTCGACGCGACCGGCAACGCGCCCGTCTCCGCCGGCGGCTACATGGACAACACGGTGGTGGTCGCGGCGGCGCAGCGCGGTGAGGTCGTGCGTATCGAGGTGCGCGGGCCGTACCCCGGGGGCGACCCGGTGCACGAGCCGATCGTGCGCGGGATCGTACGCGCGCACGGCGGTGTGCTTCAGACGCACGAGGTGCCGGGCATGAGCGGCAGCGCGTTCGTCCTGGAGGTGCCGATCGGGGGCGGCGCCGGGGCCGTACCCCCTCCGCCCGGTACGGCGGTGGCTACGATCCCTGCCGCCGACGACACCGGTGCCGGTGGACGGCGGCGGGCCCGGCGGGCTTCCGTGGACGCCTTCCTGGAGAGCGACATGCCCGGCGGCGACGCCGGCGAGGGCGAGGTTCCGGGCGCGGCGCCGACCGGGCGGCGACGCCGGCGTGCCGCCGATGTGGCAGCCCAGGAGGGCGGGCCCGCCGCGATCGAGAGCGCCGAGCACGCGGAGTCGGGGTCGGGGTCCGGCGGTACCGGGCGGCGGCGCGGACGTCCGGCCGACGCGGACGCAGACCCGGGCGTCGCAGGTGTCGCCGGTGTCTCCGAGGGTGCCGTGGTGACGGCCGCCGAGCAGGGTGCCGGTACGGCCGCCTCGGGTACGGGGCTCGGTGGCACCGTTCCGCCGCAGGGCGTGCCCGCGCCGGCGGCGGGGCGACGGGCCCGGCGCGAGCCCGACGAGCGGCAGGCGCTGCCGGCGGCTTTGCCCGCGGTCGCTGCGCCACAGGACGACGAAGGGCAGCCGAGCGGGCGCCGGCGCCGTGCGCTGGCCGCGGCTGCCGAGCGGGCGGAGCGGGCCGAGCAGCAGCAGGCGGGACCCCGCCCGGTGTTCGCGCTGCCGCCCGCCGAGGCCGACCGCACCCCCGAGCCGGCCGTGGCGGCGGGCTCGGTGGCGGGTGAGGAGGGCCGGCACGACGCCGTGGCGCACGACCAGGCCGAGGACCACACCCCGCCGCAGCCGCACCCCACCAACGCGCCGACGGGCCGCCGTCGACGGGCCATGGGGCAGCCCGCGGAGGGCGCCCCGGCCGGGTCGCAAGTGGTACCGACGGTACCCGCGCAGGCGTCCGCCCCCGGTCAGCCGGTTCCGCCTGGTCAGCCTGGTCAGCCCGGCCAGGGCATCCAGGCGCAGGCCGGGCCCGCGGGCCCGGTCGTCGCGCCGTCCGGCGTCCCCGCCGGCCCGGTGGCCGCCGGGCCGCAGCCCGGCCAGCCCGGCCAGCCCGGCCAGCCCGGCCAGCCGGTTTCGCAGGCACTGCCGGGCGTGGCCGCCGTACCGGCAAGGGCGCAGGCACAGCCGCAGGGCCCCGCTCCGGTGGCCCCGGGCCAGCCGGTCCCGCCCCGGGCCGCCCCCGCCGCCGAAGCCACCCCGGCCCCCGCCCAGCCGCTCCCGCTCCCGCTCCCCCTCCCGGCGCAGGCAGCCCCCGTGGCTCCCGTACCGCAGCAGTGGCCGGGCGGCGCCGACGAAGCGCCCCCGCCCGCCCCTCAACCCACGCGTGGCGCGCAGCCGTTGCCCGCAGAGGCGGCGACGCCCCCGCCGGCCGACCCGGACTCCACACAGGGCAAGGCGTTCAGCGTGCGGACGCTGGGGCAGGGGGTGCCGTTCTCGCGGCAGGCCGCTCAGGTGCAGCAGCCGACGGCGACCCCGCCCCCGCACCAGCCGGGCGGCAACGGACGGCGCCGCAAGCTGGGCACCCGCAACGAGCAGCAGCAGCCCGAGCAGGCGGCCCGGCCGCATCCGTCGGCCGAGCAGCCGGTGGCCCAGCCGATGCCCCAGCCGTCGCTGGCCGGGCAGTCCCGGCTCACGGGCGCCACCGAGGGCGCTGGACGGTCGTACGCGATAGGCGCACCGGACGTGAACGCCGCCGAGGGCCCGGAGCCGCTGGACGGTCCGGGCGGGGCGGTCGAGGTCGCGGATCCGCCGCGCCCCCAGCCGATGGACGACGAGCTGCCCCCGGAGCCGCTGGACAACCCGCGCCGGTTGCTGGTGTGGCCCGCGCCGGACGTCACCACCCAGCAGGCGCTGAGCGACCGCGGCTACCGGCCGGTGATCGTGCACTCCCGTGAGGAGGTCGACGCGCAGATCGCCGCGTTCCCGGCGGCGCTGTTCGTGGACCCGCTGACCGGGCCGATCACCCGGACCGCACTGCAGTCGCTGCGGCAGGCGGCGGTGGCGGCCGAGGTGCCGGTGATGGTCACGGCCGGGCTGGGTCAGGCGACGCGCGAGGCGGCGTACGGTGCCGATCCCGCCGTACTCCTGAAGGCGCTCGCGCCCCGGGACAGCGAGCAGCATCCGCCGCGGGTGCTGCTCATCGAGGAGCACGCGGAGATCGCCCTCGCCCTGACCGCGACGCTGGAACGGCGCGGGATGCAGGTCGCGCGGGCGGCGAGCGACGCGGACGCGGTGACGCTGGCCGGGCAGTTGCGGCCGAACCTGGTGGTGATGGACCTGATGCAGGTCCACCGCCGCCAGGCCGGCATCATCGACTGGCTCCGCGCGAACGGGCAGCTCAACCGGACGCCGTTGGTCGTCTACACGGCGGCCGTCGACCAGGCCGATCTGCCTCGGCTGGCGTCCGGTGAGACGGTGCTGTTCCTCGCGGAGCGGTCGACGAGTACCGAGGTGCAGAGCCGGATCGTGGACTTGCTGGCACGGATCGGTACGAACTGAGGAAGCGCCATTGGGGAACTGACGTCAGCCGACTTGCGGTTGGACGTGGCTGGTCGCGCAGTTCCCGCGCCCCTGAAGGTGCGCTTCACAGGCTGGTGACGTCCAGCTGACCGTCGGCGTACTTCCTCCTGAGCACCTTCTTGTCGAACTTGCCCACGCTCGTCTTCGGCACCGACTCCACCACCGTCCAGCGCTCCGGCAGCTGCCACTTCGCGATGCGGCCCTCCTCCGCGAGGAACGTGCGCAGCGTCTCGAAGGTCGCGCTGGAGCCCTCCCGCAGCACCACGGTCGCCAGCGGACGCTCGCCCCACTTGTCGTCGGGTACGGCGACCACCGCGGCCTCGGCGACGTCCGGGTGGGACATCAGCGCGTTCTCCAGCTCGACCGAGGAGATCCACTCGCCGCCGGACTTGATGACGTCCTTCGCGCGGTCGGTGAGGGTGAGGAAGCCGTCGGGGGAGATGGTGCCGACGTCACCGGTCTTCAGCCAGCCGTCCTCGCTGAACTTGTCGGCGGGGCGCAGGGGGTCGGCGTCGGGGCCGTTGTAGTAGGCGCCGGCGATCCAGGGGCCGCGCACCTCCAGCTCGCCGGCCGACTCGCCGTCCCAGGGGAGGCGTTCGCCGCCGGGGCCGGTGAGCCGGGCCTCGACACCGGCCGGGAAACGGCCCTGGGTGAGGCGGTAGGCGAACTCCTCCTCCGTGCCGACCACGTGGGCCGGCGGCCGCGAGACCGTGCCGAGCGGGGAGGTCTCCGTCATGCCCCAGGCGTGGCAGACCCGCATGCCCAGCTTGTCGAAGGCGGCCATGAGGGAGGGCGGGCAGGCCGAGCCACCGATGGTGACCTGGGTGAGCGAGGCGACGTCCCGGGGGTTGGCGGTGAGTTCGCCGAGCAGGCCCTGCCAGATGGTGGGAACCGCGGCCGCGTGCGTGGGCCGCTCGCTCTCGATCATCGCGGCGAGCGGGGCGGGCTGGAGGAAGCGGTCCGGCATCAGCAGGTTGACGCCGGTCATGAAGGTGGCGTGCGGCAGGCCCCAGGCGTTGACATGGAACTGCGGTACGACGACCAGGGAGGTGTCCTGGTCGGTCAGGCCCATCGACTGGGCCATGTTGACCTGCATGGAGTGCAGATAGATCGAACGGTGGCTGTACACCACGCCCTTGGGGTCGCCGGTGGTGCCGGAGGTGTAGCACATGGCGGCGGCCTGGCGTTCGTCGAGCTCCGGCCAGTCGTACGCCGTCGGCTTGCCGGCGATCAGGTCCTCGTACTCGTGTACGGCCACGGTCGCGCCGTCCAGCAGGGAACGGTCGCCAGGGCCGGAGACCACGACATGCCGCAACGGCTTGAGGTGCGGCAGCAGCGGGGCGAGCAGCGGCAGCAGCGAGCCGTTGACGATCACGACCCGGTCGGCCGCGTGGTTCACGATCCAGGCGAGCTGTTCGGCGGGCAGCCGCAGGTTGAGCGTGTGCAGGACCGCACCCATGGAGGGAATCGCGAAGTATGCCTCGGTATGTTCCGCGTTGTTCCACATGAGAGTGGCCACACGGTCGTCGTCCTGGACACCCAGGTCGTCGCGCAGGGCGTGGGCCAGCTGGGCGGCGCGGGTGCCGACCTCGGCGAAGCTGCGGCGGTGCGGCTCGGCCTCGCCCGTCCAGGTGGTCACCTGTGACTCGCCGTGAACCCTCGACCCATGCGTCAGGATCGTGGAGATCAGCAGCGGTACGTCCTGCATGGTGCTCAGCACGGCGTCCTCCCGGGGGCGACATTGCCCTACTCGGCGGTAAAAGGGACTGCGCTGATTCTGCGCACATACCGTGCGGTATGTCACTAGGGAGAGCAGACCAACACCGTCCGGCGGCGGTCCGGCCGCTGCGGTCCGGTCTATCGGGCGACGTCCAGCTCGGGGTCCTCACGCAGCTTGCCGAGCGCACGCGAAACCGCGGACTTCACCGTGCCCACCGACACCCCGAGCACCTCGGCCGTCTGCACCTCGCTGAGGTCCTCGTAGTACCGCAGCACGACCATCGCCCGCTGCCGTGCGGGCAGCTTCGTGATCGCGCGCCACATCGCGTCGTGCAGCGCCTGCCGCTCGGCCGGGTCGTCCCCGCCGCCCGCCGGCTCCGGCTCGGGCAGTTCGTCGCAGACGAACTCGTCGACCCGGCGCTTGCGCCACTGTGAGGTCCGGGTGTTCAGCAGCGCCCGGCGCACATAGCCGTCGAGCGCCCGGTGGTCCTCGATCCGCTCCCAGGCCACGTACGTTTTGGCGAGCGCGGTCTGGAGGAGGTCCTCGGCGTCACTGGGGTTCGCGGTCAACGACCGGGCGGTGCGCAGCAGGACCGGCTGGCGGGCCCTGACGTACGACGCGAAGGACGGGTAGGGGAGCGGGTAGGCGCGGGTCTGCCTCGCCGAGACAGCGGCGTCCGAAGCGCTGGTGCAGACGGGTGTGGTCATGGCTCCACGCTATGAGCGAGCGGTGTTGCGGCGGATCGGCCGCAGGTCCCGAAGGAGAGTCCGCCTCAGGTTGTAGGGGTGGGGTTGGCTACACCTCCTGAAGGTGGAGTACGGGGCAGTGCTCCTGCGGGTTTACCCCTGAGGGGGCGGTACGGCGCAGGCGGCGGGCCGCTCCCCGGCCGGCTTCCGGTTCACTCGTCCGAGGTCAGGACCAGCCCCGACGTCGGTACCCCGGTACCGGCCGTCACCAGGACCCGGTCCGCGCCCGGTATCTGGTTCACGCCCGTGCCGCGCAGCTGGCGCACCCCTTCCGCCATCCCGTTCATCCCATGGAGGTACGCCTCCCCGAGCTGTCCCCCGTGCGTGTTCAGCGGGAGCCGCTCCTCGGCCACGAAGTCCGCCGCCTCCCCGCGTCCGCAGAACCCGAACTCCTCGAGCTGCATCAGCACGAACGGCGTGAAGTGGTCGTACAGGATCCCCACGTCGATGTCGGCCGGGGCGAGCCCGGACGTGCGCCACAGCTGGCGGGCCACCACACCCATCTCCGGCAGCCCGGTCAGGTCGTCCCGGTAGAAGCTGGTCATCTGCTCCTGGGCCCGGCCTGCGCCCTGCGCGGCCGCCGCGATCACGGCCGGCCGATGCGGCAGATCACGCGCCCGCTCCACCGACGTGACGACGAGGGCCTGTCCGCCGTCCGTCTCCTGGCAGCAGTCCAGCAGACGGAGCGGCTCGACGATCCAGCGGGAGGCCGCGTGGTCGGCGAGGGTGATGGGACGGCCGTGGAAGTAGGCGGCCGGGTTGGTCGCCGCGTATCTGCGGTCCACCACCGCCACATGCCCGAACACCTCCGGGGTCAGTCCGTAGGTGTGCAGATAGCGCTGTGCCGTCATCGCAACCCAGGAGGCGGGGGTGAGCAACCCGAACGGCAGCGCCCAGCCGAGCGCCGCGCCCTCCGCCGACGGCTCCCGATGCTGCACGCCCGAGCCGAAGCGGCGGCCCGATCTCTCGTTGAACGCCCGGTAGCAGACCACCACCTCGGCGACCCCGGTCGCGACCGCCAGCGCGGCCTGCTGGACCGTCGCACAGGCCGCGCCACCGCCGTAGTGCACGCGGGAGAAGAAGGACAGCTCGCCGATCCCGCAGGCCTGGGCCACGGTGATCTCCGGGCTGGTGTCCATCGTGAACGTCACCATCCCGTCCACGTCCGCCGGAGTCAGCCCCGCGTCGTCCAGCGCGGCCCGCACCGCCTCCGCCGCCAGCCGCAGCTCACTGCGCCCCGAGTCCTTGGAGAACTCGGTGGCACCGATCCCCACGATCGCCGCCCGCCCGCCGAGCGAGTCCCGGCCCCGCACGCTCATGAGTCCACCTCGTCGGTGGCGGTGACAGTGACCCTGGCCGTGGCCGCGGTCGCGGTCGCGGTGAGGGTGACGGCCACCGTGCCCGTCACATGGTTGCCGATGCCGTTGGCGCCGACCACCCGGACCGTCGCCGTCCCCGTCACCTCGTCCAGCTCCTCGATCCGGCCGGTCAACACCATCGTGTCGCCCGGGTAGTTGGGCGCACCCAGCCGGATGGCGACCTTGCGGATCTCGGCCGTCGGGCCGAAGTGATCGGTGACGTACCGGCCGACCAGGCCGTTGGTGGTCAGGATGTTCATGAAGATGTCGGGAGAGCCCTTCCGGCGGGCCAGTTCGACGTCGTGGTGCACGTCCTGGTAATCCCGGGACGCGATCGCGCCGGCCACGATCAGCGTCCGCGTGATCGGGATCTCCAGTGGCGGCAGCTGGGTGCCCACGCCCGGCCGTGTCGTCTCAGTCCCCACTCGCGATCAACTCCCCCAGTTCCTGTAGCACTTCGCTTCCGCTGCCCAGATATGCGTCCAGCTGGCGCCCCCACAGGAAGTGCCGGTGCACCGGATGCTCGACGTCGGCGCCCGCGCCGCCGTGCAGATGCTGGCCCGTGTGCACGACCCGCTGCCCCGCCTCGGAGGCCCACCAGGCGGCGGTCAGCGCATGCGTGATGTACGGCAGCCCCGCGTCCCGCCGCCAGGCCGCTTCGTACGCCGTCACCCGTATCGCCTCGGTGTCCATATGGGCGTCTGCGGCCCGGAGCTGGACGGCCTGCCGGGTGGCGAGCGGGCGCCCGAACTGCTCGCGGGTGTTGGTGTGCGCGACGGCCCGGGCGAGGGAGCCCGCGCAGACACCGGCCTGGAGTCCGGCGAAGGCGGTGCGGGCGGTGGCCAGGACGTCGGCGTAGGGGCCGGGGCCCCCGGGGGCAGGGGCGGTGCCGAGGGGCTCGGCGGGGGCGTCGTGGAACGTGAGGCGCCCCGCCGACCAAGGTGCGGTCAGCTCGGTCTCCTCGATGCCGGTGCCGTCCCCGAGCGGCACCAGCCAGAGCCGCCGGCCGGCGTCCGCGACCAGGACATGCGTGGCGTCGCGCAGCCACGGGACGACGGGGGCGGTGCCGGTCAGCCCGCCGCGCGCGGAGGGTCGTACCCCCTGCTGGGCAGGAAACGCCCCGGCGACGACCACCGATCCGTCCCCGATCCCCGGCAGCAGCCGCTGTCGCTGTTCGGTCGTGCCATGGGCGGCGATCGCCAGCTGCCCGTACACACAGCTCGCCGCGTACGGCACCTGGGCCGTGGTGCGCCCCTGTTCCTCCAGGAGCAGCACCAGCCCCAGCAGGCCCAGTTCCTCCACGGCGGACACCAGCCCGGCCGCGGTGAGGGCCTTCCACAACTCCGGGTCGCTGCCGGTGCCGGCGGCCCGCAGCCGCTCATGGGTGGCGAGGTCGGCGAAGACCCTGGCGGCCAGGTCACGGGCCTCGGCCTGCGCCTCGGTGGGTGTGAAGTCCATGTCAGGCCTCCCCACCGGGAGCACCGGAAGCACCGAGAGCGGCGGGATCGTCGAGAACGTCGAGAACGTCGAGAACGTCGACGACCCGGAAGACGGGCAGGATCAGCGCCTCCTCCTCGTCCTCGTACCGGCGGAACTCCACCCGCACCGGCAGACCGATCCGCACCTTGTCGTACGGCACGCCCACCACGTTGCTCACCATCCGCACGCCCTCGGTGAGTTCGATCAGGCCGACCGCGTACGGAGGGGCGAAGGCCGGGAAGGGCGGGTGGTGCATCACGACGTACGAATAGACCGTGCCCTCGCCGGCCGACTCGACCGTGTCCCAGTCGAGGCAGCCGCAGGCGTTGCAGCCCGGCAACCAGGGGTGGCGCAGGGTGCCGCAGCCGGTGCAGCGCTGGATGAGGAGGCGGCCCTCGGCCACGCCCTCCCAGAAGCCGGCGTTGTCCGGGTTGACCACCGGGCGGGGACGCCGGGCCTTCCCGGCGGGCGGGCGGCCGCTCGGCGCGTACTTGAGGATGCGGAAGCGGTGGGTGCCGGCGAGGTCGTCCCCGACGCGGACGTCCGTGCGGGTGGTGACGAAGTACCCCGTGCCCAGCTTGGTCCGCTTCCGCTCGGACACCGACTCGATCACCGTGTCGAAGACCACCTCGTCACCCGGCCGCAGCGGCTTCACGTACTCCTGCTCGCAGTCGGTGGCGACCACCGAGGTGCAGCCCGCGTCGTCGAGCAGGGTCATCAGCTCGTCGTACGCGCCGGTGCGCCCCGCGTGTCCCGACAGGCCGCCCATCGTCCAGGCCTGGAGCATGGTGGGCGGGGCGATCGCGTCCGGTCCCTCGTACGCCGGGTTCGTGTCGCCCATCGCCTCGCACCAGTGCCGGACCATGGGCAGGTTGACCGGGTCCCGGCCCACGCCCGAGACCGCGGCCGGCTGTCCCTCGTACACCTTGAGCCGCACCCCCAGGTCGTCCGTGGGAGGGCGCACCCCCTGCTGGTCAGTCCCCCCGGCCACGGCCACCCCTCCTCATCCCGAGCCGCATCGTCGCGACGATCTCCCGCTGCACCTCGCTCACCCCGCCCCCGAACGTGTTGATCTGCGCCGCCCTGTTGAGCCTCTCCAGCTCGCCGTCCTCGAACGCCCCCGGCGATCCGGACCGGACCAATGCCGCCTCGCCGACGATCTCCTGACACATGCGATACGTCGCGACTGCCGATTCCGTTCCCGCGAACTTCACGCCACTGGCCTCCGCGGGGGCCACCCGACCGGCTCCCGTATCACCCACCAAACGCCAGCTGAGCAGGCGGTTTGCCGCCAGCCGGGCATGCGCTTCGGCCAGCCGAAAACGCACCCAGGACTCGTCAACACGGCGTCGACCCGTCACCGGATCGGGGGTGCGGGCGGCGGTGAGCGCTGCCTGGTAGAAGTCCTCGGCCTGCATGGCGGTCGCGGCGAGGGCGACCCGCTCGTGGTTGAGCTGGTTGGTGATGAGCGACCAGCCGTCGTGCTCGGCGCCGACCAGGTTCCCTGCGGGGACCCGGACACCGTCGTAGTACGTCGCCGTCGTGATCTGGCCGCCCACCGTCTCGATCGGGGTCCAGGAGAACCCGGGCGCGTCGGTGGGAACCAGGAGGATCGAGATGCCCCGGTGCTTGGGCGCCTCGGGGTCGGTACGGCAGGCCAGCCAGATCCAGTCGGCGTGCTGGGCGCCCGAGGTGAAGATCTTCTGCCCGTCGATCCGCCAGCCGTCGCCGTCCCGCACCGCCCGGGTCCGCAGTGCGGCGAGGTCGGTGCCGGCGGAGGGTTCGCTGTAGCCGATCGCGAAGACCAGGTCGCCGCTGAGGATGCCGGGCAGGAAGCGGGCCTTCTGTTCGTCGCTGCCGTACTTCATGAGCGTGGGCCCGACCGTGTTGAGCGTGACCATCGAGACGGGGGCGCCGGCCCGGTACGCCTCGTCGAAGAACACGAACTGCTCGTCGGCTCCCCGCCCTTGGCCGCCGTACTCGACGGGCCAGCCGAGGCCGAGCAGACCGTCCGCGCCGATGCTGCGCAGCAGGGCACGGCGTTCCTCGGGCGTCTCGGGGGCGGAGGACGGGATCAAGGACCGGAAGTAGGCACGGAGTTCGGCGCGCAGCCGCTGCTGGCGTTCGGTGGGGGCCAGATGCATGGTTTCTGACTGTCCGTCAGATACGGCTCACTGTCAAGGTCGAACAGACGGCGCGGAGAGCCGGAAGAAGGAAGGCCGGAGGAAGGAGAGCTGCCGAGAAGCGGTGGACCGCAAGGCGGTGAACCGGTGAACCGAGAACCGGTGAACCGGAGAACCGGAGAACCGGAGAACCGGAGAGCTGCCGGGAAGCAGCGCGCAGGAAAAACGCCTGCGCGGCGGTACCGGAGTACCGCCGCGCAGGCGCGCTTCATCCCCACAGAGCACACCCCACCAGGTCTCAGGCGGGGCTTACCACAGCTCGGTGAAGTGGACGGCGACGTTGCGGTTGCCCTGCTGGATGGCCGTCCACGCGGAGCCGTTGACCTGCGCGGTGTTGCTCTGGTTCGAGGCACCGTTGCCCACCGCGTTCTGCTGCGTGGTGGAGGAGTTGCCGTTGTTGTCGTGGCCGACACCGCTGCCGATGATGCCTGCCACACCGGCGTTGGCGCTCGATCCGTCGTCCGCGATCGCACCGTTGCCCGCGGCGGCGACACCGGCGAAGAGAGCGGCGGCGAGCGGGAGGGCGGAGACGGCGGCGAGGACGCGGGCGGTACGGATGCTTGCCATGTTGTTTCCTCTCAGAGCCCGGCTAAGCCGGAAGTACGTCAAGTAAGGCTGTTTACAAGGCAGTTGGCCGACCGCCTCGGTGGTTGTCATCGACGTCGCGAGATCAGAATTGCCCACCGAATCCCCGGCGAACCAGACCGGAAGGCCTCATTCGCCCTCAAGCGTGATGACAAGTCGATAAACCCCTTTCGGCATCTTTGGTCGACTCCAGCCCCAGTCATGACCACTCCGGACATCCCCTCTTCAAGCACCCCAAGGGGAGAACCGATCCAGCACCTTTTCCGGCCAAGCCGCCACCCCTGGCGTGTCACACCGGCTCCCTCTTCCCTTTTTCGAACGTACGTACGAACATGGATCCATGGCCACCACCGACCGGCAGGCCACGACGCTGGCCCTCGCACACGCCCTGTCAGCCGCCGAGCGCGGCCTGGCCGTCATCCCCCTGTCCCGAACCAAACTCCCGGCCCTTCGCTCCCCGCACCGATCCCCCAACCTCGACGAGCCGGAACCGGCGCTACCGCCCTGCCACGGTGAGTGCGGCCGCCCCGGCCACGGGGTGTACGACGCCACCACCGACCCGGCCCGCATCCGCGAGCTGTTCGCCGCGGCGCCCTGGGCGACCGGCTACGGCATCGCCTGCGGACTGCCCCCCTACCGCCTCATCGGCGTCGACCTCGACGTGAAGTCCGGTACGGACTCCACCGCCGCGCTGCGCGAACTGGCACTGCGGCACCTGTTCACCATCCCGCCCACGGTCGTCGTGCTCACGCCGAGCGGCGGCCGCCACCTGTGGCTGACCGGACCGCCGGACGCCGTGATCCCCAACTCCGCCGGCCGGCTCGCCCCCGGCATCGACATCCGGGGCGCGGGCGGCTACCTGGTCGGCCCCGGCTCCCGCACCGACCACGGCGTCTACGCCACCGCCCCCGGCACCGAACACCTGGTCCCGGCCCCCTGCCCGCCGTCCCTCCTCCGTCTCCTGCTCCCACCCCCGCGAGCGCCCCACCCCTCGACCCACCCCTCGGTCGGCAACCGCGGCCAGGGCCTGGTCCAGTTCGTCCTCACCGCCCACGAGGGCCAGCGCAACACCCGCCTGTTCTGGGCGGCCTGCCGCGCCTACGAGAACGGCATCGGCCGCGCCCTGAGGGCCCCGCTGATCGACGCGGCGGTCCACACGGGCCTGACGGAACGCGAGGCCCGCGCGACGATCGCGTCAGCGGCCCGCATGACCGGCCGCCGCCCCTGAAAACCGAACACGGACAGCCGCCCGTCCCCCTGACCTGCCGCGCATGCCCCTGACCCGCGTCATCCTCGCCTCCGGCCGCTCGATCGGCCTCTCCCACTGCGGCTCTCGTCGACGTACGACGGGCTGCTGGAGGGCTACCCGCACAAGGCCCTCAACGACCGCTCGCCCGCCGCGAAATCATGGAGACGACGGACGACAGGGAGTGGGAGAAGCGGATCAACGACTGGCGCAACGGCTGATCCCGCAGGACAGCGACAGCCGCGCAGCGCCGCCGTTGGCCGGACAGCAGGTGCGGTCCCGGGGCCGTGTCCCGATCACGTCCTAACCGGCTTCCGGGGCGGTGTACGAGAAGTCGTAAACCGCCCAGTCCGTGACCCGGACGTATCCGAGGCGTTGGTAGAGGGCGTTGCTGGTCGGGTTGGCCGCGTTCGTGTAGAGCACGACCTCTCGGGCGCCCGCGGCGCGTGCTGCCCGGCTCACCTCGGCGGTCACGGCGCCCGCGTAGCCGCGACCGCGCAGGTGGGCCGGGGTGTAGACGGGGTCCACCCGGACCATGCCGGCGACCATCGGGTTCACGCCCGCCATGGAGATGGGTGTGCCGTCCGGCGTCTCCCACAGGGTGTAGCGCTTCTCGGCGAAGCGGGTGCCGGCCCAGGAGTCGGCGTCGATGGTGACCTCCTCCCCGACGTCCACGGCGAACTCGCGGCACCAGCGCATGAGGTGCTCATGGTCCCGCTCGCCCATGAGCCGGCCCTGCCCCAAGGGGAACGGTTCCGGCGGGGTGAGCGCGCCGAGCCGGTACAGGTGCATCCGAACCCGGAGTGTCGGCGTCGCACCGGTGTGCCGCTGCCAGGCCTCGGCGAACGCGGTGGCGGTGTCGTGGTCCGCGCTGACGGAGGGCAGGGAGTGCCCGAGGTCGACCAGGTGGCCGGCGAGGGTGTCGACCTGCTGGGGCGTGAGAGAGGAGACCGTCAGGCCGCCGGGCGGAAAGCGGTAGAACAGGGCACCGACCTCACCCGCCCGCTCCAGCCGGCCGAGCACGGGGACCCGGCCGCCGAACCCGGCCGTCCCAAGGGTGCGTAGTTTCTCCATCACCGACAACGGCGAGGTGTGCAGCACGGGACGCGAACGCAAGAAGTCCCCGGCCCGGGAAAGGAACTCGTCGACGTCTTCGGTCAAGTACCAGTCAGCTGAGCGCATGCCCGAAGCTTTCCCAAGCCGAAGTCCCCCGTCCAGGCCCCCACTTCATGGAGCACGAGTACGGACCGGTACTACCTGTCGCACTCCAGGCAGGACGCCGCCGAGGAGCCCATCGACGCCATCGTCCGGATCGCTTTCGATTCGGAGGCGACGATGCGCGAGGTCCTCGGCACCGACCCGCGTCAGGACGCTGGTCAGGTCGCCATCACCTCGGTGGAGCGCCGGTCCACGGATCCGGCCACGCCCGTGAGACTCCCCGTCCGGGACACGGTGTGAGACGTCAGCTGAAGCCGCAGGCCGCGGCAGCGCCGTAGGACACGACCGATGAGATCCCGTATCAGCCACAACCGCTGGTCTCCGGGCCCCAGTGCTCCGGCCCCACTCCGCGCCACTCGATCCACGGTGACTCCGCCACCTGCGTCGAGTCGATCTCCAGCCCAGCTCGGCGGAGGAACTCGGCGACGTCGGCCAGGTTGTGGGCCAGGCCGAGGATCTCGCCATCGACGCGTACGCGACGGCCACCCGACGGCGATGGCGGGTGGACGATCACGCGAATCGGGCCGGACATGCCTTCAGGATCATCCGGGACATGCGGCCCCGCATTCCATCCCGTCATCGGCGAAGCCGCCCACTCACGTCTACGTCTGACCGTCCGAGGTCCCGAAGTTCCCACCAGGCCGCAGGCCTTGGGCGCCGTTGCTGCCAGTAGGGATGGAAGAACAGCTGAACCGACAGCCGGTACAGACGCCGACGCAGCTCGGTACGGCCCGGCCGCTCGGCGAGCTGCCGGTAGGTGGCCCGCCACTCCTGCTGCGCCTGGGCTAGGTCGTCGGGAAACGGTCGCATGACCAAATTCAAGCATGTGTTCGATTTTTTAGGCCAGCGCGGACACCGGTTCGGCGACATGCTGGTAACCCAGCACTTCAGTTGCCATTGAGTGCCTCAGTTGGCCGCCCTGGTGCTCAGGGCCATTGATCAACACCTGGCGGCGCTCAGCCCTCGTCGGGCCGCCACAACCAGCGGAGGGCATCGGGGAGCAGGACGCCGCCGTGGTTGGAGTTGTGACCGCCGGTGCACTGGAACGAGCCCGAGGGGAACTTGCCGGCACCCTTGTCGTCCTCCCCGAGGGAGGCCCGCACGCCGGGACAGGCGTCGTGAACCGCATGGCCGTCATCGGGATCACCGTCAGCCACGCCGTGGAGCAGCCCGGGCCCCGGCAGGCCAGCGAGATCCCCGTCAACCGGTAGGCGACAGCCACCTCAGGCCATTCCCCAAGCCCCCAGGCCATGCCCCTTCCGCGCCCGACAGGGCGGGAAACCGGGGGACGGCGGTGTCCGGCGGGCAGCGGGCACGGCAACGGCCCCCGACCGTCTTGCCTGGTCAGGGGCCGTCAACGTCACGCGGTGGGTGTGGGATTTGAACCCACGGTGACATCACTGCCACGACGGTTTTCAAGACCGTTCCCTTAGGCCGCTCGGGCAACCCACCCGCGCCGACCGAGATCGGCGCGGGGAACAGAGTAACCGGTCCGCACGCGCGTGTGCGGGTCAGTTGTCGCCCACGCGGGAGCCCAGGGTCATTTCGACCGTGTGTTCCGTGCCGCCTCGCTTGTAGGTGACCTGGACCTTGTCGCCGGGCTTGCGGGTCCAGATCTCGCCGATCAGGGTCGGGCCGCTGTCGATCACCGAGTCGTCGAGCTTGGTGATGACATCACCGGACTTGAGGCCGGCCTTGTCGGCGGGGCCGCCCGACTCGACCGCGGCGGCGCCGCCCGAGCCGGAGTCGGTGATCTGCGCGCCGGTGCTGCTGTCCTCCAGGGACACCGACGCGCCGATCTTCGCGTAGACCGGCTTGCCGGTCTTGATCAGCTGCTGGGCCACGTACTTGGCCTGGTTGATCGGGATGGCGAAGCCCAGGCCGATCGAGCCCGACTGCCCGGTGCTGCCCAGGCCGCCACTGGAGGCGGACTGGATCGCGGAGTTGATGCCGATCACCGCACCGGAGGAGTCCAGCAGCGGGCCGCCGGAGTTGCCCGGGTTGATGGAGGCGTCGGTCTGCAGGGCGCTCATGTAGGACGCCTTGCTGGTGGAGCTGCCGTCGCTGGAGGCGACCGGGCGGTTCTTGGCGCTGATGATGCCCGTGGTGACGGTGTTGGACAGGCCGAAGGGAGCACCGATAGCGATCGTCTCGTCGCCGACCGCCACGTTGTCGGAGTTGCCCAGGGCGAGCGGCTTGAGGTCCGACGGCGGGTTCTTGAGCTTGATGACGGCGACGTCGTAGCCCTGCGCATGTCCGACGACCTCGGCGTTGTACTTCTTGCCGTCCGGGAAGGTCGCGGTCAGCTTGCCGCCGTCGAGGGCGTCCGCGACCACGTGGTTGTTGGTCACGATGTGGCCCTGGGTGTCGAAGACGAACCCGGTGCCGGTGCCGCCCTGGCCGCTGGTCGACTCGGCCTCGATGGTGACCGTGCTGGGCAGCGCCTTGTTGGCGACCGCCGCGATGGTGCCGGCCGCGCGCTTGACCTGCGTGGCGCCGCCGTCGGTGGAGGCGGATACGGTCGTCGAACCGGTGTCGTCGTTGTTCTTGGCCAGGGTGTAGCCGAGGCCGCCGCCGAGACCGCCCGCGACCAGTGCGGCCACCAGGACGGCGGCGATCAGACCACCACGCCCGCTGCCCTTCTTCGGCGCGTGCTGCGGCTGCTGGAACGGCTGGTGCTGTGGGTACTGCTGGTGCTGCTGGTCGTACGGCGAGCCCCAGCCGGCCCCGGCCCCGCCAGCCGCCCCGCCAGCCGCACCCGCACCCGCGTCCGCGTAGGAAGGGGTCGCGGGGGGCGGCGGCGGCCAGGAAGCCTCGGGGGCCTGCGGCGGGGGCGCGTAGGGGTCACCCGCGGGCGCGCCCTGGGGCGCCGCCGGCGGGGTCGGGGCGATCGGGGTGGTCGGCGCTTCCCCGCCGTCGGACGCGGCTGCCTGCGGCGAAGCAGTGGGAGACGTCGGCGGCACGGGAGGTGCGGACGGGGCCGGGGGTACCGGGTTGCCCTCGTTCTCGGTGCTCACAGCTTCTCTCCTCGGTCCACGGCTTTTCTTCTCGGTCGCACTCGGTCACGCTCTTTCACGCTTGCTGTCGGTCCGGCGCGAATCAGCTGTGCATGTGCTTTTGTATGCCGTCAGCTTTTCCCACAGGCCGTCAGAGCACCATAAGCGGTGGCTGTGGGTACACCGACAACCTTTATATAGGGCCTGTCCGACAAAAGTTCCCTTTGCTGGCATCGGGGATGCCCCCACGGCCGCCCGCACGGTGGCACCATGTCGCGGTGACCCACGCACCACAGCATCGCATCCAGGTCGTCGCACACCGCGGGGCCTCCGAGGACGCCCCCGAGCACACCCTCGCCGCCTACAAGAAGGCCATCGAGGACGGCGCCGACGCCCTGGAGTGCGACGTACGGCTGACCGCGGACGGCCACCTGGTCTGTGTCCACGACCGACGCGTCAACCGTACGTCCAACGGGCGCGGGGCGGTCTCGGCCCTGGAGCTCGCGGAGCTGGCCGCCCTGGACTTCGGTTCGTGGAAGAAGAGCCCGGCCTGGCGGGGGCGGGACGAGGAGCCCGACTGGGAGTTCCGGCCGGAGGACCGCGCGGACACCTCCGTACTCACGCTGGAGCGGTTGCTGGAGCTGGTCGCGGACGCCGGGCGGCGGGTGGAGCTGGCGATCGAGACCAAGCACCCCACGCGGTGGGCGGGGCAGGTCGAGGAGCGGCTGATGCTCCTGCTGAAGCGGTTCGGCCTGGACGCTCCGGCCACGGCCGCCGAGTCACAGGTGCGGGTCATGAGCTTCTCCGCGCGGTCGCTGCACCGGGTACGGGGGGCCTCGCCGACGCTGCCGACGGTCTATCTGCTCCAGTTCCTCTCGCCCCGGCTGCGCGACGGGCGGCTGCCGGCCGGGGTGCGGATCGCGGGCCCCTCGATCCGGATCGTGCGCAACCACCCCGGGTACATCGAGCGGCTGAAGCGGAACGGCCACCAGGTGCACGTCTGGACGGTGAACGAGCCGGAGGACGTGGATCTGTGCCTGGACCTCGGTATCGACGCGATCATCACCAACCGGCCGGGAGCGGTGCTGCAGCGGCTGGGACGGGGAACCGGGAACCGTCCTGCTGAGTGAGGCTCACATAAAGAGTCGCGTAAGGAAGCCCCACACCCCTTGACCCGACAGCTCACTCACACCATCCTCACCTATCGGCCACACCATCGAAATCAAGCCACACGAAGCCATATCTGGGGGTATGGCGACGAACCCGTCACAGGGTGTGCTCCGGCGCGTTCGGTAGGTATTCGTTCGTAGCGAATGCGTCACCGGACATTCATTGGCCGGTTTCCGGTTCAGGCCAATGGGGCATCCACATCGTGGCGTGGGGCAAAGGAGGTCTCGGGGGTGGCGTTGGTGGTGGCACAGGAGGTGCCCACGTCGTCGAGCATGGCCGTACCCCATGGCCCTGCGGGCGTGGGGAAGGCGAGGCACCGTATGCGCGATCAGTTGCGCACCGGTGGCATATCGGAATCAGTCATCGACGATGCCGTACTTATCCTTTCCGAACTTTTGAGCAATGCGTGCAAACACGGGCGTCCCTTGGGGGACGACGCGCTGTCCGGGGACGGCGACGTCCGGGCCGCCTGGCGGGTGGATACGCGCGGCCGCCTGATAGTCGAGGTGACGGACGGCGGCGGACCGACGCGCCCGGCTCCGATGACCCCGTCGGTCACGGCGCACGGCGGCCGCGGGCTGAACATCATCACGGCCCTGGCGGACGACTGGGGGGTCCGGGACGACGCCCGGGGCGAGGTGACGGTCTGGGTCGTGGTGCACAAGGACGTGAGTGATCCGGATGGCACGGGCCACCGCGACGCCTTCGCTACGCGCGTCACGGCACCCGCGGCACCGGAGATGGCCGGTCTGGACTTCGCCGACGCGTTCGACGACCTGGACTGAGCCGACCCGAGCCGACCCGAGCCGACCTGAGCCGACCTGAGCCGAAGATAGTGCCGACCTGAGCCGAGATGGTCCGGCCTGGACCGGCCCGCACCGGGCCGTACCAACCGGGACCGACCTGACCGGCCGGTCCGGACCGGCTCGTACCAACCGGGACCGGCCTGGACCGGCCCCAGTACCGATTCGGTCGGTACGACCCTGCCCGTACCGACCCGGCCCGACCCGACCCGTACCGATCCGGCCCTGCCCCTACCGACCCGGCCCGATCCGGCCCGTACCGACCCGACCCGGCGGCGCCCGCTCCCGCGGCTCTGTCCACAGGTACCCGTGGTCCAGGGCGTGAACGGCTAGGCTCCCGCCAGTACGAGACGAGCCGTAACCGGGAGACACCCAGATGGCCAAGAAGCGACCCCAGACAAAGGCCACGCGGCCGCAGCTCAGCGATGCAGCCCGCGCCGGAGGCGCTGATGGAGACTTTCCGGTTGTCGGTGCCCGTGAGCCCTGCCCCTGCGGCAGCGGCCGGCGCTACAAGGCGTGCCACGGCCGGGCGGCCGCGCACGCGGCGACCGAGCTGGTGCACCGCCCGTTCAAGGGGCTGGCGGGCGAGGGCGACTGGGTGGCACTGCGCGAGCTGGTCCCCGCCGCCACGGTCGAGCTGACCCTGAAGGACGGCCTGCCCGAGGGCGTCCCCTCGGTCACGCTCGCGACGGTGCTGCCGATGGCCTGGCCGGCGCTGCGGCGCGAAGACGGCACCGTCCTCCTCGGCCTGCAGAACGACACGGCGTCCGGTGACATCAGCCGCGACCTCGCCGACACCCTCCAGCGTGCCCTCGTCGCCGAGCCGGGCACCCCGGTGCAGGGCCGCCGCGCCCCCGCCGACAGCCCCCGGCTGCAGGATCTGCTCGACCCCGAGGGCCCGTTCGTGCCAGTCGTGCACGACGGCTTCGAGTTCTGGGTGCAGGACGCTGAGAACGCCACCGCGGAGGTGACCGCCTCCCTGGAGCGGGCCAACGCGGCGGCCATCCCGACGGTGAAGCTGACCGGCGTCGACTCCGCCTACTGGTGCGAGACGCCCGAGAAGAACCATCTGCGGTGGGTCATGCCGTATCCCGAGGAGCAGCTTCTGGACGCTCTCGCGCGACTGCACGCGGCGGGCCGATCCAGCCTCGGTGAGGGCACCCGGCTGGTCGGTTCCTTCCGCGCCCACGGTCTCACCGTGCCGGTCTGGGACCTGCCGAGCGGGGTCGGCGCCGAGGACGTGGAGAAGCCGGCCGCCGAGTTCGCCGAGCGGCTCGCGACCGCTCTGGCCTCGGAGGCACCGCTCACCGCGGAGGAGCGCCGGGCCCGTGGCGGGCTGACCAACCGACAGGTCACGCTCAGCTGACACCCGGTACCGGCGGAGGAACGCGGCTGACCGACCGGTCAGCCGCTCCGGGCTCGTTGACTCGGGTGACTCCTGTCACAACTTCCCTAAGTGGCAAGCAGATACGTGTCCGAATAGGCGAGATCGAATTTGCGAACCGCCGATCTCTTGTTACCGTCTCAGTAGCCCGGTTGCTGGTGCATCCCCCGTCGCCAGCAACCGGGCCTTTTCATGCGCGCGGCCACGTCGGCGTCCGGTGTACGGAACGTAGGGGTACGTCAACTCCCGCTTGACGAATCCGAGTTGCTCCCGGACGAGTCCCCGGAGGCGTCGGCCGAGTTGCCCGCAGCATCCCGCCCGGAGTCACTCGGGGAGTCGCTCCCGATCCCGGCCCCGCTCCCGGAATCACTCGCGGAATTGCTCGCACTGCGCAGCAGCAACGGTCCGTCGCCATCCCGCGCCGCGAACTCCGTGACGGCCGTGTAGGAGTCCAGGGCGCCCCGTGTGTGCTCCCGGGGCGTCTCACAGATGGCGGGCTCGTCGTCGGCGTTCGCGGCGCAGTGCGTCTGCACCGTACGGCCGTACGGGCCCATGAAGCTCAGCACGGACTCCAGGTCCGCCCCGGTGGCGTTGCGGTAGTAGGTGCGCGCCCAGGTGTCCGCTCCCTGGGCCATCACACAGGTCTGCGCCTCCACTCCGTCCGGGGAGGTGAGTTCGGGCCCGCAGCGGGCGGCCGTGGCCAGGCCGAGGCCGAGCACCAGGGGGGACCGGACGGGCACCGGCAGCTTCTCGTCGTCGTGCCGGGCGGGGTGTACGGCGGCGTCGCCCACCTGTCCCGCGGACGCCACGGTCAGCGGCAGCGCGACCGCGCACACCATGACGCCCGCGAGGGCGAGCAGACGTACGTTCATGTGCGGAAGATAACCAGCGAGGCGCGTAAAGCCGTGTTCTCGCGCCCGACACCCTCACAACTCGGGTGCGCTCACACCCGTACGAGTGAGGACGTCGACCACGGCGTCCACCACGGCCTCCACATCGGGCACCCAGGGCTTGGCCGAGCCGGGCAGCGGGGCACGCTCCCAGCGGATGGCGCCCTGGCCGGTCTCGGAGGGGGGCAGGGCGAGATAGCCGCCCTCCCCGTGGAAGCGGAGCGAGCCGGGGACGAAGTCCTTGGCGTACAGCAGCTCGCCCAACTGCTCCATGGAGTAAGGCTTGACCAGCAGCGCCCAGCGGGTGGGCGCCGCGACCACCGGGCCGAGGCGCATGCCGCGGCGGTCGAGAAGAGTGAGGGCATGAGAGGCGGCGAGGGCGGGCAGACTGACCGCGCACGGCGCCTTTCCGCCGGAGGCTCCGGTGGCGAGGACGATCGGCGCGGCCGGCCGGTTGCCCCACCACCAGCGCACCATGCGCTCGTCGGTGGTGGCGGCGAGCAGACCGGGGTCGAAGGGGTGCGCACCGGGCACCGTGCACTCCGGGTCGGGGCAGGCACAACGGGCCCGGCCCTGCGGGTCCGGGGCCACACCCGGGAGTACGGGCCACTGCCATTCCGTCGCGAAGGTCAGGGCCGCGCCGAGAAAATCAGGCCCCTTGTCTTTCCGCTTGGACAGGAGCCTGCGTCGCCTTCCGAGGATCTCGCGCATGAGCGCTCGTTCCTTTCCGTTGCACCACTGGCAACACCGTGGACCACATCACATCATGTGTCGATCACTTCACTGTGCGTACCTGTTGGCGCATCACACCCCTGCGCTGGCAAGGGGAACCCAAAGGGTCGAGCGGGGGCCGCGCCCGCGTCCGATACTGCGTCTATCAAAAGCACGGCCACGGCGTGGGGGTGGCGAAGTCTGGCGTTTTGCCGTTCCGAGTGTTTCTCTCCGCCGCCGCCACGGGAGGATGGGGCACGGTCGTCGGTGGTTAAGACGCCCGGGTCCGTCGCCAGGTTCCGGGTGATCCCCAACCACCCCTGGCCTTCTCCGAGTACGTACCCATCACGACCGCTGTGACGCTCCGTGGAGCAAGGCCAGTCGACCGCAGTGAACCGTTACCTGAGTCAGTTTTAAGCCAACTTTGCCTTTGTGCAAGCCGTCCGGAGAAGTCACCAAGAGACCCACGGACACCAGGAATCCCAGCAGGACAATGCTGGACATCCCCTCACGAGTGCGTGTACATGTGGAGACACTGCTAGCGGCGCAGAAAGACATGGGGGTTTGCGATGCTTTTGAGCAATACGCACAGGTCTGAAAGCCGGACACGATGAACGCCCCGCACCTTCCGAAAGTGGCTGGAATCGATTCAACGGTCCCCACGCCCGCACACACTGTCGCGCCGGTTCCCCCCGCCCCGATCGCACCTCCGGTCCCGAAGGCCCCTGCCGCACCAGCACCGGGCACCCTCCTCCAGGACCGGCTGGCCGGCTGGGTCTCCGACCTCACCACCCTCCACGAACTGACCGAACGGCTCGCCCGCACCGACGGACTTGACCCTGCCCTCCAGGAACTGCTGCGCGCCGGTGCCGCCCTCGTGGGCGCCCGGCGCGGACTCGTAGCGCTGGAGCCCGCCGACGGCCTCGGCCCGCACACCACGCTCGGCCTCGGCCTCGGCCGAGCGGAGCTCGGCCACATGGAGACCGTCCCGCGCGGCGCGCTGCCGTACGACGCCGGCACCACCGCCGAGATCGTCCACCCCGACCTGTTCGCCGAGGACGGCCTCGACCCCCGCCACCGCGAGGTCGCCGCCCGTCTCGGCTACGCGGCCAGCTACGCGCTCCCCCTGACCACCGACGCCGCCGTCCGCCTGGGCGCGGTCCTCTGGCTGTACGACGAGCCGGCCGAGCCGAACGAGCGCCAGCGCCACCTCATCGGCCTGTACGTCCGATTCGCAGCCGAGCACCTGGCCCGGCTGCTGGAAGTCGAGCGCACGCGCGCGTGCATGGCGACCATCGCCGACGAACTGCTCCCCTCCCGGCTCCCCCGGGTGGCCGGCGTCCAGCTCGCCGCCCGGCACCGCACCGGCCCGCGCGGCGGCGGCGACTGGTACGACGCGCTGCCGCTGCCCGACGCCGCTCTCGGTCTGGCGGTCGGCTCGGTGACCGGCTCCGGGCCCAGCGCGGTGGCCGCCATGGGCCGGCTGCGGGCCTCCCTGCGGGCGTACGCCGTGATGGAGGGCGAGGACCCGGTCGCGGTCCTCTCCGACCTGGAACTGCTGCTGCGGCTGACCGAACCGGCCCGCTCCGCCACCGCCCTGTTCGCCTACTGCGAGCCCGCGCTGCGCAAGGTCACCCTGGCCGGGGCCGGACACAGCCCGCCGCTGCTGATCGGCGAGCGCCGTACCGAGTTCGCGGAGACCTCGGTCTCGGCGCCGCTCGGGATGCTGGCGTGCTGGGAGGCGCCCAGCGTGGAGATCGAGGCCGAGGCCGGGGAAACCGTGCTCCTCTACACCGACGGGCTGCTGCACCGCACCGGCGACCCCATGGACCGCGCCTTCGCCCGGCTGCACACGGCCGCCGCGAGCATCCCGCGCCCGCTGCGCCGCGACCCCGGGGCGATCGCCGACCATGTGCTGCGCACGGTGCTGCCGGACGGGCTGGACTCGGCCGGCAGCGAGGAGGACGTGGTGCTGCTGGCGGCCCGTTTCGACTGATCGGTCAGTCAGAAAGGCAGGTCACCCGGTCAGGAGTCGTCCGGCCTGGGTCGCCGTTCGGTACGACCGTACGATGGACGGGATCCAGTGCAGTGTCGAGGAGGATGACCGTGGCGGACGAGCTCACACCGGCAGTACCTGATGTTGCCGCTGACGCGGAGGGCCCGGAAACCGAGCCGGAAGAGCCGATCAAGCAGCGCAAGAACGGCCTGTACCCGGGCGTGTCCGACGAGCTCGCCGACAGCATGAAGTCCGGCTGGGCCGACACGGAGCTGCGCGACCTGACCCCCGTCGAGCAGGCCGAGCACACCGCTCGCCGCCGAGCCGAACTGTCCGCCCGCTTCCCGGGCGACCGCCTGGTGATCCCGGCCGGCAACCTGAAGACCCGATCGAACGACACGGACTACCCGTTCCGGGCGTCGGTCGAATACGTCTATCTCACCGGTGACCAGACCGAGGACGGCGTACTCGTCCTGGAACCCAAGGACGACGGCCATGTGGCCACCATCTACCTGCTGCCCCGCTCCGACCGTGAGAACGGCGAGTTCTGGCTCTCCGGGCAGGGCGAGCTGTGGGTGGGCCGCCGCCACTCCCTGACCGAGTCCGAGGCGCTCTACGGCATCCCCGCCGCCGACGTCCGCGAACTCGCCGACCAGCTCCGCGAGGCCACCGGCCCGGTGCGGGTCGTCCGCGGGTACGACACCGCAATCGAGGCCGCGCTGACCGACAAGGTCACCGCCGAGCGCGACGAGGAACTGCGCGTCTTCCTCTCCGAGGCACGGCTGGTCAAGGACGAGTGGGAGGTCGGCGAGCTGCAGAAGGCCGTCGACTCCACGGTCCGCGGCTTCGAGGACGTGGTGAAGGTCCTCGACAAGGCCGAGGCCACGTCCGAGCGCTATATCGAGGGCACGTTCTTCCTCCGCGCGCGCGTGGAGGGCAACGACATCGGCTACGGCTCCATCTGCGCGGCCGGCCCGCACGCCTGCACCCTGCACTGGGTCCGCAACGACGGTCCGGTGCGCTCGGGCGACCTGCTCCTCCTGGACGCCGGCGTCGAGACGCACAGCCTCTACACCGCCGACGTCACACGCACGCTGCCGATCAACGGCACGTACAGCGAGCTGCAGAAGAAGATCTACGACGCGGTGTACGACGCCCAGGAGGCCGGCATCGCGGCGGTGCAGCCGGGCGCCAAGTACCGCGACTTCCACGATGCGGCGCAGCGGGTGCTGGCCGAGCGGCTCGTCGAGTGGGGGCTCGTGGAGGGACCGGTGGAGCGGGTGCTGGAGCTCGGACTGCAGCGCCGGTGGACGCTGCACGGGACGGGGCACATGCTCGGGCTCGACGTCCACGACTGCGCCGCCGCGCGGACCGAGACATATGTGGAGGGCGTCCTTGAGCCGGGGATGGTGCTGACCGTGGAGCCTGGGTTGTACTTCCAGGCCGACGACCTGACCGTTCCGGAGGAGTACCGGGGGATCGGGGTGCGGATCGAGGACGACATCCTGGTGACGGCCGACGGGAACCGGAACCTTTCCGCGGGGCTGCCTCGGCGGTCTGACGAGGTCGAGGCCTGGATGGCTTCGCTCAAGGGCTGACGTGTCGGGTGAACGGCCGGGTACCTGCGTGGGTGCCCGGCCATTGTCGCGTTCTGCGGATGAGTGGGGGCTGAGCGCGTAGTTCCCCGCGCTCATGGGTGGATCCGGTCAACGGGGGTGAGAAGTGGACGACTTCTGGGGTGCCGTCGTGCTGCGTCTGGAAGGTGACACCGGTGACGGGCGGCGGGTCGGACTTGAGCGCATCCTGCGCGATGCCGTGCGTGATGGGCGGTTGGTGCCCGGGACGCGGCTGCCGGCCACCCGGCGGCTCGCCGCTGAACTCGGGATCTCTCGCGGCACCGCCAAGGCCGCCTACGACCAGTTGGTCGCCGAGGGGTACCTGACCGCTCGGCAGGGGTCCGGGACCCGGGTCGCCACCCTCCCCTCCGCCGCATCCGACACGCCCGAAGCCGCGGCACGCGCGCGTGCGCCTCTTTTCGATCTGCGGCCCGGGGGGCCGGACGTCGGGGCGTTTCCGGCGGCCGCCTGGTTGCGGGCGCTGCGGCGGGCCATCGCCGGCGCGCCCTCCCTGGCGTACGACTACGGCGATCCGCGCGGGCGGATCGAGTTGCGGACCGCGCTGTCGGGGTATCTGGTGCGGGCCCGTGGGGTGGTGGCGCCGCCGGAGCGGATCGTGGTCACCTCGGGATATGTGCAGGGGCTCGCCCTGCTCACGCGGGTGCTGGGCGGGGCCGCCGCCGTGGCCATGGAGGACCCCGGGATGCCGTTCCACCGGGAGGTGGTGCGGAAGAACGGGGGGATCGTCGTGCCGGTGCGGGTGGACGAACGAGGAGCCCGGGCTGCGGAGTTGGGGGATGCGGTGGCTGTCGTCCTCACCCCCGCCCATCAGTACCCGACCGGAGTCACCCTGCACCCGGAGCGGCGGCGGGCCGTGCTGGACTGGGCACGCACGCGTGGCGGGGTGATCGTCGAGGACGACTACGACGGGGAGTTCCGGTACGACCGGCAGCCCGTGGGCGCCTTGCAGGGGGTGGCGCCGGGGCAGGTCGTGTATCTGGGGACCGCTTCCAAGACGCTGGGGCCCGCGCTGCGGCTCGGATGGATGGTGCTGCCGCCGCATCTCGTGGACGCCGTCGCCGACGCCAAGCTGCACAGCGACCATCACACCGAGTCCATCGGGCAGTTGGCGCTCGCCGAGCTGATCGAGAGCCACGCCTACGACCGGCACGTGCGCGCGTGCCGGTTGCGTTACCGGCGGCGCCGGGACCAGTTGCTGGGGCGGCTGGGCTCCGGACGGGACGTGCGGGGGATCGCCGCCGGGCTGCATGCGCTCGTCACCGTGGCCGACGAGAAGGAGACGCTGGCCCGTGCGGAGGCCGCGGGGCTGGCGGTGGGCGGCCTCGGGGAGCACTGGCACACGGACGGCGGTGCGGGGCGGCCGCAGGGCCTGGTCGTCGGGTACGGGACGCCCCGGGAGCGGGTCTATCCGGAGGCCCTGGAGGTGCTCGCCAAGGTGCTGGACGGCTGACTCAGCGCGTCGGGAGGGCGTCCAGGAACAGGGCCCCGGCCAGCAGGCCCGCGCTGCCCCGCGGGCTCCAGCCGCGCTCGTACAGGTCGGCGTCCAGGGCTGTCAGGGCCTCCGCGCCGGCCTCCGTCGCCGTACCGCCCGCTTCCAGGACGCCGCGGGCGCCCGCCTGGACATGGCGCAGGCCCAGGGGGCCCGCGGTGTAGAGGAGTTCGGTGTCCTGGAGGGTGGACATCACGGTGAGCAGGGCGTCGAGACGGGCCTGGTTCTCGGTGGCACCCGCCTTGCGGGCCGTCGCCAGTGCGTCCAACCCCCTTCGTACGTGCGGGAATCCGGCCCTGGCCTCGCCCCGGGCGCCGGCCGCGCCGTACTTCGCGGAGATCGACGAACCCCGTGAGGGGCGCTTGGGGGCGCCCTTGTCGTTGAAGGCGGCGATCCTGCGCGCCGTGGCGGCAATCTCGCGGGCCTTGGCCCGGGGGTCCAGGACGGCCGCGGCGACCAATAGGCCGAGGGCCCACAGGGCGCCCTTGTGGCCGCCGCCGGCCAGGCCGACCGAGTGCTCGGTGGACCGGCCGATCGCGCCCAGCTCCGCCCGCAGCACCGGCGAGGGTTCGCCGGTACGGCGGGCGGAGGCGGCCATCGCCGCGAGGCCGGGCGCCAGCGCCCTGGCCGACCAGCGCAGACTGTCGTGCTCCCGGCGCGTGCTGCGGGCGTCCAGGTCACGCGGGTCGGGCAGCCCCGGCTTCGGGGCCAGCGCCAGCTGACCGGTGAGCGCGGCCACGGCGGCCTGCGCCAGCGCAGCGTCCTCGCGGCTTGTCATGTCCCTTACCTTACGAGGAGGCGGAGGCCGAAGGGGAGGCGCTGTCGCTCGGCGGGGTGCCCGTCGGAGCGCCGCTGGGCGGAGTGCCTCCGCCGCCGCTGCCGGCGCCGGTGTTCTCGGCGTCCGGGTCGATGCCGAGGGTCAGGGAGCCCTTGTAGCCCTTCGACGGGTCCTTCTTGTGCACGGCCTTCAGGGTCAGCAGACCGCTGGAGGCACCGCCGCCGTCGTACACCATGTCGTCGGCGAGGACGGTGTAGCTGCCGGTGTGCTTGGAGTACGGGTCGAGGGTGAAGATCTCCTCGGCGATGTCGTCGGCGAAGAAGAGCTGGCCGGTGTAGTTGACGGTGCCGCCCTCGTAGGTGCCGTCCGCCTTCTCGCCACCCGTGTGCACCTTGATGTGGATGTGGCAGGTGCGCGGCGTGTACCAGCCGGGGAAGATCGTCTCGAACTTGACGACCCCGTGGGCGTCGGCGATCTGGTAGCCGCGCAGATAGGTGTTGTCGTCGGCGGAGTCGCCCTCCTCGCTCTCGGCGGGGGCGGAGCCGCCCGGGTTGGCGGTGGTGTAACCGGAGTAGTAGCCCCAGGCGTCGCAGTGCCAGATCTCGACCGCGGCACCCTTGACCGGGGTACAGCCGTCGGTGGCGTCCACGACGGTCAGGCGCAGGGTGAGCGGAACGCCGGCCTTGCCCTCGGTGATGTCCTTGCGCACCAAGGCACCATCGAGGTAGTACGGGCCCTCCGTGACGCTGCTCATCAGCGTCATGCACTCACTGCTGGTGGAACTGGCGGAGGCCGTGGCGTCCGCTTCGGTGCCGGTCGTGTCGGTCGTGTCGGCGAAGGCCGACTGGAAGCCGGCGACCGCAAGGCCGCCGGCCGCCACCGTGCCGCCGGACACCACGAGGGCGCGGCGGCGGGTGATCGACGTGTCTTTGTGGTTTCCCGTCATGGTCGACGAAGCTAGGAACGCCGCTTGTCAGGGGCGTGGGCAGGGACTGGCAACCGGCTGTGAACGCCCAGGAAGCTGAAGTCGGCGGAAAAACGCTGGTCGCAGGGGTGGGGCAGCGCTTTCACAGGGCGGGGTCGCGGTCGTGCAGAACGCGCTGGAACAACCGGCTGTCCCGCCATTCTCCATTGATGTGGAGATACTGCGGCGCATCACCGATCGTCTCGAATCCGCATTTCTTCAGCACCCGTTGCGACGTCGTGTTGTCGATCAGTGTGGACGCCTCGATCCGGTGGAGCCCCAGGTCATCCCTGGCGATCTCGCAGACCCGCTCCAGAGCGGCGCTGGCCAGACCGCGGCCCTGCTGGTCACCGGCCACCCAATAGCCGACGTACGAACTGCAGAAAGGACCCAGGGAAATTCCGGAAAGGGTGATCGCGCCGACGATCCGGCGGTCCTCCGCCGTCTCCATGACCCAGGGGGCCATGATCCCGTCGGCGGCCTGTCGTAGCAGGCCATCGATGCGTTCGGTCTGGCCCTCGACGGTGAAGAACGACTCGGGTCTGACCGGTTCCCAGGGTTCCAGATGCTTTCGGTTGCCGACGTACGCGGCGGACAGCGGTTTCGCGTCGCCGACGGCAATGGGACGCAATATCACGTCAGGCAGTATTGCGCTTTCTTTAATCTTTCTGAGAATCATGCGCGCACCCTAGCGCGCAGGTTATGCAGGGGGGAGTGTCATGCCGAAAGCAGAGAAGGATCTTTGGTCCACTTGAGGATCTTGTCGAAGCTGACCACCGTGCCGCTACGGCCCGGCTTGTTGCCGATGTGGACGTGATCGGCGAGTTCTCTGATCAGACAGAGCCCTCTGCCGTGCTCGGCGTCGGGGCGGGCGGGTCTGATCTCCTGGGTGCGGGCGAACCCCGGGCCGAACCCCGGGCCCGAATCGGCCACTTCGATACGGCACTTCTCACCGTCCAGGTAGGCGGTGACCCGGTACGCCTCCGAGGTGCGGCCCGCCCCGCCGTGCTCCACGGCGTTCGCGCAGGCCTCACTGAGGGCGACGGAGAGGTCGTAGGAGATCTCGGGGTCGACGCCCGCCGTCTCCATCGTGCCGATCAGCAGTCGCCGGGCGAGCGGGACGCTCGCGGCCTCACGCCGCAGATGGAGTGACCACCAGATGCTCATGCTCCAGCCTCCTGGCCGCGGCTCGACATACCGATACCTATTGCCACCCGTGCCCGGGTGTAAGCACTCCGTTCATGTGAGAACGCCCATCCGGGGGATGCACCTTGGGAGGTTTCGGTGTATGACCGGGTGGTTCATGCCAAGGACGATCTTCCGGTTCTTTCACTCCTTTCACCTGTAACCGAATCTGTGGACCTGCCGTATGGGGGGTGGGGGCCCAGTGCGATGATGAGCGCGCCATGAACGCCCCCCACCCGCGCACGGCGCGCACCGGAAGCGGACTGCGGCTCCTGCGGGCCGCGGTGTTCGCCGCGCTCTGCGTCGTACTGGCCGCGGCGGGGCACACCCTGGCCTCCTGCGCGACCGTTCCGCTGTGGACTCTCGGCGCGGGCTTCCTGGGCACCCTGGCACTCGCCGCCCCGCTCACCGGGCGGGCCCGCACACTGCCAGGGATCGTGGCACTGCTCGCGGTCCTGCAGACGGTGCTGCACACGCTGTTCGGGCTCGGTCAGCACGGCGGCGGGGCGATGTCGGCCGACTCGATGTCCGGCTCGATGTCCGGTTACATGTCGATGTCGTCGCTGTCTTCCCTCTCGGCGACTGATGCCTCGCTGGTCGAGCGGGCCGCGCGGCTGGTGTGCGGGGCCGGGGCGGCGCAGATCAGCCCCGCCCACGCGTACAAGATCCTCTCCGACGCGCATCTCAGCACCACCGGTTCGGCCGCCGGCCTGAGCGGGACGGCCCAGGCGACGGACGCCACCGGGGCCTCCGGCTGGCTGCTGCCCTCCGTGCCCATGCTGCTCGGACACGTCCTCGCGGCCGTGGTGGCCGGATGGCTGCTGCGCCGGGGCGACCTGGCGTTGCTGCGGCTGATCGAGCTGTCGGCGCACGGGGTCGCGGAGGGGGCGCTCGTCCGTTCTCTGCGCGGGGCGCTCGCGCTGGCGTGCGCACTGTGCGCCGGGCTCATGGCCGTACCGGAGGCGCCCGCTCACGGCCGTCGCGGCACCTGGACCGAACCGCCCGCGCCGCACACCGTCGCACTCCAGCACTCCGTGATCCGGCGCGGGCCGCCCATGGCCGCCGCCCCACTCCTTCTCGCCGCCTGACGCGACGCGACCTCAGCACTCCCCTGGATCTGTCCGGATCGGGAGGGGCCGGCCGCCGTCGTGCGGCACGCGCGCGTGCGCTTCCCACTGCCCGCGCGACCCCCTCAAACGACAGAACTCACTCAGAGTGGAGTGCTCCCTGCCATGAAGGTTTCTCGTATCGCCGCCGTCGCCGCCGTCGCGGGCACGGCCGTCCTGGCCGTCTCCTCACCCGCGTTCGCACACGTCACCGTGCAGCCCGAGGGCGCCGCCGCCAAGGGCGGTTACACGGTCATCGACTTCAAGGTCCCCAACGAACGCGACAATGCCTCGACCACCAAGCTCGAGGTCAGCTTCCCCACCGACCACCCGCTGGCCTCCGTGATGCCGCAGCCGATGGCCGGCTGGAAGATCGAGGTCACCAAGTCCAAGCTGGCCAAGCCGATGGACATGCACGGCGAGAAGATCGACGAGGCGGTCACCAAGGTCACCTGGACCGCCGAGGACAAGGGGATCGAGCCGGGCTACTTCCAGAAGTTCCCGCTCTCCGTGGGCGCCCTGCCCGAGGACACCGACGAACTGGTCTTCAAGGCGATCCAGACGTACTCCAACAAGGAGGTCGTCCGCTGGATCGAGGTCCAGCAGAAGGGCCAGGCGGAGCCCGAGAACCCGGCCCCGGCCCTCGCGCTGTCCGCCGCCACCCACGACGAGCACGGGAGCACCGCCGCCGAGGACACCGCGGCCAAGACCGAGACCACGGCCTCCGACGGCTCCGACTCCTCCGGCGGCAGTGACACCACCGCCCGCGTCCTCGGCGTCGTCGGCATCGTCGTCGGCGCGGCCGGGGTCGCCTACGGCGTCCTCGCGGGCCGCCGCCGGTCCACCGGCTCCAAGGCCTGAACTCCCCGTCCGTAGCGCACAGGGGGCCGTGCGAGGCTGTCGGGGCTCCGACAGCACGGGTACAGCCCGGGCAGCCCTCGTACGCCCCCGGTGCGCGCCGGATCACTCACATCTGGGACATTTTCCTATGCGCAAGAAGACGTTCGCCGCGGCCGCGCTGCTCGCCGCCGCCACCCTGACCCTCTCCGCCTGCGGCAGCGGCGACGACGGCAAGTCACCCGTCACCGTGGTCGCCGGGGACACCTCGAACAAGGCCGCGACCATTCTGGACCAGCCGTTCGAGAAGCCGGATCTGGTGCTCACCGACACCCACGGCGCGAAGTACGACCTGCGCGCCGAGACCAAGGGCAGGCCGACGCTCGTCTACTTCGGCTACACGCACTGCCCCGACGTCTGCCCGCTGACCATGAACAACCTCGCGGTCGCCAAGAAGGCGCTGTCCAAGGCCGACCAGGCCAAGCTGCGGGTCGTGTTCGTCACCACCGACCCCGCCCGCGACACCCCGGCCGAACTCGGCAAGTGGCTCAAGGGCATCGACTCCCAGTTCATCGGCCTGACCGGCGACTTCTCCACCATCCAGGCCGGCGCCCGCACCCTCGGCATCTCCATCGAGCCGACCCACAAGGACAAGAAGACCGGCAAGACCGTCTCGGTGCACGGCACCCAGGTCATCGCCTTCTCACCGAAGACCGACGGCGGTTACGTCCTCTACGGCGAGGACGCCACCGTCGACGACTACACCAAGGACCTCCCCAAGCTGATCAAGGGGGAGAACCCGTGAGGCGTCCGGCCCCGACCCGGCCGGCCCTGAGCCTCCCGGCGCCGACCGGGCGGCGGCTCGCCCTGACCGGCGTGGCCATGACCGGCGCCGCGGTGGCGACGGCGCTGGCCCTGGCGGGCTGCGGCTCCTCGGGCTCCTCGTCGGATGCGCAGCTGTCCGTCGGCGCCTCCTACATGCCCCAGCCGGTCTCCGCCGACATGGCCGCCGGATTCCTGACGATCACCAACATGGGTGGGACGAAGGACGAGCTGACGTCCGTCACCAGCGACTCCGCCGGTGCGGTCACCATGCACGAGACCGACGGCGGGGCGATGAAGGAGGTCAACTCATTCGAGGTGCCCGCGCACGGTCAACTCGTCTTCAAAAGCGGTGGCAACCACCTGATGTTCGAGAACCTGAAGCACCGCCCGGAACAGGGCGACACGATCACCCTGAAGCTCAAGTTTGCCAAATCCGGCCCCCTCACCATCGAGATGCCGGTGAAGTCCGCCACGTACAACCCGTCGACCGGACACTGAGGGAGGGACCGACCTTGACGCGGACCATCACCCCCCGCCTGCGCACGCTGGTGCTGCTGTTCCTCGCCGTCACCGGCGCGCTGCTGGCCGGCGCCGGGCCGGCCTCCGCGCATGCCGCGCTGCTCGGCAGCGACCCCTCCCAGGGGGTGGTGGTCCCGAAGGCACCCGACCAGGTCTCGCTCACGTTCTCCGAGAACGTGTCGATGAACAGCAACTCGATCCGGGTCCTCGACCCCCAGGGCAAACGGGTCGACCTGGCCAAGCCGGACAACCTGACCGGGACGACCTACGGAGTACAGCTCAAGAGCGGGCTGGGCAAGGGCACCTACACCGTCGCCTGGCAGGTCGTCTCGGCGGACAGCCACCCCGTCGCCGGCGCCTACACCTTCTCCGTCGGGGCGCCCTCCAGGACCGTCGCCTCGGTCGGGGAGCAGGACGCCGGCGGCGGAGTCGTCGGCTGGCTCTACGGCTTCGGGCGGTACATGTCATACGCCGGGTACATCGTGCTCGTCGGCGGCGCCGCCTTCGTCCTCGCCTGCTGGCAGCGCGGCTCCGGAGTACAGGCCCTGCAGCGGCTGGTCGTCGGCGGCTGGCTGACGCTCACCGCGTCCACTCTCTGGCTGCTGCTCCTGCGCGGCTCCTACAGCACATCCGGCAGCGTCGGCGACATCTTCGACCTCAACCTGCTCGGCCAGGTCCTCCAGACCAAGACCGGCGCGGCCCTGGTCTCCCGGCTGCTGCTGCTCGCGGCCGCCGCGCTGTTCATCGCCGTCCTCTTCGGGGCCTACGACAAGCGGGAGGAGGTCGCGGAAAAGCGGGACCTCACCTTCGGGCTCGCCATCGGCGGGACCGTCGTGGCCGCCGGGCTCGCCGCGAGCTGGGCCATGGCCGAGCACGCCTCCACCGGACTCCAGCCGGGCATCGCGATGCCGGTCGACGTCATCCATCTGCTCGCCGTCGCCACCTGGCTGGGCGGCCTGACCGCTCTGCTGGTCGCCCTCTACCGGGCGCCCGCGGACACGCCTGTCGGGTCCGATGCCGTACACCGCTTCTCCAGCGTGGCCTTCGGAAGCGTGGTGGCGCTGGTCGCCACCGGGATCTACCAGTCCTGGCGCCAGCTCGGCTCGTGGTCGGCGTTCACCGACACCGCCTACGGACAGCTGCTGCTGGTCAAGATCGCGCTGGTGGCACTGCTCGTCGGTATCGCGTCCATCTCGCGGCGGTGGACGGGACGGCTCGCGGACACGGCGGTGACGGAGGAAGTGGCCGAGGCGAAGGAGAAGAAGGAGACCGTCAAGGCGTCCGCCGCCGCCGCGAAGAAGGTGTCCGCCACGTCCGGCACGTCGAGCACGTCCGGCGCGTCCGGCGCGTCCGGCGACAAGGACTCCGGCAAGGGGGCGTCCGGCGGGAAGGTATACGGCAAGGGCACCGGGCGCGCCGCCCAACTGGCCCGGCAGCAGGCCGCGAAGGACGCCGCCCGGCAGAAACGTGTCCGGGACGCCGACCCCAACCGCTTCGGCCTGCGCCGCTCGGTGCTCGCCGAGACCGGGGTCGCCGTCGCCCTGCTCGCGGTCACGACCGTGCTGACGCAGACCGAACCCGGCCGCACCGAGCAGGACGCCAAGGCCACCGCCTCGGCGACGTCCTCCTCCTCGTCCTCGGCATCGAACTCGTCCTCGGGCGCGCTGACCCTCGACATGTCCTTCGACACCGGCGGCAAGGACGGCAAGGGCGTCGTCCGCGTCGACCTCGACCCCGCGGCCGTGGGCAGCAACGAGATGCACGTCTACGTCCAGCGCCCCAACGGCCGGGCCTTCGACATCCCCGAGGTGAAGGTCGCCTTCACCCTCGCCGCCAAGAAGATCGGGCCGCTTCCCGTCGCCCCCGACCATGTCACCACCGGCCACTGGGCCGCCAACGGAGTGCAGATCCCCATGGCCGGCGACTGGCAGATCGCCGTGACCGTGCGCACCTCCGACATCGACCAGGTGACCGTCTCCAAGAACGCGCAGATCGGCTGAACCGCACCATGGCTGAACCGTCCCAGTCCCTCCGTCCACCGGTCACCGAGGAGAGCCCGTCGGCTCCCCCGGCCGAAGGCGTCAGCCGGCGCGCGCTGCTCGGCACCGCCGGCGCCACCGGATTCGTACTCGGCGCGGCGGGCGCGGGCATCGGCTACGTGGCCGCGCCCGCACAGGCCACTCCGCTCAGCTCGGTCGGCTCCGACCGGGCGATGTTTCACGGGAAACATCAGCCCGGCATCACCGAGGGCCTCCAGGCACGCGGCCATCTCGTCGCCTTCGACCTGGCGGCGGGCGCGGGGCGGAAGGAGGCCGCCGCGCTGCTGCGTCGCTGGTCGACGACGGCCGAGCGGCTGATGGCGGGCGAGGCGATGACGCAGAACGACACGGATGTGGCCCGCGATGCCGGTCCCTCGTCGCTGACGATCACCTTCGGCTTCGGCAACAGCTTCTTCGCCCGCACGGGCCTGGAGAAGCAGCGCCCGTCCGCCCTGGACCCCCTGCCCGACTTCTCCTCCGACCACCTCGACAAGTCGCGCAGCAACGGGGACCTGTGGGTGCAGATCGGCGCCGACGACGCCCTGGTCGCCTTCCACGCGCTGCGCGCCATCCAGAAGGACGCCGGCAGCGCGGCCAAGGTCCGCTGGCAGATGAACGGCTTCAACCGCACCCCGGGCGCCACCGCCCACCCCATGACGGCCCGCAACCTCATGGGCCAGCTGGACGGCACCCGCAACCCGAAGCCGACGGACTCGGACTTCGACCAGCGGATCTTCGTTCCGGCGAGCGGTTCCCACGACCCCGCGTGGATGGCGAACGGCTCCTACGCCGTCGTACGCCGGATCCGCATGCTGCTCGACGACTGGGAGAAGCTCTCGATCGCCGCCCAGGAGAACGTGATCGGGCGCAGGAAGTCCAACGGAGCGCCCCTGTCCGGAGGCACCGAGACGACGGCCATGGACCTGGAGAAGACCAGGTCCGACGGCGACTACGTCGTCCCGATCAACGCCCACGCCCGGATCACCCGGCCCGACCAGAACGGGGGCGCGGCCATCCTGCGGCGCCCGTTCTCCTACCACGACGGCATCGACGCCGACGGGACGCCGGACGCGGGGCTGCTCTTCGTCTGCTGGCAGGCGGATCCGCTGCGCGGGTTCGTGCCGGTGCAACGGAAGCTGGACCGCGGGGACGCGCTCTCGCAGTACATCCGGCACGAGGCGAGCGGACTGTTCGCGGTGCCGGGCGGGGCGGCCGACGGGGAGTACGTGGGGCAGCGGCTGCTGGAGGGCTGAGACCCGAGAGCCGGGGCCCGGCAGTTTCGCGTAGTGGATTCCGCGGGCGTGCGGTGGGTTTCCCGCGGTGACCGCGTTACCGCAGTGGTTTCTGAACACTATTGGTGCCTTTCCGGGTTTCAAACCACCCGGTCGAGTGGATCCGATGAGACACGTGAGCCCCGCTCCCTTGCGCCCATTAGGGTGAGGGACATGCCAGCGAGCTATGCGTATCTCGGTCCCGAAGGCACCTTCACCGAAGTCGCCCTGCGCACCCTTCCGGAGGCGGCCACCCGGGAGCTGATCCCCTATGTCTCCGTGCAGTCCGCGCTGGACGCGGTGCGGGGCGGCGAGGCCGAGGCCGCGTTCGTGCCGATCGAGAACTCCGTCGAGGGCGGGGTCACCACGACCCTCGACGAGCTGGTCGCGGGCGAGCCCCTGACGATCTACCGCGAGGTGCTGCTGTCGATCACCTTCGCGCTGCTGGTCCGCCCGGGCACCAAGCTCTCCGAGATCAAGACGGTGACCGCGCATCCGGTCGCCCAGCCGCAGGTCCGCAACTGGCTGCGGGCCCATCTCCCCAACGCCGTCTGGGAGTCCGCCGCCTCGAACGCGGACGGCGCCCGGCTGGTCCAGGAGGGCCGCTACGACGCCGCGTTCGCCGGTGAGTTCGCGGCCGAGCGGTACGGCCTTGAGGCCCTGGAGACCGAGATCCACGACGCGAAGAACGCGCAGACCCGGTTCGTCCTGGTCGGCCGTCCGGCCCGGCCCGCGGCCCCGACCGGCGCGGACAAGACCTCGGTCGTGCTCTGGCAGAACGACGACCATCCCGGCGGGCTGCGCGATCTGCTCGGCGAGTTCGCCACCCGGGGCATCAACCTGATGCTGCTGCAGTCCCGGCCCACCGGCGCCGGCATCGGCAACTACTGCTTCTGCATCGACGCCGAAGGTCACATCTCCGACCGCCGGGTGGCGGAGGCACTGATGGGGCTGAAGCGGATCTGCCGCCAGGTGCGGTTCCTCGGCTCGTACCCGCGGGCGGACATCAAGCCGGGCGAGACCGCGGGGCCGACACGGCCGGGGACGTCGGACGAGGAGTTCATGGCGGCGTCGGACTGGGTGGCGCGCTGCCAGGACGGCCGTTTCTAACCGGCCATACGTTCCTATCTTCGTTATCCACAGGAGTTATCCACAGGTCCGCAACTCGACCTGGGGACAAGTCGACACCGACATCCGACTCTGTCGACAAATCGGCCTACGGTCCACAGATGGGGCGGTGATCACTCATCACCCTTCGTCCACTCGTTTCCCACGGTTCATCTCTTGGAGCGGCGCCTTTCCACTCGAAAGTGGGCGTTGCCCCGGTTTGGGCGGGGAATTCCTCTCTTCGCACACCGACTCCGGAGTGATCAATTCCGAAGTCCACACCTCATCCACACAGCCTGTGGATAACTCTCGCGAGGGTGTGGATTCCTGTGGACAACCGAGCCCCCAAGTCCCGCTCCCCACAAGGAAATCCTGTCAACCAGGAGCCGCTCGCATGCCCCGTCCCGGGGAGTGAGACACTTTTTATTGACACGCTTGGCAATTCCCCCATAACGGAACGTAAGCCGCGATTCGGAACACGGGGCGATAGTGATTCGTGGGGGACAACCCCGCACCGGTAGCCTTGGCTCCGTGATTGACCTTCGCCTGCTCCGTGAGGACCCCGACCGTGTGCGCGCGTCCCAGCGCGCCCGTGGAGAGGACGTCGCGCTCGTCGACTCCCTCCTCTCCGCCGACGAGCGGCGCAGGTCCTCCGGCGTCCGCTTCGACGAGCTGCGCAACGAGCAGAAGCAGCTCGGCAAGCTCATCCCCAAGGCCGCCGGCGGCGAGAAGGCCGAGCTGCTGAAGAAGGCCGAGCAGCTGAAGGCCGACGTCAAGGCCGCCGACGCCGAGCGCGACGCGGCCGACGCCGAGGCCCATGAGCTGCTGCTCAGGCTCGGTAACCTCGTCCACCCCGACGTGCCCGTCGGCGGCGAGGAGGACTTCGTCACCCTGGAGACGCACGGCACGATCCGCGACTTCGGCGCCGAGGGCTTCGAGCCCAAGGACCACCTGGAGCTCGGCCAGCTGCTCGGCGCGATCGACGTCGAGCGCGGCGCAAAGGTGTCCGGCTCCCGCTTCTACTTCCTGACCGGTGTCGGCGCTCTCCTGGAGCTGGCGCTGGTCAACGCGGCGATCGCGCAGGCCACGGAGGCCGGCTTCACGCCGATGCTGACCCCGGCTCTGGTCCGGCCCCAGTCCATGGCGGGCACCGGCTTCCTCGGCCAGGCCGCCCAGGACGTCTACCACCTGGACAAGGACGACCTCTACCTGGTCGGCACGTCCGAGGTGCCCCTCGCCGCGTACCACATGGACGAGATCATCGACGCCGAGCGGCTCCCGCTGCGCTACGCCGGCTTCTCGCCCTGCTTCCGCCGCGAGGCCGGTTCGCACGGCAAGGACACGAAGGGCATCTTCCGCGTCCACCAGTTCGACAAGGTGGAGATGTTCTCCTATGTCGCCCCCGAGGACTCGGAGGCGGAGCACCAGCGTCTGCTGGCCTGGGAGAAGCAGTGGCTGACCTCGCTGGAGCTGCCGTTCCGCGTGATCGACGTCGCCTCCGGTGACCTCGGCGCGTCGGCCGCCCGTAAGTTCGACTGCGAGGCGTGGATCCCGACGCAGGGCAAGTACCGCGAGCTGACGTCGACGTCGGACTGTACCGAGTTCCAGTCCCGCCGGCTGTCGATCCGGCTCCGCGACGGCAAGCAGGTCAAGCCGCTGGCCACGCTGAACGGCACGCTGTGCGCCGTGCCCCGCACGATCGTGGCGATCCTGGAGAACCACCAGCTGGCCGACGGTTCGGTCCGGGTCCCCGAGGTGCTGCGCCCGTATCTGGGCGGCCGGGAGGTCCTGGAGCCGGTGTCCCGGTGAGCTTCCCCTACGGGCTGATCGCCACCGACCTCGACGGAACGCTGCTCGGCTCTGGCGAGTCGATCTCGCAGCGCACCCGTGACGCGCTCGCCGCGGCCACCGCGGCGGGCGCCGCCCATATCGTCGTCACCGGCCGCGCCGTCCCCTGGACCCGGCCCATCCTCGACGACCTCGGCTACCACGGCCTCGCCGTGTGCGGTCAGGGGGCGCAGGTGTACGACGCCGGGTCCCACCGCCTGCTGACGTCCGTGACACTGGACCGCCAGCTGGCCGGGGTCGCCCTGGCGAAGATCGAGGCCGAGGTCGGCCCGCTGTACCTCGCCGCGAGCCGCGACGGCCTCGACGGCGACGTGCTGGTGGGGCCGGGGTACGCGGTGACAGGGAAGCTACCGTCGACGCCGTTCACGGACGCGGTGGATCTCTGGGCGGCTCCGCTGAACAAGATCTACATCCAGCATCCCGAGCTCTCCGACGACGAGCTGGCCGAGGTGGCCCGTCAGGCGGCCGGCGGTTTCGTCACGGTGGCCATGGCGGGCGCCGGAATCGTGGAGCTCCTGCCGCTGGGACTGTCGAAGGCGACGGGCCTGTCGCTGGCCGCGCGCCGGCTGGGCCTGAAGGCCGCCGACACGATCGCCTTCGGCGACATGCCCAACGACATCCCGATGTTCGCCTGGGCTGCTCGGGGCGTGGCCATGGCCAACGCTCATGCCGAGCTGAAGGCCGTGGCGGACGAGGTGACGGCCTCCAACGAGGAGGACGGGATCGCTGTGGTGCTGGAACGTCTGCTGGGCTGAGCCCCGGCGTTCGCTGCGGCTTCGGCCGAGGCGTCTTCAACGCATTGCGGAGGATGCACGGATCGAACGTGCGCGGGCTTTCCAGGCCCGACCACGACTTGCCTCGAATCAAGCACAGCGCAAGCCGGTGCCTTACCACTCGGCCAATCCTCCGGGTGGGCGGCCCACGCGAGAGCGACATCGCGTGCTCGAAGCGGCCGCCCCGGGCAGCTACATCGCGGTTTGCCGCGGGCTGCCCTGAAGGGAGCGGGACGTACTGTCGTGCATGGACATCGTCCGGCTCCTCTCCCGGTTCATGGGCCCGGTTCATGGGCCGACACGACAACTGTGCCTGTTCGCCGAGTTGGAAGCCACCGAATTAAAAGACGCCTACCGACGCCACCACCGGCGCCGCACCTTGCTGAAGAACCACCCGGCGGGCGGCTCGTCCGACCGCCACGGCTGAGGTTCCGGCGACTTGGCCCGCCACTTCGCAGCCAGCATCCGCGCCCGCGCGGACGGCTCCGAAGTCCCCGCGGACCGTATGAAGTCCTCGTCCAGGACAAGCCCGTCCCAGTCCCCGTCTCCGAAACCCTCAGACATCCCGCGCCTCCTACGCAGTACACCCGGCTTTGTCCAGTGTGCCCGGACAGAGGTGAAGCCCCCGTCAATAAGCCGGGCGTCTACTCCTCGCCCGCCAGCGTCAGCGAGCGCAGCTTCTGGCCGGCGTACCAGGTCGCCAGGACGGTCACCGCGATCAGCAGAACCGTGGCCGTCGCCAGTGACACGTCGGATGTGACCAGCTCGCCGCCGGTCACCTTGTGGGCGACCGCCAGGGACCACTGCTGGACGCTCAGCGTGCGCGCGCCCGGGACGAGGGAGCCGAACAGGGCCTCCCAGACCAGCGCGTAGACGAGCCCGAAGACCACCGCGTGCCGGGACACCGTGCCCAGCAGCAGGAAGAGCGCCGCGTAGGCGATCGACGCGACCAGTGCGGCCACCGTGTAGGCGACGGCGATCTGCTGGCCGTTGCCGTTGAGGATGAAGCCCGCGATCAGTGTCGGCAGGGCCGAGAAGACCATCGTCACGGCGATGGCCACGATCAGCTTGGTGAGGATGATCGTCGGCCGTTTGATCGGCTTGGACAGCAGGTACACCACCGAGCCGTCGTCGATCTCCGGGCCGATCGCACCCGTGCCGGCGATGACGCCGATGATCGGCACCATGGTCGCGAGCGCGAGGCCGCCGAGCAGGTCGGAGGCCGTCTGGTCGTCGGCGCCTGCTAGGCCGCGGACGACGACGGAGATCGCGATGAGCAGCAGGGGCAGCGCCCCCAGGATGAGAGCCCGGCGGCGGCCGAGCAGGGCTCGATAAGTGAGCCGGGCGACTGTGGGGTCGTACATCTTCGGCCTCCTACGCCGTGACCAGATACGAGAACACGGATTCGAGGGACTCGTCGGACGGCGAGACCGTGAGCAGCCGGATGCCGTGGTCGCGGGCGACCCTCGGCAGCAGGGCGGTGAAGCGGCCGAAGTCGACGGCCTGGATGCGCAGCGCGCCCTCGGTGAGGTCGACTTCGATGCCCGAGGTCGACGGGTCGGCGATCAGTGCGGCCGCGAGGGCGCGGTCGTCGCTGGAGCGGATCAGGTAGCGGTGCGGGCGGTCGGTCATCAGCCGGCGGATCCTGCGGAAGTCGCCGCTGGCCGCGTGCCGTCCGGCGACCACGACCTCGATGTGCCAGGCGAGTTGTTCGACCTCTTCGAGGATGTGCGAGGAGAACAGCACCGTGCGGCCGTCGTCGCCCATCTTCCGCAGCAGGTCCATCAGCTGCATCCGCTGGCGCGGGTCCATGCCGTTGAAGGGCTCGTCGAGGAGGAGCAGGGAGGGGTCGTGGACCAGGGCGGACGCCATCTTCACGCGCTGGCGCATGCCCTTGGAGTACGTCGAGATCTTGCGGTCCTGCGCGTACTCCATCTCGACCGTGGCGAGGGCCTTCTGGGCGGCCTTGGCGCCTAGGCCGTGCAACTCGGCGTTGGCGACGACGAATTCGCGGCCGGTGAGGAAGTCGTACATCGCCTCGCGTTCGGGGACGATGCCGATGTGCTTGTAGATGCCCTCGTTGCGCCAGACCGGCTGACCGTCGAGGGTGACCGTCCCGGTGGAGGAGGCCAGGAAGCCGCCCATCATGTTGATGAGGGTGGACTTGCCGGCGCCGTTGGGGCCGAGGAGGCCGGTGACGCCGGGGCCGATGGTCATGGTGATGTCGTTGACGGCGACCACGTTGCCGAACCAGCGGGAGACGTGGTCGATGGAGAGCGTGGTCACAGTCCCACCTTCTTGTAGCGGCGCACCAGCAGGCCGTAGCACGCGGCGATCAGGCCCAGGACGACCAGGACGTACACAGCGCCCTCGCCGTGGGACGGGCCGATCCCGCCCGGGAAGGCGGAGCTGCCGCCCAGGAACGCGGACTGCACGCCGTCGATCAGCGTGACCGGGGAGAACAGGCCGATCCAGGGGACGGCGCTGCCGCTGCCCTGGGCGTCGGCGATGGCCTGGAGGGTGGAGACGGCACCGTAGGAGATGGTCAGCACGGCGATCACGGCGGCGATACCGAAGCCGCGGCGTGGCGTGACCGACGCGATGACCAGGCCGATTCCGGCGAACAGGAGCGAGAGCAGGGCCACGGCGACCAGTCCCTGGGCGAATTCCTTGGTCTGGTGGGCGAAGCCCATCTTGGAGAGCAGGGCACCCACATACATCACGACCAGCGGGGCGCCGGTCAGGATGAACATCGCCGAGGCCAGGGCCGCGAACTTGGCCTGGACGTAGTCGGCGGTCTCGATGGGCCGCGAGAAGTACAGCGGGATGGTCTTGAAGCGCAGGTCGCGCGAGACGGCCTGCGGTGCCTGCGAGGCGACGTACAGGCTGATGACGGCCTGCATGATGATCGCGTACCGCGTGTAGGACACCGGGAGTTCGTGCGCCTTGGTGGCGACGGCGACGGCCACCATGATGGCCGCGGGCACGCACATCACCGCGAACAGCAGCATCGGCAGCACCTTGGACTTCACCGAGCGGCCGAGGCCGTAGGAGCCGCGCAGGGACTGTGAGTAGAGGGAACGGCGGGCGTAGGCGCGGCCCAGGCGCGGGCCGTCGTAGCCGCGGTAGCCGATGTCGTGGATACGGGACTGGTCACCCGCGGGGGTGGCCAGGGGCTGCTCAACCGCCATGGACGGCCGCCTCCTTCCGCTGCTCGTCGCTGCTGGTGAAGACCTCGGAGATGTGGTGCCTGCGCTGCTCCATGCGGACCAGGCCGAGACCGAGGTCGGCGACGACGTCACGCACCAGGTCGTACGTCTCCTCGCCCTGGGCGGTGAGCAGCAGGATGTGGCCGGCGCCGGGGAGGCCGCCGCCCTCGTGGTCCGTCTCCACCCCGCGCGCGTGCAGCGCGTCACGCACCGCGCGGGTGCCGTCGGGGTGCTCTTCGCTGTCGGTGACCTCGATCGCGAGGGTGGTCGTGGACTGGGTGAAGTCGGTGGTGGAGCTGGAGCGCAGCAGCTTGCCGCCGTCGACGACGACCACGTGGTCGCAGGTGCGCTCCAGTTCGCCGAGCAGGTGCGAGGTGACCAGGACCGAGATGCCGAAGTCGGTGTGGATACGGCGGATCAGGCCGAGCATCTCGTCACGGCCGACCGGGTCGAGGCCGTTGGTGGGCTCGTCCAGGAAGACCAGCTGCGGGTCGTGCACCAGCGCCTGGGCGAGCTTCACACGCTGCTTCATGCCGGTCGAGTAGCCGCCGATGGGGCGGTACCGCTCCTCGTAGAGCCCGACATGGCGCAGGGTGTCGGCGGTGCGCTCGCGTGCGGCGGCGGGCGGCAGGCCGGACATGCGGGCCATGTGCACGACGAACTCGGTGGCCGAGACGTCGGGCGGCAGGCAGTCGTGCTCCGGCATATAGCCCACCCGCTCGCGGATGGCGGCACCCTTGGTCGCCACGTCGAGGCCGAGCACCTCGGCCCGGCCCTCGGTAGCGGGGGCTAGACCCAGCAGGATCTTGATCAGGGTGGACTTGCCGGCGCCGTTGGCTCCGACGAGTCCGGTCACACCGGGTCCGATGTCCACGGACAGCCGGTCGAGCGCGGTCACCCGGGGGAACCGCTTGCTCAGGCTTTCGGTCGCGATCACAGTCACGTCATCGAAGGTAGTGATGCGGACCACGGAGGTCGTCAGACCCGAGAGCCGTCTTCGCATCACTCTCGAGTATTACGGGACCCTAGGGGATCCCCTGCCTGAGAGCTACGCGGAGTTGTCCACAGGCCTTGCACCTCCTATTGACGTCGCCTCTAACAACTGTCACATTCGCCAGTGTCAAGTTACGGACGCGTACCGCAGTCGATGGGGACGGGGCGGATGACGACAGTGCAGGACGTACTCTCCGAACGCGCCACGGAGCTCCAGGGTTTCCGGCGGGTGCAGCGACTCTCGTACGCATGCGCGGAGGCGGTCGCGGCCCGGCTGGAGCCCGGGATCACCGAGCGCGAGGCGGCCCGGATGCAGCGCGCGTGGCTCCGCGCGCGTGGCGTACGGGACTGGTTCCACCTCCCCTTCGCCTGGTTCGGCGACCGCACCGCGTTCACGGACTTCCGCATACCGCTCCAGTTCTTCCCGACCGACCGCCGGCTCGCGCCCGGAATGCCGTTCATCCTGGACCTGGCCCCGGTGTACGACGGCTACACGGCCGACATCGGCTACTCGGGCTCCCTCGGGATCAACCCCGTACAGGACCGGCTGATGGCCGACCTGGAGGCACACCGGCAGCTGATCCTGCGCGAGGTGCGCGAGCGGCGCCCGCTGCGCGAGATCTACGAGGACGTGGACCGCCTCATGGTCCGCCAGGGCTACGCCAACCGGCACCGCGCGTACCCGTTCGGCGTGATCGCCCACAAGGTGGACCGGGTGAAGCAGCACCGCTGGTCACCTCATCTCTTCGGGTTCGGCACCCAGTCCCTGAAGGGCCTGGCGGCCGACGCCCTGCACGGCCACCGCGAGGGCTGGTCGCCCCTGTGGTCTCCGTACCGCTTCTCCGACCACCCGCCCCGGCCGGGCCTGTGGGCGGTCGAACCGCACCTCGGCTTCCGGGGCACAGGAGCCAAGTTCGAGGAGATCCTCGTGGTCACCGACTCCCGGGACCCCGAGCAGAGCGCCTTCTGGCTGGACGACGATCTGCCGCACGTGCGGCGCTGGGCGGAGGACAAGTGACGGAGCTGGGCGGCGGACAGGTGACGGCACTGAAGGGCGCGCGCGAGCGCCGGGTGCGCGCCGGCGGCATCGAACTGTGCGTGGCGGAACTGGGCGATCCGGCACAGCCGACGGTCGTCCTCGTCCACGGCTACCCGGACAGCAAGGAGGTCTGGTCCGAGGTCGCGCCCCGCCTCGCCGAGCGCTTCCACGTCGTGCTGTACGACGTCCGGGGCCACGGCCGCTCGACCGCACCGCAACCGCTGCGCGGCGGCTTCACACTGGCCAAACTGACCGACGACTTCCTGGCGGTGATCGACGCGGTCAGCCCGGACCGCCCGGTCCACCTCGTCGGCCACGACTGGGGCTCGGTGCAGTCCTGGGAGTTCGTCACGGTGGCGCGTACGGAGGGCCGTATCGCCTCCTTCACCTCGATGTCCGGGCCGTCCCTCGACCACTTCGGCCACTGGATCAACGCGCGCGTGAAGCGCCCGACCCCCCGCCGGGTGGGACAGCTCCTCGGCCAGGGCGCCAAGTCCTGGTACGTGTACCTGCTGCACACCCCCGTCGTCCCCGAACTGGCCTGGCGCGGCCCGCTCGGCAAGGCCTGGCCGAGGCTCCTCCAGCGGGCCGAGAGGCTCCCCGCCGGGGACTACCCGACCGCCTCCCTCCCTTCCGACGCGGCGCACGGCGCCTGGCTGTACCGCGACAACGTAAGGCCCCGGCTGCGCCGCCCACGCGAGGACGCGTACGCGCACGCGCCCGTGCAGCTCATCACGCCCCTGGGCGACGCGTTCCTCTCCGAGCGGCTGTACGACGACCTGGAACGCTGGGCACCGCAGCTGACCCGCCGCACCCTGCCCGACAAGCACTGGATCCCCCGTACCCGGCCGGACCAGGTGGCGGCCTGGATCGAGGAGTTCGTGATCTCCGTCGAGGGCGGCCGGGGCACCGAGCCGAAGCGAGCGGACCGCCACGCCCAGCGGTTCGCGGGACAGTTGGTCCTGATCACCGGCGCGGGCAGCGGCATCGGCCGGGCCACGGCTTTCGCGTTCGCGGAGGCGGGCGCGCGCGTGGTGGCCGTGGACCGGGACGCGGAGGCCGCCGCCCGCACCGCCGAGCTGTCCCGGCTGGTCGGAGCGGCGGACGCCTGGGCCGAGACGGCCGACGTCTCCGACGAGCAGGCCATGGAGAAGCTCGCCGAGCGGGTCCACCGGGAGCACGGGGTCCTGGACGTGCTGGTCAACAACGCGGGCATCGGCCTGTCGGGCTCGTTCCTCACGACGACCGCGGAGGACTGGCGCAAGGTCCTGGACGTCAACCTCTGGGGCGTGATCCACGGCTGCCGCCTGTTCGGCGCGCGGATGGCGGAACGCGGCCAGGGCGGCCATATCGTGAACGTCGCGTCGGCTGCCGCGTACCAGCCTTCGCGGGCGTTGCCGGCCTACAGCACCTCCAAGGCGGCGGTCCTGATGCTGTCCGAGTGCCTGCGCGCCGAACTCGCCGCTCAGCGCATCGGCGTGACCGCGATCTGCCCCGGCTTCATCAACACCAACATCACGTCGACGGCCCGCTTCACCGGAGTCGACGAGGAGGAGCAACGGCGCAGGCAGAAGCGCTCGGCCCGCCTGTACGGGATGCGGAACTACCCGCCGGAGAAGGTCGCTTCAGCGATTCTGGAGGCGGTGGAGCACAACAGGGCGGTGGTACCCGTGACCCCGGAGGCGCGGGGGGCACGGTTGCTGTCGCGGGTGGCGCCGGGGGTGCTGAGGCGGATCGCACGGATGGAGCCGAGGCTGTGACGGCCGACCCACCACCCCAAAAGACGTACCGCATCGAAGACCTGGCCCACCGTTCCCGAACCACCGTCCGAACCATCCGCGCCTACCAGGACAAAGGTCTCCTCCCCCGCCCGGAGCGCCAGGGCCGCGCCAACCTCTACTCCGACGCCCATCTCACCCGCCTCCACCAGATCGCCGACCTCCTCGCCCGCGGTTACACCCTGGCCTCCATCAAGGAACTCCTCGAAGCCTGGGACACCGGCCGCGGCCTGGCCGGCGTCCTCGGCCTCGTCACCGAGGCCGAGGGCCCCTGGACCGACGAGGAACCGGCCCGCCTCTCCCGCGCCGACCTGGACGCCCGCTTCGGCGGCACCCCCGACGACACGGCCGTGGCCGAGGCGGTGGAACTGGGCATACTGGAACCGGTCGCGGGCGACCCCGACTCCTTCCTCGTCCCGAGCCCCCAAGAGCTGGCGGTGGCAGCCGAGTTGCACGCGGCCGGGGTACCGCTCACCGCGATCTCTGACCACCTGCGGGAGTTGAGGTTCCAGGTCGAGCACATAGCCTCCCGTTTCCTGGAGTTCACCACCGAGCACGTCTTCGCCCGCTATCTCGACGACCCACACCACCGCAGCGACGCGAAAGCAGTCGAAGCGGCCTCCCTCGTACGACGTCTGCGCCCCCTCGCCCAGCAGACCGTGGACGCCGAACTGGCCCGGGCCATGCGTCTGTTCGCGACCCGCGAAGTACGCAGGCAACTTGGTGCCGGAGAACAGCCGAAGAACCGGGAGGAGACGCGTACCGTGCCTCTCCCCGCCGACGCAATCCAGGCCGTACGACGCCTCGTTGGCCCGGACCACATAGCCGAGTTCATCACCCTGGCAGCCGAACGGGAGGTGCGGGCACGCCACTTGGATGCTCTCGCCGCACATCACGTCTCTATTAACGATCTTGACGAAACACCCTGAATCGCCCAGCAGTTGTCCACAGTCCAGCCAATTGGCCTGTGGATAACCGCACTTGGTTGTGGATCAAACCTCCGGCAGAAAATATCTGCGTGATCCGTGTCTCTCCCGGCACGCTGGTGGTGTGAACGACAAACCGAACATCGGACAGAACGACAAAGTGCGGGACGAGCGGCGGACCGTGAAGGTGTCGAAGTACCTCTCGAAACACCTGCGCCACCAGCCCGAACGCATCGGCCTCACGCTCGACGAGGCCGGCTGGGTGGAGATCGACACACTGCTCGCGGCGGCAGCGGCGCACGGCTTCCCGGTCACCCGCGAGGAACTCGACCATGTCGTCGCCGCCAACGACAAGCAGCGCTTCGCGATCGAAGGCCCCCGGATCCGCGCCAGCCAGGGCCACAGTATCGACGTCGAACTCGGACTGCCGCCGGCGACCCCGCCGCCGTACCTCTACCACGGGACTGTGGCACGGAACCTGGACGCGATCCGGACGGCGGGTCTCCGCCCGATGAGCAGGCACGATGTGCATCTGTCGGCTGACCGCGAGACCGCGACCCGGGTCGGTGCCCGGCGCGGCCGCCCGGTCGTGCTGTCGGTCGACGCGGGCGCGATGCACAGCGCCGGCCATGTCTTCCACATCAGTGCGAACGGGGTGTGGCTGACGAAGGCGGTACCGCCGGAATACCTGCGGTTCCCCGAGCCGCACTGACCCCCACTGACCCCCTGCACGATGACTGGTTCGGACCAGAGCCTTCCGCAGTGGGGGGCGCCTCGTCAGGGCGTGGCTGAGCGGCCGCGTAGGTGACCGTTTCGTCCGTTGTCAGTGAGGCCCCTTGGTCTCGGACGCATGAGTCTGCCTCTGAGCACCGTGATCCTGCCGTAGCGCCGCTGGAGCGAGGGCGGTCGTGCCGCGTGGACGCGGGCCGAGGAGCTGGGCTTCCACACCGCGTACACCTACGACCACCTGTCGTGGCGAAGTTTCCGGGACGGCACGTGTTCGGTGCGATTCCGACGCTGACCGCCGCCGCGTCCGTCACGGACGGGTGCGTCTGGGCACGCTCGTCACCTCAGTCAAGGCTTTCTCACCTGTCGCAGCCTGACTTGCGAGGATTTCCTTCGGTCAGCTGTCGCAGCTGCCCCTCTCAGATGCCGATGAGCCGGACACGGTCGCCACACAACCGGGCCATCTCGTCGACGTCGGAGGTCAGCACGACTACTGGGCCCGGCTGACGCAGGGCCACCTCGGCCACGGTCGCGTCGATCGCGTACTTCTCGACCCCGAGTGCTCCTGCCCCGACTCGGGCCATCCCTGCAAACACGCCGCCGCGCTCTGCTACGCCATCGCCGCCACCATCGACGACGACCCGTTCGTGCTGTTCGCTCTGCGGGGTCGCGGACGGGACGACGTCCTCGCAGAACTGCGCGCACGCCGGACAGCGGGCCGGACCACCGACGCCCCGCCCGCTCCGGCCGGCGCCTACGCCGCCTGGACCGCCCTGGCCGAGCACGCCCCGGGGTGGCCCGGACTGCCCGACCTGCCCGGACCATCCGCCCACGCCGCCGCGCTGCCGGTCCCCACCGGCGGGCAGCGGTCTCGTCGGCGCGGACCTGGAGCGCCTGATGACCGATGTCTCAGCACGCGCGGCACGGCTGCTGTCGGGCGACGCCACCACCCTGCACCTGACCCGGCACCAGGACGCCGTACACATCGCCGCGAGCGGCCCCGGCCCTGAGTGGTTCCACCACCACGGCCCTCGCCGAGATGACCGACACCCCCGTCCGCCTCAGGGCCTGGCGCCACCGTCTCGCCCTCCCCGACCACGGCGTCCAGCTGCGCCTGGGGCCCGACGCCCGCTGGTACCCCTACCTCCAGGAGAACGACAGCGAATGGTGGCCGGCTGCACCGGCCGACACCGACCCCGTTACCGCGCTCACCGCAATCTGGCAGCGCGCCGGGATGTAGTACACATCCCTCAGCATTGTTCGCAGTCACGGGAGCATAGGGTCGTAGGCATGCGACTGAGCACCGTAATCCTTCCCATCCACAGGTGGGGCGAGGGACAGAAGGTCTGGCAGCGCGCCGAAGACCTCGGGTTTAACACCGCCTACACCTACGACCACCTCTCCTGGCGCACCTTCCGGGACGGGCCGTGGTTCGGGGCGGTACCCACGTTGACCGCAGCGGCGACAGCTACGCAGAGTATGCGGCTGGGTACTCTCGTCACCTCGCCGAACTTCCGGCATCCGGTGACACTCGCCAAGGAGCTGATCTCCCTGGACGACATCTCCGGCGGCCGGGTGACGCTCGGTATCGGTGCCGGCGGGACCGGCTTCGACGCCACCGCGCTGGGCCGGGAGCCGTGGACCGCACGCGAGCGCGCCGACCGGTTCGCCGAGTTCGTGCCGCTGCTCGACCGGCTGCTCACCGAGGACTCCGTCACGTACGAGGGCGAGTTCTACTCGGCCCACGAGGCACGCAACATCCCAGGCTGTGTCCAGCGGCCCCGGCTGCCCTTCGCGGTCGCGGCCACCGGCCCGCGCGGGCTGAAGCTGGCCGCGCGGTACGGACAGGCGTGGGTGACCACCGGCGACCCGAAGCTGTACGAGAACGGCACGCCGGAACAGTCCGTCGAGGCGCTGCGCGGTCAGACGGTGAAGTTCGGCGAGGCCTGCGCGGCGGTCTGCCGGGACGCGTCGGAGCTGGACAAGGTCCTGCTCACGGGGTTCACCCCGGACCGCGCCCGTCCGCTGGAGTCCCTGGACGCCTTCGTGGACTTCGCCGGCCGGCACCAGGAGCTGGGCTTCACCGAGCTGGTGATCCACTGGCCCATCCCCGACTCGGACTTCGCGGCCGACGAGAAGGTCTTCGAGCAGATCGCCATGGAGGCCCCGGCCCAGCTGGCCTGAGGCCGGCGGGCCGGATCCGGGTGCCACTGGGCAGGAGTCCGAAGGGTGCTGGGCATGGCCCGGGGATGCTTCGGGAGTCATCTGTGTCTCATCTGTGCGCAGCACCGCACTTGCGTGCGGGCATATGCGTGAGAATGGCTCGGTGACCTCAGCGACCCGACAGCCCGAGAGCTCCGCCTTCGCGACCCCACCCCGGCTGATCGCCACCGATCTCGACGGCACCCTGCTGCGCGACGACAAGTCGGTCTCCCCGAGGACGGTCGCCGCGCTGGCCGCCGCCGAGGAGGCGGGCGTCGAGGTCTTCTTCGTCACCGGCCGCCCGGCCCGCTGGATGGACGTCGTCAGCGACCACGTCCACGGCCACGGCCTGGCGATCTGCGGCAACGGCGCGGCCGTGGTCGACCTGCACGGCGGCCCCGGCGCCCACCGCTTCGTGAAGGTGCGCGGGCTGGCCAGGGAGAACGCGCTGGACGCCGTACGGCTGCTGCGCGACGCCGCGCCCGGCACGGTGTACGCGGTCGAGCAGACGTACGGCTTCCACCAGGAGCCGGCCTATCCCAAGCTGCATCTGGAGACACCGGACCATCTGCTGTCCGCGGAGGAGATCCTAGCGGTCGACGGCCCGAGCGCCGGCGAGCCCGTGCTCAAGATCCTCGCCTACCACCCCGACCTCGGCCCCGACGCGTTCCTCACCCTCGGCCGCCTCGCCATCGGCGACCGCGCCAACGTCACCCGCTCCAGCCCGAGCGCCCTGCTCGAGATCAGCGGTCCGGGGGTCTCCAAGGCCAGCACGCTGGCCCTGGAGTGCGCCGAGCGCGGCATCTCACACGAGGAGGTCGTGGCCTTCGGCGACATGCCCAACGACGTCGAGATGCTGACCTGGGCCGGGCAGTCGTACGCGATGGGTAACGCCCACCCCGACGTCATCGCCGCCGCCTCCGGCCGCACGGTCGCCAACAACGACGACGGCGTGGCGGTCGTGATCGAGCAGCTGCTGGCCGCGCGCCGCTAAGGCTGCCGGACTCGGTACCGCGCTCGCCGCCGCTTCCAGCACGGCGCCTGCAGCCGCTTGCTGTCCGGCACGGCTCTCCGATTCCAGTTCAGTACGGCGTTCCTCCGCCACTTGCTGTCCGGCACGGGCTCTCCGTTTCCGGTCCAGTACGGCGCCTGCCAGACCACCGTCGCCCGCCCCCGTACGTGCCGATGCCGGGTCCGTGCCGGCTGTCGCCGCCCAGCGACTCCGCGCGCCGCCTGCGGTTCCTGAGCCGCTGCGGCGGCCGCCTTCGAGGACGCCGACCCCGTCGTCGGCGACCAGGCTCTCCCGCCAGGCCCTAAGGCGCCCCCACCAGGCCTTGGGGTTCTCCCACCAGCGACTCCGCCGCCACCTCCCGCTCGGCCATCCCCCGCAACGGCCCGGACACGGCGGCCAGCTGCGTGTACGGCCCGCGCTGCACCACCCGGCCCTCGTCGAGCACGATCACCTCGTCCACGGCCTCCAGGCCTGCCAGCCGGTGGGTGATGAGCACCGTCGTACGGCCCTCGGTGGCGGCCAGCAGATCCGCGGTGAGCGCGTCCGCCGTGGGCAGGTCGAGATGCTCGGCGGGCTCGTCCAGGACCAGGACCGGAAAGTCCGCCAGCAGCGCCCGGGCGAGCGCCAGCCGCTGCCGCTGCCCGCCGGACAGCCGAGCCCCGTGCTCGCCGACGAGAGTGTCCAGCCCGTCGGGCAGCCCGTCCACCCAGGCCAGCAGCCGGGCCCGGCCCAGCGCGTCCCGCAGGTCCTTCTCGGTGGCGTCCTTTCGGGCGAGCAGCAGGTTCTCGCGTACGGAACTGTCGAAGAGGTGGGCGTCCTGGGCGCACAGCCCGACGAGCCGGCGTACGTCGTCGCTGTCCATGGCGTACGCGTCCACGCCAGCGAGCGTGTAGGAGCCCGCGTCCGGGTCGAGGAACCGCAGCAGGACCTGGGCGAGGGTCGTCTTGCCGGAGCCGGAGGGACCGACCACGGCGACCCGGCGACCCTCGTGGAGGGTGACGTCGAGCCCGGTGAGCGCGTCCCGACGCTGGCCCTCGTGGCGGGCGGACAGGCCCTTCAGTACGACGGGGAAGGGCGTGGCGGGCGCCTGGCGCGGCCGCTCGGGTTCCCGCACGGGCTCGGGCGCGTCCAGCACCTCGTAGATGCGTTCGGCGCTCTTGCGCACCCGCTGTCGGTGCCGCACGGCGAGCGGCAGCCCCAGTACGGCCTCGAAGGCGGCCAGTGGAGTGAGTACGACGACCGCCATCGCCACCCCGTTCAGCCGGCCGTGGGCGACCCCCTGGGCGCCCAGCAGCGCCGTGGCGGCGACGGTCAGGCCCGTCAGCAGAGCGGTCAGTCCGTCACCGAGCGCGGTGGCGGTGGCGGCCCGCGAGGCGATCCGGGTGAGCGTGCCGTCGGCCCGCCGGGCCTCGTCGGTACGGGCGGGCAGCGCGCCTGCGACGGTCAGCTCGGCGGTGCCGGTGAGCAGGTCGGTCACCCGGGTCGCGAGCAATCCGCGGGCGGGCGCCAGCCGCTGCTCGGCGCGCCGGGCCACGGCGGAGGTCACCAGCGGAACACCGACACCGGCGGCCAACAGCCCCACGGTCAGTGCGGCCCCCGCCTCGGGCAACAGCCAGGCCGTGAACCCCACGGCCCCGGCGGACACGGCCACCGCGACCCCGGCGGGCAGCAACCACCGCAGCCAGTAGTCCTGCATGGTGTCCACGTCGGCGACCAGCCGGCTGAGCAGATCCCCGCGCCTGGTCGCCCGGAGCCCGGCAGGTGCGAGCCGCTCAAGCCGCCGGTACACGGCGACCCGGGTGTCGGCCAGCATCCGCAGCACGGCGTCGTGCGACACAAGCCGCTCGCTGTACCGGAACACGGCCCGCCCGATCCCGAAGGCCCGCGTGGCCGTCACGGCGACCATCAGATACAGCACCGGCGGCTGCTGCGAGGCCCGCGAGATCAGCCACCCGGAGGTCGCCATCAGCCCCACGGCGCTGCCGAGCGCGAGAGCCCCGAGCAGGAGAGCGAGCAACAATCGCCCTCGCCTGGCCCCAGAGGTCGCCCGAACCCGAGCCAGAACACTCCGGCGACGCACGGCCCCAGACTCCACAGGGCCACGTGCAGACAGACCGGGCTGCTCCACCGAGCCACTCCCCGACCGATCGAGCTCCTCGCTCACCTCTTGACCAAGTCGGGTGGTGGGTGGGGGAAGGCGCTGGGGGTCCAGGGGGCGGAGCCCACTGGGGGCCTCGCTGCCGGAGAGCCTCACCACCCGGTCCGCCGCCGAGAGCAACGCCGGCCGGTGCACCACCAGCAACACCGTCCGCCCCGCGGCAAGCCGTCGTACCGCCGCCACGACCTCCGCCTCGGTCGCCCCGTCCAGCGCAGCTGTCGGCTCATCGAGCAACAGCACAGGCCGGTCAGCCAGGAAGGCCCGCGCCAGCGACAGCCGCTGCCGCTGCCCGGCGGACAGTCCGGCCCCGTCCTCGCCGAGCACGGTCCCGGCGCCCTCCGGCAACGCGTCCACGAACTCCAGCGCCCCCGCGTCCCCCAACGCCCGCCGTACCGCGTCGTCGTCCGCGGCGGGACGCGCGAGCCGTACGTTGTCGGCGATCGTCCCGGCGTACAGATGCGGCCGCTGCGGCACCCACGCGATCCGCGACCGCCACGCCTCCAGATCCACCTCACCCAGCTCGGCTCCCCCGATCAGCACGCGGCCCGCCACCGGCTGCACGAACCCCAGCAGCACGTTCAGCAGCGTCGACTTGCCCACTCCACTCGGGCCGACCAGCGCGACGGTCTCGCCGGGTTCCACGGTGAACGACACGTCGGTCACCGCGGCCGCCGAGCGACCCGGGTAGCGGACAGTCACTCCCTCGAAGGCCAGAGAAGCCTCAGGAGGGACGTCCTCCGCCCCGGACAGCGGCATCGGCGTCTCCAGCACCGCGAAGATCTCCTCCGCCGCCGCGAGCCCCTCCGCCGCCGCGTGGAACTGGGCACCCACCTGCCGCAGCGGGAGGTATGCCTCGGGCGCCAGCAGCAGGATGACCAGCCCGATGTAGAGGTCCATGTCGCCGTGCACCAGCCTCATACCGATGGTCACGGCGACCAGCGCCACCGACAGCGTGGCGAGCAGCTCCAGTGCGAAGGAGGAGAGGAAGGCGATCCGCAGGGTGCGCATGGTCGCCTGCCGGTACTCACCGGTGATCCGGCGGATGGACTCGGCCTGCGCCTTGGCCCGCCCGAACACCTTCAGCGTGGGCAGCCCGGCGACCACATCCAGGAAGTGGCCGGACAGCCGGGACAGCAGCCGCCACTGACTCTCCGTACGGGACTGCGTGGCCCAGCCGATCAACACCATGAAGAGCGGGATGAGGGGCAGGGTCCCGACGATGATCGCCGCGGAGACCCAGTCCTCGGTGACGATCCGGGCCAGCACCGCGACCGGTACGGCCACCGCGAGCCCCAACTGGGGCAGGTAGCGGGAGAAGTAGTCGTCGAGGGCGTCGACTCCGCGCGTGGCGAGGTTGACCAGCGCCCCGGTCCGCTGACCGCTCAGCCAGCCCGGACCGAGTGCTACAGCACGGTCGAGAAGCCGCCCCCGCAGTTCCGACTTGACCGCCGCGCTCGCCCGGTGCGCGGCCAGCTCGGTCAGCCAGGAGACCAGCGCCCTGCCGATGGCGACGGCCACCAACAGCAGCAGGCGAGTGCGGAGTTCGGATACCGAGTCGCCGTGCTGGAAGGCGCCGACCACCACTTCGGCGATGAGCATTGCCTGGGCGATGACCAGCCCGGCGCCGAGGGCACCCAGACCGACCACCGCCACGAGGAAGAGGCGGGTGGCACGGGCGTAGCGGAGGAGACGTGGGTCGATTGGTTTCACGTGAAACATGCCCCTTCGGTCCCAAGAGGGTGTTTCACGTGAAACACCCTCTCTTCGGACTCAGTGCGCGGCTTCGGCTGCGATGTGCTGCGTACCGATCCGCTTGCGGAACACCCAGTACGTCCACCCCTGGTAGAGCACGACGAGCGGCGTGGCGATCGCCGCGAGCCACGTCATGATCTTCAGGGTGTACGGGCTCGACGAGGCGTTGGTGACCGTGAGGTTCCAGTCCGCGTTGAGCGACGACGGCATGACGTTCGGGAAGAGCGACAGGAAGAGCATCGCCACGGTGGCCACGATGGTGATGCCGGACAGAGCGAACGCCCATCCCTCACGGCCCCGCAAGTTAGCGCCCAGGGCGGCGACCAGCGCGACGACCGCCACGACCAGGGCCACCAGACTCTTGCCGTCACCGCTGTCGACCTGGGTCCACAGCAGGAAGACCAGCGCCAGCGCGGCGACGAGCAGACCGGCCTTGCTCGCCAGCTTCCGCGCCCGTACCCGGATGTCACCGACGGTCTTGAGCGCGGTGAACACCGCCCCGTGGAAGGTGAACAGGGTCAGCGTCACCAGTCCGCCGAGCAGGGCGTACGGGTTGAGCAGGTCCCAGACGTCGCCGACGTAGTTGAAGTTCTGGTCGATCTTCACGCCCCGCACGATGTTCCCGAAGGCCACGCCCCACAGGAACGCCGGGATGAGCGAGGTCCAGAAGATCGCGGTCTCCCAGTTGCGCTGCCAGTTCTCCTCGGGCCGCTTCGCCCGGTACTCGAAGGCGACACCCCGGACGATCAGGCAGACCAGGATGACCAGCAGGGGCAGGTAGAAGCCGGAGAAAAGCGTGGCGTACCACTCGGGGAAGGCAGCGAAGGTCGCGCCGCCCGCGGTGAGCAGCCACACCTCGTTGCCGTCCCAGACCGGGCCGATCGTGTTGATCAGCACCCGCTTCTCCATGCGGTCGCGGGCGAGCAGCTTGGTGAGGATGCCGACCCCGAAGTCGAAGCCCTCCAGGAAGAAGTAGCCGGTCCACAGGACGGCGATCAGGACGAACCAGACGTCGTGAAGTTCCATGACTGCGTCTCCCTCGACCTAGTACGAGAAGGCCATCGGCTTGTCGGCGTCACGGGCCTCGCCGCCGATCTTCGTGGGCGGATTGAGGTCGTCCTCGGTGAGCTCGGGCGGGCCGGCCTTGACGTACTTCACGAGCAGCTTGACCTCGATGACGGCGAGGACGGCGTAGAGCGCGGTGAAGGTGATCATCGAGATGAGGATCTCGGCCTGGGAGACACCGGGGGAGACGGCGTCACGGGTCTGCAGGACGCCGTAGACGACCCACGGCTGCCGGCCCATCTCGGTGAAGATCCAGCCCCAGGAGTTGGCTATCAGCGGGAAGCCCAGCGTCCAGATCGCCACCAGCCAGTACAGCCTGCCGAGCTTCGGGCTGAGGGCCTTGTTCTTGAAGAGGACCAGATGCGGCACCTCGTCCTCGCCGACCCGCAGATGCTGCGGCAGCATGAACTTCTTGCGGGTCAGCCAGAGTCCGACCAGGCCGATGGCGAAGGACGCCATGCCGAAGCCGATCATCCAGCGGAACGCCCAAAATGTGACGGGGATGATCGGGCGGTAGTCGCCCGGACCGTACTTCTGCTGTTCGGCCTTGTTGGTGTCGTTGATGCCGGGGACGTACGAGTTGAAGTCGTCGTCGGCGAGGAACGACAGGATGCCGGGGACCGACAGCTCGACGCTGTTGTGGCCCTTGCTCACGTCGCCGTAGGCGAAGACCGAGAACGGTGCCGAGTTCTGGCCGTCCCACAGGGCCTCGGCGGCGGCCATCTTCATCGGCTGCTGCTTGAACATGACCTTGCCGAGGGTGTCTCCGCTGATCGCGGTGAGCAGGCCGGCGATGACGACGGTGACCAGGCCCAGCCGCAGCGAGGTCTTCATCACGGTGATGTGCTTCTTGCGGAACAGGTGGAAGGCGGCGATGCCGACCATGAAGGCGCCGCCGGTCAGGAAGGACGCGGTCAGCGTGTGGAAGGCCTGGGCCAGTGCGGTGTTCTGGGTCAGGACGGCCCAGAAGTCCGTCAGCTCGGCGCGTCCCTTCACCTTGTCGATCTTGTAGCCGACGGGGTGCTGCATCCAGGAGTTGGCCGCGAGGATGAAGTAGGCGGACAGGATCGTGCCGATGGAGACCATCCAGATACAGGCCAGATGGATCTTCTTGGGCAGCTTGTCCCAGCCGAAGATCCACAGTCCTATGAAGGTGGACTCGAAGAAGAACGCGATCAGCGCCTCGAAGGCGAGCGGGGCGCCGAAGATGTCACCGACGAACCGCGAGTAGTCCGACCAGTTCATGCCGAACTGGAACTCCTGCACGATGCCGGTGACGACGCCCATCGCGATGTTGATCAGGAAGAGCTTGCCCCAGAACTTGGTCGCCCTGAGGTACTTCTCCTTCTCCGTGCGCACCCAGGCGGTCTGCAGACCGGCCGTGAGGGCGGCCAGCGAGATCGTCAGCGGGACGAACAGGAAGTGGTAGACGGTGGTGATGCCGAACTGCCAACGCGCCAATGTCTCCGGCGCCAGGGCCAGGTCCACGTCGTCAGTCTCCTTCCGTCGCCGTGATACAGCGGCAGTTTGCCCCCTTTGTCGCGTACATCACGGAGCAAACGGGACACGCTTGTGAATGCATTCACATTCACAAGCCATTATGGCGCACCGATTTTCGATGTGGTCAGGGGGGTCCTGTCTTCTCCGTCACGTCGCCCACGGCCCTCGGTTTCACGTGAAACCCATACGACAACGGGGCCGCCTCAACGGCGACCCCGTACGCGTGGAACTGGCCGACTGCTGGAGCTCCTTGCGGCTAGATCTCCTTACGAAAGTTCTCCGCCGCCTTCAGGAAGATGTCGTTGGCCTCGGTCTCCCCGACCGTCACCCGGACGCCCTCGCCCGGGAACGGCCGGATGACCGCGCCGTGCTCCTCGCAGAGCTGCGCGAAGGCCGTCGTACGCTCCCCCAGCCGCAGCCACACGAAGTTGGCCTGGGTCTCGGGCACCGTCCAGCCCTGAGCGCGGAGCGTCCCGACCACGCGCTGCCGCTCGCACACCAGCGAGCCGACCCGGCCAAGCAGCTCGTCCTCCGCCCGCAGCGAGGCGATCGCCGCCTCCTGGGCGAGCTGGCTCACGCCGAACGGCACCGCCGTCTTGCGCAGCGCCGCCGCCACCGGCTCATGGGCGATCGCGAAGCCGACGCGCAGTCCGGCGAGGCCGTAGGCCTTGGAGAAGGTCCGCAGGACACAGACGTTCGGCCGTTCCCGGTAGATCTCGACGCCGTCGGGCACCTCGGGGTCGCGTATGAACTCCCGGTAGGCCTCGTCAAGGACCACCAGCACATCACCCGGCACACGGTCCAGGAACCGCTCCAGCTCGGCCCGTTTCACGACCGTGCCCGTCGGGTTGTTGGGGTTGCAGACGAAGATCAGCCGGGTGCGGTCGGTGATCGCGTCGGCCATCGCGTCCAGGTCGTGCACATCGCCGGACGTGAGCGGCACCTGGACCGGGCGGGCACCGCTGATCTGCGTGATGATCGGGTACGCCTCGAAGGACCGCCAGGCGTAGATCACCTCGTCGCCGGCGCCGCTGGTGGCCTGGACCAGCTGCTGGGCCACGCCGACCGAGCCGGTGCCGGTGGCCAGATGGCCGAGCGGGACGCCGAAGCGGTCCGACAGCTCGTTCATCAGCCCCGTGCACGCCATGTCCGGGTAGCGGTTGAAGGCGGCAGCGGCCGTGGTCACGGACTCCATCACGCCGGGCAGCGGAGGGTACGGGTTCTCGTTGGAGGAGAGCTTGTAGGCGGCCGGGCCGTCGGCCGCGGCAGGCTTGCCCGGCTTGTAGGTGGGGATACCCTCCAGCTCGGCGCGCAGCTTGGGGCTCGTCTCGCTCACCGCAGTCCTCCTCGCGACCACCGGCGGACCGTCCGCGCCGCCGACATCCAATACTGCTCACCTTATGAGGATTCGGCCCCGCTGCGTACAGCGGCGGAGCGAGCAAGCAGCCGAGGATCTGACCTCTCCGTCCCACCGGCATCACGGGCATCACCGCACGAAGGCGCATTTTTCGGGGGCGCGCCCTACATATATCTACGCGCCGGTGGCTCGCGCCGTGGCGCGCATCACCCGTGAAGGTGAGTTGAGACCTCTTCGAGACATCGGGCAGTCGGCAGGCCCATGCGTGCCGACAAGTCAAGTCTCACCATTGGATCGTTCAACTGACTTTGTTTCTAAGTTAGTTGACCCAATTTGACCTTGCAGAAACGTGCCTGTCAACGCGTGCATATGCGTCCGCACTACCCCACCGCCTGAGCCCTACTATCGGCTCGCCATGACAGCAGCAGGGAAGCACCAGGTGAGCCGCGCGGAAACCTCTCGGCGAGGCAGCCGGCCGGGCCGGGCGGGCATCAGAGACGTGGCCGCCGCCGCCGGAGTCTCCATCACGACCGTCTCCGACGCCCTGAACGGCAAGGGCCGGCTCCCGGATGCCACCCGGCGCCATGTCCGCGAGGTAGCCGACCGGCTGGGGTACCGCCCCTCGGCCGCCGCCCGCACCCTCCGTACCGGCAAGTCGGGACTGATCGGCCTGACCGTGACGACGTACGGGGATGAACCTTTCACCTTCACCGAGTTCGCGTACTTCGCCGAGATGGCACGGGCCGCCACCTCGGCAGCGCTCGCCCGCGGCTACGCCCTGGTGATCCTGCCCGCGACCTCACGCCACGACGTGTGGTCGAACGTCGCCCTGGACGGCACGGTCGTCATCGACCCCTCCGACCAGGACCCGGTGGTCAGTGAGCTGGTCCGGCAGGGGCTGCCGGTGGTCTCCGACGGCCGCCCGGCCGGCTCGCTCCCGGTCACCGCCTGGGTGGACAACGACCACGAAGCCGCCGTCCTCGGCATCCTCGACCATCTCGCCGACGCGGGCGCCCGCCGGATCGGCCTGCTCACGGGCACCACGACGGACACATACACCCATCTGTCCACCACCGCCTACCTGCGGTGGTGCGAACGCGTCGGCCAGGACCCGGTCTACGAGGCCTACCCGGCGCACGACCCCTGCGCGGGCGCCGTCGCCGCCGACCGGCTGCTGGCCCGCCCGGACCGCCCCGACGCCGTCTACGGCCTCTTCGACCCCAACGGCACCGACCTGCTCGCCGCCGCCCGCCGCTACGGGCTGCGCGTCCCCGACGACCTGCTGCTGGTGTGCTGCAGTGAGTCGACCGTCTACGCCAACACCGAGCCGCCCATCACCACACTCTCCCTGAAGCCGCGCCGTATCGGCACGGCGGTGGTACAGCTCCTCATCGACGCGATCGAGGGAGTGGAGTCGGACCAGCCGGTCGAGCAGGTGATACCGACCGAACTGATCGTGCGTACCTCGTCCCAGCGACGCCCGCAGCGCACCACGGTCAGCCCGCCGCGGGCACCGGAGGAGGAGTAGCACGGACGGCCCGTACGCACACACGGCCACCCCATGTGAACGTATGGACGGCCCATACGCACACGGAGGCGGCCGACGCGCCTGCCCGGCGCCGTCGAAAGACAGCCGGCAGGACAACGGCGGGTGGTCGAACCCCTGCCCAACCGGGGCGAAAGCCACGCTGAACCGGAGTCCTGTTCCGATTCACCACCCCTGGGTCATCACACGGCGCGACGGGCATTCCTATGATGGGCCCACGACACCGCGGGCCGCTGCGACCAGGCAGTCCGAAGCGGTGCAGATGCGGCGCGATGGTGGAGGGGTCTGATGACTCAGGGGGCCGGTCAGGGACCCGAGGCGGAACGGACAGCGACGTTGCGCGACTTCCGGGTGCCCGCGTACGTCAACGAGACCGGCCCGTACGTCCAGAGCACCCACCCGGGCGACCTCGCCCCACCGCTCGACGAGCCGTACCCCGACGGATATCCCGAGGGGTACACGCCCACCCAGCGCGACCTGCCCGTCGTCAACCGCGGCGACACACTCCAGATGCCCGTCGACCCGGCCGCCGCCCCGGCCGCCCAGCTCGCGGCCGGTCCCGGCCCGCTCTACGTCGTCGGAGACGTGCACGGCTACTTCGACGAGCTGGTCGCCGCACTCCGGGAGCAGGGGCTGATCGACGAGGACGGGCAGTGGTGTGCGGGCACCGCCCGGCTCTGGTTCCTGGGCGACTTCACCGACCGGGGTCCCGACGGCATCGGCGTCATCGACCTGGTGATGCGGCTGTCCGCCGAGGCGGCCGCGGCCGGCGGCTACTGCAAGGCCCTCATGGGCAACCACGAGCTGCTGCTGCTCGGCGCCAAGCGGTTCGGCGACACCCCCGTCAACTCCGGCGCGGGCACCGCCACCTTCCAGGCGGCCTGGCTGCTCAACGGCGGGCAGAAGACCGACATGGACCGGCTCCAGGACCACCACCTCCAGTGGATGGCCCGCCTCGACGCGATCGAGGAGGTCGACGGCTATCTGCTCGTCCACTCCGACACCACCGCCTACCTCGACTACGGCGACTCGATCGAGGCGGTCAACGACACGGTCCGCGAGACCATCACCCGAAACGACGCGGACGAGGTCTGGGACCTGTTCCGTAAGTTCACCAAACGCTTCTCCTTCCGCGACGAGGGGGGTGCAGACGCCGTCCGTTCCCTTCTCGATACGTACGGCGGCACCCGCATCGTTCACGGGCACAGCCCGATTCCCTATCTGCTGGGGGAAGTCGGCTCCGAGGACGGCGAGGAGAACACCGGCCCCGTGGTGGAGGGACCGCACGTCTACGCGGACGGGCTCGCCATCGCCATGGACGGCGGAGTGACCATGGCTGGAAAGCTGCTGGTCAGGCAACTTCAGCTGGACGACTGAGCGTTCGGCACGCTGTTCTGTCCCCCGATGTCACACGCGGGCCATCCCCAATTTCCGGCAACCCCCTGTCACCGCGTGCCTTAACGGCTCTACCATCGGTTTATCCGTAGCAGGCTCCCCTCCGTTTCTGCCCGACGGCTCGCCGGCGTGCGAGCCCCAAGCCCTACGGAGCATCGGGGGATGCACATGAACAGCGTTCCGCAGCACCTGCACAGCGAGGACCGCCAGGAATACGAGCGGATCCTCGATGAGGCGCTGCGCTCCGCCCCTTACCGTCCCGAACTGGCCGGTGCCGGCCAGCGTTTGAACACCGAACAGCTGCGCACCATGGCGCTCAACGCCACCGCACTGATAGCGGCGGCCGCGGCGACCGAGTACCAGCACTATGTGAAGGTCCGCGAGGAACTGCGCAATCCGGCGCGGTCCACCCCAGCCACCGTCCAGGAGTCCGACTCGGCGGAGTCGGCCACGGGCGGTGCGATGGGGCTCGCCACCACCCTCGGCGAGGCCGCCGAGACCACGGGCGCCGGCGGTTTCGCCCTCGCCCTGGTCCTGGCGCCCGTGCTCGCCGGTACCGCCGCCGCGATCTTCCTGCTCGTCGGCTACGTCCTGAAGATGCTGGACCCGGCCCCGGCGTTCGCCCAGACCATGCTCACCGCCGGCTGGGTCTTCGGCGTCGTGACCGCGGCCGCCATCCTCATGGCCGGCGCGGGGCTGCTGCTCACCGCACTGCGCAACAGCCCCTCACTGGAGGCCGGAGCCTACGGCGAACCCGGTGGGGAGGTGGCCAAGGCAAGGGACGCCTGGCGGGACGCCCTGCTCGAACGCGGCATCCTGCCCTTCCTGCGGGAAGCGCTGGCCACCGAACCCGGCACAGCCGGACTGCACCGTACGACCCCGTCGGGCCCGGGCAACCGGATGCCGCGCCTCGGCTACGACCGCCCTGGTTTCAGCACCGACGACCGCACCACACCGGCCCCCCGGCCGAGCTTCACCAGCCCGGACTACACCAGCCCGGACTTCGGAGGCCCGGAACACCAGCCGGAATAACCCGGCTTGCGCCCCCGCCCGGGGGCGCAGGCCGGACACCCGGTCTACGAGGCAGAGCCGGGGAGCCGGGCGGAGCGCTCGTCGAACTCCTCCCGTGCCGCCCGGACGGCGGCGCTGTTCGCCTGCGCCCAGTCGGTGATGGCCTTCACCAGCCCACCCATCTGCCGGAGCCTGCCTGCCTGCAGAGACTCCGGCACGCCTCCCGTGACCCTCGTCAGTCGGCGATCGGCAGATAGACCCGGTTGCCCGCGGCCGCGAACTCCTTGGACTTCTGCACCATCCCCTCCTCGATCTCGGCCCGGCTACCGCCGTGTTCGCGACGGATGTCCTGCGAGATCTTCATCGAGCAGAACTTCGGCCCGCACATCGAGCAGAAGTGGGCCGTCTTCGCCGGCTCGGCCGGAAGCGTCTCGTCGTGGAACTCGCGGGCCGTGTCCGGGTCGAGGGCGAGGTTGAACTGGTCCTCCCACCGGAACTCGAAGCGGGCGTCGGACAGCGCGTCGTCCCAGTCCTGCGCGCCCGGGTGGCCCTTGGCGAGGTCGGCCGCATGGGCGGCGATCTTGTAGGTGATCACGCCGGACTTGACGTCGTCCCGGTTGGGCAGGCCCAGGTGCTCCTTGGGGGTGACGTAGCACAGCATCGCCGTGCCCCACCAAGCGATCATCGCGGCGCCGATGCCGGAGGTGATGTGGTCGTACGCCGGTGCGACGTCCGTGGTCAGCGGGCCGAGCGTATAGAACGGAGCTTCATCGCAGATCTCCTGCTGAAGGTCGATGTTCTCCTTGATCTTGTGCATCGGGACATGGCCCGGGCCCTCGATCATCGTCTGTACATGGAAACGCTTGGCGATCCGGTTGAGTTCCCCGAGCGTGCGCAACTCCGCGAACTGGGCCTCGTCGTTGGCGTCCGCGATGGAGCCGGGGCGCAGGCCGTCACCCAGCGAGTACGTGACGTCGTAGGCGGCGAGGATCTCGCAGAGTTCCTCGAAGTTCTCGTACAGGAATGATTCCTTGTGGTGTGCGAGGCACCAGGCCGCCATGATCGAGCCGCCGCGCGAGACGATGCCGGTCTTGCGGTTGGCGGTGAGCGGCACGTACGGCAGGCGCACGCCCGCGTGGACGGTCATGTAGTCCACACCCTGCTCGGCCTGTTCGATGACCGTGTCCTTGTAGATCTCCCAGGTCAGCTCCTCGGCCCTGCCGTCGACCTTCTCCAGGGCCTGGTAGAGCGGAACGGTGCCGATGGGAACGGGGGAGTTGCGCAGCACCCACTCGCGGGTGGTGTGGATGTTGCGCCCGGTGGACAGATCCATGACCGTGTCGGCGCCCCAGCGGGTAGCCCAGGTCATCTTCTCCACCTCCTCCTCGATCGAGGAGGTCACCGCGGAGTTGCCGATGTTGGCGTTGACCTTCACCAGGAACCGCTTGCCGATGATCATCGGCTCGATCTCCGGGTGGTTGACGTTGGTCGGCAGCACGGCCCGTCCCGCCGCGATCTCCTCGCGGACGATCTCGGCAGAGACGTTTTCGCGGATGGCCACGTACTCCATCTCCGGGGTGATCTCACCCCTGAGGGCATACGCCAGCTGGGTGACCGCCTCACCGTCCCGGCTGCGGCGCGGCTGGCGCGGGCGGCCCGGGAAGACCGCGTCCAGGTTGCGCAGCCCGCCACGCGGCGAGGTGTGCTTGAGCCCGTCGTCCTCGGGACGGACGGGACGGCCTGCGTACTCGGCCGTGTCACCACGGGCGATGATCCAGTTCTCCCGCAGTGGAGGCAGGCCCCTGCGGACGTCGGTCTCGACGGTCGAATCGGTGTACGGGCCGGAGGTGTCGTAGAGCGTGACCGACTGCCCGTTGGTGAGATGCACCTGACGGACCGGCACCCGGAGGTCGGGGCGCGAGCCCTCGACATACCCCTTGTGCCAGCCGATGGACTTCCCGGCCTCCTGGGACAGTTCGCCCGCAATGGGCTGTTCGTCCTGAGTGAAGGCAGGCGTGCGTGCGTCCTTGTTGGTCATTTGACCTACTCCCTACGCCGGCATTACCCGGTAACAGGTTCGGCGGTCGACGCAGCGGCTTCCGTCGGGCGGCGTTTCATGTGAAACATCACTCGTTCCACGTGAAACATCGCGAATACGGAGGTCAGCGCCCTCTCAGCCCGGTGCTCCGAGCTCCCGCGTGTGCAAAGGTGCCTCCACGCTAGCGTCAATTCGGGCGCGGTGAACAGAGGGCCCCTGCCCTTCTTGCGATGATCGGGCGGTGACCACGACACGGCAGCCCCCCTACCCGCCCCCCGACCCGAGCCGCGGCAACAGCACCGCCCAGGGTGGCGGAACCGGCCACGGGGGCCATGGTGCCGGTGATGGACACGACCACGGACAGGGTCAGCACTACGACCAGAAGCCTGCCCACAGTCGCGACAACGGCCATGCCCACGGCCACCCGCCCGCTCAGGGACCCGGTCAGGGCGGCTCGGGGGCAGGTGGCGGGCACGGTCACTCGCACAGCCACAGCCACGGACCCGCCGCGCCGGTCTCCAAGCACCTGCGCAAGGTCATCGCAGCGATCCTCATCCCCTTCACCGCCGCGGTCATCGCCGGCCTCGTGATCTTGTGGCCCGGCGGCGCACCACCCCACGAACGCACCGGCGTCGGCTTCGACCGCCAGACCCAAGCCGCCACCGTCAGCAAAGTCGACTCCGTCAGCTGCAAATCGGTCAACGCCTCCAGCGAGACACCGACCGGCGACACCTCCACCGCCGGAGGCAGCTCAGCACAGCAAGAACACGACGGCACCTGCAAAAAAGCCACAGTCCGCGTCGACACCGGCAAGGACACAGGCCGCACCTTCACCGAGATCGTGCAACCCGACCAGTCACGACAACTCCACCAGGGCGAGAAGGTCGTCGTCGCCTACGAACCCTCCGCACCCAAAGACCTGCAGTACTCCGTCACCGACGTCAACCGCAAATTCCCCATGGCCCTGCTCGCCGGGATCTTCGCCCTCGTCGTCGTCGTGGTGGGCCGACTGCGCGGTGTGATGGCACTGGTCGCGCTGGCCGTCAGCTTCCTGGTGCTGACCCTGTTCATCCTCCCCGCGATCCTCCAGGGCTCCAACCCGCTCCTCGTAGCCGTGATCGGCTCCAGCGCCATCATGCTGATCGCCCTCTACATGTGCCACGGCCTGTCCGCCCGCACCTCCGTCGCGGTCCTCGGCACCCTGGTCTCCCTGTGCCTCATCGGCCTCCTCGGCTCGGAGTTCATCGACTGGGCCGCCCTCACCGGCAACACCGACGACAACACCGGCCTCATCCACGGCCTCTACCCCTCGATCGACATGAGCGGCCTGCTGCTGGCCGGCGTCATCATCGGCTCCCTCGGCGTCCTCGACGACGTGACCGTCACCCAGACATCAGCCGTCTGGGAACTCCACGACGCCAACCCCACCATGGGCTGGCGCGGCCTGTACCGGGCAGGCATCCGCATCGGCCGCGACCACATCGCCTCCGTCGTCAACACCCTCGTCCTCGCCTACGCCGGCGCCGCCCTCCCCCTGCTCCTGCTCTTCTCCATCGCACAAAGCAGCGTGGTCACCGTCGCCAACAGCGAACTGGTCGCCGAAGAAATCGTCCGCACACTCGTCGGCTCGATCGGCCTCGTCGCCTCCGTGCCGGTCACCACACTCCTCGCAGCCCTGGTCGTATCAGCCGACCGACAGGGCAAGGAGGCCGGTGCGTCGGTGGGGGGCCCGGCGCGCGGCGGGCGAGGGCGGCGCCGGAAGCGGTAAGCGGGCGGTGGGCGGCGTAAGAGGACGGTCCGCGCGAGGAGAAGCGTTCCGGCGCTCACACAGGGACGCACGGTGCTCGAGACGCCCGCACAGGGACGCGCAGAAGCGTTCCTGCGCGTCCTCACGCCCTTCGGTGGAGTGGCTCGCGGCCCGTGCCGTAACGCTTCAGCCTGCGCTCTGCTCCTCGGCCAGGATGCGGTCCAGGGCCTCGTCGAGATGGGCGTCGAAGTCGGCGAGCGCGCCTTCCTGGCCGAGCGGCACCAGCTTGTCGGTACGGTCGAGAAAGGCCACCAGCGGTGGCGCCGAGGACCGGAACACCGCCTGGTCGCCGCCGACCTGAAGCCTGATCAGGACCTCGCCCAGTACCTCGCAATCGGCGGGCGCGATATGCACATCGCCCTCCCCGCACGGCCGGCCCACCCCGTCGATCAGCAGCTCACGGCCGAAGGCCCAGGTCACCGGCGCGTCCCCGGGCAGATGGAAGGTGAGCCGGACGGCATATGGATCACAGGTCTCGTAGCGCAACTCCACGGGGATGCGAAAGGAGAGCTCCTCCGAGACGAGAAAGCTCATCATGACATCTGCTTGTACGGACTCGCGCATCGACTACCCCGTCATATGACACCGACTGGCCGGGATTTACCCCTTTGATGGTGGTCAAATCTTGCTGAACGTACACGGGAGATCACAAGGAGTGAGTTTTCAGATACTGATAGCGATCGCCAGCGAACCCAGATGCCGTCCCACCTCCGTCTGCAACTGCCGTGCGGCGGGCAGCAGCCGGTCGGCCTGGTGGAGGGGGAGGGAGATCGCCACCGTGGCGGCCGTGGTACCGACGGTGATGGGGATCGCCGCGCACACCGTTCCCAGCGCGTACTCCTGGCGCTCCACCAGCGGCTCCATCCGACGCGTCCGCTCCAGCCGCCGCAGCAGCGCATGGCTGTCACGAACCGTGTACGGGGTGAGAGCCTGAAGGGGATAGCGCTCGAGATGGTCACGGCGGGTGTTCTCGTCCAGCTGGAAGAGCAGACACTGGCCGACGGCATGCGCGTGCGCGGTCTCTCGGAAGTCGGCCCACTCCTCGACCGCCGGGGTGCCTGGGGAGTCCGATACGCACATGACCTCGACCTCGCCGTCCCGGTACATCGCGTAGTACACCGGTGCACCGATCAAGTCCCGCCAGTGGGCGAGGGTGTCGACAACCGCGCTGCGACGTTTCTGCTGCGCTCCGCTGCTGCTCAGCCGCTCCGCCGCTTCACCGAGGAAGAGCAGCCCCTTCTCACGGCGCAGATAGCCCTCGTGGACCAGGGTGCGCAGCAGGTGATAGGCGGTGGGCAGCGCGAGGCCGGTCTCGCGGGCCAGTTGTTTGGCGGGGGCGCCGTGTTCGTGTCCGGCGACACATTCCAGCAGGCGCATCGCACGCTGCACGGAGCCGATGAGGGTGGCCGAGTGTGGCTGTGCGGGGACGGCCGGGGCGGCCGGTCGCTGCACGGGGGGTGCACTGGAACGGCGTTGGGTGGGGGGTGCGGGGTGTTCCGTGGGTGCGGAGGTGGCGTCAAGCGTGGCCAAGGGTCACTCCCGGAGCGCGAGGGGGTCAGCGACTCTAACCGTCCGCCACCGCTCCCGGTCGGCCCCTACGGGAAACTTCCCTCCCCCGAGGGAACCGGTGACTCCTGTTACCGGCCACCGATTCCCACGGTCCTCACCAGTCGCTTTTCGACGAGGTGCTCGACATGAACTTCCGCACGATGTAGATCAGTCCGCCGACCAGCGCCACGAAGATCAGCAACTTGAAGAGCAGGTAGGCCAGGAAGCCGACGATGGCGCCGATCAGGCCACCGAACACCACCAGTGCGATGACCGGCACCGCGATCCACTTCACCCACCACGGCAGACCCGTGAAGATCTCTCGCATTGCCCTGCCTCTGCTTTCCCGTGCGCTTCGGCACGTACGGTCGGTCTCGTGCGTGCCGCACGATGCGATGTCCTGCACTCGATGCTAGAGCCGCGAGGGGGCCTTCCGGGGGCCTCTGATCCCTTGTCCTCCCCTGACCTCTCCCCTAGGGAACCCTGAGGGGAGAGGTCAGGCCTCGGGCGGAGAGAAGACGACCAGAACCCTCAGGTCCTCGCTGATGTGATGGAACTTGTGGGCCACACCGGCCGGCACGTACACCACGCTGCCTCGCGCCACCTGCGTGGTGTCCAGGCCGACGGTGATCGCGGCGCGGCCGCTGACGACGAAGTACACCTCGTCCTGGTTGTGCGGCTTCTGCGGGTCCTGCTCGCCCGCGTTCAGCGCGTAGAGGCCGACCGACATGTTCCGCTCCCGCAGGAACTGCAGGTAGGCCCCGTCGTTGGCGGCGCGTTCCGCCTCCAGTTCGTCCAGCCGGAATGCCTTCATCGCCGTCGTTCGCCCTCGCCTCACTGCTTGCATCCGATCTCGTCTGCCACGATCAGACACATGAAGAATTTCGTAGTCAAGACGATCGCCAACGCGGGTGCTCTGGCCGTCGCGGTGTGGCTGCTCGACAAGATCACCCTGACCGGCGACAGCACCACCAAGAAGGTCTGGACGCTGATCCTGGTCGCCCTTGTGTTCGGCCTGGTGAACTTCCTGGTCAAGCCGATCGTGAAGATCCTGACCTTCCCGCTGTTCATCCTCACGCTCGGCCTGATCACCCTGGTGGTCAACGCACTGATGCTGCTGCTGACGTCGTGGGTGTGCGACAAGCTCGACCTGAGTTTCCATGTGGAGGGGTTCTGGACCGCCGTCCTGGGCGGTCTGATCATCTCGATCGTGTCCTGGGCCCTGAACATGATCCTTCCCGACACGGACTGAGCGCCCGATGACCTACCGCGTCTGCTTCGTCTGCACCGGCAACATCTGCCGTTCCCCGATGGCCGAATCCGTCTTCCGGGCCCGCATAGCCGAGGCCGGGCTCGACGGCCGCGTCGAGGTCGACAGCGCCGGCACCGGCGGATGGCACGAGGGCGACGGCGCCGACCCGCGCACCGTCCGCGTCCTCGAGGAGCACGGCTACGACAGCGACCACACCGCCCGCCAGTTCCAGACGTCCTGGTTCGCCCGCCTCGACCTCGTGATCGCCCTGGACATCGGCCACCTCAAGGCCCTGCGTCGCCTCGCCCCCACCGAGAAGGACGCCCGCAAGGTACATCTGCTGCGCTCCTACGATCCCGATGCCGTCGACGACCTCGACGTGCCGGATCCGTACTACGGCGGTCTGGACGGCTTCGAGGAGTGTCTTGAGATGGTGGAGGCGGCGAGCGAGGGCCTGCTCACCGCGGTACGCGACGAAGTGGAGGGAACGGCGGCATGAGCGACTCCAACTCCGGCTCTGTCACGGGTGAGGGCACGCGCGCGGTGCGCGCGGGACTGCCCGAGCCGGTCAAGAACGAACCGACCCTGCCCGGGCCGGTGTTCGCCGCACACTTCCATCTGCCGGGCGAGGTCAGCGGACCATACGCCTACGGCCGTGATGAGAACCCGACCTGGACCCATCTGGAGCGCGCCATCGGCGAGCTGGAGGCGCCCGGCGAGGCCGTCGAGACGCTGGTGTTCGCCTCCGGCGTGGCGGCCGTCGCGGCAGTGCTCTTCTCGCAGCTGCGCGCCGGGGACGCGGTCGTTCTGCCTTCCGACGGCTACCAGGTGCTGCCCCTGCTCCGCGCCCAGCTGGAGGCCTACGGCATCGAGGTGCGCACCGCTCCGACAGCCGGTGACGCCCAGCTCGACGCCCTGGACGGGGCGAAGCTGCTGCTGATCGAGTCGCCGTGCAACCCCGGGCTCGACGTGTGCGACATCCGGCGGCTTGCGGAGGCGGCACACGCGCATGGGGCCCTAGTCGCCGTCGACAACACCCTCGCCACCCCGCTCGGCCAGCGACCGCTGGCGCTGGGCGCCGACTTCTCCGTGGCCAGTGGCACCAAGCAGCTCACCGGCCACGGGGACGTCCTGCTGGGGTACGTCGCCGGGCGCGACACGGCGGCCATGGCCGCCGTACGCCGCTGGCGCAAGATCGTCGGGGCGATCTCCGGGCCCATGGAGGCCTGGCTGGCTCATCGCTCCCTGGCCACTCTCCAGTTGCGGGTGGACCGGCAGAACACCACCGCCCTGGTACTCGCCGAGGCGCTCCGCGAGCGGCCGGACGTGACCGGGCTGCGCTACCCGGGGCTGCCCGACGACCCCGCGCACAAGATCGCCTCGCAGCAGATGCGTCGCTATGGCTCGGTGATCTCCTTCACGCTTCCCACGCGCGCGCGTGCCGAGCGTTTTCTGGAAGCCCTGCGGCTGGTCGACGATGCGACGAGTTTCGGCGGGGTGCGCTCCACGGCCGAGCGGCGGCGGCGCTGGGGCGGGGACGACGTACCGGAGGGCTTCATCCGGCTGTCGGTCGGAGCCGAGGACCCTGAAGACCTGGTGGCCGATGTGCTCCACGCGCTCGACAAGTCAGATCGATGACCGGATGACGGACGCCCTCGGGGGCCTGAGTACGTATAACGGACGGTCCGAGCCTCCCCCCTCGTGGCTCGGACCGTCCCGGTTCTCGCGCGCCAAGAACCGCGCGACCAAGGCTAGTTGACTCTGCGTCAGTGTCCAATCACTGTAGGGGCAGAGACCTATCGACTTATTTATAGTTGGGGACCTGCCCGAGGGCCGGCACAGGGCAGGGGGAAGGGGAGGGTGAACAATGGATCTGGCCTTGCTGCGGACCTTCGTGACCGTGCACCGGGCCGGCTCCTTCACCCGCGCCGCCGCACTGCTCGGACTCTCGCAGCCGGCCGTCACCTCCCAGATCCGCACTCTGGAAAGACAGCTGGGCCGTCCGCTCTTCCTGCGGCAGGCCCGTGGGGTGACCCCGACGACCATCGGCGACGAACTCGCCCACAAGGCCGCCCCACACCTCGACGCGCTCGTGGAAATAGCGGAACGCGGCCTCGACGACGAATCCTCGGTGCGAACCCTGCATCTCGCCGGCCCGCCCGAGTTCACCGCGGAGCGCGCCCTGCCCGCCCTTTCCGAGCTCGCCGGCGACGACGGCCAGGGCTTCGCGCTGCGCGCCTCGTTCGGCAACGCCGAGGAAACCCTGGAGGGGCTGTCCGCCGGACACCATGACCTGGCCATCAGTACAGCCCGGCCGCGTGGCGCCCTGCTCACCGCCACCGCCCTCTGCGACGAAGAGCATGTACTGGTCGCCGCTCCCCGCTGGGCCCACGAGATCGACACCGGGACGCTACGCGACAGGGGCGCGCCGGCCCTGGAGAACCTGCCCGTCGTCGAGGTCCACGAGTCTCTGCCTTTCGTCTCGCGCTACTGGGGCTCCGTCTTCGACGCCCGACCGGCCACCTCCGGCACGGTGATCGTGCCCGATCTGCGCGCGGTCCTCGCCTGCGCGGTCGCGGGCGCCGGCCTCGCAGTGCTGCCCCGTTATCTGTGTACGACCGCCCTGGACCGGGGTGACGTCATGGCGCTGCATGATCCCGCGGTGCCCCCGCTGCGGACCTACTTCCTGGTGGTGCGGACCGGCACGCTCGCCATGCCGCATGTGGCGCGGGCACACGAGTGGCTCCAGCACGCGGCTGCGGACTGGGGCTGAGCGCATACTGCGGGGTTAACGCGATGCGGCCGTACGGTGGCGCTTCGCGATGTTTCACGTGGAACCAGCTGGGCCACATTTCTCCCATGACCGTCCGACCCGTGGTCAAGCGCACCGCCCGTGCCGTTCTCCTGGACGGCGACGACCTGATTCTCATCAAGCGCACCAAACCCGGTGTCGATCCCTACTGGGTCACTCCCGGTGGCGGGGTCGAGCCGGAGGACACCACTGTCGTCGATGCCCTGCACCGCGAGGTGGACGAAGAGCTCGGCGCCAAGATCACCGATGTGGTGCCCTGCTTCGTGGACACCGTGGAGCACATCGGCGACAGCGGCAGCACTACCGGTGTGAAGGTGCAGCACTTCTTCGTCTGCCGGCTGGAGTCCATGGATCCGGCCCTGCGGCACGGCCCCGAAGTCGACGAGCCCGCGGGCGAGTACGAGATCGTGCGCGTGCCCTTCACCCGCGTCGGGATCGCCTCCGTGCACCTCGTACCGCTGTCCCTGCGGCACTACCTGGACGGCAACATCGAGGGTGTACGGGCCATGCACGCTCCCGACCTCGGGTGACGGATCAGTCGCCGACGACGACCAGTTCCTCGACCGAGTCGTGCCGTATGCGGTGCGCCGGGATGCCGACGTCCCGCAGGGCGTCCACGCCGTTGCGGATCATGCCGGGCGGGCCCGAGAGATAGGCGTCGTACTCGATCCACGGACCGTACGCGCGGATGGCGTCGGGAAGCTGGAGATGCGCCTGCTGGTCGACGACCGCGCGGACCGAGAGCCAGGGATGGCTCTGCTGGAGCCGGAGCAGCGTGTCGATGTCGTACAGGTCGTGGCCGGTGCGGGCACCGTAGAACACCTCGACAGGGCGGCGTGCGCCGCGTTCGGCGACGTCCTCGACCAGCGCCTTGATGGGGGCGATGCCGGTGCCACCGCCCAGACAGAGCAGTCCGTTGTCCTTCGTGTGGTCGACGGTCATCGAGCCGACGGCCGGGCCCAGACGGAGGATGTCACCGGGGCGGGCGCGGTGTACCAGAGCGTTGGAGACCCAGCCCGCCGGAACGGCCTTCACATGGAACGTCAGCAGACCGTCCGAGCGGGGCGCGGAGGCGAAGGAGTAGTGCCGCCAGACCCGCGGCCACCAAGGCGTCTCCATGCTTGTGTACTGCCCCGCGCGGAAGGGGTACGGCTGATTCGGGCGGACCGTGAGCACCGCGATGTCCGCGGTCCTGAGGTCGTGGGCGACGACCTCCGCATGCCACCAGGCCGGTGCGCGCAGTTCGTCCGTCGCCGCCGCGTCGATCATCACCTGGGACATGGTCGTGTAGGCGCGCACCCAGGCCGCCTCCGTCTCCGGGCCCCAGATGCCCGAGGCGTACTTGGCCAGCGCGCCGATGAGGCACTCGCCGACCGCCGGGTAGTGCTCCGCACGGGTGCCGTACTTGCGGTGGCCGCGGCCCAGGTTCTGGAGGTACTCGACCAGGACGGGCGTGTTGTCGATGTGCTCGGCCGCGGTGAGCAGCGCCTTCAGCAGCCGGTCCCGCTGGGTGTCCATGGCGGCCGGAAACAGCGAACGCAGTTCGGGATGGCGTACGAAGAGCAGTGCGTAGAAGTACGAGGTGACCTTGTCGGCTATCGGACCGACCTCGGCCAGGGTGCTGCGGATGCGGATCGCGTCCGGGGATGCGTCCGGACTCGGCTGTGCGCTGCGCTGAGGCGGGACGCGCTGTCCGGGCGTGGGTGGTACCGACTGTCCGGGTGTAGGGCGTACCGGCTGTCCGGCCGTGGAGGCGAAGGGTCCGGCGGCCGTGTGCTGCCCGGGGTCTGGAGCCTGGGTGGGGTTCTGGAAGCGGGCCGGCTCCTCCGTCGGCCGTATTCGCTCCCGGGCCTCTGCGGACGCGGGACGGTGGCCCTGGGGCATCTCCTGCTGACCACTCGGGGCCACGGCCTGAGGCTCGGCGGCGGGTTCGACCGGCGGCTTGTTGGGGGATGTGAACCAGCTGCTTCCGCCGGCCCCGTCGTTGCCCGCCGACGTGGTGGTCGGAGCATCCATGGTGTGCCTCGCCTCGAACATCTTTCGGTTGGTCTGCGCACTTCGCTCGGAAGGTGCTTGTATTCCCCCGTTGACGGCTGGCTCTTCCCGGTCAGGCTCGTGGCCCACACGGCCCCATTGAACCCACGTTCCTTCGCGTACGGACAAGTAAGGCGGAAGTGTGACATGGCCCGCAGTCACTCCCGCCGGAGCGTCTCATCCCGGACGTGAACCGGAGTCGACCCTACCGGCCGTCGCCCCACGCACAAGTCCCCCCTGCCTCCCCCACGAATCCAAACAAGGAGCGAACCATCAGCTCCTTCAACTACCGGGCGGACCCACGCCAATTCATAGACATCCCATAGATCCCGCCCCGTGGAGGAGTACGTCGCGAGACCGGCGAGATGTCCGTCCGCGTTGACCGCCACGGACACCGGGTCCACAGTGAACAATTCTCTGTCCGACATCGAATACCCGTAGGCGACTCGGGCGGTGGTTATGGGGCGATGTTTCACGTGAAACGTCCCCCGTCTGTCCAGGGGCTGTGCTCAGGGCTACGGCGTGGCCAAAAGCGCGTGCGTCTACCTCGAAACAGGTGGACGCCACGGGTGCCGGTCGGACAGCCTGACCTGCGTGCCAACTCCTTTCGTCGCCGCTCTGCCCATTCGCCGACTGACGCCACGCGACCTCACCGCCTGCGCCGACTTGTCCGAGGACCGGGGGTGGCCCCGCGAGGAACACAAGTGGCGCTTACTCCTCACGGCCGGGAAGGGCTACGGCATCGACGACCCTGGCGGAGGCCTGGTCGCCGCCTGCGTCATCACTGAGTACGGCCCAGGGGAACGCCCGGATCTCCGCGCGATCGGCATGGTCCTGGTCGCGGAACGGCATGCGCGTCAGGGCGTCGGGCGGCGGCTGATGCGCCACATCGTCTCGGCGGTGGGGACGACTCCCCTGACTCTGTACGCCACGCCGTACGGCCGTCCGCTCTACGAGGAGCTGGGGTTCAAGACCACGGGACGCTCGGAGATGCTGTCCGGCGCCTTCACCCCGGGCGGCCTCGAGCCCCGGGTGGCGACACGGGCGGCCACAGCCGAGGACCTCAGCTCCATCCTCCGGCTCGACGAGGAGGTGTTCGGTACTGACCGCACACCTCTCATCGCCCGCTTGCCCGCGTTCTCGGACCAGCTGCGGGTGGCCGTGGACGGCGGCCGGATCGTCGGCTATGCGGCCGCCTGGCCCAACATGGACACCCATGTCGTCGGGCCTCTGATCGCCCACGACACGGAGACTGCGAAGTCCCTCATCGTCTCGCTCGCCGCGCACACCGACCGCCCGCTCCGCACCGACATCGACATCCGGCACGAGGAACTGCTGGCATGGGCGAAGGAGCGCGGGCTGGCCTCCGTCGCCATGAGCTCCGTCATGACGTACGGCCTCACAGAGCTGCCGGGAGACTGGACACGGCGGTTCGCACCGCTGACGGTGGCGGCGGGCTGATGATTCCTCGGTGCGGCGAACGCCGGCCCCCGGGGGAACCGGCGTTCCGCGTCGATCGGGGTGCGGTCAGACGAGCGCCTGCACGGCGGCCGTGGCGAAGCCGTGGTCCTGATCTGGGGCGCCGCCACCGACGCCGACAGAGCCGATCAGCCGCCCGTCGCGGTGGACTGGGACACCGCCCGCGATGAAGAGCAGAGGCCGGTCGAGTGCCGTGGGCAGGGTGTGGAAGAGGCCGCCGGGCTGGACGGCGTCGACAAGGTCGGCGGTGGGACTGTTCAGCTGGAGCGCCGTGTAGGCCTTGCGGGTGCTGGTCTCGCCGGAGATCAGCACGGCACGGTCGTCCCGCCGGAAGGCGAGCAGATGGCCCCCGGCGTCCAGGACGGTGACGCTGACGGTGGCTCCGGCGACCTCGGCGGCGCGCTGGGCCTCGGTGATCAGGAGTTCGGCGTCCTGGACGGTGAGCGGGGCGACGGTGGTGCTCATGAGGTGGTTCTCCTTGGGTGGTACTCAGAGGAAACGGCGCGGGCGGGTCAGGATTGCGGCCTGTGTGTCCCAGGGCGCGGTCGGTGATGGGCTCACGCCTGCGGCCTTGCGGCCGGCTCAGTGGCGAACGGCTCCCGCTGCGCCGAGGGCATGCCTCCTGCGGCCACGGTGCTCGGGGCGCCGTCGCGGCGCTCCAGTGCGGCCGACAGGAAGGCGAGGGCGAGGGCGGCCGTGGCGAGGGCGGCGCCGACCCAGTTGGGGGAGGTGTAGCCGAAGCCGGCGGCGATCACGATGCCGCCGAGCCAGGCGGAGAGAGCGTTGCCGAGGTTGAAGGCGCCGATGTTCACGGCCGAGGCCAGGGTGGGGGCACCGTGCGCCTGGTCGAGGACGCGCTTCTGCAGCGGCGGGACGGTCGCGAAGCCCAGGGCCCCGATCAGGGCGACGGTCACGGCGGCCGCGACCTTGTTGTGCGCGGTGACCGTGAAGAGAGCGAGGACGACAGCCAGGGCGCCCAGCGACACGTACAGCATGGGCATCAGGGCGCGGTCGGCGAACTTGCCGCCGACGAGGTTGCCGCCGACCATGCCGAGGCCGAACAGGACCAGCAGCCAGGTGACGGAGCCGTCGGCGAAGCCGGCGACATGGGTCATCATCGGCGCGATGTAGGTGATGGCCGCGAAGACTCCGCCGAAGCCCAGCACGGTCATCGCCATGGCGAGCAGGACCTGGGTGTTCTTGAACGCGGCCAGTTCGTGCCGCAGATGCACGCCCTCCGGCTTGGGCAGCTCGGGCACCAGCTTGGCGATGCCGGCCAGGCCGACGAGGCCGAGGGCGGCGACGATGCCGAAGGTGACACGCCAGCCGACGTGCTGTCCCACCAGGGTGCCGAGCGGGACACCGACGACGTTGGCGATGGTGAGGCCGGTGAACATCATCGCGATGGCCCCGGCCTTCTTGCTCGGGGCGACGAGTTCGGCCGCCACGACCGACCCGATGCCGAAGAAGGCGCCGTGGGCGAGGGAGGCGACCACGCGGCCGATCAGCATGACGGCGAAGGAGGGGGCAACGGCGGACAGCAGGTTGCCTGCGATGAACAAGCCCATCAGCAGCATCAGCATCCGCTTGCGCGGGACTTTGGTCCCCAGGACGGTCATCAGCGGGGCACCCATCACCACGCCGAGTGCGTAGCCGGTCACCAGCAGGCCGGCGGTGGGGATGGAGACCCCGAAGTCGCCCGCGACCTCGGGCAGCAAGCCCATGATCACGAACTCGGTCGTTCCGATACCGAAGGCCCCGATCGCGAGGGCCAGGAGCGCGAGAGGCATGGAGGACAGCCTTCCCAGACGATTGCAGATGCGCTTTGCGTGCGCCCACAATAGTTGCAGACGCCGCCTATGTGCAATCGAGGGATATTGCAGATCTGCTCTATCCTGGTATCAGCCGCTCCGGGACGGAGGAACACGCCAATGACAGCGACGGACCCCGCGCTCACTGCCCTTGCCCAGGGCTGGTGCGCTCTCTCCCTGCTTCACGGGAGGATCGAGGCACACATCGAGCGCGCCCTTCAGGCGAAGCACGACCTGAGCGTCCGCGAATACTCTCTGCTGGATGTCCTCAGCCGACAGCACGACGGCGAGGGGGGCCATCTGCAGATGAAACAGGTCGCCGACGCGGTCGTCCTCAGCCAGAGCGCCACCACCCGGCTGGTGACACGCCTCGAAGACCGGGACCTCCTGGAGCGCTACCTCTGCCCGACCGACCGCCGCGGCATCTACACGAACGTCACCGAAGCGGGGCTGCGGCTGCTCGAAGAAGCTCGCCCCACCAATGACACCGCGCTGCGCGAGGCCCTCGACGCGGCAGCCAGAAGCGCGGAGCTGGCTCCCCTGGTGCGGGTCGTGGAGTCACTGAACGTGCCCGCATAGGCTGCGGGCATGGGAGATCTTGACATACGTGCCGCGGTCGCCGACGACATCCCGGCCATCGTCGGCATGCTCGCCGACGACCCGCTGGGCGCCCGGCGGGAATCACCGGACGACCTGACGCCCTACCTGCGCGCCTTGGAACGGCTCAGTGCCGACCCCAACCAACAGCTGGTCGTCGCCGTACGCGAGGGCCGTGTCGTCGGCACGCTACAGCTCACGATCATCCCCGGGCTGTCGAGGCGCGGCGCCACTCGGTCGATCATCGAGGCCGTACGCATCCACGCCGACGAGCGCGGCGGCGGGCTGGGCACCCGGTTCATCGAGTGGGCGATCGAGGAATCACGCCGCCAGGGCTGCCAGTTGGTGCAGCTGACCTCGGACACGTCACGTACCGACGCCCATCGCTTCTATGAGCGGCTCGGTTTCACCGCCTCGCACGTCGGTTTCAAGCTTGAGATCTGACCCGCCAGGGTGCTGACGGCACGCGTTCACGGGGGTGGTGTTTCACGTGAAACACCACCCCCGGCTTGTCTAGCCGATCCCCCGCCACCCCGCGGGGTCCACCCCACCAGGCACGGGAGTCGTCTCCTCGTACGGCTGACGCGTGAACACGAACGAACCGAGGTCCAGGTGGCTCACACCGCCGTCCGGCCGCCGCACGGGCCGTAGAAGCTCTCCGGCGTAGTAGCCCTCAAGGCCGGTCCACGTCCCGTCACCGTTGGACCTGAAGCCCGCACGGCGGCCGGTGCCCGACAGCGGTCCCAGCGAGACCAGTCCATCGGCCGTCACCCGCAGCACGAAGGCGTGTGTGCCCCAGTACCACTGGCCCGCCAACTCCAGGACAGACGGCTCGACTCGGGCCAGGGGCCGCCATGGCTCGGGGATGCGCGGCTCGGCCTCCGCAACGATACGGACGAGGTCGGCGCCGACGGCGGACAGGAGCGGGCCGGAGGTGCAGTTGGCGAGCACCACGGCCGCCACGTCGTCGTCCACGCTGATGGTGAGGTTGGCCAGAAAGCCGGGCAGCGAGCCGGAGTGCCCGATCAGCAGCCGGCCGTCGCGGCGCTGAATCTGGAGGCCGAGGCCGTAGGTGGCACCATCCAGCACATCGGCGGACTCGGCGGGAGCCGCCGGGACGCGCATCTCCCGTACGGACTCGGCGCTCATTACCCGTTCGTCACCGGCCGTCAGAAACACGGCGAAGCGAGCCAGGTCGTCGGTGGTCGACCAGAGCTGTCCTGCCGGTGCCATCCGGCCGAGGTCCTCCAGTGGCTCCGGAAGCATCGCGTCAGCCCAGGGATGCACCGCCCAGCCGCCCGCGTGCGGCGCCTGAGGCTGGGCGCTCGTGCGATCGAGGCGCAACGGTTCGAGCACCTCTTGCCGGAGCACCTCCGTCCAGGGGGCACCGCGGAGTTCCTCGACCAGGGCGCCGAGCAGGGTGTAGCCGGGGTTGGAGTAGTGGTGCCGGCGGCCGACGGGGTGCAGGAGGGGCTGCTCTCCGAGGACATCGCTGAGCTCCGGCCGCAGCGAGCCCGGGGTGCGTTCCCACCAGGGCGCGGGCGACTCGGCCGCCAACCCGCCTGTGTGCGCGAGGAGTTCAGCGATCGTCGCCTCCCCCGCGCCGGTGCCCGGCAGATGCTTCTCCAGTGGATCGCCGAGATCGAGCAGCCCTTCGTCGCGCAGCCGGAGCACCAGAACGGCCGTGAACGTCTTGGTGATCGAGCCGATCCGGTACTGCACGTTCTGATCCGGTCCGTGCCCGTCCACCGAGGTCCGCGCCCCGTGCCAGACAGCCCGCCCGCCCCGCACGACCGCTGCCACCAGCGACGGCGCCCGCCCTTCGGCCTGGGCCACGGCGATCCGATGCAACAGCGCCCGCCGGGTGGTGAGGAGCAGCTGTTCGTCAAATGTCGTCATGCGCCCAGTCCACCCGGAGGGCGGACCGGCGTCGAGTTCATTTCGGTGGTGCGGATCAGGTCTGTGCCATGTCCACGAAGCGGGAGTAGTGGCCCTGGAAGGCAACGGTGATCGTCGCGGTCGGGCCGTTTCGGTGCTTGCCGACGATGATGTCCGCTTCGCCCGCGCGCGGTGACTCCTTCTCGTAGGCGTCCTCGCGGTGGAGCAGGATGACCATGTCGGCGTCCTGCTCGATGGAGCCGGACTCACGCAGGTCGGACACCATCGGCTTCTTGTCCGTGCGCTGCTCGGGACCACGGTTGAGCTGCGAGAGCGCAATCACGGGGACCTCCAGCTCCTTGGCCAGCAGCTTGAGGTTTCGGGACATGTCCGATACCTCCTGCTGACGGCTTTCAGAGCGTTTGGAACCGGACTGCATCAGCTGCAGATAGTCGATGATCACGAGCTTGATGTCGTTGCGCTGTTTGAGCCGGCGGCACTTGGCGCGGATCTCCATCATCGACAGGTTCGGTGAGTCGTCGATGTAGAGCGGCGCGGCCGAGACATCCGGCATCCGGCGGGCGAGCCGGGTCCAGTCGTCGTCGGTCATCGTGCCGGAGCGCATGTGGTGCAGGGCGACCCGGGCCTCGGCGGACAGCAGACGCATCGCGATCTCGTTGCGGCCCATTTCGAGGGAGAAGATGACGCTGGGCAGGTTGTGCTTGATCGACGCGGCCCGTGCGAAGTCCAGGGCCAGGGTGGACTTACCCATGGCGGGACGCGCGGCGATGACGATCATCTGGCCCGGGTGCAGGCCGTTGGTGAGCGAGTCCAGGTCCGTGAAGCCGGTGGGCACACCGGTCATCTCGCCGGTACGGGAGCCGATCGCCTCGATCTCGTCGAGAGCGCCCTCCATGATGTCGCCGAGTGGCAGATAGTCCTCGCTGGTCCGCTGCTCGGTGACCGCGTAGATCTCCGCCTGGGCGCTGTTGACGATCTCGTCGATGTCGCCGTCGGCCGCGTATCCCATCTGCGTGATACGTGTCCCGGCCTCGACAAGACGGCGCAGCACGGCACGCTCGTGGACGATCTCCGCGTAGTACTCGGCGTTCGCCGCCGTCGGCACCGTCTGGACGAGGGTGTGGAGATAGGAGGCGCCGCCGACCTTGTTGATCTCGCCGCGCTTGGTGAGCTCGGCGGCGATGGTGATGGGGTCGGCCGGCTCGCCCTTGGCGTAGACATCGAGGATCGCCTGGTAAATCGTCTCGTGCGCGGGCTTGTAGAAGTCGTGGCCCTTGAGGATCTCGACGACGTCGGCAATGGCGTCCTTGGAGAGCAGCATGCCGCCGAGCACGGACTGTTCGGCGTCCAGGTCCTGCGGGGGCACCCGCTCGAAGGTGGCACCTCCGCCATCCCAGTCACCGCGGTCCCGGCCCCGGTCGTGCCGGTCGTCTCGCCCTCGGCCGCCCTCACCGCGTCCACGGGAGGCGGGCAGACGATCACTGGGACCGGTCTCGGCCCACGGATCGTCCAAGGGCTCGGAAATACTCACCGAGCCACCTCCTCCCGTCCGCCCGGCGGACCTCGCCGTGACCCCATTTCTACGGCACGGCACTGACAAACTGAGGCGCCACATTCCGGATCCGGGCGCGTCGGTTTTGTGAGGTTTCCGACGCCATAAGAAGGAGCGTGCGCCGGACCACGGTAGGCCCGCGGGCACCGTCAGCCAATCTGGTTATCCACAGGCCATGTGGACGACGGCCCGTATGCTGTGGAGAACCTCCCAAAACCTGTGCACGACGCGGTGGACAGCCCTGTGAACAAGCCCTCGATCGCCCGCTATCACCGTCCCTGACCTGCACCTTTCCCATCCACCGGCTGTGCAGAAGAAAAACTTCTACGGTCGGATCAAGATCGCTTCGAACGATGCGCGAAAGCACAGGCCCCGCCAGCCTAGGTAAGGGCCAATATGCAATTGCATCTCTTACCTGTGGACGATTAGATTAGTGCCCATGTCCCAGGCTCCCCCGGTCCCCGAGGCCACCCGACGTCGGCACGACCGAGAGATCGTCGCACTGGCCGTCCCGGCCTTCGGCGCACTCGTCGCCGAGCCGCTTTTCGTCATGGCCGACAGCGCGATCGTCGGCCATCTCGGCACCGCACAACTCGCCGGTCTCGGGGTCGCCTCGGCACTCCTCACCACCGCCGTGAGCGTCTTCGTCTTTCTCGCCTACGCCACCACGGCGGCCGTCGCCCGCCGGGTCGGCTCCGGCGATCTCCAGGCGGCCATCCGTCAGGGCATGGACGGCATCTGGCTGGCGCTGCTGCTCGGTGCCGGCGTCATCGCCGTCGTTCTGCCCCTGGCACCCGGCATCGTGGACATCTTCGGGGCCTCGGCCACCGCGGCACCCTACGCGACGACCTACCTCAGGATCTCCTCACTCGGAATCCCAGCCATGCTGGTGGTGCTCGCCGCCACCGGCGTTCTGCGTGGCCTCCAGGACACCCGGACCCCCCTGTACGTCGCCGTCACGGGCTTTCTCGCCAACGCCGGGCTGAACGCCGGGCTTGTCTACGGCGCCGGACTTGGCATCGCAGGCTCCGCCTGGGGCACCGTCATCGCCCAGTGCGGGATGGCAGCGGTCTACCTGACCGTCGTCGTACGGGGAGCGCGCAGGCACGGCGCGTCCCTTCGCCCCGACACCGCCGGGATACGGGCCTCGGCACAGGCCGGCGCACCTCTGCTCGTCCGGACGCTCTCACTCAGGGCCGTCCTCATGATCGCCACGGCGATCGCGGCCCGGCTGGGCGATGCCGACATCGCCGCCCACCAGATCGTGCTGTCGCTGTGGAGTCTGCTGGCCTTCGCCCTGGACGCGATAGCGATCGCCGGGCAGGCGATCATCGGCCGCTATCTCGGCGCGGGTGACACTTCCGGCGCCCGTGAGGCCTGCCGGCGCATGGTCCAGTGGGGCATCGGCACCGGGGTCCTCTTGGGCCTGCTCGTGGTGGCCGCTCGGCCGCTCTTCCTCCCGCTGTTCACCAGTGACCCCTCCGTGAAAGACACCGCACTGCCCGCACTGCTCATCGTGGCGCTCTCCCAGCCGATCTCCGGCGTGGTCTTCGTCCTCGACGGCGTCCTCATGGGCGCCGGAGACGGGTTGTATCTCGCCGGGGCCATGGTCGTGACCCTCGCGGTCTTCACGCCGGTGGCGCTGTTGGTCCCCGCTCTCGGCGGTGGGCTCGCGGCGCTCTGGGGAGCCATGACCCTGATGATGGCCACGCGGATGCTGACCCTCTGGCTGCGTACCCGCTCGGGCCGCTGGATCGTGACGGGCGCAACGCGCTGACCGGCTCGACCCACCGACTGTTTCACGTGAAACGTGAAACACCGCGAGCCGCCACGTTTCACGCGAGCCGCCACGTTTCACGTGAAACACCCGCCGCCCCGGCCTATCGTCGGCAGGCCAAAGGGGCCGCACCCTCACGAGTACGGCCCCTTTCAGCTACTGCTCAAGCCGAGCACAGCGTCAGCCCGCGACGACCTCGATGTTGACCTTGGCGGCAACCTCGGGGTGCAGACGCACGAAGGTCTCGTGGGCGCCCAGCGTCTTGATCGGCGCGCCCAGCTCGATGCGGCGCTTGTCGACCTCGGGGCCACCGGAAGCCTTGATCGCCGAGGCGACGTCGGCCGGGGTGACGGAACCGAAGAGACGACCGGCGTCGCCGGAGCGGACGGCCAGACGGACCTTGACACCCTCGAGCTGGGCCTTCACGGAGTTCGCCTGCTCGATGGTCTGGATCTCGTGGATCTTGCGAGCACGACGGATCTGCTCGACGTCCTTCTCGCCACCCTTGGTCCATCGGATAGCGAACTTCCGCGGGATCAGGTAGTTGCGAGCGTAGCCGTCCTTGACGTCGACGACGTCGCCGGCGGCACCGAGGCCAGAGACCTCATGGGTGAGGATGATCTTCATATGTTGGTCACCCTTCCCTTATCGCGCGGTGGAGGTGTAGGGCAGCAGCGCCATCTCACGGCTGTTCTTGACGGCCGTGGCGACGTCACGCTGGTGCTGCGTGCAGTTGCCGGTCACGCGGCGGGCACGGATCTTGCCGCGGTCGGAAATGAACTTCCGCAGCATGTTCGTGTCCTTGTAGTCCACGTACTGGACCTTGTCCTTGCAGAAAGCGCAGACCTTCTTCTTAGGCTTGCGCACAGGCGGCTTCGCCATGGTGTTTCTCCTGTGTGATCAAGAAGTGGGGATGCGAGCCCGTTGCCCTTAGAAGGGGGGCTCGTCCGAGTAGCCGCCGCCACCGCCGCTGGTGCCGCCCGAGGCGCCGCCCCAACCGCCGCCACCCTGGTTGCCGCCGGCGGGAGCGCCGGAGGCCCAGGGGTCGTCGTTGGGAGCGCCGCCCTGCTGGCCGCCGCCGGAGCCACCGCCCCAGCCGCCGCCACCCTGGCCGCCACCGCCGCCGCTGTAACCGCCCTGGCCACCGCGGCCGCCACCACCGGCGGTCTTGGTGACCTTGGCCGTGGCGCTGCGCAGACTGGCGCCGACTTCCTCGACGTCCAGCTCGTAGACCGTGCGCTTGACACCCTCACGGTCCTCGTAGGACCGCTGCTTCAGCCGGCCCTGCACGATGACGCGCATGCCTCGCTGGAGCGACTCGGCGACGTTCTCCGCCGCCTGACGCCAGACCGAGCAGGTAAGGAAGAGGCTTTCGCCGTCCTTCCACTCGTTCGTCTGGCGGTCGAAGGTGCGGGGAGTGGACGCGACGCGGAACTTCGCGACCGCCGCACCGGACGGGGTGAAGCGCAGCTCGGGGTCATCGACAAGATTGCCGACGACCGTGATGACGGTCTCGCCTGCCATGGGGGAACCTCTCGGCGGGTTTGCTGCTGGCTGCTTGCTGCTACTCGAAGCCCGAGATCAGCTGAGCTGGGGGCTCAGTGGGTCTCGGGACGGAGGACCTTGGTCCGGAGGACCGACTCGTTCAGGTTCATCTGGCGGTCGAGCTCCTTCACGACCGCAGGCTCGGCCTGCAGGTCGATGACCGAGTAGATGCCCTCAGGCTTCTTCTTGATCTCGTACGAGAGACGACGACGGCCCCAGGTGTCGACCTTCTCCACCTTGCCGTTGCCCTCACGGACGACGGAGAGGAAGTTCTCGATCAGGGGGGCGACAGCGCGCTCCTCCAGATCGGGGTCGAGGATGACCATCACCTCGTAGTGACGCATGTGGAACCCACCTCCTTTGGACTCAGCGGCCACGGTCGTTCCGTGGCAGGAGGGTTGTGATGCGTGCGCAACGGTATCGGCCGCCACTGACATACGGGGGGCTTCCCTCGGGATCCCCGGCCGCGGGCCTGGGCAGACACCGGTGCAGACGGTACAGACTACCCGCACACCTGCTTCCGGTTGAAATCCGGCCGCCAGGGCCCTCAATCTGTACACATCGGGTGTGTACGGCGCTACGATGCGCGTCTTCCGCAGGAGGTGCCCTATGGCACAGGCATTGCGACCCAACACCGCCGGATCCCTGTTCGCCAGCGACGGCAAGACCCATCCGCTTCAGGACTCGCTGATGGCAGTGACCCTGGCGCTCGGGCTGATCGCCTTCATCACGTCGTTCTTCCACAGCCTGCACCTGCTCAGCTCGTGGACCGGTCTGATCGGCATGTTCACCGGCCTGTACGGGCAGTGGGTCTCGATCACCACGCGCGAACGCTTCGGTCTGATCCTGGGTCTCGGTGCCTCGGGCATCGGATTCTTCATCGGTATGGCGCACGGCGGCCTGTTCGGGTAGACCTCGGACACCTCCACACCACCGCGAAACGCCCCGGCCGCACGGGAGCCGGGGCGTAGGTGGCCTACGCCCAGTCGGGCCGCGGGCGAGGCGCAGTAGGCTTCGGCGCGAGAGCCGGAGCCCCTGTACCCATGGGGACACACCAGCCCGAGGAGCGCCCCGACATGAGCCTGACCCTGAGGACCATCAGCCGCGAACAGCATCTGGCGTACATCCAGAGCCTGCCGGCGGCTAGCCACATGCAGGTCCCGGCCTGGGCCGATGTCAAGGCGGAGTGGCGTTCGGAGAACCTCGGCTGGTTCGACGACCGCACCGGCGAGATGGTCGGCGCGGGCCTGGTGCTGTACCGCCAGCTGCCCAAGATCAAGCGCTACCTCGCGTACCTCCCCGAGGGCCCGGTCATCAACTGGTTCGCGCCGAATCTCGACGAGTGGATCCAGCCGATGCTGGCCCACCTCAAGCAGCAGGGCGCGTTCTCCGTGAAGATGGGGCCGCCGGTGATCATCCGGCGCTGGGAAGCCAACTCCATCAAGGCCGGCATCCAGAACCCGGACGTGAAGCGGCTGCGCGACATCGAGGCCGACTTCATCGAGCCGCGTGCCTTCGAGGTGGCCGACAAGCTGCGCCGGATGGGCTGGCAGCAAGGCGAGGATGGCGGCGCCGGCTTCGGTGACGTGCAGCCGCGCTACGTCTACCAGGTGCCGCTGGCGAACCGTTCCCTGGAAGAGGTCCACAAGAACTTCAACCAGCTGTGGCGACGCAACATCAAGAAGGCCGAGAAGGCCGGCGTCGAGGTCGTCCAGGGCGGCTACCAGGACCTGGCGGAGTGGCAGCGGCTGTACGAGATCACGGCTGTGCGCGACCACTTCCGGCCGCGTCCGCTGTCGTACTTCCAGCGCATGTGGACGGCCCTCAACACCGAGGACCCCAACCGGATGCGGCTGTACTTCGCCCAGCACAACGGGGTGAACCTGTCCGCGGCGACCATGCTGATCGTCGGCGGGCACGTCTGGTACTCCTACGGCGCCTCGGACAACATCGGCCGCGAGGTGCGCCCGTCGAACGCCATGCAGTGGCGGATGCTGCGCGACGCCTACGCGCTCGGCGCCACCGTCTACGACCTGCGGGGCATCTCGGACTCGCTGGACGAGACGGATCACCTCTTCGGCCTGATCCAGTTCAAGGTGGGCACCGGTGGTCAGGCGGCCGAGTACCTCGGCGAGTGGGACTTCCCGCTGAACAAGCTGCTCCACAAGGCGCTCGACATCTACATGTCGCGCCGCTGACGTCACGCTCCGTGCTTCTATAGCCCTGACACACCCCAGCCATCCAGAAAGGTCCCAGGTCCGGCCATGGCGCTCACGCTCTACGTCGACACCGTGCGCTGGCGGGCGCACCACAAGCACGTGCAGGAGCAGTTCCCGGGCCTCGTCCCGGTCTGCAAGGGCAACGGCTACGGCTTCGGGCACGAACGGCTGGCTGAGGAGGCCACGCGTCTGGGCTCGGACATCCTGGCCGTCGGTACGACGTATGAAGCCGCGCGCATCAAGGACTGGTTCGGCGGCGATCTGCTGGTGCTGACGCCGTACCGGCGCGGCGAGGAGCCCGTGCCGCTGCCCGACCGGGTCCTCCGCTCCGTGTCGTCGATCGACGGCGTGTACGGCCTGGTGGGCGCGCGCGTGGTCATCGAGGTGATGTCCACGATGAAGCGGCACGGCATCAGCGAGCAGGACCTGCCGCAGCTGCACTCGGCCATAGAGAACGTCCGGCTTGAGGGCTTCGCCATCCACCTGCCGCTGGACCGCACCGACGGCTCGGACGCCGTCGAGGAGGTCATCGGCTGGATGGACCGGCTGCGCGCGGCCCGGCTGCCGCTGCACACGATGTTCGTCAGCCACCTCAAGGCCGACGAACTCGCACGGCTGCAGCAGCAGTTCCCGCAGACCCGGTTCCGGGCCCGGATCGGCACCCGGCTGTGGCTGGGGGACCACGACGCCACCGAGTACCGCGGGGCGGTCCTGGACGTCACCCGCGTCGCCAAGGGCGACCGGTTCGGCTACCGGCAGCAGAAGGCGGCCTCGGACGGCTATCTGGTGGTTGTGGCGGGCGGTACCTCGCACGGCGTGGGCCTGGAGGCCCCGAAAGCCCTGCACGGCGTCATGCCGCGCGCCAAGGGCGTCGCACGGGCCGGCCTGGCCACGGTGAACCGGAACCTTTCTCCGTTCGTCTGGGGCGGCAAGCAGCGCTGGTTCGCTGAGCCGCCGCACATGCAGGTGTCGATCCTCTTTGTGCCGTCCGACGCCCCGGAGCCGAAGGTGGGCGAGGAGCTGGTGGCCCATCTGCGGCACACCACCACCCAGTTCGACCGCATCGTGGACCGCTGACGCTCCCAGAACGCCGGACGGGCCGTACACGGAGTTCCGTGTACGGCCCTTTCCTTGACCTGGGGCGTTCGCTCAGAGCGAACTGTCCTCGGAGGAACGACTGCCCCACTCCACCTGCGGCCCCTCGAAGTGAGCGGCGTGGCGCGGGGGATGGGCGGCCGCGCCGACCACGAAGACGTCCTCCGCACCGTCCAGCACCCCGCCCGAGGGGTCGTCGTCACCGGAGCGGCGCACCACGTCCCGCTCGGGCATGAGGATGTCCCGTACGACCATCGCGCAGAGGTAGAGCGTGCCGAGCAGGTGCACGGCGATGGCCCAGTGGTAGCCGTGGGTCGGCAGGCCCTTGTGGGCGTCACCGCTGGTCGTGTACGCGAGGTACATCCAGATCCCCAGGAAGTACGCCACCTCGCACGCCTGCCAGATCAGGAAGTCCCGCCACTTGGGCCGGGCGAGCACAGCCAGCGGCACCAGCCACAGGACGTACTGCGGGGAGTAGACCTTGTTGGTGAGGATGAAGGCCGCCACGACCAGGAAGGCGAGCTGCGCGAAACGCGGCCGGCGCGGGGCGGTGAGGGCCAGAGCGGCGATACCCAGGAAGCAGAGAATCACCAGGGCCATCGCCGCGTTGTTCACGAAGCCGGTGCTGGGCGGGGTGGTCGTGTTCTGCGCCCAGATCAGCCAGAACGAGCCGAAGTCGACGCCCCGTTCCTGGCTGAACGTGTAGAACTTCGACCAGCCGTCGAAGGCGAAGATCATCACCGGCAGGTTCACAACGAGCCAGGCGACGACGGCACCGCCCGTGGCGACGAAGAACTCCCGCCATTTGCCCGCGCGCCAGCACAGCAGGAGCAGCGGCCCCAGCAGGAACACGGGATACAGTTTGGCGGCCGTAGCAAGCCCCAGGAGGACGCCGAAGGCGAGCGGACGGCTCCGGGACCACATCAGCATCGCCGCGGCCGTCAGAGCGACCGCCAGGAGGTCCCAGTTGATGGTGGCGGTCAGCGCGAAGGCGGGCGCGAGAGCGACCAGCAGGCCGTCCCAGGGGCGCCGGCGGTGCGTACGGACCACGCACACCGCGATGACGGCGGCGCAGATCATCAGCATCCCGGCATTGACGAACCAGTACACCTGCTCCTGGAGCTGGATGCTGCCACTGCCCGGTGTGAGCCATGCGGCCACCTCCATGAACACACCGGTCAGCACCGGATATTCGAGGTAGTCCATGTCACCGGGGAGCTTGTCGAAGTACGGCACCAGACCGTCGGCGAAGCCCCGCCCCTGGTAGAGGTGCGGAATGTCCGAGTAGCAGGCGTGGGTGTACTGGGAGCTCGCGCCGAAGAACCAGGCGCCGTTGTAGCAGGGCGCCTTCTGGATCAGGCCCAGCGCGAACATGCCGATCGCCACGAGGACCACGACCCGTAGCGGGGTCCACCAGGACGTCCCGAGCAGGGCACGCCGCCCGATAGGGCCGCCGAACAGCTCACTACCGGCCGCGGCGACCTTGTCTTCCCTGGTCGGCCGCACCGGCTCCGGCTCGCGCACGCCCGCGGGCGTCGTCTCTGCACTGGGCATGGGGCCCATCCTGCCGTACCTCTCTAGGAATACGCCGAGGGCCGCCGCACCTGGTCGGATGCGGCGGCCCATGTTTCACGTGAAACACACTTCGGCGGGCGAAATGGTCACCTACTGGTCAGACCGCGCGGCTAGCCGCTCGACCCACCGATGAGGTTTCCTCCGCCGTTGGCATTGCCTCTGGTGGTCCCGTCGGTGATTGTCGCCGTCGCCGACGGCGACGACGTCGTGCCTCCCGTGCTGCCCGAGTCGGTACCACCGTTGGTGGAACAGTTCCAGGCGAACTGGCAGGATTCGCTCGCGCTCGGCGACGGCGAGGTGGCCGTCTCGCTGGGCGTGGCGCTCGGCGTGGCGCTCGGCGTCTCGCTCGGAGTGATGCTGGGCGACGGCGTCGGAGACGGAGCGCCCGCCTCGTCGGCGATCTCACCGACCTTGGTGGCCTCGGGGAAGCCCAGGTCGTTGGTGTTCTTCAGCGCGGACTTCATGTACTCGGTCCACACCGAGGTCGGGATGTCACCACCGTGGATGGATGCCACGCCGGCGGTGCCGTTCATGGAGAGCAGCTGGGCGTCCTTCGGGTCCTCACGGAACATCGCCACCGAGGTCGCCAGCTGCTGGGTGTAGCCGACGAACCAGGCCGACTTGTTGCTGTCGGTGGTACCGGTTTTGCCCGCCGCCGTACGGCCCAAGGCCTTGGCGTTGGTACCCGTACCGTTCTGGATGACGTTCTCCAGGGTGTCCGTGACGTTGTTCGCGACGTCCTCGGGGATCGCCCTGGTCACCTTCGGCTTGCTGAAGCCGCTCACGTCCCGCCCGTCCTGCTTTACCTCGGTCACCGAGTACGGGTCCGCATGCTGGCCGGAGGCGGCGAAGGTCGCGTAGGCGTCGGCCATGCGGATAGCGCTCGGAGTCGACGTACCGAGGGCGAACGACGGGTTGAGAGTGGCGAAGCTGCTGTCCAGGATGCCGGACCGGCTGGCCACGTCCCTCACGTGCGACATCCCGACGTCCCAGCCGAGCTGCACGAACGGCGTGTTGATCGACTGCTCCATCGCCTTGCGGAGGGTGATGTAGCCCCAGGCGTGGTTGCTCTCGTTGTTCTGGAAGAACGTCGAGCCGTCCTTGTTCAGGACGTAGCTGCCGTCCTCGTTCATCACCTTGAGATGGTCGTTGCCGTTGTACTTGCTCAGTGGCGAGACACCTTGGCCGTCGGTCTTGTACGTGCCGTACTGCATGGCCGCGGCCAGCACGAACGGCTTCCACGTCGAACCGACAGGGACACCTGAGGTGTCGGCGTTGTTGGTGAAGTGGTTGTTCTCGTAGCCGGCGCCGCCGTACAGGGCGACGATCGCGCCGTCCTTGGGAACCACCGACGCCGCACCGAACTGGACGTTCTTGTCCTTGTCCCGGTTCTTCGGATCCAGACGCGCCTTCTGGACCTTCTGCACGGCCGCGCTCAACGCGTTGACCTTGTCCTTCTGGAAGGTCGTGTGGATCTGGAAGCCGCCCTGGTCGAACTGCGCCTCCGTGATGTTGGAATGCGCGAGGACGTACTTCTTGGCCGTGTCGGCGAGGTAGCTGATCTGGCCGGTCATCCCCTTGGTCGCCTTGCGGCCCTGGGGCATCGGGTACTTCTTGATGGCCTCCTGGTACTGGGCGTCCGTGAGGTGCTGGTCCTTGTGCATCTCCCCGAGGATCCAGCCCCAGCGGTCGTGCGAGCGCTTGTAGTTGGCGTCCTTGCTGGCCGCGGGGTCGATGTCCGGGTTGCCCGCGGGGTCGTAGTACGTGGCGCCCTTGAGCAGGGCCGTCAGGACCGCGCACTGGCTCGGCTTGAGGTCCTTGGCGTCCACGCCGTAGTAGGTCTGGGCGGCGGCCTGGATGCCGTACGCGCCACGGCCGAAGTACGAGGTGTTCAGGTAGCCCTGGAGAATCTCCGGCTTGGTGAGCTTGGTGCCCACCTTGATGGAGATGAACATTTCCTTGAACTTCCGCGAGACCGTCTGGTCCTGGCTGAGGTAGGTGTTCTTGACGAACTGCTGGGTGATCGTCGAACCACCCTGCGTCTGACCACCCCGGGCCATGTTGACCAGGGCGCGGGCGATACCCATGGGGTCGACGCCCGAGTCCGTGAAGAAGCTCTTGTTCTCGGCCGAGATCACCGCGTACTGCATTGCCTGGGGGATCTGGTCGATGGTGACGTTCTGTCGGTTGATGCCGGTGCCCGTCGCGACCATCTGCTTGCCGTCGGCCCAGTAATAGACGTTGTTCTGGGACTTGGCAGCGGTGTTCTCGTTCGGGACGCCCACCATGGCGTATCCGACGCCGACCAGTGCCACCAGGCTACCGAAGAAGGTGATGCACAGCCCGGAGACGAGCTTCCAGGAGGGGACCCAGCGGCGCCAGCCGAATCTGTTCGCCCTGGGGTAGTCGATGAGGCGCTTCTTGCCGGGCGCCGTCGACGCCCTGCCTCTGCCGCGCCCCGGCCCGGCAGGACCACCCGGACCGCGACTTCCGTTGTCGGCCGTTCTGCGGCGGCCTCCGGTGTTCCTCTGCGCCGCCCGGCGTGCCTCGGCTCGGCCGCCGTAGGGGCGCTCTTCACCCCCCGAGTCCTGGGAATCCGACCCGTAGGAACGGGACCCATAGGAGTCGGAAGGAGACCCGGTGGCGCCTCGCGGGGCCGCCCGGCGGCCGGAGGACGGGTCGGACTGGCCGCGTCGGGCCGCGGCACGTCCGCCTCCCTGCGGCTGCGGCGGTTTGCGACGGTGCTCGCTCATCGAACGATTACTCCTCGGGCAGGCGCACCCGTGCGCGCCTGGAAACGGCGGCTGGTTTCCGGTCCCCCCGAAGTACGGATGTGGTCGGTCCTGCATTCACCCGTACTGCACCGGGGACAGGGACGCCCCCCAGGCGTCACTTGGTTCCCGGTGGTGTGCATGCCGCACAGACTACGCACCACCAAAACCCGCCGAGCCCCGAAGTTCACCCCAAAACAGGCAAGTTGCTTACTACGAATCGGTGATGTGATCCCGTTCACCGTCACTCCTCTTGTCCCACCGGGATGGCCGATCTATCGTCGGGATGTATCGAGCCGATACATCAGAGCGAGATAAGCGAGTCAGAGACGAGAGGAGGCGACCTTGAGCCGACGGTCCGGCATCCTTGAGTTCGCCGTACTCGGCCTGCTCCGCGAATCCCCGAAGCACGGCTATGAGCTGCGGAAACGGCTCAACACGTCCCTGGGCGTCTTCCGGGCGTTCAGCTACGGGACGCTCTACCCCTGCCTCAAGACGCTGGTCGCCAACGGCTGGTTGATCGAGGAACCGGGGAACACCACCGAGGACGCCCTGGCCGCCCCGCTCTCCGGCCGCCGCGCCAAGATCGTCTACCGGTTGACGGCCGAAGGGAAGGAGCATTTCGAGGAGCTCCTCTCCCAGACCGGCCCCGACGCCTACGAGGACGAGCACTTCGCGGCAAGGTTCGCCTTCTTCGGGCAGACCTCGCGCGATGTGCGGATGCGCGTACTGGAGGGCCGCCGCAGCCGGCTGGAGGAGCGCCTGGAGAAGATGCGCGCCTCGCTGGCACGCACCCGGGAGCGCCTCGACGACTACACGCTTGAGCTCCAGCGCCACGGGATGGAGTCCGTGGAGCGCGAAGTGCGCTGGCTGAACGAGCTCATCGAGAGCGAGCGGGCCGGGCGGGACATGAAGAGTCCCGCTTCCGGGGGGACCGCTCAGCAGAACACCACCAATGGAGCGCCGGGCAACCTGCCCCGGTCCGGGGAGACCCGGCCGGATTTGCCCGACGACACCGCCACGTGAGACCCGCTCAGGGCCTCACTCGTACACACAGGGAGCAACCGGAATGGGTTCGGTGCGCGTAGCCATCGTCGGCGTGGGCAACTGTGCCGCGTCGCTGGTACAGGGAGTCGAGTACTACAAGGATGCCGATCCGGCATCCAAGGTCCCCGGCCTGATGCACGTCCAGTTCGGCGAATACCACGTCAAGGACGTCGAGTTCGTCGCCGCGTTCGACGTGGACGCCAAGAAGGTCGGTCTCGACCTGGCGGACGCCATCGGCGCCTCCGAGAACAACACGATCAAGATCTGCGACGTGCCGAGCACGGGCGTGACCGTCCAGCGCGGCCACACCCTCGACGGCCTCGGCAAGTACTACCGCGAGACCATCGAGGAGTCCGAGGCCGAGCCGGTCGACGTCGTCCAGACCCTCAAGGACAAGCAGGTCGACGTCCTCGTCTGCTACCTGCCCGTCGGCTCCGAGGACGCGGCGAAGTTCTACGCCCAGTGCGCCATCGACGCCAAGGTCGCCTTCGTCAACGCCCTCCCGGTCTTCATCGCCGGCACCAAGGAGTGGGCGGACAAGTTCACCGAGGCCGGTGTCCCGATCGTCGGTGACGACATCAAGTCGCAGGTCGGCGCCACCATCACGCACCGCGTCATGGCGAAGCTGTTCGAGGACCGGGGTGTCGTCCTGGACCGCACGATGCAGCTGAACGTCGGCGGCAACATGGACTTCAAGAACATGCTCGAGCGCGAGCGCCTGGAATCCAAGAAGATCTCCAAGACGCAGGCCGTCACCTCCCAGATCCCCGACCGGGACCTCGGCGCGAAGAACGTGCACATCGGCCCGTCCGACTACGTGCAGTGGCTCGACGACCGCAAGTGGGCCTACGTCCGCCTGGAGGGCCGTGCCTTCGGTGACGTCCCGCTGAACCTGGAGTACAAGCTCGAGGTCTGGGACTCCCCGAACTCCGCGGGTGTCATCATCGACGCCCTGCGCGCCGCGAAGATCGCCAAGGACCGCGGTATCGGCGGCCCGATCCTCTCCGCGTCGAGCTACTTCATGAAGTCCCCGCCGGTCCAGTACTTCGACGACGAGGCCCGCGAGAACGTGGAGAAGTTCATCCGCGGCGACGTCGAGCGCTGACGTCCCGTCGCTCGCAAAAAACGCTCCTGCCAGGGCTGTGAGAGTCCCCGGGTCCCCCGACCCGGGGACTTTCCCCATGTGTGAGGCTGTGCCCCATGCCCGTCGTCCGCGACCTGCGTGTCCTGCTGCACCTGCGGGACTTCCGCCGCCTGCTCGCCCTCCGCCTGCTTTCCCAGGGGGCCGACGGCGTCTACCAGGTCGCGCTCGCCGCCTACGTCGTCTTCTCCCCGGAGAAGCAGACTTCACCGGCCGCGATCGCCTCGGCCATGGCGGTCCTGCTCCTCCCGTACTCCCTCGTGGGCCCCTTCGCCGGAGTCCTGTTGGACCGCTGGCGCCGCCGCCAGGTCTTCCTCTACGGCAATCTGCTGCGCGCGCTGCTGGCCGCGGTCACCGCCGGCCTGATGGCCGGCCATGTCCCCGACTGGCTCTTCTACGTCTCCGCCCTGTGTGTCACGGCCGTCAACCGCTTCGTCCTTTCGGGACTGTCCGCCTCCCTCCCGCGCGTGGTCGACACCGACCGTCTGGTGCTGGCCAACTCCCTGTCCCCGACCGCCGGGACCCTCGCCGCGACCGCCGGCGGCGGACTCGCCTTCGCCGTACGGCTGCTGGCCTCGGACTCCGATGCCGCGGTCGTGCTGCTGGGTGCAGCGCTGTACCTGTCCGCGGCCCTCACCTCGCTGACCATGGCCCCCGGACTCCTCGGCCCGGACCGGCATCCGGCACAGCCGAGCCTGGGAACGGCTGTGCTCACCACCGCACGCGACCTCCTGGAGGCGATACGGCACCTCGCGGCGCCCCGGCGCCGCGAGGCGGCCTGGGCGCTGCTCACCATGACGGTGATGCGCTTCTGCTACGGCGCCCTGCTCGTCCTGGTGCTGATGCTGTGCCGCTACGCCCTCTCCTCCGACCCGGACGACGGGCTCGGACTGCTGGGGCTGGCATTGGGGATCTCCGGCGCGGGTTTCTTCGCGGCGGCCGTGGTGACTCCGTGGACCACGGGGCAGCTCGGCCCCGGGCGCTGGATCATCGTGTGCGCCGCGTCCGCCGCCATACTGGCGCCCGCTCTGGGCCTCCCGTTCACAACGGTCCCGATGCTCGTCGCAGCCTTCATCCTGGGACTCATCACTCAGGGCGCGAAGATCGCCACGGACACCATCGTCCAGTCGTCCGTCGATGACGGATTCCGCGGCCGGATCTTCTCCGTGTACGACGTGCTCTTCAACGTCGCCTTCGTAGGGGCCGCCGGTGTCGCCGCCCTGATGCTCCCACCAGACGGTCGCTCCGCGCCTCTCGTCATCACGGTCGCCTTCATCTACGCGGTGGTTGCGGCGGCCATGGCCCGCTTTGAATGCCGCTGAGCACGGGGCCGGACCTCAAGCGGCAGCGACACGTTTCCCGTTCTGCGTGAAGGGCTGCTTGAAGGACCGCTTGAAGTAAGGAAGCAGCGGAAAGGGGCGATGTTTCACGTGAAACATAGCCCCTTGTTGTATCCCGGGCCGGGTCATGTTTCACGTGAAACATGACCCGCTCCCGCACTCAGCCCTGCTCGGCCCACCACTCCCTGAGCGCGGCCACCGCAGCGTCGTGCCCCATCGGCCCGTTCTCCAGCCGGAGCTCCAGCATGTGCTTGTAGGCCTTGCCGACCTCCGGGCCGGGCCGGATTCCCAGAATCTTCATGATCTGGTTGCCGTCGAGGTCCGGGCGGATCGCGTCGAGCTCCTCCCGTTCCTGAAGGTCGGCGATGCGCTCCTCCAGGCCGTCGTAGGCACGGGAGAGCGCCACTGCCTTCCGCTTGTTGCGGGTGGTGCAGTCGGATCGGGTCAGCTTGTGGAGACGGTCGAGCAGGGGGCCGGCGTCACGGACGTAGCGGCGGACCGCCGAGTCCGTCCACTCCCCGGTGCCGTAGCCGTGGAAGCGCAGATGGAGTTCGACCAGACGTGAGACGTCCTTCACCAGTTCGTTGGAGTACTTCAAGGCCGTCATGCGCTTCTTGGTCATTTTCGCGCCGACGACCTCGTGGTGGTGGAAGGAGACCCGGCCGTCCTTCTCGAAGCGACGGGTGCGCGGCTTGCCGATATCGTGCAGCAACGCGGCGAGGCGAAGGGTGAGGTCGGGTCCGTCCTCCTCCAGCTCCATGGCCTGCTCCAGGACGATCAGCGTGTGGTCGTAGACGTCCTTGTGCCGGTGGTGCTCGTCGCTCTCCAGGCGCAGGGCGGGAAGCTCGGGCAGGACGTGGTCGGCGAGGCCGGTGTCGACGAGCAGCGTCAGTCCCTTGCGAGGGTGGGCGGAGAGGATCAGCTTGTTCAGCTCGTCCCGGACCCGCTCGGCCGAGACGATCTCCAGACGTCCGGCCATGTCCTTCATCGCGGCGACGACCTCGGGGGCCACCTCGAAGTCGAGCTGGGCGGCGAAGCGGGCGGCGCGCATCATCCGCAGCGGGTCGTCGGAGAAGGAGTCCTCGGGCGTCCCCGGGGTGCGCAGCACCCGAGCCGTCAAGTCTTCCAGCCCGCCGTGCGGGTCGATGAACTCCTTCTCCGGCAGTGCCACCGCCATGGCGTTGACCGTGAAGTCACGCCGGACGAGGTCCTCCTCGATGGAGTCGCCGTACGACACCTCGGGCTTGCGTGAGGTGCGGTCGTACGCCTCGGACCGGTAGGTCGTGACCTCGATCTGGAAGGGTCTGACAGCGTCTCCGACGCGGGCGTCCTTCTGTACCCCAACCGTGCCGAAAGCGATACCGACCTCCCAGACGGCGTCCGCCCAGGGCCGGACGATCTTCAGTACGTCCTCGGGGCGGGCATCGGTGGTGAAGTCCAGGTCGTTGCCGAGCCGGCCCAGCAACGCGTCGCGGACCGAGCCGCCGACCAGGGCAAGGGAGAACCCGGCCTCCTGGAATCGGCGGGCGAGGTCGTCGGCGACGGGCGCCACCCGCAGCAGTTCGCTCACCGCGCGCTGCTGCGCCTGGCTCAGGGCAGAGGGAGAAATGTCTTCATTGGCGTTCGGCACAACAGAACAGGGTACGTGCCCCGAGCGGCTCGAAGCGCCTCCATATTCCCGCAGCGACCCACACAAGGACTCCATATAAGGGGCGTGGGACAGCTCACTCCATACCCGCACAAGCGCAGCCCTCGTCGCTTACATGAGTCTCCTGACGATACTGGATATAGGGGACAGGTCGTTCTCCGGCCCTGATCTTGTGGGGCGGACCGCGGCACTTCCGCTCAGCGCGCCTCGTTACCATGCGTGGACGCACATTCCGACGACCACTGACGATGACGAGGGACGGACGAGCGCGTGGCCGAGGCGGCAGACTTCCAGGGGACGCCCTCACCTGCCCGTCGCTGGCTGCGGCGCACCGGGGCACTGATCGCGGGTGCGCCTCTGCTGGCCGCACTGGTGCAGCTGCCTGCCGCGGTAACGGCGCAGGCGGCCGACTCGGACACGGTGTCCGTCGCCCTGGACTCGCTCAGCCCCAGCGCCCCCAGCGACGGGGACACGCTGACGGTTTCCGGCACGCTGACCAACAACGGCAAGCAGGCCGTCACAGGCGCCCATGTGGACCTGCGCGTCGGCTCTCAGCTCAGCACGCGCTCCGGGATCGACTCTGCCGCCCGGCACCCCGACGACCTCCAGTCGAGCCTCGGCACCGCGGTCGGCGGCAAGTACACCGAGGACTTCGACTCGCTCCCCCCGGGGGTCGCCGAGCACTTCAGCATCTCCGTGCCGGTCGACAAGCTCGATCTCGGCCAGGACGGCGTGTACCCCTTCGCTGTCTCGCTGTCCGGCCAGACGTCCGCGCAGCCGTGGGACCAGGTGCTCGGCATCCAGCGGACGTTCCTGCCGTGGCAGTCCTCCGAGGCCGGTACAAGGACCAGGACGACGTTTCTGTGGCCACTGATCTCCACTGTCCATGTGACGGCGAAGACAGGCGCGGGCGAGCTGCAGACGCCGGTCTTCCTCAATGACGACCTCGCCAAGGAGATCTCGCCCGGCGGCCGGCTGGCGCAGATGCTGGCGCTCGGCAAGGACCTGGACGTCACCTGGGTGATCGACCCGGACCTGCTGGCCTCCGTGGACGCGATGACCCGCAGCTACCGGATCCAGGGCGCCGGCGACAGCACCACGGCCGGCACTCATCAGGCGGTGGCCAAGCAGTTCCTGGCCGACCTTCAGGGCGCGGTGGCGGACAAGGAGGTCGTGGCCCTTCCCTTCGCCGACCCGGACCTGGCCTCCCTCGCCCACAACGGCACCAGCGTGACCGGCTCGCTGAGTCACCTCAAGGACGCCACCGACGTCGCCGCCACCACGGTGGAGACTGTGCTCCATGTCACACCGGGCACGGACTTCGCCTGGCCCGTGAACGGCGCCGTCGACCCGTCGATCATCAAGGTCGCCACCTCGGCGGGCGCCGACAAGGTGATTGCCCGTAGCGACAGCCTCCAGGAGACGGGCGGGCTGTCCTACACGCCTTCGGCGGCGCGTCCGATCGGTGGCGGCACGACGGCGGTGGTCGCGGACGCGCGACTGTCCACGGTGTTCCAGGGCGATCTGACGAAGGCCGACGCGGCCACCCTTGCGGTGCAGCGGTTTCTGGCCCAGAGCCTGGCGCTGAACACCCAGACCGACAAGGAACGCAGTATCGTCGTCGCCCCGCAGCGGATGCCGTCGGCGAGTCAGGCGCAGGCGATGGCGACGGCGATCACCGCCTTGCAGGACGGCAACTGGTCGCAGTCCCAGGACCTCGCGGCGGCGGCGAAGGACAAGCCCGACCCCGGCGCGACCACGAAGATCCCCTCGTCGTCCGCCTACCCTTCCTCGCTGCGCAAGCAGGAGCTGCCCCGGACGGCCTTCGAGCAGATCGCCCGCACCCAGGACAAGCTCGACAACTTCCAGGTGATCCTCACCAACCAGTCCCGGGTCGTGACCCCCTTCGGGCGGGCCATAAACCGTGAGATGTCCACGTCGTGGCGGGGCGGTGGCAGCGAGGCCGACAGCTTCCGCACGAGCGTGGAGTCCTGGCTCGACAGCCTCATCGACCAGGTCAAGCTGATCGACAAGTCCGAGACCAAGCTCTCCGGCCGCAGTGCCACCATCCCGGTGACCGTCCAGAACAACCTGGTCCAGGGCGTCGACCACCTCGTCCTGCGGCTCACCTCGACCATGCCGACCCGACTGGAGATCGGCGGCAAGGCCTACTACGAGCAGCCGGTGGCGGTCTCCGGCGGCCACACCCAGTCCGTGAAGTTCTCCACGTCGGCCAACGCCAACGGCCGGGTGGCGGTCATCGCCCAGCTCTACACCGAGGACGGCCAGGAGTACGGCGCTCCGGTCCAGTTCGACGTGAAGGTGACCGAGGTTACGCCCACGGTGATGCTGGTCATCGGCGGCGGTGTGCTGCTGCTGGTGCTCGCCGGGTTCCGGATGTACACCCAGCGCAAGCGGGCGGCCGCCCGCCGGGCCGAGGAGGCCGACGGCCCCGACGAGGCGGGCGAGGACACCCCGGAGACTCCGCAGACCCCGGAGACCCTGGAGACCAAGGGTCCCGAGGACACCGGCCGGCCGGGCAACTCCGACCCTCGTAAGGGTCGTCTCCAGGAAGAGTCCGAGGCCCGCTCCGGGGCAGACGGCCCGGAGCAGCCGAGTGACCCGACACCGGACACCGCACCGGAAAGCGCCGACCCGTCCGGGACGGGTGAGAGAGTGGACCGTTGAGCGATGTCGTGGCCGGTGTGGCCCGGGACGATGAGGTGGGGTAACCATGAACGCGCCGTACGACGGTGAACGCGGCCAGGGCGCGGCCGGTTCGGGCTACCCCGAGCCGCCGCCGGAGGCCGGCCAGGTCCCGCCGCAGCACGCGGCTGACATGTACCTCCAGGACGCCTACGACCAGGACCCCTACCGGGCCCAGGACCTCTCCGCCCAGGACCCGGTCGCCGAGGCCCTCTACGACCGCGCCGCGCACCCCCCGCCGCCCCCCGGCATGTACCCACAGCAGCCGCTGTACGGCCAGCCCCCACAGTCGCCGTACGCCCCCGACCCGCACGTGTGGGCCCAGACCCCGGCGCCGGAGCCGGAGGGACCTACCCAGTACCTGCCCTACGGCGACAACCCGCGCACGACCCAGTTCGTGGGCGTGGACGATCTGGTCACGCACTCCGGTGAGGAGCGCCACGAGCCGGACGCTTTCGCGCACCTGTTCCGGGACCAGCAGCAGGGCGGCGGCAACCCGCAGACGGACCCCCGGTCCGTCCCGAGCCCCGCGGGCCAGTACCCGCCCCCCGCCGGCCAGTACCCACCGCCCTCGGGTCAGTACCCGCCGACGCCACAGGTCCCCTCCGCACAGAACCAGTACGCGGCTCCCCAGTACCCGGCTCCCCAGTTCCCGCAGGCCCCGTCCACAGCCGAGGCCCCCGTCGCAGAACCAGTGCCCGCCGCTCCGGCGGCACCCGCAGCGCCCTCGGCCCCCGCGGCCAAGAAGGGCGGGCGCGCCTCCGGGCTGCTGAAGTCCAGCGCCGTGATGGCGGCGGGCACGATGGTCTCCCGTCTCACGGGTTTCGTCCGCTCCGCGCTGATCGTCTCCGCGCTGGGCGTGGGTCTGCTCGGTGACACGTTCCAGGTCGCCTACCAGTTGCCGACAATGATCTACATCCTGACCGTCGGCGGTGGACTCAACTCCGTCTTCGTGCCACAGCTGGTGCGGGCCATGAAGGAGGACGAGGACGGCGGCGAGGCGTTCGCGAACCGCCTGCTGACCCTCGTGATGGTGGCGCTGGGCCTGCTCACCGCGGCCACGATCGCGGCCGCGCCCTTCCTGATCCGCCTGCTGTCCAACTCGGTCGCCAGCGACCCGGCGGCCAACGACGTCGCCATCACCTTCGTCCGCTACTTCTTGCCCTCGATCTTCTTCATGGGCATCCACGTGGTGATGGGTCAGATCCTCAACGCTCGGGGCAAGTTCGGCGCGATGATGTGGACCCCGGTCCTCAACAACATCGTCATCATCGTCACCCTCGGACTGTTCATCTGGGTGTACGGCACCGCCGCGCACTCCGGCATGAAGGTCACCAGCATCCCGCCGGAGGGCCAGCGGCTGCTCGGCCTCGGCGTGCTCCTCGGTCTCGTGGTCCAGGCCCTGGCGATGATCCCCTACCTGCGTGAGACCGGCTTCCGGCTGCGGCTGCGCTTCGACTGGAGGGGCCACGGCCTCGGCAAGGCCGCCACCCTCGCCAAGTGGACCGTGCTCTTCGTCCTCGCCAACCAGGCGGGCGCGCTCGTCGTTTCCCAGCTGTCGACCTCGGCCGGCAAGAAATCCCCCGTCGACGGCACCGGCTTCGCCGCCTACGCCAACGCCCAGCTGATCTGGGGCCTGCCGCAGGCCATCATCACGGTCTCCCTGATGGCGGCCCTGCTGCCGCGGATCTCCCGCTCGGCCGCCGAGAACGACACCGGCGCCGTCCGCGACGACATCTCCCAGGGCCTGCGGACGACCGCCGTGGCGATCGTGCCCATCGCCTTCGGCTTCGTGGCACTCGGCATCCCGATGTGCACCCTGATCTTCGGCTCCTCGGGCACCAGCGAGGCCACCAACATGGGGTTCATGCTGATGGCCTTCGGCCTCGGCCTGATCCCCTACTCGGTGCAGTACGTCGTCCTGCGCGCGTTCTACGCCTACGAAGACACCCGCACCCCGTTCTACAACACGGTCATCGTCGCCGCGGTCAACGCCGGCGCCTCGGTCACCTGTTATGTCCTGCTCCCGGCCCGCTGGGCGGTGGCCGGTATGGCAGTCTCCTACGGCCTCGCCTACGCGATCGGCGTGGGTGTCGCCTGGAAGCGGCTGCGCAAGCGGCTCGGCGGCGACCTGGACGGCTCCCAGGTCACCCGCACCTACGCGCGGCTGTGCATCGCCTCCGTACCGGCGGCTCTGCTCAGCGGTGCGGCCTGCTACGGCATCGGCCACACTCTGGGGCAGGGCGTGATCGGTTCCCTCGCCGCGCTGCTGGCCGGCGGAGCGGTACTGCTCGTCGTCTTCTATGTCGGCGCGCGCCGCATGCGGATCGAGGAGCTCAACTCCCTCGTGGGTATGGTGCGCGGGCGTCTGGGGCGCTGAGGCGGGGGTAAGCGCACAACCATCGTTCGCCGCCGCGTGTCGTGCATAGCGGAGGACTGTGGGCACAATTGGTTTCGGCGTCGGAGAGCGTGCAACGGATGGGGAGGCAGGGAACGACGGTGGCGGAACGGAGCACGGCTGCCGTCGACGTGGCAGACACCAGCGGTGACAAGCCGCTGACCGCCAAGGCGGACCAGTCCACGGCCGACGGGGTGGCCCAGAACCCGGAGCGGGACACGGACAGCGACGAGGCACAGGGGAGCGGTACGGCCGCGAATCCAGGGAAGAAGGCCTCACCTCCCGAACTGCACAGCGGTCACAAACTCGCCAGACGCTATCGTCTTGAGGAGTGCGTCACCCGTCTGGACGGATTCAGCAGTTGGCGTGCGGTCGACGAGAAACTGCGGCGCGCCGTCGGCGTGCACGTCCTGCCGGCCGACCATGCGCGTACCCGCGCCGTGCTGGGCGCCGCCCGCTCGGCCGCGCTACTCGGGGATCCCCGGTTCGTCCAGGTCCTGGACGCCGTCGAGGAGAACGACCTCGTCTACGTGGTGCACGAGTGGCTGCCCGACGCCACCGAGCTGACCGCGTTGCTCGCGGCCGGCCCGCTGGAGCCGCACGACGCCTACCAGATGGTCAGTCAGATCGCCTCCGCGATGGCGGCCGCGCACCGCGAGGGGCTGGCCCATCTCCGGCTCAACCCCAACGCCGTGCTGCGCACCTCCACCGGTCAGTGGCGTATCCGCGGCCTGGCGGTGAACGCGGCGCTGCGCGGCATCAGTTCCGAGACCCCGCAGCGCGCCGACACCGAGGCGATCGGCGCCCTGCTGTATGCGGCGCTCACCCAGCGTTGGCCGTACCAGAGCGACGCCTACGGTCTGCCGGGGCTACCCAAGGACGTCGGTCTGATCGCGCCCGACCAGGTGCGCGCCGGTGTCCACCGCGGCCTGTCGGAGCTCACCATGCGGGCCCTGGTCAACGACGGCGCCACCGCCTCCCGCCACGAGTCCGCGTGCACCACGCCGGAGGAGCTGGTGAAGGCGATCGGCGAGATGCCCCGTATCCGCCCGCCGGAGCCGACGTTCACGGCACCGCCCGAGTACCAGCGCACCACGTATCAGCAAGGCACCTACGGCCGCTCCACGCCTCCCGGCGTGACGCAGCCCGTCCAGACCCCGCCGCCCCCGCTGCAGAGCCGCACCGGCAAGGCCCTCAAGTGGGGGGTCTCGGCCCTGCTGATCGCCGCGCTGGGACTGGGCAGCTGGCAGCTCGCGGACGCCCTGATGAACCAGGGCGACAAGTCCGGCGGCACCAACAACACCCAGACGACAAACGACGGCGACAAGAAGGAATCGAAGGCGGTCAGCGAGCCGATCGCCATCAGCGGTGCCCGTGACTTCGACCCGTTCGGGGACGGGTCCGAGAAGCCGTCCGACGTAGGCAAGGTCTACGACAAGAGCCTGTCGACCTACTGGCAGACCGACTACTACAAGGGCGCCACCTTCGGAAACCTGAAGCCGGGCCTCGGCGTCATCCTCGATCTCGGCAAGGTCCAGCAGATCGGGAAGGTGACCGTTACCTTCGTGGGAGACACGTCCGTCGAGTTGCGCGCCGCATCCAGCGACGCCGGCTCGGAGCCGACATCCTTCGCCGCATACACGAAGGTCGCCGACGGCTCGGGTACGAGCGTGACCCTGAAGCCGAACGAGTCCCTCAAGTCCCGCTACCTGCTGGTCTGGCTGACCAAGCTGCCGCTGACGGCCGAAGGCACCTATCGCGGACGGGTGGCAGACATCAAGGTGACCAGCTGATCGCAGGGCGGAGGGGGCAGATGGCAGAGGGTGCCGGATACGACGGAGTGAGCGATCAGGACCTGCTCGCCCGCCATGTGGAAGGCGACCCCGATGCCTTCGGTGAGATCGTGCGCCGGCACCGAGACCGGCTCTGGGCGGTCGCGCTGCGGACCCTGGGGGACCGCGAGGAGGCCGCTGACGCCGTCCAGGACGCCCTGGTGTCCGCCTACCGGGCCGCCCACACCTTCCGGGGCCAGTCAGCCGTCACAACCTGGCTGCACCGGATCACGGTGAACGCCTGCCTCGACCGGGCCCGCAAGGTGGCCTCCCGGAAGACCGCCCCCGTCGACGACACCGAGCGGCTGGAGCAGCTGCTGGAGCCGCATGAGTCGGCTTCCGCTCCGGCCGAACGCAATGACCTGCATCGCCAGCTCCTCGAAGCGCTCGGCACGCTGCCGCACGACCAGCGCGCCGCCCTCGTCCTGGTCGACATGCAGGGCTATCCGGTCGCGGAAGCGGCCCGGATCCTCGACGTACCCACGGGGACGGTGAAGAGCCGCTGCGCCCGCGGCAGAGCCAGACTCCTGCCGCTCCTCACCCATCTACGGCCGGAAAACACCGGCGAAGAGAAGGAGCGGGACCCGGCACGGAACCGGACGGAGGGGACATCCGTCCCACCGGCAGCGAGACCTCAAGACGGGGCCTCACAGAAGACCGGGCCGAGTGATTCAGCCACAGTGAAGGGCGGAGGTGGGCGAGCGTGACTTCCCCGACAGACACGACCGGGCACCCGGACGTCGCGGAGATCTCCGACCTCACCGAAGGCCTGCTCCCGAATGCCCGGACAGCGGAAGTACGACAGCACCTGGACGAGTGCGCACTCTGTGCCGACGTCCACGCTTCGCTGGAGGAGATCCGGGGTTTGCTGGGCGCGCTGCCGGGGCCCCCGCGTATGCCTGCCGACGTCGCAGGGCGGATCGATGCCGCCCTCGCCGCCGAGGCACTGCTGACCGCCACGGCACCCGAGGCGCATGTTTCACGTGAAACATCGGCTCTCGCGTCGCCCCCAGCGGACCGTCCCGCCGGACGGTCGAGTGCTTCGACCGGTCCCGGCCGCAAGGACCGCGGACAGGGGCACGGACAGGGGCGCGCCCGACGCCGTCGGACCGTCGTTATCGGAGCTGTCTTCACCGCGGCCGCCCTGGGAGCCGGTTCGTTCTTCCTTCAGTCGCTCGGCGGCAATGGGCCGACGACCGCGCAGGGCAAGCCGACAAGCTCCGCCGAGGGCTTCTCCAAGGGCAGCCTCCAGACAGAGGTGGAGAACCTCCTCGGCACGAAGACGAACCTGCGTGGCTCCAAGAAGCCGGACCTGGGGATCCAGGGCGAGCCCACTTCACCCGGCTCGACGGCCACGCCCTTCACCACCCGGATCCAGCCCTCGGTGACAGTGCCGCAGTGCGTCCGCCAGAGCATCAGCCAGGCCGCCGACGACCTCCTCGGGGCGAAGAAGGGGACGTACGAGGGGAAGGATGCCTTCCTCGTCGTCCTCCCCGATGCCTCCGACAGCACCCGGGTGACCGTCCTCATCGTCGACGCAACGTGCCAGAGCCGGTCGTCGGCCTCCCCTGGCGAGGTTCTGCTGACGGAGTCCCTGACCCGCCCCTGAGTGGCTCTGTAGTGTCCCGGGAGTGTCGGACGCATCGTCCCGTCCTGGCGCGGAAATCCGTACGGTGTGGGATGCCCGTGTGCCCGGACACACCGGGAATGCGCGCCCCTTAGGATCCGTTGGGTGGGGTGAGAGCTTCTGACAGAAACTCCCACCGGTCGAATTGACGTAGACCAGAGACGAGGAATCAAGCCGTGAGCGACGTCCGTAACGTGATCATCATCGGCTCCGGGCCCGCCGGCTACACGGCGGCGCTCTACACCGCGCGCGCGTCGCTGAAGCCCCTCGTGTTCGAGGGGGCCGTCACCGCGGGCGGTGCGCTGATGAACACCACCGAGGTGGAGAACTTCCCGGGCTTCCGCGACGGCATCATGGGTCCTGACCTCATGGACAACATGCGCGCACAGGCCGAGCGCTTCGGTGCCGAACTGGTTCCGGACGATGTCGTCTCCGTCGACCTGACCGGTGAGATCAAGACCGTCACCGACACCGCCGGCACGGTCCACAAGGCGAAGGCCGTCATCGTCTCCACCGGCTCCCAGCACCGCAAGCTGGGCCTGCCGAACGAGGACGCCCTCTCCGGCCGCGGTGTCTCCTGGTGCGCCACCTGTGACGGGTTCTTCTTCAAGGAGCAGGACATCGCCGTGATCGGCGGCGGCGACACCGCGATGGAGGAAGCCACCTTCCTCTCCCGGTTCGCCAAGTCCGTGACGATCGTCCACCGCCGGGACACCCTGCGCGCCTCCAAGGCGATGCAGGATCGCGCCTTCGCCGACCCGAAGATCAAGTTCGCCTGGGACAGCGAGATCGCCGAGGTCCAGGGCGACCAGAAGCTGGCCGGTCTGAAGCTGCGCAACGTCAAGACCGGTGAGCTCACGGATCTGGCGGTGACCGGCCTGTTCATCGCGATCGGCCATGACCCGCGCACCGAGCTGTTCAAGGGTCAGCTGGACCTGGACGAGGAGGGCTACCTGAAGGTCGCCTCGCCCTCGACACACACCAACCTGACGGGTGTGTTCGCCGCCGGTGACGTGGTGGACCACACCTACCGTCAGGCGATCACTGCGGCCGGTACCGGCTGCTCCGCTGCTCTCGACGCCGAGCGTTTCCTCGCCGCCCTTGCGGACGAGGAGAAGGCCGAGCCCGAGAAGACCGCCGTCTGACCAATCCCCCTTCCGTCCCACCGCACGAACAAGTAAAGGAGCCCGCCGTGGCCGGCACTCTGAAGCATGTGACCGACGCCGACTTCGATGAGGTCGTCCTCAAGAGCGAGAAGCCCGTCCTGGTGGACTTCTGGGCCGAGTGGTGCGGCCCGTGCCGCCAGATCGCCCCGTCTCTTGAGGCCATCGCCGCCGAGCACGGCGAGAAGATCGAGATCGTCAAGCTGAACATCGACGAAAACCCGACGACGGCCGCCAAGTACGGCGTCATGTCGATCCCCACCCTGAACGTCTACCAGGCCGGCGAGGTCGCCAAGACCATCGTCGGCGCCAAGCCGAAGGCCGCGCTCCTCCGCGACCTGGACGACTTCATCGCCGAGTGACGTTTCACGTGAAACACGAATGGGCCAACCCCGCGGGGTTGGCCCATCTGCTTTGCGGACTCGCTTCGATCAACAGGGCGGCACTCAGAGCGGCCGCAGTACCGGTTCCTTCTGCACGGCCCCGAGCAGCCGGTCGAGCGCCAGCTCCACGTCTTCCTTCCAGGAGAGTGTCGTCCGCAGTTCCAGCCGCATCCGTGGATGGGCAGGATGCTGCCGGACCGTCTTGAAGCCCACGGCCAGCAGATGGTCGGCGGGCAGCAGACAGGCCGGCTCCTTGTAGCGGGCGTCGCCGAACGCCTCGATGGCCTTGAAGCCCCGGCGAAGCAGATCCTTGGCGACCGTCTGAACCATCACGCGTCCGAGCCCCTGTCCCTGGTAGCCGGGCATGATGTAGCCGGTCATGAGCTGGACGGCGTCCGGTGAGACCGGGCTCGTCGGGAACGCCGTGGACCGCGGGACGTAGGCGGGCGGAGCGTAGAGCACAAAGCCCACAGGTACGTCGTCGACATAGACCACGCGACCACACGATCCCCAGTCGAGCAGGACGGCGGAGATCCACGCTTCCTTCTCGACCGCGGGTGTGCCCGCCCTTACCGCTGCTTCGCCGCTGACGGGATCCAGTTCCCAGAAGACACACGAGCGACAGCGCTTGGGAAGGTCCTGAAGGTTGTCCAGGGTGAGCGGTACGAGCCGACGCCCCATGAAGGCTGTTCCTCGCTTCCTTCGCCCGCGGCGTCGCGAGCGGCTGTCAGAGCACTGTGTTCCCTGAGCAGACTGCCGACGAATCCGACGGTCGCGCCCAGTCCCAGGCCCGCGCTCACCAGTCCGGTGCGGCTCATCGATCGCATGGCCCCCGCCTCCCCATCAGAGGTGCTGCCAGCTGTCAGGTGGATCCGCCGTACCCGAACGCATCGTATCCACACAGCGATTCCATCGATACCGCATAAAAGCAAAGAGCGGATCGTGTCCGGTACACACCGGACATGATCCGCTCTCTGAGCGACAGGACACCGACCGGGCGGGAAACACCCGGCCCCGGGCGGGAAACACCCCGACGACCCCGGGCGGAAAGCACCGGGGCCGGTCAGTCCTCGGACTCCTCGAACTCCTCCGGCTCTGCGGAGTCGCCGTCGTGGATCCCCTGGTGGAGGACCGGCCCCTCACCCGGGGCGAGCGTGCCGAGGATCCGCTCAAGGTCTTCCATGGAGGCGAACTCCACGGTGATCTTGCCCTTCTTCTGGCCCAGGTCGACCTTCACCCGTGTCTCGAACCGGTCCGAGAGCCGGGTGGCGAGGTCGCTCAGCGCCGGGGAGACCCGGGCGCCCGCACGCGGCCCCTTGGAACGGGTAGTCGTCTGCGGCCGCGAGCCCATGAGGGTCACGATCTCTTCGACGGCCCGCACCGACAGTCCCTCGGCCACGATCCGGTGGGCCAGCCGGTCCTGCTCCTCCGAGTCGTCGACGGAGAGGAGCGCCCGGGCGTGCCCGGCCGACAGAACGCCGGCGGCGACCCGGCGTTGGACGGCCGGCGAGAGCTTCAGCAGCCGCAGGGTGTTGGAGACCTGCGGACGGGAGCGCCCAATACGGTCGGCCAGCTGGTCGTGCGTGCAGTTGAAGTCCTTCAGCAACTGGTCGTAGGCGGCGGCCTCTTCCAGCGGGTTCAGCTGGGCACGGTGAAGGTTCTCCAGCAGCGCATCCAGGAGAAGCTTCTCGTCGTCCGTCGCCCGGACGATCGCCGGGATCGCCTCCAGGCCGGCCTCACGACAGGCCCGCCAGCGCCGCTCGCCCATGATGAGCTCGTACCGCGAGGGACCCAGCTGGCGTACGACGACGGGCTGGAGGAGGCCGACCTCCTGGATGGAGGTGACCAACTCCTGCAGGGCGTCCTCGTCGAAGACCTCACGCGGCTGACGCGGGTTCGGCGTGATGTCGTCGAGGGGGATCTCCGCGAAGTGCGCGCCCACCGGAGAAGCGGGCGTCTCCGGAGCCACACCGAAGACCGACGGCTCCTCGGTTTCATGTGAAACAGCCGGCAGCGTCGTCACCTTGGCGGCGGCGACTCCACGGTCGGTCGTCAACACCGGGACGGCTGCAGGAGACGGAGATGCCCCACCGCCCACCGCTGTCTGGGCCGGGGTCTTCTCGGTCGGGGCAGCTGGGATCAGTGCGCCGAGACCACGCCCCAGCCCCCTCCGTCGCTCGCTCACTGGATCCCCTCCACCATGCTCGGATTGCTCTGGGCGCCGATATGGGCCTGGGTGGGGTCATAGCTGACCCCGAGGCCCTTCAGCGCGATTTCTCGGGCCGCCTCAAGATAGGAGAGGGCACCGCTCGATCCAGGATCGTAGGTCAATACCGTCTGCCCATAGCTCGGCGCCTCGGAGATGCGGACCGAGCGGGGAATGCTCGTCCGCAGCACCTCGTCACCGAAATGACTGCGCACCTCGTCCGCGACCTGGGAAGCGAGACGCGTCCGGCCGTCGTACATGGTGAGCAGGATGGTCGACACATGCAGTGCGGGGTTGAGGTGCCCCCGCACCAGGTCGACATTGCGCAGCAGTTGGCCGAGGCCCTCCAGGGCGTAGTACTCGCACTGGATCGGGATGAGCACCTCGACCCCCGCGACAAGTGCGTTGACCGTCAGTAGGCCGAGCGAGGGTGGGCAGTCGATAAGGATGTAGTCCAGCGGCTGCTCGTACGCCTGGATCGCCCGCTGGAGCCGGCTCTCTCGTGCCACCAGCGACACCAATTCGATCTCCGCACCGGCGAGATCGATCGTGGCGGGGGCACAGAAGAGACCTTCGACATCCACCACCGGCTGGACGACTTCGGCCAGCGGCTTGCTCTCGACCAACACGTCGTAGATGGACGGAACTTCGGCGTGATGGTCGATCCCCAGCGCGGTGGAAGCATTGCCCTGTGGGTCGAGGTCGATCACCAGGACGCGGGCGCCATGCAGGGCCAGCGATGCGGCAAGGTTGACGGTCGTCGTCGTCTTGCCCACACCACCCTTCTGGTTGGCGACCACCATGACTCGGGTCTGCTCCGGACGTGGCAGGCCTTCGCCGGCGCGGCCCAGAGCCTCCACCGCGAGTTGGGCAGCACGACCGATGGGAGTGTCGTCCATCGGAGGCGGTGTTTCACGTGAAACATCCGCCCCCATCGACTCGGTACGGGGACCGGGGACCGGATCGGTCATCGGTCCCGCGATGTTGGCGTCGGACCGCAAGGATTCACTCTCCTCGACTTCAGGCTCGCGATGAACAGAGCCTCCCATGCCTTCGGGGTCGTGAACCAGTGAGGCCTGGTGTTCTGTGGAGAAATCCACCTCTGTGGACAACTCCGTGCCCCGCCGGGAGGACGGAGCGTCACCAGAGGCTCCCTCCCTGAGGGAACCGAGAGGCTTTCGGTCGCGGGGTTCGGCGGCGCGGCCCCGGCTGATGATGCCCTGCAACAGTGAGCGACGTTTCACGTGAAACACGATGCACAGCGAGCCGTACCGAAAAGCCGCGACACTCCGCCATGCGTAGGTTTGGCAGCTTGTGTGGAGTACGTCTGACCGTCAGGACGGATCAGCGGCGCCTACGCGTCCGCCCCGTACGAGCCGCCTTCGCCCGCTTCGCCGCGAAGCGCACACCGCCCGGACTCTCCCCGACCTCCACCCGCACCACAGTGGACAGCGGGTCCACCACGCCCTCACCCACATGCAGGATGGACGTGGACACCGCACCGAGCTTGGTGAGGGCGGTGGCCGCGGCCTTCAGCTCCGCCTCGGCCGTGTCCCCCTTGAGGGCGAGCATCTCGCCGTAGGGACGCAGCAGGGGGATGCCCCAGGCAGCCAGCCGGTCCAGCGGGGCCACAGCACGCGCCGTCACCACATGCACCGGAGGCAGCTTGCCCATGACCTCCTCGGCGCGGCCACGCACGACGGTCACATGGTCCAGGCCGAGCAGCTCGACGACCTCGGTCAGAAAGTTGGTTCGCCGCAGCAGCGGCTCCAGCAGCGTGATGTTGAGGTCTTCCCGGACCAGCGCCAGCGGAATGCCCGGCAGACCGGCACCGGAGCCGACATCGCAGACCGTCACCCCTTCGGGGACGGCCTCGGAGAGCACCGCACAGTTCAGCAGGTGCCGCTCCCACAGGCGGGGTACCTCCCGTGGGCCGATCAGACCACGCTGCACGCCTGCCTCGGCGAGCAGCTCCGCGTAGCGGACCGCATCGGCGAAGCGCTCACCGAACACTTCCCGCGCCTGCTCAGGCGCCGGGGGGAGCTCCGCAGCCTCCGTCACGGGGACCGTCCTTCCGTACAGCGCCGGTGCTTCGCGCACCGGCCACCAGAACTACCAGGCTGACAAAATTCGGCCCCGCCTGCTCAACAGACGGGGCCGGTGAATCGGGGAGACCGATCAGGCGGGCAGCACGACGACGAACCGCTGCGGCTCCTCGCCCTCCGACTCGCTGCGCAGTCCGGCGGACTTGACCGCGTCATGCACGACCTTGCGCTCGAACGGGCTCATCGGCTTGAGCTTCACGGGCTCGCCGGTGCTCTTCACCTCGGCCGCGGCCTTGGCACCCAGCTCGGAGAGCTCAGCGCGCTTCTTGGCGCGGTAGCCCGCGATGTCGAGCATCAGCCGGCTGCGGTCACCGGTCTCCCGGTGCACGGCCAGGCGGGTCAGCTCCTGGAGCGCCTCCAGCACCTCGCCGTCACGGCCGACCAGCTTCTGCAGGTCGCGGCCGCCCGCGTCGCTGATGATCGACACGGCGGCGCGGTCGGCCTCGACATCCATATCGATGTCGCCGTCGAGGTCGGCAATGTCCAGCAGACCCTCGAGGTAGTCCGCCGCGATCTCGCCCTCCTGCTCCAGGCGGGTCAGGGTGTCTGCACCCTCGGCAGCGGAGGTGGTGCCTTCCGTCACGGGATGGGCTCCTTCTTACTTCTTGGACGGGGACTTGGGGCGCTGCGGACCGCCTTTGCGCTGACCGGACTGGGCCCTGCTGCGGCCGTTGGAACCGGCCTTCGGGGGCTGCTGGGCGGCGGTCGGCTTGGCGTCCTGCGGCTCGTCGGACTTCTCCAACGACGTCGTCGGCTCGGAGGAGTCCGCCTTCTCGGCAGAGGCCGTCGTCGGCTCGCCCTTCGTGGCCCCGGACTGACGCTGGGCCTTGGTCTGACGCTTGGGCTGCTGACGCTTGGCGGCGGCGGTGGCCGTGACGCCGTCCTCGGTCTGCGCGACGGCCTGAGCCTCGCCCTTCGCCACGGTGCCGTCGGCCTGGGCCGCGAGGCCCGCCTTCGTCAGCGCGTTGATGAACTGGCGCTCGAACTCGTTACGGTCCCGGCCCTTGGCGACGATCGCCTTGATGATGGTGCGCTCGCTGCGCTTGCGGGTCTTGCCGTGGTGCGTGACGTGCTTGGTCAGGCGCTCCAGGTAAGCGGCCTGGGCCTTCGAACCCGGCGTCGGGTTGTTGCGGATGACGTACATCTGCTGGCCCATGGTCCACACGTTGGTGGTCAGCCAGTAGACGAGGACACCGACCGGAAAGTTGATGCCGAAGACGGCGAACATGACCGGGAAGACGTACATCAGCATCTTCTGCTGCTGCATGAACGGAGTCTTCACCGTGGTGTCGACGTTCTTCGTCATCAGCTGGCGCTGCGTGTAGAACTGCGACGCCGACATCAGGACGATCATGATCGCGGTGACGACCCGGACGTCGGTGAGGGAAGCACCGAGCGCCTCCACCTTCGACGAACCGTCGGTGAACTTCGCGGCGAGCGGCGCACCGAAGATGTGCGCCTTACGCGCGCTGGCGAGCAGCGAGTCGTTGATGACGCCGATCGTCGAGCCCGTCGCGATGCCGTTGAGCACGTGGTACAGGGCGAAGAAGAACGGCGACTGCGCGAGGATGGGAAGGCACGAGGAGAGCGGGTTGGTACCCGACTCCTTGTACAGCTTCATCATCTCTTCGGACTGACGCTGCTTGTCGTTCTTGTAGCGCTCCTGGATCTTCTTCATCTCGGGCTGCAGCGTCTGCATGGCCCGGGTCGCCTTGATCTGCTTCACGAAGAGCGGGATCAGGCAGATGCGGATCAGGATCACCAGAGACACGATGGACAAGCCCCAGGCCCAGCCCGTGTCGGGACCGAAGATCTTCCCGTACACCGAGTGGAACTGGACGATGACCCATGAAACGGGTGTCGTGATGAAGCTGAAAAGGCTGGCAATCGTGTCCACTAATCATGCTCCTTGGGCATGGGACGAAGTCTCTGCGGCCGGGCTCGAAGGAAGCTCGGAACAGAGCTTCTCCCCGGTGGCCGGTTCGGCGGCGGAGGGCCCGCCCTTGCGTGCACGCCAGGCGTCACGCAGCATTTCGTGCCACCGCGGTCGCTTACGCGGAGGAACATGATCCACACCGCCGAGCGACCACGGGTTGCACCGCAGGATGCGCCAGGCGGTGAGTGCCGTCCCCTTGATCGCACCGTGCCGGTCGATGGCTGTGTAGCCGTAATGGGAGCACGACGGGTAGTACTTGCATACCGGCCCCAGCAGTGGACTGATCGTCCACTGGTACAGCTTGATCAGTGCCAGCAGTGGGTACTTCATCGCGCGCCCCCTCCCAGTAGCCGTTCGATGGCGGCGTCCAGGTCTCGGGCCAGCTGTCCATGGTCGGCGTCGCCCGCTCCGGGCAGCGCTCGTACGACTACCAGGCTACCGGGGGGGAACAGGGCGACTCGGTCACGCATCAGGTGACGCAATCTCCGCTTGACCTTGTTGCGCACGACAGCGCCACCCACTGCTTTGCTCACGACGAAACCCGCACGCGTCGGGGGAGCGCTCTCCCCAGGCGCGTGCGGGTCCGTGGCACCGCTACGAAGGTGGACGACGAGGGACGGGCGACCGGCCCGGCGACCCCGTCGTACCGCGGTCGCGAAGTCCTCGCGCCGCCTCAGCCGATGCTCGGTAGGCAGCACGACGTCATGACCTGATCAGAATCAGGCGGACAGGCTGGCGCGACCCTTGCTGCGGCGGTTCGCCAGAATCGCGCGGCCGGCACGGGTGCGCATCCGCAGGCGGAAGCCGTGGGTCTTGGCGCGACGACGGTTGTTCGGCTGGAAGGTGCGCTTGCTCACTCGGGGGCTCCAGAAATAAGTCAGTAGTTGCGGGGTGCCGTCTTGGCTGTCACCGTGCGCCCACGAGTAGCTCGCGTCACGCCCGAGTGCACCGCTTCCCGATCACCTTCAGCGATCTGTGCCCATCGGAGGCAGGCGGCAGCAGCCATCGACAACTCGACCTGGTTACGGTACGCGGGGCTACGCCATTCGGTCAAACCAGCAGTGACGGAGAGACACTATCCACAGGCTGGGGACAACAACTTGAACCGCACCCGCCACGCTGACTACCGTGGCTGAACTCCGATTCGTTCCTTTATCCCCGCCCGACCCGATATTCATCCCGACCCGTCCTCGAACCACACGTTCGTGGGACCTGTGAGAGAGCGTGCCCTGTGGCTGACGTACCTGCCGATCTTGCCGCAGTGTGGCCACGAGTACTGGAGCAGCTCCTCGGTGAGGGCCGCGGTCAGGGTGTGGAGGGCAAGGACGAACACTGGATCCGACGCTGCCAGCCGCTCGCGCTGGTCGCGGACACCGCCCTGCTCGCCGTACCGAACGAGTTTGCGAAGAACGTACTGGAGGGCCGTCTCGCACCGATCGTCAGCGAGTCGCTGAGCCGTGAGTGCGGACGCCCGATCCGGATCGCGATCACCGTGGACGAGTCCGCGGGCGAACCCCCCGCCCCGCCGACGCCCCCCGTGCAGCCACAGCGTTACGAAGAGCCCGAACTCCCCTCGTCGCAGTACGACGGCGGATACGGCCGGCATCGCGCCGACCGTCCGCCCGAGCAGGGCGGCCGCGACCAACTGCCGCCCCCGCGCGCCGATCAGCTCCCCACCGCCCGCCCGGCCTACCCCTCCGAGTACCAGCGCCCCGAACCCGGCGCCTGGCCGCGCCCCGGACAGGACGAGTACAGCTGGCAGCAGCCACGGCTCGGCTTCCCCGAGCGCGACCCCTATGCCTCGCCGCCCCAGGACGCCTACCGCTCGGACGGTTACGGCGACTCCTACTCCCAGGAGTACCGGCCCCAGCAGCCGATGGACCGGCCGTCGTACGAGCAGCAGCGCGCGGAGTACGAACCACCGCGACCCGACTACGACCGGTCCGAGTACGACCGTTCCGACTACGACCAGCGGGACCCCGGCCGCCGCGAGATGCCCGAGCCCCCCGGCGGGCCGGGTCAGGGCCGCCGGGGCGGTCCGGGACGCCCGGACCTGCCGAACCTCCCGAACATGCCATCCACCGGCGCGCCCGGACCGCTGGGCGCCAAGCCCGCACCGACACCGGGCCCCGGCGAACCGACCGCCCGCCTGAACCCCAAATACCTCTTCGACACGTTCGTCATCGGCGCCTCCAACCGCTTCGCGCACGCGGCCGCGGTCGCCGTCGCCGAGGCACCCGCGAAGGCGTACAACCCCCTCTTCATCTATGGGGAGTCGGGGCTCGGCAAGACGCACCTGCTGCACGCGATCGGGCACTACGCGCGGAGCCTCTACCCGGGCACGCGGGTGCGCTATGTGAGCTCGGAGGAGTTCACCAACGAGTTCATCAACTCGATCCGCGACGGCAAGGGCGACAGCTTCCGCAAGCGCTACCGCGAGATGGACATCCTGCTCGTCGACGACATCCAGTTCCTCGCGGACAAGGAGTCGACGCAGGAGGAGTTCTTCCACACCTTCAACACGCTCCACAACGCGAACAAGCAGATCGTGCTCTCCAGCGACCGGCCGCCCAAGCAGCTGGTCACCCTTGAGGACCGGCTGCGGAACCGTTTCGAGTGGGGCCTGATCACCGACGTCCAGCCGCCGGAACTGGAGACGCGCATCGCGATCCTCCGCAAGAAGGCGGTGCAGGAGCAGCTGAACGCCCCGCCGGAGGTGCTGGAGTTCATCGCCTCCCGCATCTCCCGGAACATCCGGGAGCTGGAGGGCGCGCTGATCCGGGTGACGGCCTTCGCGTCGCTCAACCGGCAGCCGGTGGACCTGGGGCTGACGGAGATCGTCCTCAAGGACCTGATCCCCGGGGGCCAGGACTCGACGCCGGAGATCAGCGCCTCGGCGATCATGGCGGCGACCGCGGACTACTTCGGCCTCACGGTCGAGGACCTCTGCGGCAGCTCGCGCGGCCGGCAGCTGGTCACGGCGCGGCAGATCGCCATGTATCTGTGCCGTGAGCTCACGGACCTGTCGCTGCCGAAGATCGGGGCGCAGTTCGGCAACCGGGACCATACGACGGTCATGCACGCCGACCGGAAGATCCGGGCGTTGATGGCGGAGCGGCGGTCGATCTACAACCAGGTGACCGAGCTGACGAACCGGATCAAGAACGGGTAGCGGTACGAGGCTCCAGGCGCCCTCGGGAGAGATCCCGGGGGCGCCTTTTGGCGTTCAGGGGCGGTGCGGAGCGTGGGCCTTTGCCCTCACGGCGTCAGAAGGAAACGTCCCCGCTGTTCGAATACCGCCCCGGTTACGGCCGTCCTCCACAGATTTGCCGACTTTCTTGCGTCCACACCCTGGGGACTGGGAAGTTGTCCCGAACGTCGTCCACAGGCTGGCCGTTGAAAGTGCATCAGGGCAGCTCAGGAGCCTGTGGAATCGTGGACGACGGATCTCCACAGACTGTGGACGAGGAAGGCATCCACAGGCTGTGCATGAAGTTGTCCACCGGTAGCCCACAGGCTGAGGGGTGGTTGTCCCCAGCGATCCCCAGCTTCTCCACACGGCTGTCCACTGTTCGGCAACGTGACGCGCCTGCTCACCGTGTCGAGTGAAAGCCGTCACACGAAGCTGCCGGGTTGGCCTGTGGGAAAGGTGGGAAAAGCTGGGGACGGTGCTGGGGAGAAGTCCCCTCAGGCTGTGCACGGCGTGTGCAGAACTTTCTGTTCTCCACAGAGACACCTAGTTGTCCACCGGTCGTACCCACAGGGGCAGTGGACAAAATCTGGCCGCTGAGCTGGGCAAACGGGGTTATCCACGGTATCCACAGCCCCTACTACTACTGACAACTAGAGAGAGCTGGGAATCCGTTTCGAAGAGGGCCCTGTGCACAACTCGCTCTTCGGCCTTTGACCGCGCCTCGTCACGACTTGACCCCGAGAGGCGCCAGCTGTCAGTGCGGTGCGTCAGACTGGTCCCCGGTGTTCTGCCCCTCCCCGGGGCTCACGACACCGAGTCAGACGACGAAGACGCAGCAGGGCGAGAAGCCCCGGCAACAGCAGGAGGCGGGCTTACGGTGAAGATCCGGGTGGAACGCGACGTACTCGCGGAGGCAGTGGCCTGGGCGGCTCGCAGCCTCCCGGCCCGTCCGCCGGCGCCGGTCCTCGCCGGCCTGCTGCTGAAGGCCGAGGACGGCCAGCTGAGCCTGTCCAGCTTCGACTACGAGGTCTCCGCGCGGGTCAGCGTCGAGACCGAGGTCGAGGAGGAGGGCACGGTCCTGGTCTCGGGCCGGCTGCTCGCCGACATCTGTCGTGCCCTGCCCAACCGGCCGGTGGAGATTTCCACAGACGGTGTACGGGCCACGGTGGTCTGTGGATCGTCCCGGTTCACGCTGCACACCCTGCCGGTGGAGGAGTACCCCTCCCTGCCGCAGATGCCGAACGCGACGGGCACGGTCCCGGGCGAGGTCTTCGCCTCCGCCGTCTCCCAGGTGGCCATTGCCGCCGGACGCGACGACACCCTGCCGGTGCTGACCGGTGTGCGCATCGAGATCGAGGGCGACACGGTCACCCTGGCCTCCACCGACCGCTACCGCTTCGCGGTCCGTGAGTTCCTGTGGAAGCCGGAGAACCCCGAGGCGTCCGCGGTGGCCCTGGTGCCCGCCAAGACGCTCCTGGACACCGCCAAGGCCCTCACGAGCGGCGACAGCGTGATCCTGGCGCTGTCCGGCTCGGGCGCCGGCGAGGGGCTCATCGGTTTCGAGGGCGCCGGCCGGCGGACCACCACGCGCCTGCTCGAGGGCGACCTGCCGAAGTACCGCTCGCTGTTCCCGACCGAGTTCAACTCCGTGGCCGTGATCGAGACCGCCCCCTTCGTGGAGGCCGTCAAGCGTGTCGCCCTGGTCGCCGAGCGGAACACCCCGGTGCGGCTCAGCTTCGAGCAGGGCGTGCTGATCCTGGAGGCCGGCTCCAGCGACGACGCACAGGCTGTGGAGAGGGTGGACGCGCAGCTGGAGGGTGACGACGTCTCGATCGCCTTCAACCCGACCTTCCTGCTCGACGGTCTGAGCGCGATCGACTCCCCGGTGGCCCAGCTGTCGTTCACGACGTCCACGAAGCCGGCGCTGCTGAGCGGGAAGCCGGCGCTCGACGCGGAGGCGGACGAGGCGTACAAGTACCTGATCATGCCGGTGCGGTTGAGCGGCTGAGTTGTCCACAGCTGTGCACAGTGCCGCCGCTTTCCTGTGGGTGGCCGGCGCTGTGCCCGGGTGGGTTTCTACAGGTGAGTGGCTATGCCCACAACTGTGCGCAAAGGGTCGCGATTAGGCTCGGACGCGGCACGAAAGTGCCTCTCCTGCCACACCGCAACCTAAGGAACCAACTGATGGAGCTCGGTCTCGTCGGCCTCGGCAAGATGGGCGGCAACATGCGCGAGCGGATCCGCCGCGCGGGCCACACCGTCGTGGGATACGACCGCAACCCGGACCTCGCCGATGTCCACAGCCTGGAAGAGCTTGTGGGCAAGCTCAGCGGGCCCCGTGTGGTGTGGGTGATGGTCCCGGCCGGGGCGCCGACCCAGTCCACCGTCGACGAGCTGGCCGAGCTGCTGGAGCCCGGTGACGTGGTCGTCGACGGCGGCAACTCCCGCTGGACGGACGACGAGAAGCACGCCGAGGAGCTGGCCGCCAAGGGCATCGGTTTCGTCGACTGCGGAGTCTCCGGCGGTGTCTGGGGCCTGGAGAACGGCTATGCGCTGATGTACGGCGGCGACGCCGAGCATGTCGAGAAGGTGCGGCCGGTCTTCGACGCGCTCAAGCCCGAGGGCGACTTCGGTTCGGTGCACGCCGGCAAGGTCGGCGCGGGCCACTTCGCGAAGATGGTCCACAACGGCATCGAGTACGCGATGATGCAGGCCTACGCTGAGGGCTGGGAGCTCCTGGAGAAGGTCGACTCCGTCACGGATGTGCGCGAGGTCTTCCGCTCCTGGCAGGAGGGCACCGTCATCCGCTCCTGGCTGCTGGACCTCGCGGTGAACGCCCTCGACGGGGACGAGCACCTGGACCAGCTGAAGGGTTATGCACAGGACTCCGGTGAGGGCCGGTGGACGGTGGAGGCCGCGATAGACAACGCGGTGCCGCTGCCCGCGATCACCGCCTCGCTGTTCGCGCGGTTCGCCTCCCGGCAGGAGGACTCGCCGCAGATGAAGATGATCGCCGCGCTGCGCAACCAGTTCGGCGGCCATGCCGTAGAGACGAAGTAGCAGGTCACGGGGAGGTCGGCGCAACAACCATGCACGTCACGCATCTGTCGCTGGCCGACTTCCGCTCCTACGCCCGGGTCGAGGTCCCGCTCGATCCGGGCGTCACCGCCTTCGTCGGCCCCAACGGCCAGGGCAAGACCAACCTCGTCGAGGCCGTCGGTTATCTCGCCACCCTCGGCAGCCACCGGGTCGCCTCCGACGCCCCCCTGGTCCGGATGGGCGCCGAGCGGGCGATCATCCGGGCGCAGGTCCGGCAGGGCGACCGGCAGCAACTGGTCGAGCTGGAGCTCAACCCGGGCAAGGCCAACCGCGCCCGCATCAACAGGTCCTCGCAGGTCAGGCCGCGGGATGTGCTGGGCATCGTACGGACGGTGCTGTTCGCGCCGGAGGATCTCGCGCTGGTGAAGGGCGACCCGGGTGAGCGGCGGCGGTTCCTGGACGAGCTGATCACCGCGCGGTCGCCGCGGATGGCCGGTGTGCGGTCCGACTACGAGCGTGTCCTCAAGCAGCGGAACACCCTGTTGAAATCCGCGGCTCTCGCCCGGCGGCACGGCGGCCGCTCGATGGATTTGTCCACGCTGGACGTGTGGGACCAGCACCTCGCGCGGGTGGGCGCGGAGCTGCTCGCCCAGCGGCTCGACCTGGTCGCCGGGATCCAGCCGCTCGCCGACAAGGCGTACGAGCAGCTGGCGCCGGGCGGCGGCCCGATCGCGCTCGAGTACAAGCCGTCGGCGCCCGGCGAAGCCCACACCCGCGAGGATCTGTACGCCCAGCTGATGGCGGCCCTGGCGGACGCCCGTAAGCAGGAGATCGAGCGCGGTGTCACGCTGGTCGGCCCGCACCGCGACGATCTGGTCCTCAAGCTCGGCCAGCTGCCCGCCAAGGGGTACGCCTCGCACGGCGAGTCCTGGTCGTTCGCTCTGGCGCTGCGTCTCGCGTCGTACGACCTGCTGCGGGCCGAGGGCAATGAGCCGGTGCTGGTGCTCGACGACGTGTTCGCCGAGCTGGACGCGCGGCGCCGGGAGCGGCTGGCGGAGCTGGTCGCGCCCGGGGAGCAGGTGCTGGTCACCGCCGCGGTGGACGACGACGTACCGCACCTCCTCGCCGGTGCGCGGTACGCGGTGGCGGACGGGGTGGTGGAGCGCGTATGAGCACCGAAGGACCCGCCCCGAAGGAGGAGCCTTCCGGTGTCGATCTGGCGCGTGTGGCCCTCAGGGCGGCGAAGGAGGCGGCACGCGCGCGTGGCGACGCGGCGCAGCAGCGGAAGCAGGCGCGGCGTGGTGGTCTGCGCTCCGGCGCGCGCGCCGACGGCCGCGACCCGATGGCGCTGGGCTCGGCGATCAACCGGTTGATCACCGAGCGCGGCTGGGAGACGCCGGCCGCGGTCGGAGGGGTGATGGGTCGCTGGCCGCAGATCGTCGGCGAGGACCTCGCCAAGCACTGTGTGCCCGAGCGGTACGACGAGGACGAGCGGGTGCTGGTCGTGCAGTGCGACTCCACGGCCTGGGCGACCCAGCTGCGTCATCTCTCGCCCGCGCTGGTCGCACGCCTGAACGAGGACCTGGGGCATGGCACCGTACGGATGATCAAGGTGCTCAATCCCGGCGGTCCGCCCCGGCGCTACGGCCCGCTGCGCGCCCCCGGGAGCACCGGTCCCGGCGATACCTACGGGTGACTTACGTCACGCCATGAGCCGAGTGTGGAGCCGTCGTACGGCCCGCTCGGCTGATCGTCGTACAACCGCACGCGGTTGCGAATCGCGATCTGACCCCGGAGTAGCCAAGGGTTGACGGCCCGAAGCGCTGAGTGCCTCCGTGAGCCTCTTGGAGCCCCCATCCGCATATCGGGAGTCGGCGGAGGCAGGTTCAGGGCGGCACATGCGGACTCAGGTACCGGCAAACCCCCATCACTGTCGGCGCTACCGGTAGACTGGAAGACAATCCCGCCCCGAACGTGGGGACCGCCCGGGAAAAGCTGAGCAACGCTGATCAAGGCTTACCAACGCAACATGCCGCAGCCGCTCCGGCAACCCGCCGACGAGCCTGGCTCGTGCCTGTGCCAGAAAGGGCGCTTCGTGGCCGATTCCGGCAACCCCAACGAGAACATCCCGTCCATCGACGCCGGCGCGAACGGTGAAGTCACCGCCTCCTACGACGCCAGCGCCATCACCGTGCTCGAAGGGCTGGACGCGGTCCGCAAGCGACCCGGTATGTACATCGGCTCCACCGGCGAGCGCGGCCTGCACCACCTTGTGTACGAGGTCGTGGACAACTCCGTCGACGAGGCTCTGGCGGGCCACGCGGACACCATCGACGTGACGATCCTCGCCGACGGCGGCGTGCGAGTCGTCGACAACGGCCGCGGCATCCCCGTCGGCATCGTGGCGTCCGAGGGCAAGCCGGCCGTCGAGGTCGTGCTGACCGTGCTGCACGCGGGCGGCAAGTTCGGCGGCGGCGGTTACGCCGTCTCCGGCGGTCTGCACGGTGTGGGTGTCTCCGTCGTGAACGCGCTGTCGTCCAAGGTGTCCGTCGAGATCAAGACCGACGGTCACCGCTGGACACAGGACTACAAGCTGGGTGTCCCGACGGCTCCGCTCGTCAAGCACGAGGAGACGAGCGAGACCGGCACGTCGGTCACGTTCTGGGCGGACCCGGACATCTTCGAGACCACCGAGTACTCCTTCGAGACGCTCTCGCGGCGCTTCCAGGAGATGGCGTTCCTCAACAAGGGCCTGACGATCCGGCTCACCGACGAGCGCGAGTCGGCGAAGGCGGTGGCCGGGGCGGACGAGGCGGGTGCCGACGAGAAGGCCGAGGTCAAGACCGTCACGTACCACTACGAGGGCGGCATCGTCGACTTCGTGAAGTACCTCAACTCCCGCAAGGGAGACGTGGTGCACCCGACGATCATCGACCTGGAGGCCGAGGACAAGGACAAGAGCCTGTCCCTCGAGGTCGCCATGCAGTGGAACAGCGGCTACAGCGAGGGTGTGTACTCGTTCGCCAACATCATCCACACGCATGAGGGTGGTACCCACGAGGAGGGCTTCCGTGCGGCGCTGACCTCGCTGATCAACAAGTACGCGCGTGACAAGAAGCTGCTCCGCGAGAAGGACGACAACCTCACCGGTGACGACATCCGTGAGGGTCTGACCGCGATCATCTCGGTGAAGCTGAGCGAGCCGCAGTTCGAGGGTCAGACGAAGACCAAGCTGGGCAACACGGAGGCCAAGACCTTCGTGCAGAGGGCGGTCTACGAGCACCTGAACGACTGGCTGGACCGCAACCCGGTCGAGGCGGCGGACATCATCCGCAAGGGCATCCAGGCGGCCACGGCGCGCGTGGCGGCCCGCAAGGCCCGGGATCTCACTCGGCGCAAGGGTCTCCTCGAGTCGGCGTCGCTGCCGGGCAAGCTCTCCGACTGCCAGTCGAACGACCCCACCAAGTGCGAGATCTTCATCGTCGAGGGTGACTCCGCCGGCGGTTCGGCCAAGTCCGGCCGTAACCCGCAGTACCAGGCGATCCTCCCGATCCGCGGCAAGATCCTCAACGTGGAGAAGGCGCGGATCGACAAGATCCTGCAGAACCAGGAGATCCAGGCGCTGATCTCGGCGTTCGGCACCGGTGTGCACGAGGACTTCGACATCTCGAAGCTCCGCTATCACAAGATCATCCTGATGGCGGACGCCGACGTCGACGGCCAGCACATCAGCACGCTGCTGCTGACCTTCCTGTTCCGCTTCATGCGACCGCTGGTCGAGGCCGGGCATGTGTACCTCTCCCGACCGCCGCTGTACAAGATCAAGTGGGGCCGGGACGACATGGAGTACGCGTACTCGGACCGTGAGCGCGACGCGCTGCTCGAGATGGGGCGGCAGCGCGGCAAGCGCGTCCGCGAGGACTCGATCCAGCGCTTCAAGGGTCTCGGCGAGATGAACGCCGAGGAGCTGCGCATCACGACCATGGACCAGGAGCACCGCGTCCTCGGTCAGGTCACCCTCGATGACGCCGCCCAGGCCGACGACCTGTTCTCGGTCCTGATGGGCGAGGACGTCGAGGCCCGCCGCGCGTTCATCCAGCGCAACGCCAAGGACGTCCGCTTCCTCGACATCTGAGTCGGTCTCAGCTGACCGCACAGGGAAGGATCTTCACCAGCAATGGCCGACGAGAACACTCCCGTCACCCCTGAAGAGGGCGGCGAACTCGTGATGCGTGTCGAGCCCGTGGGGCTCGAGACGGAGATGCAGCGCTCATACCTGGACTACGCGATGTCCGTCATCGTGTCCCGTGCGCTGCCCGATGTCCGGGACGGCCTCAAGCCCGTCCACCGCCGCGTCCTGTACGCCATGTACGACGGCGGCTACCGCCCCGAGCGCGGCTTCTACAAGTGCGCCCGTGTCGTCGGTGACGTCATGGGCAACTACCACCCGCACGGCGACTCCTCGATCTACGACGCCCTGGTGCGCCTCGCCCAGCCGTGGTCGATGCGGATGCCGCTGGTGGACTCCAACGGCAACTTCGGCTCCCCGGGCAACGACCCGGCGGCCGCCATGCGGTACACCGAGTGCAAGCTGGCGCCGCTGTCGATGGAGATGGTCCGTGACATCGACGAGGAGACCGTCGACTTCACGGACAACTACGACGGCCGCTCCCAGGAGCCGACCGTTCTGCCCGCCCGCTTCCCGAACCTGCTGATCAACGGCTCCGCCGGGATCGCGGTCGGCATGGCGACCAACATCCCGCCGCACAACCTGCGCGAGGTCGCGGCCGGCGCCCAGTGGTACCTGGAGAACCCGGAGGCCTCGCACGAGGAGCTCCTGGACGCGCTGATCGAGCGGATCAAGGGCCCGGACTTCCCGACCGGTGCGCTGGTCGTGGGCCGCAAGGGCATCGAGGAGGCGTACCGCACGGGCCGCGGCTCGATCACCATGCGGGCGGTCGTCGAGGTCGAGGAGATCCAGAACCGCCAGTGCCTGGTGGTCACGGAACTGCCGTACCAGACCAACCCCGACAACCTGGCGCAGAAGATCGCCGACCTGGTGAAGGACGGCAAGGTCGGCGGCATCGCGGACGTCCGGGACGAGACCTCGTCGCGTACCGGTCAGCGTCTGGTGATCGTGCTGAAGCGGGACGCGGTCGCCAAGGTCGTCCTGAACAACCTCTACAAGCACACCGACCTGCAGTCGAACTTCGGCGCCAACATGCTGGCGCTGGTCGACGGCGTGCCGCGCACGCTCTCCCTCGACGCGTTCATCCGGCACTGGGTGACGCACCAGATCGAGGTCATCGTCCGCCGTACGCGGTTCAGGCTGCGCAAGGCCGAGGAGCGGGCGCACATCCTGCGCGGTCTGCTGAAGGCGCTGGACGCGATCGACGAGGTCATTGCGCTGATCCGGGCCAGTGACACGGTCGAGATCGCGCGTACGGGCCTGATGGGGCTCCTGGAGATCGACGAGATCCAGGCCAACGCCATCCTCGAGATGCAGCTGCGCCGACTGGCCGCCCTGGAGCGTCAGAAGATCATCCAGGAGCACGACGAGCTCCAGGCGAAGATCACCGAGTACAACGCGATCCTGGCCTCGCCGGTCCGCCAGCGCGGCATCGTCAGCGAGGAGCTGGCCGCGATCGTCGAGAAGTACGGCGACGACCGTAAGACCATGCTGGTGCCCTACGACGGTGACATGTCCATCGAGGACCTGATCGCCGAGGAGGACATCGTCGTCACGGTCACGCGCGGCGGGTACGTCAAGCGGACCAAGACGGACGACTACCGGGCGCAGAAGCGCGGCGGGAAGGGCGTACGCGGGGCGAAGCTGAAGGAAGACGACATCGTCGACCACTTCTTCGTCTCCACCACGCACCACTGGCTGCTGTTCTTCACCAACAAGGGCCGGGTGTACCGGGCGAAGGCGTACGAGCTGCCGGACGCGGGGCGTGACGCGCGCGGTCAGCACGTGGCGAACCTGCTGGCCTTCCAGCCGGACGAGGCGATCGCCGAGATCCTCGCCATCCGTGACTACAACGCGGCGCCCTACCTGGTGCTCGCCACCAAGGCCGGTCTGGTCAAGAAGACGCCTCTGAAGGATTACGATTCGCCCCGTTCCGGCGGCGTCATCGCGATCAACCTGCGGGAGCGTGAGGACGGTTCCGACGACGAACTGATCGGAGCGGAACTGGTCTCGGCGGACGATGATCTGCTTCTGATCAGCAAGAAGGCACAGTCGATCAGGTTCACCGCCTCCGATGACACTCTGCGTCCCATGGGCCGGGCCACCTCCGGTGTCAAGGGCATGAGTTTCCGCGAGAGCGATGAACTTCTGTCGATGAATGTTGTTCGACCCGGTACGTTCGTGTTCACTGCCACCGACGGGGGGTACGCGAAGCGGACCCGTGTCGACGAGTACCGCGTCCAGGGCCGTGGCGGCCTCGGCATCAAGGCCGCCAAGATCGTGGAGGACCGCGGTTCGCTCGTCGGCGCGCTGATCGTCGAGGAGAACGACGAGATCCTCGCCATCAGCCTGTCCGGCGGTGTGATTCGTACGCGAGTCAGCGGGGTCAGGGAGACGGGCCGTGACACCATGGGCGTCCAACTGATCAACCTGGGCAAGCGCGATGCCGTGGTCGGTATCGCACGTAACGCCGAGGCCGGCAGCGAGGCGGAGGAAGTCGACGGTGAGGACACCGTGGACGAGACCGCCGAGGGTGCCGCGACCAGCGGCACGGACGAGGGTGAGGCGCCCTCGTCCGAGTAGCACGAGGAGAGAGTCATCGTGAGCGGAGCCACGGGCGCCGGATCGGCCGGTACCTCGACGGGTACGGATGCGGGCGGCGGCGGCCGTGGCTCCGCCGCGTCCGGCGGGGCCATTGAGGGTGGTGCGCAGCCGATGGACACGCACACCACCCAGCTGAAGGCGGTCAAGGCGCCCGAGAGGGCGTCCGCGCCGGACGCGCAGGGAACCCAGGGGGGAACCGTGACCGACACCCGAGGCCAGGCCGCTGCGGGCGCCCAGCCGGCGCAGCAGCCGAACACCTCCCCGCTCCCCGGGGAACGGCGTCCCGAGCAGCCAGCAGGGCCCTACCACCCGCCGCAGGCCTACCCGGCGGCGCAGGCCGCGCAGGCGCCCGCGGGGGCGGTACGACGGCCGCGCACCGGCGCCGGCGCGCGCACCGCCCCCCGCACCCGCAAGGCCCGGCTGCGGGTCGCCAAGGCCGACCCGTGGTCGGTGATGAAGGTCAGCTTCCTGCTCTCCATCGCGCTGGGCATCTGCTCGATCGTGGCGGCGGCGGTGCTGTGGATGGTCCTGGACGCGATGGGCGTGTTCTCGACGGTCGGCGGCACGATCTCGGAGGCGACCGGTTCGAACGAGTCGAACGGCTTCGACCTCCAGTCGTTCCTGTCTCTCCCGCACGTCCTGATGTTCACGGCGATCATCGCGGTCATCGACGTCGTCCTCGCGACGGCGCTGGCGACCCTCGGCGCGTTCATCTACAACCTGTCCGCGGGCTTCGTCGGCGGCATCGAGCTGACCTTGGCCGAGGACGAGTAACCGGAGTTCAAACCTCTGCTGTCGGTCCCCCGACAACCGATTTTGGGACTGCCCCGGTCGTGCGCTAATCTTCAGGAGTCAGCGCGCGGGAGACACACCCCGCAGAGCGCGGCGGGGCTATAGCTCAGTTGGTTAGAGCGCATCCCTGATAAGGATGAGGCCACAGGTTCAAATCCTGTTAGCCCCACCAGCACGAAGGCCCCCGGTCCGGATGGATCGGGGGCCTTTGGCATGGGTGGGCGTTCATGGTCGGTGGCCGACCGGGCCGGTTCGCTTTCCGCCGGCGGGTATGGAAAGGCCCGGTCGCTGGCGACGGGGGATGCACCAGCGACCGGGTTGCGACCAGCCTAACAAGGTGGCCTGGGCGAAGGGAGTCAACTTCGCGGCCGTCATGAGCAGTTGTGATCGGTATCACTCAAAGGCCGTCACGCGGAGGAGGGGATCAGTCGGCACAGGGCGGGTCGTAGGCGAGGCGGGGGAGGTACTCCCGCCACTTTGCCTCGGTCAGTACGTTCCGGGTGACCGAGCAGATACGGCTGACCGCGTGGTCGACGTCCAGGCTCCACAGACGGACCGTGCCGGCGCCGCTGGAGACGCCCAGCATGTTGCTCTTCGGGCTGAAGGAGAGGAAGTTGCCCGTCTTGGCGTTGGGGCTCATGGACTGGCCGATGGGGTGGGCGGAGGCCGGGGACGAGACGTTCCACAGACGGACCGTGTTGTCGTTGCCGCCGCTGGCCAGGGTCCGGCCGTTCCGGCTGAAGGTCAGGGACACCACCGCCTCGGTGTGGCCGGTGAGGGCCGAGCCCAGGCGGGTCGCCCGGGCGGGATCGGAGACGTTCCAGAGGCGGACCGTGTCGTCGTCGCTGCCGCTGGCCAGGGTGGCTCCGTCGGGGCTGTAGGCGAGGGTGTTGATGGGGCCCAGGTGGCCTTCGAGGGGACCGCCCAGGGACTTGGCGCGGGCCCGGTCGGAGACGTTCCACAGGCGGACCGTGCCGTCCGCGCTGCCGCTGGCCAGGGTTTGGCCGTCCGGGCTGAAGACCAGCGCGTTGACATAACCGGTGTGGCCCTTGAGGGGCTCGCCGATCCGCCTCGGGTGTGCCGGGTCCGTGATGTCCAGCAACTGGACCGTGCGGTCGTCGTAGTCGGCGGCCACGGTGCGCCCGTCCGGGCTCAGCGCCAGCGCCTCGGCCCCGGCGTAGCGGGTGTCCAGCCGGACGGGCGCGCCGTACTGGCTGGGGTGGGCGGGGTCGGAGATGTTCCACAGCTGTACCCAGTTGACGTTGTTCTCGCCGGTCAGGATGACGAGGGTGCGGGCGTCGCGGGTGAACACCATCGAGCGCAGGTCCCGCCACCCGGTCCTGAACGGCTTGCCGAGTGCCATGGGCCGGGCCGGATCCGTGATGTTCCACAGCCGCATCCGGCTGTCGCCGCCACCGGTGGCCAGGACGCGGCCGTCGGGGCTGAACGCCCCTGCCACGCCGATCATGTCCGCACCCGGGATCGACCACAGCCGTACCTTGCCGTCACCGCTGCCGGTGGCGAGGGTGTGCCCGTCGGGGCTCCAGCCGACGGCGTACATCTCGCCGCTGCTGCCCGCGAGCGGCTCGCCCACCTGGGAGGGAAAGGCCGGATTGCCGACGTTCCACACGCTGGCCGTGGAGTCCGCGCTGCCCGCGGCGAGCATCGAGCCGTCGGGACTGAAGGCCACCGACCAGACAGGCCCGGTGTGTCCGGTGAGCGGCCCGCCGAGGGCCTTGGCGTGCGCCCGGTCGGTGACGTCCCACAGCCGTACGGTGTCGTCCTTGCTGCCGCTCGCGAGGGTGTGGCCGTCCGGGCTGAAGGCCACAGAGTGCACGGTCGCGGAATGCCCGGTCAGCGGCGCGCCGACGCGCTCGGGGCGCCGGGGGTCGGAGACGTCGTAGAGGAGGATCGAGTTGTCGTCGCTGCCGGCCGCGAGGGTGCGGCCGTCGGGGCTGAACGCGATGGAGCGTACGGCTTCTGAATGGCCGGTGAGGGTGCCAAGTGGCGTGGGGTGGCGCGGGTTGTGCACGTTCCACAGGCGGACGGTGTGGTCCTCGTCGGCGGTGGCCAGGGTGTGGCCGTCGGGGCTGAAGGCGACCAGATAGATCGTGCCGTCGTGACCGCTCAGCGGGGTGCCCAGGGACGCCGGGTGCTTCGGGTCGGAGACGTTCCACAGGCGTACGGTGCCGTCGTCGCCGGCGCTGGCCAGGGTGCGGCCGTCCGGGCTGAACACCGCGCTGGAGACCCAGCTCGTGTGGCCGAGCAGCGGCTTGCCGAGGGCCTTGGGGCGGGTCGGGTCGCTCACGTCCCACAGGCGGACCGTGCGGTCGTAGGCGGCCGTGGCCAGGACCTTGCCGTCGGGGCTGAAGCTGGTGAGGTAGACGGCGCCGGTGTGGCCGAGCAGCGGGGTGGCCAGGGGGGCGTTGACGATGGAGATCAGGCGGTTGTTGGCGCCCTCGTCGTCCGGGCGCAGACGATGTGCGACCAGGTCGAGCTGGGCGGAGAGCGCCGGGTCCGAGTACTGGAACCGGTCGGCCTCCGCGACCACCTGCTCGAACATCGCGTCGTCCCGTTGCTGCCGGGCGATCACCGCGGAGCCGCCGGCCAGAACCGCCAGCACGACCAGCGCCGACACGGCGGCCCGGCTGATCCACACCGTGCGCCGGCGCAGCCGTACCGAGGCCGCCAGGAACTCCACCGCGCTACGGGTAAGGAAGGTGTCGCCGGCCGACTTCGCCCAGGTATGAGCCTGTTCCAGCCGCGAGCCCCGGTACAGCAGGGCGGAGTCGTGGCCCGACTCGTCCCAGGACCGGCCGTCCTCCTCCAGGCGCTGGCGCAGCAGATTGCCGTTGCGGTCCTCGTCGAGCCACTCACGCAGCCGGGGCCAGGCGTGCAGCAGCGCCTCGTGGGTGATCTCCACGGTGTCCGAGTCAAGCGTCACAAGGCGGGCCCGGACCAGGGCCTCCAGCGACTCCTCCGTCTTGTTCGGGTCGGTGGACTCGGCGGCCAGCTGGCGCCGGGTGCCCCGCCTGCGGGTCGCCTGGGTGTCCTCGCCGAGGCGGACCAGGCGGAGCAGCAGCAGCCGGGCGGCGGTGCGGGCGGCCGGGTCCAGGCTGGACCAGGCGCGCTCGGCGGTCGCGGCGACAGCGCCCTGGATACCGCCGGCCGCCCGGTAGCCGGCCAGCGTCAGGCGACCGGCCTTGCGGCGCTGCCAGGTGGCGAGCAGGGCGTGCGAGAGCAGCGGCAGGACGCCGGCGTCATGGGCGCCACGCGGGCCGTCGGCGCTCACCTCACGGACGATCAGCTCGGCGAGGCCGGGTTCCAGCTCCAGGCCCACCGCCTTGGCGGGGCTGGTCACGGCCTCGCGCAGCTCGGCGGTGGTCAGCGGGCCGAGCACCATGTGCCGGTGCTGGAGCGCGTCGGCCAGCTCGGGGTAGCCCAGGCACAGCTCGTAGAAGTCGGCACGGATACCGAGGACGACCAGGGCAGGGGCCGGTTCACCGGGGGCGGCGGAGGTACTGGCCGTGTGCAGGAGCCGGACGAAGGTACGGCGGTCCGTCTCGTCGGTGCAGAGGGTGAAGGTCTCCTCGAACTGGTCCACGATCACGACCGGACGTGCCGTAGCGGATCCCGAGGGCCATGTTTCACGTGAAACATCCTCGGCCTCGCGTGCGGCCCAGGCCGCGACCGCCTCCCGCACGGCCTCCGGATCGTCCAGGTCCGCCAGATCGGCCAGCTCGGGTATGCGACGCGTCAGTTCCTTGACGGGGTCCGCTCCGGGGACAAGCTGCAGGACCTCGTGCGGGCGGTCCTCGTCATCGGCCAGGGCGCCGTTCTGCAGCGCGTCGACCAGGCCGGCGTTCAGCAGTGAGGACTTTCCCGCCCCCGAGGCGCCGACCAGCATGACCAGGCCGCCGTCCGCCTGCGCCGACCGGAGCTGGGCGACCAGGGCGTCGGTGCTGCGCTCCCGGCCGAAGAACCAGCGCGCGTCCTCGCGGCGGTAGGAGGCCAGGCCGCGATACGGGCAGACGCTGTCGACCAGCGGTGGTACTTCCGTGCCCTCCGCCGCCTCCGGCACCGGCAGCTCGCCGACCGGATCGGCCACGGCCTGCTCCCACAGCTTCTGCCAGTGGGTCAGGTCGTACAGCCCGGAGGAGACCGGCGCCGGCTGGGAGCGCCGGGCCTGTGGGATGAGGACATGGAGTACCGCGGAGAGCGCGGCGAACTGAGCGGGCACGTTCCTCGCCCGCCGCCAGTCGCTGATCCGCTGGGCGGAGACCCGCACGGGCCGGCCCCGCTCGTCGACGCGATGCAGTCGGTCGACCGCCTCGGCGACGCGTTTGAGCGGAGGATTGCCGGCCTCCTTGTACAGCAACGCGAGACGTTCCGCGAAGGCTGCGCGTGCCCCTGCGTCGGGACCCAAGGCGCTCCACCCCTTACTTCCCCCGCTGCTGAACATCCGGACCGGAAAACTCACTTTATACGGCTGACCTGCGGCGAAGCCTTGGGCCGGACGTCATGGCCTCCTCAAATGGGCACCTCGGCTGGCAGGATTTCGCCCCAGCAAGGCGGTAGTCGGGCGTCGCCCGACAAGGCCGACCAGCTCAGCGTCCACGGAGACAGTGCACGGCACCGCATGTTCTCGGTCAGATTCCACCGGCAATTACCCGCCGGAGTGGCGCGACGACGGCAGCTGCTCTCTCCGACTGAGCGGGCCCTTGGGGGCCTGAGGCCGCCCTCGCCGTTCGGCACCGGTCCCCACGTGGGGAGGGACCGGTGCCGAACGGCACGGGCGCACCGTTCGCCGTGGGTCCATGAGGCACCTGGCGCGACACGCCTACGTGTCTTCAGCGCCGTATCCAGCCCGCCGTACGTGCCGCTATCACCGCCTGTTCCTCCGCGTCGTCTGCCGCCGCGTTCAGAGCCGTGTCCTGTCCCGCCGCTGTGCCGCCGGCCGCCACCGCGGCCGCCCGGGACGCGGTGAGGGCGGCGCTCAGGGCCGCGGCCGCCTCGGGGCGGTCGTCCAGGGACCCGGCCACCTGTGCCGCCAGCGCCGCGGTGGCGGCGGCGTTGCGGGCGCAGCGGGCGTCCGCCGCCGGGTCGGGCGTGGTGTCGGCCAGGGCGCCGAGGGACTGGGCGGACAGCCGGAGCGCGTGTGCGGCCCGGCCGACCGGGCTCGTCGGCACGGTCTGCGCCGCGTCGGGATCGACCCCGGCATGGCGGCAGACGGCCAGCGCACGTGCGTACGCACTGTGCGCACGCGCGGAGTGCAGTTTTCTGAGCAGCTCCACCGAGGGACCGGTCATCTCCGCCTCCTCGCTTCCGGGCGGGGGCAGGGTGCCACGCCGGCCGCGAAGACGCCATAGGCATGCCGCTGGTGAAGGCCACAGGCCACAGGCCGCTGTGCGGCGGGCGGGAAAAGCGTGGGTCAGAGGAACAGGCCCAGTGCCGAGTCCAGGGACCAGGTCTGCCAGCACATCGCGAAGAGGCCGACCGCGGAGATCAGGGCCATCATCAGGTTCTGCCCCTGCTCCGCCCAGTCGTGGATCATCAGGACCAGGTAGACCAGGTTGAGCAGGAACCCGGCCACCAGGGCGATCGGTGTGAGCAAGCCGGACGCCAGGCCGAGGCCGAGGGCCAGTTCCGCGTACGCCACGACACAGGCCATCAGCCGGGGACGTGGCGCGACGACGACGTCGAAGCCCCGCCGGACCACCCGCCAGCGGTGCTTCTCCGCGACACCGGCCGCCCACTGGATGCCCCCGCCGCCGAACCACTGCTTCTTGTCCTTGTGCCGCCAGCTCTCCAGCCACCACAGACCGAGCCCGATGCGGAGCACCGCGAACCATTCGGCACCGCTCAGCAAGGCTGATCGCATCCCGCACCCTCCCCGGATCCACCACTGATCTGACCCTCCGTCAGTTCAGCGGAAGGCGGCGCGGGTCGCAAGAGGTCCGGCGGCTCTTGCTGGCACCGGCTCCTGGGCCTAGCCTGAGAGCCGAACCGAAATCTGATGGTCCGTCAGTTATTCGGGCGTCCAAGCAGGCAGCAGGGGGTAGGCATGGCAGAGAACGCGACCGGCACCCAGGATCTGCCCAGGGTCGTCAGCGTGGACGACCATGTGATCGAGCCCGCGCACCTCTTCGAGAGGTGGCTGCCGGGCAAGTACCGCGACAAGGGCCCCAAGCCCTTCACCGCGGGCATCGGCGAACTCGCCTACGTCGGCGGCAAGTACCGGTTCACCACCGACCCCGCCGGCCAGATCACCGACTGGTGGGAGTACGAGGGCCTGCTCTTCCCGTACAAGCGCATCATCGCGGCCGTCGGCTTCTCCCGCGACGAGATGACACTCGACGGCATCACCCGGGAGGAGATGCGGCGCGGCTGCTGGGACCCCAAGGCCCGCCTGGACGACATGGACATGAACCATGTCGAGGCCTCCCTCTGCTTCCCCACCTTCCCCCGCTTCTGCGGGCAGACCTTCGCCGAGGCCGAGGACAAGGAGGTCGCGCTGGCCTGCGTCCGCGCCTACAACGACTGGATGGTCGAGGAGTGGTGCGGCGACAGCGGCGGCCGGCTGATCCCGCTGTGCCTGATCCCGCTGTGGGACATCGACCTGGCTGTCGCCGAGATCCGGCGCAACGCCGAGCGGGGCGTCCGGGCGGTCACCTTCAGCGAGATCCCGACCTATCTGGGCCTGCCGTCCATCCACTCCGGCTACTGGGACCCGTTCTTCGCGGTCTGCGAGGAGACCGGGACGGTCGTCAACATGCACATCGGCAGCAGCTCGCAGATGCCCGCCGCCTCCCCCGACGCCCCGCCCGCCGTGCAGGCCGCGCTCAGCTTCAACAACGCCATGGCCTCGATGATGGACTTCCTCTTCTCCGGGGTCCTGGTCAGGTTCCCCCGGCTCAAACTGGCGTACAGCGAGGGCCAGATGGGCTGGATCCCGTACGCCCTGGAGCGCGCCGACGACGTCTGGGAGGAGCACCGGGCCTGGGGCGGGGTCAAGGACCTGATCCCGGAGCCCCCGTCGACGTACTACTACCGGCAGATCTTCTGCTGCTTCTTCCGTGACCGGCACGGCATCGAGTCCATCGAGACGGTCGGCGTGGACAACGCGACCTTCGAGACGGACTACCCGCACGTCGACTCGACCTGGCCGGAGACCAAGCGGGTCGCCCAGGAACACGTGGGCGGACTGGCGCCGGAGGTCGCCTACAAGCTGCTGCGCGGGAACGCGATCCGGATGCTGGAGCTGCCCTTCACATAGGCCGGTTCAGTGGGCCGTCCGGTGGGCAGGGGACTTCCCATGAAGGTCTCCGTCGACGCCGATGTCTGTTATGGGTCGGGTGAGTGTGCCTTCAGGGCACCGCTGTGTTCGGCTTCGGGGACGGGTACGGTTTCGTCCTGCCCGGACGGGAGGAGTCCGGGGACGACGAACTGGTCCGGGACATCGCCGAGCGCTGCCCGTCCCAGGCGATCCGGATCAACGGCAAAGGGGTCACTGACTAGCGGATGAGCACCACCGGCACGGACCCCACCGAACTCACCGAACTCCTGGCCACCCTCGGCCGCCGTTACGTCCGCGACTTCCCCGGCCCCTGGGGCAAGACCCTCGCCGCCCGCGTGCTCAACCCCTACCTACGCGACCACCCTCGCCGACGGGTCGTCGAGACACGCTCCGGTGCCCGGTTCGCGGTCGACACCCAGGACCTCATCCAGCGCTACCTCTACCTCTTCGGGGTGTGGGAACCGCACATGACCCGCTGGCTGCGCGGCCGGCTGGCGCCGGGGGACTGCTTCGTCGACGTCGGCGCCAACATCGGCGTCTTCAGCGTCCTCGCCTCCCAGCTGGTCGGGGAGCGGGGCCGGGTCGTGGCCGTCGAGGCCTCCCCCGCCTTCCACCGCCGTCTCGAACAGCAGAGCGCGCTCAACGGCTGCCGGAACATCCGGGCGGTCAACGCTGCCGTCTCCGACGCCCACCGCACCCTGACCTTCGTGCTCGCCAGCTCCCGCAACATGGGCGCCAACAGCATCGTCCCGTGGGACGGCCCGGCCGAGTCGAGCTTCGACATCGAGGCCGTGCCGCTGCCCGAGCTGCTCCGGCCCAAGGAGATCGAGACCGCGCGCGTCATCAAGATCGACGTGGAGGGAGCGGAGGGCGCGGTGGTGCGCGGGCTCGCCCCGCTGCTGGAGAAACTGCGCCCGGACGCCGAGATCACCGTCGAGGTCACCCCCGACCGCATGGCCCAGCTGGGCGACTCGCCGGACGACCTGCTGCGCACCATGACCGACGCCGGCTACCACGTCTACCGGCTCGCCAACAGCTACGCGGCCGACGGCTACCCCCGGGCGCTGTACGGCGAGCCGGTGGCCCCGGTCCGCTGGGACCGGCCGGTGACCGAGGAGAGCGACCTGGTGTTCTCCCGGACCGACGCGGCGATGCTCTAGACGGGTGAGCAGCCTGGAGTCTCACGGGCCGACGCGCGCGCCGGGCATGTGAGGGGCCTGCTGTTCTCCTTGGCCGACGTGCGCTTTGGGTGTGTGAGGGTTCCGCTGTTCTCAGGGGTCGAGGCGCGCTCGGGGCGGGTAGGCGGCGTGGCGTTCACACGGACGCACGCGGCTGCCTGCCGGCAGCGTGTGCGGCCTGATGATCACGGCCCGACGCGGCCGTACCCCGGCCGCCGGCCGGACACGTGAGCCCACCAGGGCCTGTCCGGCGTCAGCGGTGACTCGTCGACGCCGGTGAGCGGGGTGTGGTGCGTGCAGCCGCGAGGCGGAAGAGGCGTAGCCGACCAGCCTTCCCCACGCTCGAACAAGCTCGCGCGGGGGCATCCCATCGCGGTGGGCGATGCGGTGGCGGGCACCCCCGGCCGAAGGCTGGGGGACGTCGGCGACCGACGACAACGCCGCTGGGGGGTCTCCCCTCTGGGGGGCGTGCCACACCCCGCGTCTGCGGCATGATCCGCCGGACAGGCCCTGGCCGGCAGCCGCGGCCGGACACGTGCGTCCACTAGCCGGCAGCCGCCGGGTACTGCCAGCCGAACTCCGCCAACGCCCGCGCCCGCGCCGCCACGACCGCCATCCTGGCCTGCCGTTCGGCCGGGTCGCCATGGGCGGGTCGGGCGGTGACCTGGCCCTCCCACTTGCGGTAGAGCAGCCCGGTCTGGGCCGAGAACCAGCCCCGGCTCACCGCGTTCAGGGCCAGCAGCAGCCCGGTGTCCTCGGAGGCGGGCAGCGCCATCCAGCCGCCCAGGGCGAGCAGCAGCTCACGGCGGACGAAGAGGCTGGCCGGGTGGACCTGGGCGCGGAAGTCGTTCGCCGTCCAGAAGTCGAGCACGGACCCGCGCTCGATCGGCCCCTCCTCCGGATCGCCGGGGAAGCCGGCCGTGGAGCCGTCGGGCAGCAGGTCGAGGACGCGCGAGGTGGCCCAGCCGACCGCCGGGCGGGCCTCGAGGACGGCCAGGTCGCGGGCCAGGGTGCCCGGTGCGAGCTGGTCGTCGGCGTCGAGGATCCTGACGTACGGTCCCTCGGCCCGGGCCAGCGCGATGGTGCGGGCGACCCCGGGACCGCCGGGACGGCCCTGCCGGAACGACACCCGGGCGTCGGCGGGGACGTACGGGCGGACCTCGTCGCCGTGGCCGTCCTCCTGGATCAGCCACTGCCACTCCCAGCCGGCCGGCAGCCGCTGTTCGCACAGCGACTTGTAGGCCTCCGGCAGGAAGCGGGCCGACGGCGCGTGGACCGCGGTGACGACGGTGACGCACCGGCTCACAGCCGCGCTCACCACCTTTCCAGGTGCGTGGTGAAGAGCAGTTCCGTGCGGTCGCCGGGAAGCGTGACGATGGAGATGTCCACGATGCAGTCGTGGATGTCGTACGAGGTCTTGCGCAACAGGATCACCGAGGTACCGGCCGGCAGGTCCAGCTCCCGGGCCTCCTCGGGCGTCGGCGGCCGGGCGGTGAAGCGTTCCTCGACACGGGCGACCTCGATGCCGACGGTGTGCAGCTGGTTCTGGGTGCCGCCCGGCCAGGGCTCCCTGGTCTGGTCCAAGAGCGCCGGGTTCGCGGCGATCATGTCCCGGATGAGATAGGAACTCACCAGGCTGAAGGGCGCGGACTCGGCCGAGTAGCGGGTCCGGTAGGTACGTTCCAGGAGCACGGTGCCCTCCGGCACCCCGAACGCGTCGGCGAGGTCGCTGGGCGCGGTCAGCTCGCGGTAGCGGGCGAAGAAGACCAGGTCGTCGAGGACCAGCCCGGTCTCGTGTTCGGTCGCGCCCGTGGCGGCCCGGGTGGCCTCCGGCATCCTGGCGCGGTCCTTCTCCCACTGGTGCCGGGTGTTGTCACGGACCGCGCGGGTGCGGGGCCTGCGCACGAAGTTGCCGCTGCCGTGCCGCTTGTCGATCAGACCCTCCGCGCTCAGCAGCCGCAGCGCGTTCTGGATCGTGGGCACGCTCCGGCCGTAGTGCCGGGCCAGCTCCGCCTCGGAGGGCAGCCGCGAACCGGGCTTGGGCTCGCCGTTCCGGATGGAGCGGCGGAGGTCGTCGGCGATCTCCTCGTACGCCTTGGGCACGGCTTCAGCCTACGGCTCCTCAAGAGGAGTTGAAGAGTCGAACGCCCCACGGTGCGGCCGGGCATGCGAAGACCCGCGGCCGGTTCCCGGTCGCGGATCTGTGTCGCAGTAGGCGCTGGTACGTACGCAAGTCGCCCTTGCGCCGTTGCGTCTGAGCCGTCTGGTGGGGGATCAGCAGTCCAGGGGTGCCGCTGGGGGTTCGGCCGGGGTCTCGGGCTCGGTCGTGTCAAGGGGCCGCTGGCGGCAGCTGGGGGTCTTGCCGTGGGCCTCGGCCCGGATGCGCTGCTTCATCGTGGGGGGCAGTGACCTGGCCTGGGACCAGAGCCAGTGGGTCTGTGCCGGGATCATCACCCGGCCGGCGGGGCTGTGGTCGTCTCCGCTGTTGTTGTTGCGCGGGGTCTCGGTCTGCGGTACCGCGGCGGCGGTGGCGGCGGAGATGAGTCCGAGCGCCGTGCACAGCGCGAGGAAGGCGGTGACGAAGGCGGTCCACATCTTCATGACCTTGGTGTTCCGGGCCATGGCCCCTCACTTTCGGGTTGGGCGATTTGCGTACTTTCCTCATGATGTGTATGGGGATCGCGAAGTGGGGGACGTCGAGCTGTGGCGCGTCGATGTTCCGATGAACACCACCCGGACGGACGCATGAGGCCCGAATAATCGGAAGAAAGGCCCCTGAAAGCAGACGAGAGGGAGCAAAGTAACCGTCCGTGGGAGTGTGATCACCCTCCGATCGGAACGGCCCGGCCTCGGCCGAAGCCTCTCCGAGGCCCTTGTGCAACGCCTTGCGGTGAGCCGCAGTTGGGGCCGGATGCCAGGTCACCGATCGATATCGGTCGGTGTGTATAGTCGGGCGCCAGAGGTCCCCTACGTCAAGGAAGAGACGAGGTCGCGCGGTGAAGAAGCTGCTCCTGGTCGCACTGGCCGCCATCGGCGGGCTCCTCGTGTACCGCCAGATCCAGGCGGATCGCGCCGAGCAGGATCTGTGGACGGAGGCGACTGACTCCGTGCCCACGGGTTCGTGAGTACCGACAACCAACGACACTGAGACCCCGGCCGCCTCGCGGTCGGGGTTTTGCGTTGTCCGGCGGGTCGTGCGAGGCGAGTGTTTCGGGCGGTCGTACGGATTGACGGGTGGCACGAGGGCGCGCGCGGCAGTATGGGGCCGACAGCCGGTCCGGGACTTCGACGGTCGGCGAGCGACGGCTGGGGGCGTGCGTGATACGACGGTGGCGTACGGCGGCGTGGCGGGGCATCGGCGTGGCGGCCGCCCTCGCACTGACGCCACTGCTCCCGGCCTCTCCGGTTGCGGCGGACGGCGGCAGCGGCTACGCCTTCGCCCCGGACGCCCGCACGATCACCGGAGCGACGAACACCGCGGACGCCGTACCGCTGAAGCCCGGCACGACCTACCGCAGCACCCTGCCGGACAAGGGCGAGCTGTACTTCCGCCTCGAACTCGCCGCCGTCACCACGGCCTACGTCCCCGTCACCGCCGTCCCGCCGACCGACGCCACCGTCTCCGCGAGCGACGGCATCGCCGTCTCGATCGAGGACGCCAACGGCGCCTCCTGCGGCTACGACGGCGCCCGCTTCGGCGCCGGACTGAGCCCCCGGCCGGTCACGGCGCTGGGGCGACGGGACGCGGGCAAGGCACTGTGCCAGGACGCGGGCACGTACTACGTGACCGTCCAGCGGCTCGCGTCCGGCTCGAAGACCACGTCCCCTGGCAGCTGGAACCTGGAGATCGCCCCCGTCACCGAACCGGGCCTGGCCAAGGCCGGCGCCACCACCGCCCCCGAGACCTGGAACTCCGCGTCCCCCGAGCCCCTCACCGGCGACCCCCACCGCCGCACCGCCGGCGCCGGCTTCACCACAGCCCGGACACTGGGCGCGGGCGTCTGGCAGACCGGCATCACCCCGGGCCAGACCCTCTACTACGCCGTCCCCCTCGACTGGGGACAGCAACTGCACACCACCGTCGAAATGGGCAGCAGCAGCGGCGACACCCACGGCTACGTCAGCGCCGCGCTCAACCTCTCCCTCTACAACCCGGTCCGCGGCTACGTCGACGACGTCTCCCTCGGCTACGACGGCACCCAGAAGTCGTCCTCCCTCGACCCCCTGCCACCCGTGGCCTACGCCAACCGGTACGCCGTCCCCGGCGAGGAGAACGCCGTCCGCTTCGCCGGCGCCTACTACCTCGTCGTCCACCTCACCGGCCAGACGGCGGACACGTTCGGGAGGGGGCCGTACGACGTGACACTCCGGGTCCGCGTCGACGGCACCCCGAACTCCGGCCCCCACTACGCCGGTTCGCCCGTCCCGAAGGGCGTCTTCGACGCGCCGTCGGACCAGGGCGGCGACCTGCCGGCCGCGACCGGCGACGACCACACGGCGATGCGGGTGCTCGCGGCCGGCGGGATCGGCACGGGCACGGCCCTGCTCCTGGTCCTGGGCGTGTGGACCCTGACCGCCCGCCGCGCTCAGATCCGGGTCAACGCCCAGAAACCCACGGCGTAACAGGCCAGCGCCAGCAGCAGGATGGGCACCGCGGCCTTCACGGGCGGCCCGGGCCGACGCGCCCGCCGCCGACGCCGCCCGTGGGTACGCACCGACGACTGCGAGGCCTGCGGTGCCGGCTGCGGGTCGCGGACGGTGTAGGTGGCCGTGGTGGTGTCGGCATGCGGCTGGGCCGGTGGCAGGGGTTGTGCGGTGGGCCAGAGGGTATGGGGCTGCGGGACGGGAGTGGCTGGATGTGGCTGCGGTTGCGGCTGCTGGTGGGCGTACGGCGAGTACGGCGGCGTCAGCTGCGGCCGCTCCGAATACGGAGTGGGGGGTATCGGCGTCTCGGGCGGCGGGAGCCGGAAGCTGCCGGTGTCGGACATACCGACGGGGGCCGGGACGGAGCCGGTAGGGACGGAGGAGCCGGCCGGGGGAGCGTCCGCGTCTTCTGCCGCCCGGGCTCCGGCCGCTGAGCCGGGGCCCTCGTCGGCCGCCGAGGCGGGGGACGCGCCCGCTGCCGAGGCGGGGTACGCGCCGGCCGCCGCCTCTCCTGCCGTGTCCGATCCCGAACTCGCCTCTGCCACCCCGGCCGAGGCCGCAGCCGCCACCGACCCCCCGGCGGCCCCCGCTCCCGTCCCCGTAGCCCCCGTAGCCCCCGTAGCCCCCGTAGGTCCCGTAAGACCCGTCTCCGTCGTTCCCGTCGCCCCCGTAAGACCCGTCTCCGTCGATTCCGTCGCCCCCGTAAGACCCGTCTCCGTCGATTCCGTCGCCCCCCTCGCCGTATCGACCCCCGACGCCACCCGCAGCGGCCCCTCGGGACCGAATCCCGATGGCAGCAACCCGAGTTGGTCGAAGATCTCGATCGACTCGTCGTCGATGCCCGGCTCCGGGAGCAGTTCCACGGCCTGGGCGAGGGCCTTGCGGGCGCCCGTAGCCGTGCGGAAGCGGGACTGGGGGTCGGGCTGGAGGAGGGTGGCGACGACCTGCCAGAGGGGGTCGGGAATGCCCTTGGGGGCCCCAGGCGTGCCGTGTTCGGCGAAGTGCTGGACGAGCGCCTTGGCATCAGGCTTGGCGCCTTCCAGAAGGAACAGGGCGACCAGGCCGACGGCGAACAGATCGGCCGTGAAGTCGGGCTCTGCGCCAAGGAGTTGCTCGGGGGCGATGTAACCCGGCGTGCCCACCACGAGGTTGGTCTCGGTCAGCCGGGCCTCGCCGAACCGCATGGCGATACCGAAGTCGGAGAGACGGAGGCGCGGGCGGGCGGTGCCGCTGGCCTCCAGCAGGATGTTCGCGGGCTTGATGTCCCGGTGGATCACGCCCTCGGCATGCACCGCGGCGAGGCCGGAGAGCAACTGGTCGAGAAGCGTGGAGACGAATACCGGGGGCAGGGGACCGTAGTCCCCGACAAGGTGGACCAGCGAGCCGCCGGCGACCAGGTCCATCGTGAACAGGACCTTGTCGTCGTCGGCGGCCCAGCTGGCCGGAGCCAGGACATGGGGATGATCGATGCGCAGCGCCTGCTCCCGCACAAAACGCAGAAGCGCATGGGCGTCGCTCTGCTGGAGCACCTTGGCGGCCACATAGCGCTTGCGCCGGTGGTCCCAGGCGCGCCAGACGGCACCCACTCCGCCACGACCGATCGGGTCGGCCAGTTCATACCGGCCTGCGAAGACCTCACCCATGACTGCCCGCAGCCCTCCCCCTCTAGTCCCCCTGCCACCCCCCTTGCTTCCCCCGGATGAGCGATACGACCCCTCTCGCGTGACCCCCTCGGCCAGGGCCTGGCCCCGCCCGGTTCACCGGACCCCCTCCGGTGTACCGGGCCGCGGCTCAGCTCTGGTGCGACTGGTAGTGCGTGACCGCGTCCGAGGTGCGGCCGGCGCCGTAGACCCGGAGGAACTCCGACAGCTCCGGATGGGTCGGAGCCAGCGTGTCGGCAGCGTCGATGATGTCACCGGCGGCGGCCACCGAGCGCAGCAGCGACTGGATCTCGCGGACCACCCGCTTGACCGTGGGCGCTCCCGAACCGCTCGTCGTATGCGTGGTGTTGCTGAGCACCGAGCCCCCCTGGGACTTCTTGATCTCGTCCATCCGCTCGGTCGCCTCGGCCGCGCTCACACTGCCGTCCGCGACCTGCGCCGAGAGATCCTGGAGCAGCTGCACCCGCTGGACCACGGCCGGGTTGCCGATCTTCGCCCGCTGTCCGCTCATCAACTGCGACAGCATGGGCGCGGACAGTCCGAGGACCGCCGCGAGACGTGCCTGGTTGAGCCCCAGGTCGTCGATGAGCTTACGGAAGAGCGCCCCCAACGGCTCTCCGTACCAGTTCCGCTGCAGCTCCCGCGCTCTGGCGGTGGCTTCCTGCTGTGCGGCGTCCATTGCGTCTCCCCATCGCTTCCCCAAAAAATCCACGGTTCGCTACAGCGAACCTCGCCGAGCATCTTACGGAGCGTGGTCATCCGCGGGGAGCCCCAATCTTTTTGGGAGGTAAGGGGGGTGACCCGGTACTCTGGTCTGCGGCACCGACCAGCGGACCTTCCGCTTGGCCGGCCGCTTCCCGTACGGGGCCTTAGCTCAGTTGGTAGAGCGCCGTCTTTGCATGGCGGATGTCAGGGGTTCGACTCCCCTAGGCTCCACAACAAAACCCCTCTGACCTGCGAAAACGCAGGTCAGAGGGGTTTCTTGTTTGTGAAACGCTGGGATCAGCGGTTCTCGTCGTCCCGGGACGACTGCTCCTCCGCCTCCTTGGCCTGGACCTCGGGGTGCAGGGGAGAGCTGCCGTCCACCGAGCTCAGGTGACTCGAATCCGGAACCTCCGTGGCAGCGGGGGGCTCGACCAGCCAGTCCGGGTTGGCCTGCTTGTCCCACCACTTCCAGGCGGCGAAGGCGGCACCGGCCAGCACACCGAACACGGCGAACGCCTTGAACGCACGGCCATACGCAGAACGCCGCTCGTTCCTGCGCGCCAGCTTCTCGATCTGCTTGGCCGAGACATTGCCACGCAGCGCGGCCAGCGCGGCGGCACCCCGCGTCGTGGCCTCATCACGGACCGGCACGGCCGCCGCCACGGCCTGCTCGATCCTCGGACGTGAATAGTCGGCGGCCTGCCGGGCAGCCTTGCGGGTCAGATCGGCAGCATCATGCGCGGCCTGGTCCACCATCGGCGGCACATGCGTCCGGGCCTGCTCCAGACGCGGGACGAGACGGGCGTCGTACTGGACGCGGGCCTGCTCGGCGGCCTGCGACACCACGGGCGCGAGCCGTACGCGTGCCTCCTGTGCGTAGTACGCGGCACGCTCCTTGGCCGTGTCGGCGTAGGGCGCCACCACTTCCGCGGCGTGCCGCACGCTGTCCTTCGCCGAGCTGGTTGCGGCGCGCACGCTCTCTTTGCGGGTCACGGGTTTCCTCCTCCTCGGTGGCGTACGGTATTTCGACTTTCCACCCTTTTAGGGATCATGCCTGTCCGCGAGCCAAGCGGCGCGCGAGGACGGGCATACGGGTGCAACCAGAGCTAAGAGGGGCTTGTCGACGACAATGCCACGGATCGGCGCCCAGCGCTCCCGCCCGGGCGGACCCGTCACAGCTTCCAGGGGACTCCGCCGGGTTTCCGCAAGCGATTCGTGAGGATCTCCGCCGGGAGACCGCAGCCGGGCGACCGGGCTGCCATACCGTGCGAGGATCGTGAGGGGAACCCATCACGGGGTTACGCCCGAGCACACCAGAGCACAACGGAAGGCGGACCGTGGCCGAGCAGCTCTACGCCACCTTGAAGACCAGCCTCGGCGACATCGAGGTCCGGCTCTTCCCGAACCACGCGCCGAAGACGGTCAAGAACTTCGTAGAACTGGCGCAGGGCGAGCGTGAGTGGACCCACCCGGCCACCGGCACGGTCTCCACCGACCCCCTGTACGACGGCACGATCTTCCACCGAGTGATCAGCGGCTTCATGATCCAGGGCGGCGACCCGGTCGGCACCGGCATCGGCGGTCCCGGCTACAAGTTCGAGGACGAGTTCCACCCCGACCTCCGCTTCGACCGCCCCTACCTGATGGCCATGGCCAACGCCGGCCCCCGCACCAACGGCTCCCAGTTCTTCATCACGGTCAACCCCGCGCCCCACCTCAACCGCAAGCACACAATCTTCGGCGAGGTCGTCGACGCGGACAGCCAGAAAGTCGTGGACAAGATCGCCTCCGTCACCGTCAGCGGACCGAACAAACGGCCCGAGAACGACGTCCTCGTCGAGACGGTCGTCGTCGAGAAGCGCGAGAACTGATCCAAACAAGGAAACACCCAGGGAAGCGCCCAAAAGGAAGCGCCCCAAGGGAACCAAACGCCCCGCTCGTCCGTAAGGATGTGCGGGGCAGAGCAATGCCCACGACGAGCGAGGGGACCCCATGGAGGACCAGGCGGCAGGCAGCGCGCGCGACGCCCACAGCCTGCCCATGTGCTACCGGCACCCGGACCGGGAGACGGGCGTGCGCTGCACCCGCTGCGAGCGCCCCATCTGCCCCGAGTGCATGGTCAGCGCCTCCGTGGGCTTCCAGTGCCCCGAGTGCGTACGCGGCACCACCACCGGCCAGAGCGGCCCACCCCCGGCCGACTCCCGGCCACGCACCATCGCCGGCGGCACCATCACCGCCGACCCACGGCTGCTCACCAAGATCCTGATCGGCATCAACATCGCCGTCTTCCTGGTCCAGCTCTCCGTCGGGGACAGCTTCACCAACCGCTTCGAACTGATCGGCCAGGCCTGGTTCCCGCAGTACGGCGACATCGAAGGCATCGCACAGGGCCAGTACTACCGCCTGCTGACCGCGATGTTCCTGCACGACAGCTCGAACCCCATGCACATCGCGTTCAACATGCTCAGCCTGTGGTGGATCGGCGGCCCCCTCGAAGCCGCCCTCGGCCGCGCCCGGTACATCACGCTCTACTTCGTCGCAGGCCTGGCCGGCAGCGCCCTCACCTATCTGCTGGCCGCCCAGAACCAGCCCTCGCTCGGCGCGTCCGGCGCGATCTTCGGCCTCTTCGGCGCGACCGCGGTGCTCATCCGCCGGCTCAACTACGACATGCGGCCGATCATCGCCCTGCTGGTGATCAACCTCATCTTCACCTTCAGCGGCGGTATCGCCTGGCAGGCCCATATCGGCGGCCTGGTCGCCGGTGTCATCACCGGTTACGCGATGGTCCACGCCCCGCGCGAGCGGCGGAACCTCATCCAGTACGGCACCTGTGCGCTGGTCCTGGTCGTGGCCGTCGTCCTGACGGTGATCAGAACCGCTCAGCTCACCTGAGCCTGTTCACGGCGGCTCGCCGCACCGATACCGAACCGTTGTCCACAGTCGGTGGCGGATCTTGTGCACAGGGTGCGTGCACAACTGTGCCCCCTGTCCCTCACTCGCGTTTACGCAGGTCAGGCAGGGGGCGAACAGTTAGGCGAAGGGCGTTGTGGTAGTCGTACCGGCGTCAACGCCCTACGGGTTATCCACAGATCGTCTTCTTTTCCCCAGGTCCATACACAGGCCTGTGGATAACTCAGCGGATAACCCTGGGCAGAGCTACTTCCACTGCGTCGAGACGCCGAAGCCGGCCGCGATGAAGCCGAAGCCCACGACGATGTTCCAGTTGCCCAGGCTGTCGATGGGCAGTGAACCGTCGGTGACATAGAAGACGACGATCCAGGCCAGCCCGATGAGGAACATGGCCAACATCACCGGCGCGACCCACGCGCGATTGGTCAGTTTGATGGCGGTCGCCTGCTTCGCCGGGGGCGGCGTGTAGTCGGCCTTCTTGCGGATACGTGACTTCGGCACGAGGGTCTCTCCTGTCGATGCGCTGCGTGGCCGCGCAGGTAACTGGGTCGGGCTCGGAGCAGCGTACAAGGGGACAGCAAGGGCGCACTGACCGCTCCCCCGGGCGTCCGTTAGCGTAGTGCTTCAGCGGCGCCGAAGGAGATAAGGGTACGTTGACCAATTCTGCCGACTCCAACGCGACCGGATCAACGGGTTCGGACCCGGCCCGCAAGGGTGGCTTCCGGCCGGTGCGGATTCTCACCGTGGGTGTCTTCGCCCTGGCCGGACTTCTCTTCTTCACCAGCTTCAACACGGCCAAGGGCACCGACATCCGCTCGGACGACAATCTGCTGAAGCTGTCCGACCTGATCCAGGAGCGCAGCCGCAAGAACAAGGAGCTGGACGCGTCCAACGCGGGCTCGCGTGACCGCAACGAGAAGCTCGCCGAGCGCGACGACGGGTCCAGCAAGGCACAGGACGACCAGCTCTCCGGTCTGGAGAAGGATGCCGGGACGCAGAAGCTCACCGGCGAGGCGATCACCGTCACGCTGAACGACGCCCCGCCGAACGCCACGGCCAAGCTTCCCGGCTATCCCGAGCCGCAGCCCGACTACCTGGTCATCCACCAGCAGGATCTGCAGGCCGTGGTGAACGCCCTGTGGCAGGGCGGGGCCCGGGGCATCAAGGTCATGGACCAGCGGTTGATCTCCACCAGTGCGGTGCGCTGTGTCGGTAACACCCTGATCCTCCAGGGCCGGGTGTACTCACCGCCGTACAAGATCCAGGCGGTGGGGGACCCGGCGAAGATGCAGCAGGCGCTCGCGGGCTCGGAGGCGATCCAGAACTACATGGTGTACGTCAATGTGTACGGCCTCGGCTGGAAAGTCACCGAGGACGGGACGGTGACTCTGCCGGGCTACTCGGGCACAGTGGATCTGCACTACGCGAAGCCTGTGGGGTAAGCCGCTCGTTGTCTCTGGAGCCGCCGGTGCGCGTGATCGTCAGGACCGTCAGCGAGCTCTGCATCACCGTCGGCACGCTCATAGTCCTCTTCGTCGTGTATGTGCTGTTCTGGACCGGCGTGAAGGCCGACAGTGTGATGCACGACCAGATCGACCAGTTACAGCGGCAGTGGTCGGACAGTGCCACGGTGCACCCGACGGCGGAGGCGTCCGCGAGCGCCGCCCCGGCCGAGCCCGCCGCGTATCGCTACGGCAGGCCTTTCGCGATCATGTACATCCCTCGGTTCGGTTTCACGTGGAACAAGCCGGTCCTGGAGGGCACCGGCACCGATGTGCTGAAGAAGGGCCTCGCCCACTACGCCCGTACCGCCCGGCTGGGCCAGGAGGGCAATTTCGCGGTCGCCGGCCACCGGCGCACGTACGGTGATCCGTTCCTCGACTTCCCGAAGCTGCGCCGGGGCGATGCGATCGTGTTGACGGACGGTACGACCTGGTTCACGTATCGGATCGACAAAGGCCCCTACAAAACAGTTCCGACGGACGTTGAAGTGATCGACCCTGTGCCACGTAAGTCGGGGTATACGCGTCCAGGCCGCTATCTCACGCTGACCACGTGCGATCCGGAGTGGGGGCACAGCCATCGGCTGATCGTCTGGGCACATCTGGACTCCACACAGCCCGTTGAGTCCGGCAAACCCAGGGCGCTGCGCCGTTAGTCTGGTGCAGTACGGCGGGATTCTGGTGCCGTGGTGGAACGGAAGGGACGGCATGTACGGCTGGATCTGGCGGCATCTGCCGGGCAACGTGTTGGTGAGGGCGTTGATCTCACTCGTTCTGGTTCTGGCCGTGGTCTATGTCCTCTTCCAGTACGTCTTCCCCTGGGCCGAACCGCTGCTGCCCTTCAACGATGTGACGGTGAACAACCAGTGAGCGCGCGGATTCTCGTCGTCGACAACTACGACAGCTTCGTCTTCAACCTGGTCCAGTACCTGTACCAGCTGGGCGCCGAGTGCGAGGTGCTGCGCAACGACGAGGTGTCGACGGCGCACGCCCAGGACGGCTTCGACGGCGTCCTGCTGTCGCCGGGCCCCGGCACGCCGGAGGAGGCGGGCGTCTGCGTGGAGATGGTCCGCCACTGCGCGGCCACCGGCGTCCCCGTCTTCGGCGTCTGCCTCGGCATGCAGTCGATGCAGGTGGCGTACGGCGGTGTGGTGGACCGGGCGCCGGAGCTGCTGCACGGCAAGACCTCGCTGGTCGAGCACGGGGGCGTGGGGGTCTTCGCCGGGCTGCCGACGCCGTTCACGGCGACCCGCTACCACTCGCTTGCCGCCGAGCCGGCCACTGTCCCGGCCGAGCTGGAGGTCACGGCCCGTACCCACGACGGGATCATCATGGGTCTCAGACACCGTGAACTCCTGGTCGAGGGTGTGCAGTTCCATCCCGAGTCGGTGCTGACCGAGCACGGGCACCGGATGCTGGCCAACTGGCTGGTGGAGTGCGGTGACCAGGGGGCCGTGGCGAGGTCGGTGGGGCTCGCCCCGGTGGTGGGCAGGGCCACGGCGTGACCGCGCTGCGCCCCGAGCGCGAGACCGACACCTCGTACGGGCGTCAGCCGTACGGGGGGTCGAGTGCACTCGGGGACACGGCGTATCTCCCGTCGATGGACGACGAGACCGTGGCGCTGAGGATCCCCGATCCGCCGCCCGTATCGGCTTCTGCGGGCACGGCAGCCTCTTCTGCCTCTGGACTCCCAGCGGGTGGCCGAGCGGCCCGCAGAAAGGCAGCCAAGCGGCGTGGTGGCCGTCATGGTGGCGCATCGGAGACGGCACCGCCGGAGAACAGCCCGCCGGGGCGGCCGCTCTCCCGGGTCGAAGCCCGTCGGCAGGCGCGGCTGAGCAAGCCGGGTCCGGCCGTCGTGGCGAGCCGGGCGATAGGCGAGGTGTTCATCACCACCGGTGTGCTGATGCTGCTGTTCGTCACCTACCAGCTGTGGTGGACGAACGTGCGCGCCCATGCCCAGGCGGGCAAGGAGGCCAGCAGCCTCCAGCAGGACTGGGCGAGCGGCAAGCGGGCCCCGGGTGTCTTCGAGCCGGGGCAGGGTTTCGCGATCCTGCACATTCCCAAGCTGGATGTGGTGGCTCCGATAGCCGAGGGTGTCAGCAACAAGAATGTCCTCGACAAGGGCATGGTCGGCCACTACGGCGAGGGTGCGCTGAAGACCGCGATGCCGCAGGACAAGACCGGCAACTTCGGCCTGGCCGCGCACCGCAACACGCACGGTGAGCCGTTCCGGTACATCAACAAACTGGTGGCCGGTGACGCGGTGGTGGTCGAGACACAGGACGAGTACTTCGTGTACAAGGTGACGTCGATGCTGCCGGTGACGTCGCCGAGCAATGTGAGTGTGCTGGATCCGATCCCGAAGGGTTCCGGCTTCACCAAGGCGGGCCGGTACATCACCCTGACCACCTGCACACCGGAATTCACCAGCAAGTACCGGTTGATCGTGTGGGGCAAGATGGTCGAGGAACGCCCGCGCAGCAAGGGCAAGCCAGACGCGCTCGTCGAGTAAGGGCAGAGAAAACAGTGGCAGCGACCGCGGACGACACCGAAGAACAGACCGACGCGCCGGACGCGGCGCCCGTGCCGGGCCGTCGGTCGATCGGCCCGTTCGCGATGGTGGTCAGCGTTTTCGGCGAACTCCTCATCACGGCGGGCCTGGTACTGGGCCTGTTCGTCGTCTACTCGCTTTGGTGGACGAACGTCATAGCGGACCGCAAGGCGGACCGGGAGGGTGACAAGGTTCGTGACACCTGGGCGCAGCAGGACACCGGTCCGGGTGCGCTGAACACGAAGAACGGCATCGGGTTCCTGCATGTGCCGTCGATGAAGAACGGTGAGGTCCTGGTCGAGAAGGGCACGTCGACGGACGTCCTGAACGACGGTGTGGCCGGCTACTACACGGACCCCGCGAAGGCGATGCTCCCCACCACCGGCAAGACCGGCAACTTCACCCTCGCCGCCCACCGCGACGGCCACGGTGCGAAGTTCCACAACATCGACAAGGTGAAGGTCGGCGACCCGATCGTCTTCGAGTCACGGGACAAGTGGTACGTCTACAAGGCCTACTCGATCCTCCCCGAGACCTCGAAGTACAACGTCAAGGTCCTCTCCCAGGTCCCCAAGGAGTCCGGCAGGACCAAGCCGGGCCACTACATCACCCTGACGACGTGCACACCGGTGTACACGAGCCGGTACCGGTACGTGGTGTGGGGCGAGTTGGTGCGGGTGGACAAGGTGGACAGCAAGCGGACTCCGCCGAAGGAACTCCGCGGCTGAGCTGCTGACGGCGACTCGATCCCCTAGCATGGCGGAGGCCCGAAGCCGCAACTACGACTTGCGACTTCGGGCCTTGTTGCTCGGGTTACCTCAGGCTTTTGAGGGGCGCTCCGGAGCTCCACGCCGCCAACTCGTCACGATCCACCATCACGATGCCGCTCAGTTTGGCGATGGCCTGAGCTTCGGCACTGAAGTTGCATGTGGCGACGAAGAGAGCGATATCTGCGGGGGCGACGGCTCGTGCGGCACCGGCGAACTTCTGCATGTCGGCGCTGCGGATGGAGCGGCGACTTGTGTGGTTCTTGCACTGGACGGCCACGGTGCGTCCGTCAGCGGTCCGGGCCGTAACGTCGATGCCCCGGTCCCTGTGGGCCTGTCGCACGACGACGTCCATGCAGCCGTCGCGACGCAGAAGATCGGCGACGTGCCGTTCGAGTGCCTGCCAGGTCATGCCCTTGAGCGCTGCGGCGACTTCTGGTGCGCGCCCTTCCTCCTGGAAGCTGATACGCCGATGGTGCTGACACAGCCTGCGTTCCACGTGCTCGATGTCCTGCCGGAGCTCGATCAGCTCGTGGCGGTGTTCGCCTGCGGAGGCGATGAGGGCGTTGAACATCGGCGCGACGGTCTTGCCGAGGATGTGGGTGATGCGCTGGTCGATGCGGTCGTCGAGGGCCCGGAGGTTTGTCAGGGCGGGGTTATCCACAGGCTGTGCCCGGGCGAGGTACTCCATGTCGAGGAGGTAGACGCGTACCTGACGTGCGACTTCGCTGTCGCGGAGGAGCATGGCAATGTTGAGGATGGCTCGGCGGGAGTAGACGGTGAGTTTCCGCCGGGCCTGTGGATAACTTCCCAGCGAGAGTGACAAGTTGTCACTCTCGAATTTCCGCAGTTCAGAGCCGCGCAGCACGACCATGCCGCTGGCTTCCAGCTCTTCTCGGTGGCGCTTGGCGAGCTGCCGGACTGCCTCGACGGTGACCTCGAAGTACGCCGCCATCATCGCCGTAGTCACATGCATCCCGTTCGGCAGCAGTGACAGAGCCTTCACCTTGTGAGGACGTCGGTCCGGTCCAGCACGCTGCTGCGTAGGGCCTGGGACTCCAGCAGTGCTGTTTGGTCGATCATGTTCTGCCCCCTTATTCGTCGTGACCATACGGCCGGGGCAGCGAACAGATTTTCCACCCCACCCGATCAACGAGTCATGACATAGGAAGACACGATCGGATGGGGAACTCTCGTCTGACTATGGTGTCGCGTGGCAAGCGGACACCGCCGAAGGAACTGCGCTGACAGACCCCCTTGCGTTTGGCGGGCAGTTCCACCACAGCGAGGCTGACCCGACGATCGTAGTTCGTGGGACATATCCCGACCAATGCTCCACGTGTGGGGCAACTGGGTGGATCGATCCATGACGCGTCGTCGGGATCGGGATCGGGTCGCGGGGCGGCTGTGGCCCCGTCGACTTCGGCCATCTCGTTGGCGATGCTGTTCCAGCAGACATCGCAGAGCTTGGCCATGAGGTCGATTCGCCTCGCTCGCGCACGGCGGCGCTTGTGGCACCGCAGCGATCACATGCGAACTGGGATTGACCGGATACCCCCCCATGTGGTCAAGCCCTGCTGCGCACAGGCCCGATCAGGTGCTCGCGGCGCAGCCGGACGACCTGCTGTTCGACCGCGGTGGGTGTTTGGCGGGGACTGTGGTGAGGGCGGCTGGAGCGATCGTGCGTACCGGTCGCGCCCAGCTGCCGGTAGCGGCCGGCCCAGCAGGCCGCGGTGGTGTGGCTGACCTGGCAGCGTTCCGCGGCCCGCGCACGGGCCAGTCGTCGTCCACGACACACCGGGCAGACGCGGCCTGCCGGTCGGCGTCAGCGGGACGGTAGGACACGAGGGCCTCCTGAGTACGGGCAATCCACACCGAACCGGAAGGCCCTCACCTGTTCAAGATCCCTCAGCCGAGACCTGGCTCACCCGTCCACAACCTCCCGAGACAGAACACCTAGCGCGGCCGGGTCACGCTCACGGGCTGCGTCGTACCAGCCGGAGTCGCCACGAGAGCTCAAGCCGCCGTGCTGACGGATCCAACTGCACACGGCCTCTGCGGACACAAGGCACACCTTTGTGTCGCTGCTCTCGGACCGGGGCGTGCGGCTGGAGGAGATCTCGGCTCGTCGGGCACTCCGGGACTGCTGTCACCGAGGAGGTCTATCGGAAGCAGATCCGGCCCGTGATCCAGACCGGTGCTGTGGTCATGGATGGGATCTTCGGCGCGCAGAAACGGCGGTCGTAGGCGCGCAGAAAGCGGTAGCCACCCAGATAGACACGCAAGCAGAAACAGGTGAGTCACGTACCGAAATCGGTAGGTGACTCACCTGCTGTTTTGGCTGTCGGGGTGGCGGGATTTGAACCCATGACCTCTTCGTCCCGAAGGGAACGAGCGATGAGGGAACTCAGGTATGGGAGCTTGGGTTCCGCCGTGGTGACCGGGGCGTCAGCCGCCGGTACCGCCGAAGAAGTTGGTACCGCCGTTGTTGTTCCCGCCGTTGTTGCCGTTGCCGCCGGTCGTGGTGAGGGTGATCGTCGTGTTGCCCGGGTCGCTCTCGGGGGTGTTGGGCTGCGGGTCCTCGCCGGTGACGATCGCGTCGTCGCTGGGGTTGCCGTTGAACTGGATCTTGGTGAATCCGGCCGCTTGCAGGGTCTGCTTGGCCTGGGCCACGGTCTGGCCCCGTACCTCCGGCACCGGCGTCTGCTGTTGGGCCTGGCCGATCTGGATGTTCACCGTGGAGTTCTTCTTGACCTGGCTGTTGGCCTGAGGGTCGGTCGAGACGACCTTGTTGACCAGGTTGGGGTCGGTGGTGTTCACCTGGGTGCAGTTGCCGACCAGGTTGGCGGCCGTCATCGCCGCCTGGGCGTCGGCACAGCTCTTGCCGGTGACATCGGGGACCGTGGCCTTCTCCTCGGCCTTGGCGACGGTGAGGGTGATCGTCGAGCCCTTCTGGACCTCCGCGCCAAGGGCTGGATTCTGGTCCAGGACGGTGCCGGGGTCCTCCCCGGAAGTCCGCTGCTTCGTCTTGACGACGAACTTGTACTTGTCGCCCTCAAGCGTCGACTTGGCGTCGTCGATGTTCTGGCCGACGACACTCGGTACCACTACCTTCGGCGCGCCCGTCGACACCACCAGGTTGATCGTGTCGCCCTTGTTGACGTCCGAGCCGAGGGCCGGGTCCTGGGAGCAGACGCTGCCCTTGGGAGCGTTGCTGCAGGGCTTGCGGGTGGGCTCCGCCAGTTTCAGTCCCGAGTTGTCGGCCATCTTCTGGGCGTCCGAGTAGGTCGAGCCCACGAAGTTCGGGACGGCGAAGGGTTTGTCCGCGCCGCCGCCGCCGACCACCCATTTCCCGATCAGGATCGAACCGACCAGCACCAGGATGCCGGCGACCACGAGCAGGATCGTGGAGGTGTTGCTCTTCTTCTGCTGGCGGCGGCGGTCCGGGCGTTCGTCGTAGCCGTAGCCGCCGTCGTCCGGGTTCATCGGCGGGAGCATCGTCGTGGCGCCGGCGTCCGAGCGCAGGGCCGTCGTCTGCTGGTCGTCCGGGTAGCCGTAGCCCACCGAACCCATCGCCGCGGTGGCGGCGACCGGCTGGCCGTCGAGGCACGCCTCGATGTCGGCACGCATCTCGTCGGCCGACTGGTAGCGGTAGTTCGGGTCCTTGACCAGGGCCTTCAGGACGATGGCGTCCATCTCTGGCGTGATCTCGGGGTCGAACACCGACGGGGGCTGCGGTTCCTCACGGACGTGCTGGTAGGCGACGGCCACCGGGGAGTCGCCCACGAAGGGCGGCCGTACCGTCAGCAGCTCGTACAGGAGGCAACCGGTCGAATACAGATCGGACCGGGCGTCGACCTGCTCGCCCTTGGCCTGCTCCGGGGAGAGGTACTGGGCCGTGCCGATGACCGCGGCCGTCTGGGTCATGGTCATGCCGGAGTCGCCCATGGCGCGGGCGATGCCGAAGTCCATGACCTTGACCTGGCCGTTGCGCGTGAGCATGACGTTGGCCGGCTTGATGTCACGGTGGACGATGCCGCTGCGGTGCGCGTACTCCAGGCCCTGGAGGATGCCGATGGTCATTTCCATCGCGCGCTCGGGCAGCAGCTTGCGCCCGGAGTGCAGCAGCTCACGCAGCGTCGAGCCGTCTACGTACTCCATGACGATGTACGGGATCGAGACCCCGTCGATGTAGTCCTCGCCCGTGTCGTAGACCGCGACGATCGCGGGATGGTTGAGCGAGGCGGCCGACTGGGCCTCCCGGCGGAACCGGGCCTGGAAGGACGGGTCGCGCGCGAGGTCCGCTCGCAGCGTCTTCACCGCCACCGTGCGGCCGAGCCGGGTGTCATGGGCGAGGTAGACCTCCGCCATGCCACCGCGACCGAGCACGTGGCCCAGTTCGTACCGGCCGCCTAGGCGACGCGGCTCTTCCATAGTTCCCTACCAGCCCTCTCCGTCGGTCCCGACCGGCACGGGTGTGCGGTCGGAGGCTGCCGTCCGGGCCTACCGTACCCGGCTGTGTTTGTGTGACCTGGCCAAGCCCGTAACCCGATACAGGACCGGTATGTCAACGTGCACCGATGTGAAGGGGACGTGAGCGGGGTCACGTCCGGTGGCGCCGGAGCGCCGTGGCGGGCGGGGTCACTTCTTGGAGTTGATGACCGCCTCCATCACGCTCTTCGCGATCGGGGCCGCGAGGCCGCCGCCGGAGATGTCGTCGCGGTTGGCCTGGTCGTCCTCGATCACCACGGCGACCGCGACCGGCTTGCTGCCGTCGGGGAGCTTGGCGTAGGAGATGAACCAGGCGTACGGGTTCGCGCTGTTCTCCACGCCGTGCTGGGCGGTACCGGTCTTGCCGCCAACGGTGACACCGTTGATCTGGGCGTTTGTGCCGGTGCCCTGCTTGACGACCGTCTCCATCATCGACTGGAGGATCTGGGCGTTGGAGGAGGACAGCGGCTGGCTCAGTTCCTGCGGGTCGGTCTGGGAGACGGTGTCGAGGTTCGACGACTGCAGCTTGTCGATCATGTACGGCTTCATCAGCTTGCCGTCGTTGGCGACCGCGGAGGCGACCATGGCCATCTGGAGCGGGGTGGCGGCGGTGTTGTACTGGCCGATCGAGGACAGGGCGGTCTGCGACTGGTTCATGTTGTCGGAGAAGACCGAGGCGCTGGAGCGGACCGGGGTGAACTGCTCGGAGTCGAAGCCGAACTTCTTGGCCTCGGCGAGCATCTTGTCGTTGCCGAGGTCGGCGCCGATCTTGCCGAAGACGGTGTTGCAGGAGTAGCGCAGCGCGATCCGCATGGTCGCGTTCTTGCAGGGGATGCTGCCCTCGTTCTTCAGCTCGGTGGTGGTGCCCGGCATGACGTACGGCAGCGGTGACTTCGTGGCCTGGTCCGCGGAGGTGTACAGCCCGTTCTGCAGGGCGGCCGCGGCGGTGACGACCTTGAAGGTGGAGCCCGGCGGGTAGGTCTCGCGCAGCGCCCGGTTCAGCATCGGGTCGTTCGGGTCGTACTTCTTCTGGAGCTTCTTCCAGGCCTGGGCGTCGGTGTCCGAGGTGCCGGCGAAGGCGGAGGGGTCGTACGAGGGGTAGCTCGCCAGGGCCAGGATCTTGCCCGTGGCGGGGTCCAGGGCGACGACGGCGCCCTTGCCGCCCTGCTTCTTCAGCCCGTTGTAGGCGGCGTTCTGGGCGGCCGCGTTGAGGGTGGTGACGACGTTGCCGCCCGACTTCTGCTTGCCCGTGATCATGTCGAGGGTGTTGCGGAAGAAGAGCCGGTCGTCGTTGCCGGTGAGGATGCCGTCCTCGAGGGACTCCAGCTGGTTGGCGCCGAAGGCCTGGGAGGCGTAGCCGGTGACCGGGGCCCACATGGGGCCGTTCTTGTAGGTGCGCTTGTACTTCAGGTCGTTGATACCCGAGGAGCCGGACGCGGTGGAGCCGGTGATCGGGTTGCCGTCGACGATGATGTCGCCGCGTGCCGTGGCGTAGCGGGCGATGGTGACCCGGCGGTTGGCGGGGTCCTGGCGCAGGGTGTCGGCCTTGACGTACTGGAGCCAGTTGTCGCGCAACAGCAGGGCGAGGACCAGGAGGCCGCAGAAGATCGCGATCCGGCGCAGGGGCTTGTTCATGAGGGGCGGACCACCTGGGTCATCTCGGCGTCGGGGTTGGCGGCGGGCGCCGGGGCCGGGCGGCGGGCGGTGTCGCTGATGCGGATCAGTACGCCGATGAGCGCCCAGTTGGCGATGACGGAGGAACCACCGTATGCGAGGAACGGCATCGTCATACCGGTCAGCGGGATGAGGCCCATCACACCGCCGGCGACGACGAAGACCTGGAGGGCGAAGGCGCCGGAGAGGCCGACGGCGAGCAGCTTGCCGAAGGGGTCGCGGGCGGCGAGGGAGGTGCGCAGACCGCGCTCGACGATCAGCCCGTAGATCAGCAGGATCGCCATCAGGCCGGCCAGGCCCAGCTCCTCGCCGAAGGTGGCGAGGATGAAGTCGGAGTTGGCGGCGAACCGGATCTGTTCGGAGTGGCCCTGGCCGAGGCCGGTACCGAGGGTGCCGCCGGAGCCGAACGCCCACAGGGCCTGCATCGCCTGCTCGGAGTGGCCGACGACACCCTGCCGGGAGAGCGTGTACTCCTTCATCGGGTCGAGCCAGGCCTGGACGCGCTGCTGGACGTGCGGTTCGAAGCTGGCCACGCCGACCGCGCCGACCGCCGACATCAGCAGACCGAAGACGATCCAGCTGGTCCGCTCGGTGGCGACGTACAGCATGATGATGAACATTCCGAAGAACAGCAGCGAGGTACCGAGGTCGGTCTCGAACACCAGGATGAGGATCGAGATGAACCAGACGACCAGGATCGGGCCCAGGTCGCGGCCGCGCGGCAGGTACAGCCCCATGAAGCGGCGGCTGGCGAGCGCGAGGGCGTCCCGCTTGACCATCAGGTAGCCGGCGAAGAACACCGCGAGGACGATCTTCGCGAACTCACCGGGCTGGATGGTGAAGCTGCCGACGTGGATCCAGATCTTGGCGCCGTACACGTTGGCGCCGAGGCCGGGGACGAGCGGGAGCAGCAGCAGGAAGAGCGCGGCCACCATGGAGATGTAGGTGTAGCGCTGGAGTGCTCTGTGGTCCTTGAGGAAGATCAGGACGACGATGAACAGGGCGATGCCCATCGCGGTGTACAGCAGCTGGTTGGTGGCCTTGCCGCCGGCGACGTGGATGGACTGCAGCAGTTTGGACTGGTCGAGTCTCCAGATGACGACCAGGCCGAGGCCGTTGAGCAGGGTGGCCAGCGGCAGCAGCAGCGGGTCCGCGTAGGGGGCGAACCTGCGGACGGCGAGGTGGGCGACGGCGGCCAGGAGGCCGAGGCCCAGGCCGTAGCTCAGCAGTCCGGCCGGGACCTTGTCGTTGATGGCCAGGCCCACGTTGGCATAGGCGAATACCGGGATGGCGACGGCGAACACCAGGAGCGCGAGCTCGGTGTTGCGCCGGCTCGGCGTGCCGATGGAGCCGATCGTGGACGTGTGGTTCGTCGACGTGTTGGTAGTACTGCTCATCGTGTGACGGGGCCTCTCACGGCTTGCCTGCTACTGCTTACCGCACAGCGAGACGACCTTCTGCTCATCCTCCGAGAGGGTGGGGCCGGGGCTGGGGGTCGCTGAGGGGGACGGGGACGGTGACGCCGTGGAGGACGCCGAGTTCGACGGTGTGGGCGAGGCCTTGGACGTGAGAGAGGCCTTGGTGGTTCCCGTGGTGCCTCCGGCCTTGCCCTGGCCGGCCTTGGAGCTGGTCTTGGACGCGGCGGCGGTGCGCTCCGACTCCTTCTTGCAGGCCGAGGCCTGCACGGCCAGCTCCTGGACCTTCGACTGGGCGTCCTTGAGGCCGCCCTCTGCGATGGTGGCCTTGACCTGCTTCTGCTGGTAGGGCGGCAGGTACTTGAGTTCGATCTCGGGGTGGTCCGTCTCCACCTTCGACAGTGACACCCAGGCCAGGTCCTGGCTGATGCCCTGGTAGAGCGCGACGTGCTCGCTGTTGGCGCCGACGTAGTACTGCGTCTGCGTCCAGCGGTAACCGCCGTACAGGCCCCCGCCGATGACGGCGAGGGCGAGGATGCCGTAGAAGGATCTCTTCAGCCACCTGCGGCCCTTGCGGGGCTTGACGAAGTCGTCGTCGGTGTAGTCGTCGAAGCTGCCGGCCGGGACGTATCCGGTGGTGTCGCCCGAGCCGGGCGGCCCGAACTCGCCGCCTCCGCCGTGGCCGTGGCCCTGGCGGCCGAGGTTGGCGGCCCGGCCTGCCGGGGTCTGCATGATGCCGTTGTCGTGCAGGTGGTGCTGGTTCTCGGCGACGGCGCCGACCACGACCGGGGTGTCGGAGAGCTGCCCGGCGAGGGTGTCTCCGGTGTCCAGGTCGAGGACGTCCGCGATGATGACCGTGATGTTGTCGGGGCCGCCGCCGCGCAGCGCGAGCTGGATCAGCTCCTGCACGGTCTCCTGCGGTCCCTGGTAGCTGGCGAGGGTCTCCTCCAGGGTCTGGTGGGAGACGACCCCGGAGAGCCCGTCGGAGCAGATGAGATAACGGTCACCCGCGCGGACCTCGCGGATGGAGAGGTCGGGCTCGACGTGGTCGCCGCTGCCCAGCGCACGCATCAGCAGTGAGCGCTGCGGGTGGGTGGTGGCCTCTTCCTCGGTGATCCGGCCCTCGTCGACGAGCCGCTGCACCCAGGTGTGGTCCTGGGTGATCTGCGTGAGCTGTCCGTCCCGCAGCAGGTATGCGCGGGAGTCGCCGACGTGCACCAGGCCGAGCCGCTGGCCGGTCCACAGCAGGGCGGTGAGGGTGGTCCCCATGCCTTCCAGCTGGGGGTCCTCCTCGACCATGGCGCGCAGCTGGTCGTTGGCGCGCTGCACGGCGTGGCCGAGGGAGGTGAGGATGTCGGAGCCGGGTACGTCGTCGTCGAGCGTGACCAGGGTGGAGATCACCTCGGAGGAGGCGACCTCACCGGCGGCCTGGCCGCCCATGCCGTCGGCGATGGCGAGCAGGCGGGGACCGGCGTAACCGGAGTCCTCGTTGCCCTCCCGGATCATGCCTTTGTGCGATCCGGCGGCGAAGCGCAGTGACAGACTCATGCGCACCTCGCCCGTCGGCTCCGGGTACATCCGCACGGTGCCCACCCTCCGGTCGGGAGCGCGCAAAGGACCGGCGTCCGGTCCGCCGCTGCGTGCTCGCTCCGCTCGCTCATTTTCGTACTACTTCCGCAGCTCGATGACGGTTTTGCCGATGCGGATCGGTGCGCCCAGCGGAATCGGTGTGGGGGTCGTCAGCCGGGACCGGTCCAGGTATGTGCCGTTGGTGGAGCCGAGGTCCTCGACGATCCACTGGCCGTCGCGGTCCGGGTAGATCCTGGCATGGCGGCTGGAGGCGTAGTCGTCGTCCAGCACGATCGTGGAGTCGTGGGCGCGGCCCAGGGTGATGGTCTGTCCCTGGAGGGCGACCGTCGTACCCGTGAGCGTGCCCTCGGAGACGACGAGCTTGCTGGGGGCGTTGCGCCGGCGGCCGCCGCCGGCGGCGGGCTGCTGGCCGCGCTGCTGCGGGGGCGCGGCCTGCTGCCGGGCAGCGGGCTGCTGCCGGCGTCCTTCTTCCCTACGCGATCCGCGCTGGGTGACGCGCGTACCGAACAGGTCGCTGCGGATGACCTGTACGGCCACGATCACGAACAGCCACAGAACGGCCAGGAAACCCAGCCGCATGACCGTGAGGGTCAGCTCTGACATTGCCCCCGCTTCACCCTTCGGCTTGCCGGTAAATGATGGTGGTGCTGCCCACGACGATCCGCGAGCCGTCGCGGAGCGTAGCGCGGGTGGTGTGCTGCCCGTCCACCACGATGCCGTTGGTGGACCCGAGATCCTGGATCGTCGAGGGCGTTCCGGTCCGGATCTCGCAGTGCCGGCGGGAGACGCCGGGGTCGTCGATCCGCACGTCGGCCTCGGTGCTGCGGCCCAGCACGAGCGTCGCGCGGGAGATCTGATGGCGGGTGCCGTTGATCTCGATCCAGTAGCGGGTTCGGGAGCCGGGTGCCGCGGCGCCGACGGGCCCGGAGGGTCCGGCGGGCCGCGGGGCGGCGGGCTGGGCCGGCTGCGGGTAGCCGTAGGCGCCGGGGCGCTGCGGGGCGGCGGGGGGCGGTGCGCTCGGCATGGGCGGGGCCGCGGCGGACGGCGGGTAGCCGTAGCCGCCCGGTCGCTGCGGGGCGCCGCCGGCCGCGGGCGCGCGCTCCGGGGCGGCCTGCTGGTTGCTGGAGGAGGCGAGGGTGCGGCTGCGCACCCGGTACAGGCCGGTGTCGAGATCCTCGGCCTTCTCCAGGTTTACCTTGATCGGCCCCATGAAGGTGTAGCGCTGCTGCTTGGCGTAGTCGCGGACCATCCCGGCGAGCTCGTCGCCGAGCTGCCTGGAGTAGGGGCTGAGCCGCTCGAAGTCGGGAGCGCTCAGCTCGACGATGAAGTCATTGGGTACGACCGTCCGGTCGCGGTTCCAGATGGTCGCGTTGTTGTCGCACTCGCGCTGCAGCGCACCGGCGATCTCCACGGGCTGGACCTCGGACTTGAACACCTTCGCGAAGGTGCCGTTGACCAGACCTTCGAGACGCTGCTCGAACTTCTTCAGGACTCCCACAGGGCACCTCCTCTGTCGCCTTGCCCGTACGGCCTGCCGTCACCGCTACTGCTCACTGATCGTATCTACGCGCCCGGCAATCAGCCGGTTCCCCCAGCGGCCCCCCTTCGAACTCCTCGGCACGCTTCTCCTGTCAAGGATCGGCGTTTCTTCTGCCAAGGATCGTAGAGGTGGGCCATGACCAGTGTCCCGCACCTGACTGTGGACCTGATCCGTCTCCTGGACAGATGGCCCCGACCGGTACGAGGTTGATACGTGAACGCCGACTGCTCGGTACGTGAGCTTCAGGTGAGCGCTGCCCGGAGACAAGGGATGTGAACCCACCCCTTCCCACGTGCTAGTGTTCTGCGTGTCGGAAGGGGCCAGGCCGCCAGAAACGGGGCCGGAACCGGAGGACACACCCAATGCGCGGGTGGCGGAATAGGCAGACGCGCTGGATTCAGGTTCCAGTGCCCGCAAGGGCGTGGGGGTTCAACTCCCCCCTCGCGCACACAGAGGCGAAAGACCCATCGTTGTCACGGTGGGTCTTTTTGCTGTGCCGTTGTGGTTCATGGGGGCGGGCGCAAGGCGCCTCGGCCCGGGGCGGCGGTGTGATTTTCCTGTCGGTGTGAGGTGTCTCTCACTGGGCGGACCACTGGGTGGACGGGTGCGGTTTCCGGGTGGCCACGGCGGCCGATGCGGTGGTGGCCAGGACCGCGAGGGCCGCGCAGACGGCGGTGGTGGTGGCCGGCGCCGGCCAGGGGAGGCGCACAGCGCGACCAGCACCCCGGTCGAGAAGGCCGCGCAGTACGGCCAGACGGCGTCACCCGTCTCGAACCAGCCCGGGGCGAGTCCGCCGTCGACCGTCCAGCGGACGAGGTGGGGTGCGCCGTACCGGCCGAGCACACAGCCCGTCGCCGAGGCGACCACCCCGAGCAGCAGGGCCTCGGCTGCCACCGTCCGGCGGAGCTGCCCGGGCGTCGCCCCGGCGGCCCGCAGCAGACCGAACTCGCGGTGGCGCTGGACGACCGCGAACGCGAACGTCGACGCCACCACGAACACCGACACCAAGGCGGCGACCCCGCCGGCTGTGCTGAACAGGGCGTTCAGCGCGGTCAGCGCCTCCCGGTCACGGTCGGGGTCCGGGTCGGCGTAGCGGCGGTCGTCGCCGGTGAGGGCCTTGACGCCCGGGATGCCCCGCACCGCGTTCCGTACGGCCGTGACATCGGCGTCTGTTGCCAACTGCACACTGCGGGGCTGGAGTTGCGCGGCCCGGGCGTCGGTGTAGAAGACGGTGTGCTCGAAGCCGCGGTCGGTGACCGTGCCGACGACCGTGACGCTGCCGCGGTTCGTGCGCACGCTCTGGCCGGGCTTCGCCCAGGTCCCGCTGACCACCACCTCGCCGGCGGCGCGAGGGGCGCGCCCCGAGCTGATCTCGTACGGCGCGATCGCCCGCGAACTGGTGATCTCGGGGGCGGCGGTGGGCAAGCACATCGGGGGGATCCTGACGAAGCTGGACCTGCCGCCGGCACAGGAGACACATCGGAGAGTGCCGGCGGTGCCGGCTTGTCTGAGGGCCTGATCCCGGAGATACGCGACAAGGGCTGCCACCTCCATCCGAATACGCGGAAGTTGTCCACAGGGCCTCATGTGGTTTCAGCCCCCACCTGTACCGTTTCCACGAGTTGATGTTCGTGCGTGTGCGGGTGTGGAGCACGGGGGAGGCGGTCGACGTGACCGGACTGGAAGAGGCGACGACGGCCGGGGCGCGCAAGTTGCCCTCGCCGAAGGGCTTTGCGCAGTGGCCTGCGAAGGGCTCGCCCAAGGAGGAGGGCAAGGCGCTGCGTTCGGCCGTGCCGCGCGGCAGCCATGCCGCCCTGGACCTGGACGGCTCCCGGCCCGACGCGGTGAGCGCGGTCGAGGAGTCCAACCGCGACCGGATCCCGGAACTCATCCCGATAAGGGTCGGCAGGATGGCGGCGAGCCCGTTCGCGTTCCTGCGCGGCTCGGCCGGCCTGATGGCGCACGATCTGGCCCGCACCCCGATGACCAGGATCGCCACCCAGATCTGCGGCGACGCCCACGCGGCCAACTTCGGTCTGTACGGCGACCCGCGCGGCGACCTCGTCATCGATCTCAACGACTTCGACGAGACCGTGCTCGGCCCCTGGGAGTGGGACCTCAAGCGGCTCGCCGCCTCCCTGGTGCTGGCCGGCCGGGAAGCGGGCGCCGACGAGGACGTGTGCCGCAAGGCGGCGGGTGACGTGGCCGGCGCCTACCGCCGCACCATGCGCCTGCTGGCGAAGCTCCCGGTGCTGGACGCGTGGAACGCCATCGCGGACGAGGAACTGGTCTCCCACTCCGACGCCCACGACATGCTCGGCACCCTGCGCCGGGTCTCGGAGAAGGCCCGCGCCAACACCAGCGGCCGGTTCGCGGCCCGCTCCACCGAGCCCACCGAGAACGGCGGGCGCCGCTTCGTCGACGCCCTGCCGGTGCTGCGCCGGGTCGCGGACGAGGAGGCGGAAGCGGTGGTGGCGGCGCTGGAGCACTACGTCACCACGCTCTCCGAGGACCGCCACCCGCTGCTCTCCCGGCACACCCCGCACGACGTCGCCTTCCGGATAGTCGGCACCGGCAGTGTCGGCACCCGGTCGTATGTCGTGCTGCTCCTCGACCATCGCGGCGAGCCGCTGATCCTCCAGGTCAAGGAGGCCCGCCCGTCCGCGCTCGTCCCGCACCTGGCGACGGCCGGGTTCGAGGCGCCCGCCGTCGACCACGAGGGCCGCAGGGTGGTCCTCGGGCAGAAGCGGATGCAGGTGGTCAGCGACATCCTGCTCGGCTGGACCACGGTGGACGGCCGTCCCTTCCAGGTCCGCCAGTTCCGCAACCGCAAGGGCAGCGTCGACCCGACCGCCCTGTCTCCCGACCAGATAGACGACTACGGCCGGATGACCGGCGCCCTGCTGGCCCGCGCCCACTCACACGGCGCCGACCCCCGTCTGATCGCCGGCTACTGCGGCAAGAACGAGGAGCTGGACGACGCGATCGCCGCGTTCGCGGTGACCTATGCCGACCGCACGGAGGCGGACCACGAGAAACTGGTGGCCGCGGTACGGGCGGGGCGGATCGCTGCGGAACTCGGGGTGTGACCGCCGGGTGAGGGGTGCTGAGGTGCTGGAGTGAAGTACGTCGTCATCGGTGAGGGTGAGGGTGAGGGTGGGGGTGGGGGTGGGGTCTGGGGCGAGGGCCTCGGGCCGGTGTTCGGTGACGGTGGTGACAGCGTGGGGCCGGTCTTCGTTGACGGCAGCGAGGGCGTGGGGCCGGTCTTCATCGATCCCAGCCCTTACCTGGCGCGGCTGCCGGAGTTCGCCGGTGACCTGCCGCCCGGCGCTCGCGCCTTCGCCACCGACCCGGGTCACTACGACCTCGGCGGCCACCGCTGTGTGAAGGACCTGCGCCCGCTGGACATGCGGCGCACGGCCCCCGACGACATCGAGATCCGCTTCCGCCCCAATCGCTTCCACCACAACCGGTTCGAGCACGACGAGGACCTGGTCGTCCGCTACTCGGGGGTCTCCCGCTTCCAGACGGACATCCTGGGCGCCTGCGATCTGACCTCGCTCGGCGAGGTGATCCTCGACGAGATCCTCCCGTCTCCCGGCGGCTGCACCCATGAGCTGGCCTGCCGCCCCGGAACCCTTGTCGTGGCCTGCAGTGATCTGGTCGCGGAGTGGGTGGCGGCCACCCCCGAGGACGACAGGCCCTAGTCTGGTCGGGTGACGACCCCGGAAGCTGAGCAGTCTGAGGCACCGCGGCCCGAGGAACGCCTGGAGCGGGCCGTGCGGGCCGCCGAGCAGGCGTTGATCGAGTACGAGATCGCGGTCGAGACCTTCCGTGTCGAGGTCGAGAACTTCTCTCGCCTGCACGAGCAGAAGCTCGGCCCCCTCTACCTCCGCCTCGAAGAGCTGGACGCGCGGATCGCCGAGGCGAAGGCCGCCCGCACCGGTGACCCCGAGGACATCCGCGCCGCCGAGGAGGCCCGGGCCCGGGTCCTGCCCATCCCCGGCGTCGAGGAACTGCTGCACGGCTGGATGGACGGCAACGGCCTGTTCCCGGAGGCCGCCGCGATGCTCACCGAGCAGGAGGTACGGCCTCCGCAGCGGGTGCGGCCCAGCGAGGAGGCCCGTCGGCTCTACCGCGAGCTGGCCCGCAAGGCCCACCCCGACCTGGTGCAGGAGGGGGCGGAGCAGTCGCGGCGCGAGGAGTTCCTCAGCCGGGTCAACGCGGCCTACGCCCGCGGCGACGAGGCCCTGCTGCGGGAGCTGGCCGAGGAGTGGGAGGCCGGCCCGGTCCCGCCCGAGCGCAAGCCGAGCCGCGCCGAGGAGCTGTACGCCCGCCTCGAATGGCTCGCCGAGCGCAAGGAACTGCTCACCCTCGTGGCCAAGGAACTGGAGGAAGGCCCCATCGCCGGCCTGCTCCGGCTGGCCCCCGACGACCCGGACAGCCTCCTCGACGAGATCGCCGAGAAGCTCTCCAAGGACGTGGTCGGCCGGGAGACGGAGCTGGCCGCGCTGCTCGCCCAGGAGTAGCGGTCGGGTAGCGTCGGAGCCATGAACTTCGCAGCGCGTGTGCCCACGGTCGAGGTCGCGGACCTCAAGGACGGCGACTTCCTGCTGGACGTCCGCGAGGACGACGAGTGGCAGGCGGGCCACGCCGCGGGCGCCCTGCACATCCCGATCAGCGAGTTCGTGGCTCGCTACGGCGAGTTCACCGAGGCCGCTCCCCAGGACGGTCGCGTCCACGTCATCTGCCGCTCCGGCGGCCGCTCGGCCCAGGTCACGATGTACCTGGCCCAGCAGGGCATCGACGCGGTGAACGTGGACGGCGGCATGCAGGTGTGGCAGGCGGCGGGCCGAGAGGTCGTGACGGACGCGGGCGAGCCGGGTTTCGTCATCTGAAGTCCCGTATCGGAAGCGCCCCGCAAGGGGCGCGGGGTTGTTTTCGATCCGCGGCTACCGCCGCGTGGGCGCGACCAGCGCACACCGGCCGGCGGATCCGGCACGACGGAACCGCCCCGATCCTCCCTTTCTCGCCGCTATCCCAACGGATGCGCAGCAAGCAGATCCCCCAACGCCTCCTCGTAGGCCCCCGCCGGCCCAAGGGCCAGCTCGAGCTGTTTCGCCCAGGCGTGATACCGGTGCAGCGCATACTCCGTGTCGGCCCCGAACCCCCCGTGCAGATGCTGCGCGGTCTGCACCACCCGCCGCACCCCCTCGGCCGCCCAGATCTTCGCCACCGCCACATCCCCGGCCGCCGGCAACGCGCCGGGCGCGCCGGAGGCGATCCGCCACGCCGCCTGCCACAGCGTCGCCTCCATGGCCCGAAGGTCGATGTACCGGTCGGCGGCCTGCACGGCGACGGCCTGGAAGGTGGCGATGGGATGCCCGAACTGCTCCCGCTTCCCCGCGTACTCACCGGTCATCCGCAACACCCGCTCGCCCACCCCGAGCGCCAGTGCACACGTCCCGGTCACGAGCAGCTCCCGCAGCCACTCCCAGGCCCCCTCCGCCGTCACCACATCCCGTCCCGCCACCCGCGCCGACTCCAGCCGCAGCTCACCGAGCCGTTCCCCGCTGGTCGACACCTGCTCGGCGAGCGCGACCCCGTCACCTGACGGCGCCACCAGCGCCAGCACGCTCCGGTCGCCGTCGGTGTGCGCCGGTACGACGACGAGATCGGCGTCGTACACCCACGGCACCGCCGTCTGCACCCCGTCCAGCACCCACGTGTCACCCTCTGGTCGCGCGGTCACCGCCGGCTCGGCCGGGTCGTGCCCGGTGCGCCCGCTCGCGGCGACGGTCAGCACCAGCTCACCGCGACCCGTCCGCGCCAGCAGCCGTGCCCTCAGCTCCTCCTCCCCGTAGGTCTGAACGGCCGCCATGGCCGCGCTGTTCTCCAGCAGCGGCACCCGGGCCAGTACCTTCGCCGACTCCCGCAGCACCAGGCAGAGCGTGATGGCGTCCAGACCCGCTCCGCCGTACTCCTCGGTCGGCAGCAGACTGAGCAGGTCCGCGGCCGCCAGCCGGTCCCACAGTTCCCGGTCGAAGTGCTCGGCCACGGCGCCGGTGGTCAGCGCGGGGCTCGGCACCGCGTCCGGCGCCACCCCGGCGAACACCCCGCGCGCCGCCTCGGCCGCCGCCAGCTGCTCCTCGGTGAAGGTGAAGTCCACGATCCTGTCCTCCCGGCGCGTCCGCTGATCTGACGGTCCGTCAAGATAGAACAGGTTCTAGAAGAAGGGAACCGAAAACCCCTGCGATCACCAGCTCTTTCCGTCGTAGGCTGACGCGCGCTGCCCGCCGACGGGGGACGGACACACGAGGGAGGACACATGGGGATCCGAAGCCTGACCCGTACCGAGGCCGAGCGCCGGTCCGCGCTGATCACGGTCGAGCGGTACGACGTGGACATCGACCTCACCGCCCTGCCCGGCGGACCGGAGATCCGGTGTGTCTCCACGGTGGCCTTCAGCTGCGCCGAGCCGGGCGCCGGGACCTTCGTCGACTGCGCGGCCGAGGTCCGCTCCGCCACCCTCAACGGCACCCCCCTCACCCCGAGCGACGACGGCCGGATCCCGCTGCCCGGCCTGGCCGCGCACAACGTGCTGCGCGTCGAGAGCGTCCAGGCCGACACCACGGCCGGCCCGGGCGTCCACAAGGCCGTCGATCCCGCCGACGGCGAGGTGTACGTCTGGGCCAGCTTCGAACCGGACGAGGCCCGCTTCGTCTGGGCCTGCTTCGACCAGCCCGACCTCAAGGCCCCGCACGCCTTCACGGTGACCGCCCCGGCCGCCTGGACCGTCCTCAGCAACTCCGGCGACCCGCGCGTCGAGGAGCAGGGCGCGGCCCGCCGCTGGGTCTTCCCGGACACTCCGCCGCTGTCCGTCTACAACACCGTCGTCAATGCGGGCCCCTTCCACGAGATCCGCCGCGAGGCCGACGGCCACGACCTCGGCATCTTCGCCCGCCGCTCGCTCGCCGAGGTCCTGGAACGCGACGCCGACGAGATCTTCACCCTCACCCGCCAGGGCCTCGCCTTCTTCGCCGAGGCGTTCGCGATGCCTTTCCCCCAGCGCACGTACGACCAGGTGTTCATGCCCGAGTTCGGCGGCGCGATGGAGAACTACGGCTGTGTGACCTGGTCGGACATTTTCCTGCGGCGGGCCACGCCGACACCTGCCGAGCGTGAGCTGCTCGCGCTCGTGCTGCTGCACGAGATGGCGCACATGTGGTTCGGCAACATCGTCACCATGCGCTGGTGGGACGACCTCTGGCTGAACGAGGCCTTCGCCGAGTTCGCCTGCCACTGGGCCGCCGAGGGCGCCACCCGCTACACCGACGTCTGGGCGGGCCACCTCGCCGGCGACAAGCTGAAGGCCTACCTCTCCGACCAGGGCCCGGTCTCCCACCCGATCCACCAGCCCATCCACGATGTCGCCCAGGCCGCGTCGATCTTCGACAACATCACCTACCCCAAGGGCGCCTCCGTCCTCCAGCAGTTGATGACCTATGTCGGCGAGGACCGTTTCCGCATCGGCATGGCCGCCTACTTCGCCCGCCACGCCTGGGGCACCACCACCCTCCAGGACCTGATCGACGCCCTCGCCGAGGCGAGCGGCCGGGACCTCGCCCCCTGGCGGAAGGCCTGGCTGGAGACCGCCGGGACCGACCGCTTCACCCTGGAGCACGACGGCGACACGGTCACCCTGGTCGCCGACGGCACCCCGCGCCCGCAGGTCCTGGCGGTCGGCGCGTACGACCGCGACGGCGACGCCCTCGAACGCACCGCCCTGGTCCGCGTCGAGGTCACCGAGCCCCGCACCCCCGTCACCGGCCTCCCTGCCACGTCCGACCTCCTCCTGATCAACGACGACGACCTCACCTTCGCCACCACCCGCCCGGACCCCGCCACCCGGGAGACCCTCTTCCGCACGGCGGCCCAGCTGCCCACGGCCATCTCCCGGGGCGTGGCCGCCGCCACCGTCTGGGACATGCTCACGGCCGGCGAGGCCACGGCGGCCGAGGCCGGACGGTGCCTCACCGCCGTCCTCGCCGCAGAGAGGTCCGACGCCGTGATCGAGCCCTACCTGACCCTCGTCACCGACATCGCCGAACTCTGGGCCCCGGACGCCGACCGCCCCGCGCTGACCCAGGCCGCTGCCAAGGCCTGCCGACAGCTCGCCGGCGACCCGGGCCGCCGCCAGGTGGCCCTGCGCGGCCTGGCCCGCACCGCGACCGGCGCCGAGGACCTGGCCTGGCTCCGTGACCAGGCCGGTGACGACATCGACCTGCGCTGGCGCGCCCTCGTCCGCGAGGCCGAACTCGGCGGTGACGTCGCCGCCGAGTCCGCCGCCCTGCTCGCACGCGACCCCGACCCAGATGCCTGGGTCCGCGCCCTCACGGTCCGGGCAGCCTCCCCCGACCCGGCCGCGAAGACGGAGGTCTGGCAGCGGCTGGCCGTGGACCGCACGGTGCCCGTCCAGTCGGTCAGGGCGGTGGCGGACGCCTTCTGGCGCCCCGGCCAGGACGCCCTGTTCGCCCCCTACGCCGAGCGCTACCTCGCCGCGGTCCCCCAGCTGGACCAGGGCGGAATGATCCCGGCGATGGTCTACACCTCCCGGCTCTTCCCGCCGTACGCCATCGATTCCGCCTACGTCGAGAAGGCCCAGCAGGCGGCCCAGGAAGCGGCCCCCGTGGTCCGCAACACCCTTCTGGAACGCTCCGACGCCGTCCGCCGTATGCTCCACGCCCGGTCCGTGAACGCCTGATCCACCTGCCACACCCCCTACGCCTGTGCCGCACCTCCTGCTCCTGGCCCCGGGTCGGTTTCGCTGCTACGCCCGGCTCCAGGGCAGATCCACAGTTTCGAGGGCGGAAGTCCACGGGTTCAACCGCTGTGGAAAACCTTCGGCGCGGCCTGTGGACAACTCGCCGAGCAGGACTCACGCACCGCCCGGGCCGCCGTACGACCTGCCGTGACTCGGTCGTCGGCCCCGGGGGACCGCTGCGGGGACCGTCGCCGCGCCCGGCCGGAGTGGTGATGGCCACGCCCTCGGGCCGGTCCCCGGGGCTGCGCCCGGCGGCCGGTGCTGAGTACCGTTCCGTGCGAGTGCCGGACAGCGGCACACCGGCCGGCCCCGAATGGGCCTTCCGGGCGAAGTGGTGGTTTCGGGGAACGGGGCGGCATGGACGCATACGACGGGGACTCGGACGCCCGGAAGGGGCCGGAGGGTCCGAGCGGGACGCGTCCGGATCCGGTGCCGGCGGGAGAGGCGCGTCCGGAGCAGCCGCCCCCCGGCACACAGGAGCCCTCCGCCCCGCCCCGCAGTGGCGTCGCCGCCCTCTCCCCCCGCTACCAGGTGGGTGCGGCCCTCGCCCTGGCCCTGGTCGCCGTCGCCGCCTGTGTGCACCTCGGGATGGTGTTCCTGAGCGTCGCGCCGGCGAACACGGTGACGAAGCAGCACGGCAAGGCGATCGAGGAGTGGGTGTACCCGGAGTTCGAGCAGAACTGGAAACTGTTCGCGCCCAACCCGCTGCAGCAGAACATCGCCGTACAGGTGCGCGCTGACGTGCGGATGCAGGACGGCACCACGACCACCACCGGCTGGAACGACCTGTCGGCCCAGGACGGCAAGGCCATCGACGGCAGCCTGCTGCCGAGCCACACCGTGCAGAACGAGCTGCGCCGGGCCTGGGACTTCTTCGTCAGCACGCACGGCACCGACAACCGCCCGATCGGCCTGCGCGGCTCCCTCTCCGAGCAGTACCTGCGCCGGATCGTCGTGATGCGCATGTACGAGGGCGACGCGACCAGCGAGAAGGGCACCATCGAGCGCGTCCAGGTGCGCTCCAGCACCACCAACGTGCCCCCGCCGGACTGGAGCGGCGAGAAGGTCTCCGACACCCCCGTCTACCGGGTGCTGCCCTGGTGGACGGCCACGGCTGACGAGGCCGACGGAGGTGTGCGATGAGCCGCCTCGCCGTGTGCCTGTCCCGTGCCATCGCCCGGGTCACCGAGTCCGCCCTCGGCCCGTACCAGACGGCCGTCGTACGCATCGGCTTCGCCGCCACCTGGCTGCTGTTCCTGCTGCGCGAGTACCCGCACCGGCAGGAGCTGTACGGCCCCGACGGACCCTGGAGCTTCGACCTCGCCCAGCAGCTGACCGCCGACAACCACGCCTTCACGGCGCTGCTGTCCTTCGACGGCCGGGCCTTCTTCGAGATCTTCTACTTCCTGGCCGTCCTCTCCAGCGCCCTGCTGCTGGTGGGCTGGCGCACCCGCACCATGTCCCTGCTGTTCATGGTCGGCGTGCTGTCCCTGCAGAACCGCAGCGTCTTCATGGGCGACGGCGGCGACAACGTGCTGCACCTGATGTCCTTCTACCTCGTGTTCACACGCTGCGGCCAGGTGTGGTCCCTGGACGCGCGCCGGGCGGCACGCGCGCGTGCGGACGAGAAGCCGGTCACCGACCGGGTCGGACCGGCGCTGTGGGCGGTGTCCGGTGTCCTGCTGGCCGTGGCGGCCCTCACCGGCCGCTCCGGCGGTGGCTGGCTGGTGCCGGCCCTCATGTGGGCGACCTGGGCGGGCGCCGCCCTGTGGTGGGCGGTGGGCCGCTGGGCGCGCACACCCGAGCCGCGGATCCTGCTGGACGTCATCGCCGACATTCTGCACAACGGCGCCCTGTTCGTGATCATGGCCGAGGCCTGCCTGATCTACGCCACCGCCGGCTGGTACAAGATCCAGGGCTCACGATGGCAGGACGGCACCGCCGTCTACTACCCGCTCCACCTGGACTACTTCTCGCCCTGGCCGGCCCTCGCCGACCTGCTGTCCGCCAGCGGCACGCTGGTGCTGCTGGTGACCTACGGGACGGTCATCGTCCAGGTCGCCTTCCCGTTCACGTTGTTCAACCGCCGGGTCAAGAACCTGCTGCTGGCCGCGATGATGACCGAGCACGCGGTGATCGCGGTCGTCCTCGGCCTGCCCTTCTTCTCCCTCTCCATGATCGCGGCGGACTCGGTCTTCCTGCCGACGGCCTTCCTGCTCCAGCTCGGCGGCCGCGCGGCACGCGCGCGTGCCCGAGTCTTCCGGCGCGGCGCCCCCGCACTGCTACCCCCTCGCTCCCCGGAGGCGGACGAACAGCCCCGCGTAGGCTTCGGGGCATGACCGACCCCCTGAACCACTGGGCGCGGCTGGCGGGCTCCGCCGTCCTCCTCGACGGCTTCCACGCCCTCAAACACGCCCTGCGCTTCGGCGCGGAGGCGCCGGTGGCGGTCACCACGGACCGTGCGGCTGCGCTGGCCCTGGCGGACGAGCTGGCGCCGGACGTACGGGAGGCGCTGGCCGCCCTGCTGACGGAGGTGGCGCCGGAGACGTACGCGTCCCTTGTGTCCCGCCCGCATCCCACGGCCGTGGCCGCCCTGGCCGTACGACCGTCCCGCGAGGCCAACCTGCGCGAGCTGGCCCGAATTCCCCGCGTAGCTCCGATCGTCGTCCTCGACGAACCCCGCAACCTCGGCAACGCGGGCGCGGTGATCCGTCTGGCGGCGGGCTTCGGGGCGACGGGAGTGATCACGACCGGCACGCTCGACCCCTGGCACCCGACGGTCGTACGAGGCGGCGCGGGCCTCCACTTCGCGACGGCGGTGGAGCGATTGGCGGTGCCGGAGCTGCCGCGGGGTCCGGTGTACGCCCTGGACCCGGAAGGCGAGGACATCCGGAGCACGAAGCTCCCGGACGACGCGATCCTCGCCTTCGGCTCAGAACGAACGGGCCTGTCGACGGACCTACGCGCGCGTGCCGACCATCTCCTGCGACTGCCGATGCGCCCCCAGGTGAGCAGCTACAACCTGGCGACCAGTGTCGCCATGGCCCTGTTCCACTGGAGCGCCCCGTAAGGGTGTGTGCTACGCCTCCCGGCGCACCTCGACCACCCGGAACCGGTTCGCCACGAACGCTCCATCGCAGAGCGCGGCGTTCGCCGCCGGGTTTCCGCCCGAGCCGTGGAAGTCGGAGAACGCGGCCGTCTGGTTGACGTACACCCCGCCGACCAGGTTCAGCGACAGCTGCGCGGCCTCCTCCAGGCAGACCTCCTCCACGGCGCGCTCCACGTCGGTGTCGACGGTGTACGCGCCGACCGTCATCGCGCCCTTCTCCCGGACCGTCCGCCGCAGCAGCTCCACCGCGTCGGTGGCCGAGTCGACGGCGACCGCGAAGGACACCGGCCCGAAGCACTCGCTCATGTACGCGGCCTCGTCGTCCGCCCCCTCCCAGTACTTCCGCGCCCCGTCCAGTTTCACGATCACCGGAGTGCGCACGACCGCGTCCGGGAACTCCGGGTTGGTGATCTCGCGAGACGCGAGGGCGACCTCGCCGAGTCCTGCGGCGGCCTCCAGGCGGGCCTTGACGTCGGGGTTGACGATCGCGCCGAGCAGCGCGTTCGCACGGGCATCGTCGCCGAGCAGCCCGTCGACGGCGCGGGCGAGGTCGGCGACCACCTCGTCGTACGTCCTGGGGCCTTCGTCGGTGCGGATGCCGTCGCGGGGGATCAGCAGGTTCTGCGGGGTGGTGCACATCTGGCCGCTGTAGAGGGAGAGCGAGAACGCCAGGTTGGAGAGCATGCCCTTGTAGTTGTCGGTGGACTCCACCAGCACCGTGTTGACGCCGGCCTTCTCCGTGTAGACCTGCGCCTGCCGGGCGTTGGCCTCCAGCCAGTCGCCGAAGGCGGTGGAGCCCGTGTAGTCGATGATCCTGACTTCGGTGCGGGTGGCGAGCGTCTTCGCGATGCCCTCGCCGGGGCGCTCCGCCGTCAGCGCCACCAGGTTCGGGTCGAAGCCGGCCTCGGTGAGGACCTGGCGGGCGACCTGCACGGTGAGGGCGAGCGGCAGCACCGCGCGCGGGTGCGGCTTCACCAGCACCGCGTTGCCCGTGGCGAGGGAGGCGAACAGGCCCGGGTAGCCGTTCCACGTCGGGAACGTGTTGCAGCCGACGACCAGCGCGATCCCGCGCGGGACCGGCTTGAACGTCTTCGTCAGCGCGAGCGGGTCGCGCTTGCCCTGCGGCTTCGACCACTCGGCCGTGTCGGGGGTGCGGACCTGCTCCACGTACGCGTAGGCCACCGCCTCCAGGCCGCGGTCCTGGGCGTGCGGGCCGCCCGCCTGGAACGCCATCATGAACGCCTGGCCGCTGGTGTGCATGACCGCGTGCGCGAACTCGTGCGTGCGGTCGCTGATCCGCTTGAGGATCTCCAGACACACCACGGCGCGCGCCTCCGCGCCCGCGTCGCGCCACGCGCGCTGGCCGGCCTTCATCGCGGGCAGCAGTGTGTCGACGTCCGCGTGCGGGTAGGTGACGCCCAGTTCGATGCCGTACGGGGAGACCTCGCCGCCCACCCAGTCGTCGGTGCCGGGCTGGCCGAGGTCGATCCGGCCGCCGAGAAGGGCGTCGAAGGCGGCCTTGCCCGCCGCCGCGTCCAGGCTGCCGTGCTCGCCGTAGGCCTTGGGGTGCTCGGGGTGGGGGGACCAGTACGCGCGCGTGCGGATCGCCTCAAGCGCCTGGTCAAGGGTGGGCCGGTGCTTGGCGATCAGCTCGTGCACGGTGAGTTCGGCGGTCATGCGGGACCAACTCCTCGTCTGATGAGCTCCCCTTCGAGCTCATGACCTGGGCAGAAACGGCCGGACAGAGTTAGAGTAACCGAACGATCGGTCGGGACAAGGGGGCCTGCCGCATCTGTGGAAAACCCCGTGCGGGAGGATCGCGCACATGACAGCACTCGACCTCAGCAGCCCCGTGGGGGTCGCCGGCACCGGCACCATGGGCCAGGGCATCGCCCAGGTCGCACTCGTCGCGGGCCATCGCGTACGGCTGTACGACGCCGTCCCCGGGCGGGCCGGGGACGCTGCCGCGGCGATCGTCGCCCGTCTCGACCGGCTCGTCGAGAAGGACCGGATGGGGGCTGCCGACCGGGACGCGGCCCGCGCGCGGCTGCTGCCCGCCGAGGAGCTCACCGACTTCGCGGACTGCAGCCTGGTCGTGGAGGCCGTCCAGGAGCGGCTGGAGGCCAAGCAGGAGCTCTTCCGCGCCCTTGAGGACATCGTCGACGACGACTGTCTGCTGGCCACCAACACCTCCTCCCTGTCGGTGACCGCCATCGGCGGCGCCCTGCGCAGCGCCTCACGCCTGGTGGGCCTGCACTTCTTCAACCCGGCCCCGCTGCTGCCGCTGGTCGAGGTCGTCTCCGGGTTCGCCACCGACGTCACGTCCGCCACGCGCGCGTACGAGACGGCACGCGCCTGGGGCAAGACGCCGGTCGCCTGCGCGGACACCCCCGGCTTCATCGTCAACCGCATCGCGCGCCCCTTCTACGCCGAGGCGTTCGCGGTCTACGAGGCGCAGGCCGCCGACCCGGCCACCATCGACGCGGTGCTGCGCGAGTGCGGCGGCTTCCGGATGGGCGCCTTCGAACTGACCGACCTGATCGGCCAGGACGTCAACGAGTCCGTCACGCGCTCCGTGTGGCAGGCCTTCTTCCAGGATGTCCGCTTCACGCCTTCCCTGGCCCAGCGCCGGCTCGTCGAGGCCGGCCACCTCGGCCGCAAGACCGGACACGGCTGGTACGACTACGCGGACGACGCCGAGCGCCCCGAGCCGCACACCGCCGAGCCGGCCGACCGGCCCCCCTACGTCGTCGCCGAGGGCAGCCTGGGACCGGCCGCCGAGCTGCTCGCGATGATCCGCGAGGCGGGCATCCAGGTCCGCGAGGACGACGAGGACCACGGCACCCGCCTGGTGCTGCCCAGCGGCGGCCAGCTGGTCCTCGCCGACGGCCAGACCTCGGTGGAGTTCCGGGACGTCGTCTACTTCGACCTGGCGCTCGACTACCGCCGCGCCACCCGCATCGCCCTGTCCGCCGGACACGACACCCTGCCCCAGACGCTCAACGAGGCCATCGGTCTCTTCCAGGCGCTCGGCAAGCAGGTCAGCGTCATCGGCGACGTCCCCGGCATGATCGTCGCCCGTACGGTCGCCCGGATCGTGGACCTCGCGCACGACGCCGTCGCCAAGGGCGTCGCCACCGAGGAGGACATCGACACCGCGATGCGCCTGGGCGTCAACTACCCGCTCGGCCCCTTCGAGTGGAGCCGCCGCCTCGGCCGCGACTTCGCCTACGACCTCCTCGACGACCTGCACCTGCGCGACCCGAGCGGCCGCTACGCGCCCTCCCTCGCGCTCTACCGCCACGCGTACGCCACCGAGAAGCGGGAGGGCGCCTCATGACCACCGCCAAGCGCGACACCTACACCCCCGAGACCCTGCTCTCGGTGGCCGTCCAGGTCTTCAACCAGCGTGGCTACGACGGCACCTCCATGGAGCATCTCTCCAAGGCCGCCGGTATCTCCAAGTCGTCGATCTACCACCATGTCTCCGGCAAGGAGGAACTGCTGCGCCGGGCCGTCAGCCGGGCCCTGGACGGCCTGTTCGGGATCCTCGACGAGGAGCAGGCGCGCGTGGGGCGTGCCGCCGACCGCCTGGAGCACGTCGTGCGGCGCATGGTGGAAGTGCTGATCGCCGAGCTGCCGTACGTCACGCTGCTGCTGCGGGTGCGCGGCAACACCGACACCGAGCGACGGGCGCTGGAGCTGCGCCGCGACTTCGACCACCGGGTGGCCGACCTGCTGAAGGCGGCCGCCGCCGACGGGGACGTACGCGGTGACATCGAGGTGCGCCTCGCGACCCGGCTGGTCTTCGGCATGGTCAACTCGATCGTGGAGTGGTACCGCCCGGACGGGCGCGGCGCGAGCGAGCGCGAGGTCTCCGACGCGGTGGCGCGCCTGGTGTTCTCGGGTCTCCGCGCGGCCTGACCCGGGCCGTCCGGCGTCAGCCGCCCGGCTCCAGGTCCTCCTCCTCGAACACCAGCAGTGTGCGGGTGCTGAGCACCTCGGGGATCGCCTGGAGCCGGGTCAGCACCAGTTCGCGCAGCGCCCTGTTGTCCGGCGTGTGCACCAGGAGCAGGACGTCGAAGTCCCCGCCCACCAGGGCGATGTGGTCGGCGCCGGGCAGCTGCCGCAACTCCTCGCGCACCGTGCGCCAGGTGTTCTGGACGATCTTCAGCGTGATGTAGGCGGAGGTGCCGTGGCCGGCCCGCTCATGGTCCACCCGGGCGCCGAAACCGCGGATCACCCCGTCCTCGATGAGACGGTTGATACGCGCGTAGGCGTTGGCGCGCGAGACATGGACACGTTCGGCGACCGACCGTATCGAGGCCCGGCCGTCCGCCTGGAGGATCTGCAGGATGTCCTGATCAATGGCGTCCAGCGGGCGCGCGGGCGGCAGCGTGGCGCGGTCCTGCGGCCCCTCGGCCATTTGTTCAGGTGGCATGTCCCCCCGCCTTCCTGCCGTGGACGTACTGCGTTCATTTCAGGCTGTGGAGAACCGTTTGTCCACAGCCTGGAGCCGCCTGTAGCCAAAATGTGCCGGCGACCGAACAATCGGTAGGTGGGACGGGTCACAGCCGATCCGTCTCCCGCAGCCACCCCCACGAGGAGGTGCCGTCATGACGGTCCTGGAGCAGCGAGGCGCATACCGCCCATCGCCGCCGCCCGCCTGGCAACCCCGGACGGACCCCGCGCCCCTGCTGCCCGACGAGCGGCCGTACCGCGTCCTCGGGACCGAGGCGGCCGCCAAGGCCGACCCGGAGCTGCTGCGACGGCTCTACACCCAGCTGGTGCACGGCCGCCGGTACAACACCCAGGCCACCGCGCTCACCAAACAGGGCCGCCTCGCCGTCTACCCGTCCAGCACCGGCCAGGAGGCCTGCGAGGTCGCCGCCGCGCTCGCCCTTCAGGAACGCGACTGGCTCTTCCCCAGCTACCGCGACACCCTCGCGGTCGTCGCCCGGGGCGTGGACCCCGTCGAGGCACTCACCCTGCTGCGCGGCGACTGGCACACCGGCTACGACCCCTACGCCCACCGAGTGGCCCCCCTGTCCACCCCGCTCGCCACCCAGCTCCCGCACGCCGTCGGCCTCGCCCACGCGGCCCGCCTCAAGGGCGACGACGTGGTCGCGCTCGCCATGGTCGGCGACGGCGGCACCAGCGAGGGAGACTTCCACGAGGCGCTGAACTTCGCCGCCGTCTGGCAGGCCCCGGTCGTCTTCCTGGTCCAGAACAACGGCTTCGCCATCTCCGTCCCGCTCGACAAGCAGACCGCCGCCCCCTCCCTGGCCCACAAGGCCGTCGGATACGGCATGCGGGGCCGCCTGGTCGACGGCAACGACGCGGCCGCCGTGCACGAGGTCCTCTCCGACGCCGTACGGCACGCGCGCGAGGGCGGAGGCCCCACCCTGGTGGAGGCGGTGACCTACCGCATCGACGCCCACACCAACGCCGACGACGCAACCCGCTACCGCGGCGACGCCGAGGTCGACGCCTGGCGCGATCACGATCCGATCCTGCTGCTGGAGCGCGAGTTGAGCGACCGTGGACTGCTCGACGAGGACTTCGCACGGCAGGCGCGCGAAGCCGCCGAGACCATGGCCGCCGACCTGCGCGAGCACATGAACCGCGACCCGGAACTCGACCCCATGGCCCTCTTCGACCAGGTGTACGCCGAGACCACCACCCAACTGCGCGAGCAGCGCGCCATGCTGCGGGCCGAACTGGAAGCCGAGCAGGCCGACCGGGAAGGCGGCCGCTGATGACCACCGTCGCCGTCAAGCCCGCCACCATGGCGCAGGCCCTCACGCGCGCGCTGCGCGACGCGATGGCCGCCGACCCCGCCGTGCACGTCATGGGCGAGGACGTCGGCGCCCTCGGCGGGGTCTTCCGGGTCACCGACGGCCTCGCCAAGGAGTTCGGCGAGGACCGGTGCACCGACACCCCGCTCGCCGAGGCCGGCATCCTCGGCACCGCCGTCGGCATGGCCATGTACGGGCTGCGCCCGGTCGTGGAGATGCAGTTCGACGCCTTCGCCTACCCCGGGTTCGAACAGCTGATCAGCCATGTCTCCCGGATGCGCAACCGCACCCGGGGCCGGATGCCCCTCCCGATCACCGTCCGCATCCCCTACGGCGGCGGCATCGGCGGCGTCGAGCACCACAGCGACTCCTCCGAGGCCTACTACATGGCCACCCCCGGCCTGCACGTCGTCACCCCCGCCACGGTCGCCGACGCCTACGGCCTGCTGCGTGCTGCCATCGCCTCCGACGACCCGGTCGTCTTCCTCGAACCCAAGCGCCTTTACTGGTCCAAGGACACCTGGAACCCCGAGCACCCGACGGACGTTGAACCCATCGGCCGCGCGGTGGTGCGCCGCACAGGGCGCAGCGCCACGCTCATCACCTACGGCCCGTCCGTACCGGTCTGCCTCGAAGCCGCCGAGGCCGCCCAGGCGGAGGGCTGGGACCTCGAAGTCGTCGACCTGCGCTCCCTGGTGCCGTTCGACGACGAGACGGTCTGCGCCTCGGTACGGCGCACCGGGCGCGCGGTCGTCGTACACGAGTCGGGCGGGTTCGGCGGACCGGGAGGGGAGATCGCGGCCCGGGTCACGGAGCGCTGCTTCCACCACCTGGAGGCGCCGGTGCTGCGCGTGGCCGGGTTCGACATCCCCTACCCGCCGCCGATGCTGGAGCGCCACCACCTGCCCGGCGTCGACCGCATCCTGGACGCGGTGGCGCGTCTGCAGTGGGAGGCCGAGGGCTGATGGCACAGGTGCTGGAGTTCAAACTGCCCGACCTCGGGGAGGGGCTGACCGAGGCGGTGATCGTCAACTGGCTGGTCCAGGTCGGCGAGGTCGTCGCGATCGACCAGCCGGTCGTCGAGGTCGAGACGGCCAAGGCGATGGTCGAGGTCCCCTGCCCCTACGGCGGTGTGGTCACCGCCCGCTTCGGCGAGGAGGGCACCGAACTGCCCGTCGGCGCCCCGCTGCTGACGGTCGCCGTCGGCGAGGCCACCTCGGTCCCCGAGGCGGAGGGCTCCGGCAACGTCCTGGTGGGCTACGGCACCGGGGCACCCCCGGCGCGCCGCCGCAGGGCCCGCCCCACCGCACCGGAGCAGGCAAATGGCATGGCCGGCAAGACCGCAGCCGTCGTCGAAACGGCGGCCCGCGCGCACGTGCCCGCACCGCCCCCGGTCACCGAGGGCCCCGTCCCGGTGATCTCCCCGCTGGTCCGCCGCCTCGCCCGGGACAACGGCCTTGACCTGCGCCGGCTGTCCGGCTCGGGCCCCGACGGCCTGATTCTGCGCGCCGACGTCGAGGACGCCCTGCGGGTCAGCGCGGCCCGCGCCACCACCGCCACCAAGACCGCGCCCAGTCCGCCGAACGCCTCGGCCGGCGCGCCGAGCACCCAGACCGGCACCCGTACGCCCCTCAAGGGCATTCGGGGAGCGGTCGCCGACAAGCTCTCCCGCAGCCGCCGGGAGATCCCCGACGCGACCTGCTGGGTGGACGCCGACGCGACCGAGTTGATGCGCGCGCGAACCGCGATGAACGCGGCGAAGGGCCCCAAGATCTCCCTGCTCGCGCTCCTCGCCCGGATCAGCACGGCAGCCCTGGCCCGCTACCCCGAGCTGAACTCCTACGTCGACGTCGAGGCCCGTGAGATCGTCCGACTCGACCATGTCCATCTGGGCTTCGCCGCCCAGACCGACCGGGGCCTGGTGGTCCCCGTCGTCCGGGACGCCCACGCCCGCGACGCCGAGGCCCTGACCGCGGAGTTCGCCCGCCTCACCGAGTCGGCTCATGCCGGAACGCTCACCCCGGGCGAACTCACCGGCGGCACCTTCACGTTGAACAACTACGGCGTCTTCGGCGTCGACGGCTCCACCCCGATCATCAACCACCCCGAAGCGGCCATGCTGGGAGTGGGCCGCATCGTCCCGAAGCCATGGGTGCACGAAGGCGAGCTGGCGGTCCGCCAGGTGGTCCAGCTGTCATTGACCTTCGACCACCGGGTCTGCGACGGCGGCACGGCGGGCGGCTTCCTGCGGTACGTGGCGGACTGCGTGGAACAGCCGGCCGTACTTCTCAGGACGCTCTGAACCGTCTCACCCGGCCCTGTCGGTTCCCAGTGATCCACCCTCCCCCCATACTCGAAAGGTGACCGACACCGAGCCGCCGACCTACGACGCGATCGTATTGGCCGGCGGTGCAGCGAGACGCCTCGGCGGGGCCGACAAACCCTCCGTCCGGGTAGGCGGCCGCCCCCTGCTCGACCGTGTCCTCACGGCCTGCGCCGGCGCCCGGAACACCGTCGTCGTGGCAGCCCCCCGCCCCACCTCCCGTCCGGTGCGCTGGACCCGCGAGGACCCGCCCGGCAGCGGCCCGGTCGCCGCCCTCGACGCCGGCCTGCGCCACACCACCGCCGACCGTGTGGTCGTACTCTCCGCAGACCTCCCGTTCCTCGAAGTGGCAACGGTCGAGCACCTGTTGTCGGCTCTGCAGACCTCCGGCGCGGACGCCGCACTGCTCACCGACGCCGAGGGCAGAGACCAGCCCCTCGTCGCGGCCTACCGCACGGCGTCGCTCCGCCACGCCCTGACGGCCCTCGCCGAAGCCGACGGCTCCGGCCTCACCGGCCTCCCCCTGCGGCGCCTGACCGCCGCACTCGACCTCAACCGCGTCCCGGACCCCCTCGCGTCCTTCGACTGCGACACCTGGGACGACATCGCCGACGCCAGGGCACGCATCAGGGAGCATGGGAACGTGTTGGATGAATGGATCTCCGCAGTCAAGGACGAACTGGGCATCGACCTGGACGTCGACACCGGCGTCCTGCTCGACCTGGCCCGGGACGCCGCGCACGGCGTGGCCCGACCGGCCGCCCCACTGACCACGTTCCTCGTCGGCTACGCGGCCGCACAGGGCAAGGGAGGCCCCGAAGCCGTCGCCGAAGCGGCCCGCAAGGCCGCCGCGCTGGCTCTGCGCTGGGAAGAAGAGGCGAACGCCGCCGAGCGGTCCGCCTCCGGGAAGCCCGCCCCCGACCCGGGGCCCGGCCGATGACCGCCCCCGGCACCCGGGTCGGCGCGTCCGCCGGGGGCACCGACGACGATCTCGACGTCGAGGAGGCACTCGCCCTCGTGAGAGAGCCCAGGGAGCCCAGGGAGTTCGGAGAGGACACCGCCGGTGGCCACACGCCCCCGCCCGCCGCCCCGGGCGAGCACGCCCACGGCGGTAGGTCGGCGCACCAGCATCACGCCATCCCCTGGCCCCAGGCCCGTGAGATCGCGGCCCGTGCCGCCCGCTCCGGCGCCCGCCGGGTCCCCGTCTCCGTGTCGCTGGCCGACGCCCTCGGTCTGGCCCTGGCCACCCCGCTGGACGCGCTGACCGACCTTCCCTCCTTCGACACCTCCGCGATGGACGGCTGGGCGGTGGCGGGCCCCGGTCCCTGGGACGTACGCGAGGAAGGCGTGCTGGCCGGGCACACACAGCCCGAGCCACTCACCGACGGCGAGGCGGTACAGATCGCCACCGGCGCCCGGATCCCGGCGGACACCACCGCGGTGCTGCGCAGCGAACACGGCCGTATCGACACCCAGGGCCGGCTGCATCCCACCCGTGAGGTCGTCCACGGCCAGGACATCCGCCCGCGCGGCCAGGAGTGCCGCAGCGGCGACCAGTTGCTTGCCGTCGGCACCCTGGTCACCCCGGCGGTCCTCGGCCTCGCAGCGGCCGCCGGGTACGACACCGTCACGGTCGTCCCCCGCCCCCGGGCCGAAGTGCTGATCCTCGGGGACGAGTTGCTCACCGAGGGACTTCCGCACGAGGGTCATATCCGGGACGCGTTCGGCCCGATGCTGCCGCCCTGGCTGCGCGCGCTCGGCGCCGAGGTGACCGCCGTACGCCGGCTCGGCGACGACGCCAAGGCGCTGTACAAGGCGATCACCTCGTCCAGCGCCGATCTCATCGTCACCACGGGCGGCACCGCGTCCGGCCCGGTCGACCATGTCCACCCCACCCTGGAGCGCATCGGGGCCGAACTCCTCGTCGACGGCGTCAAGGTCCGCCCCGGCCACCCCATGCTGCTGGCCCGCACCCAACCGAACCAGCACCTCGTCGGCCTCCCCGGCAACCCCCTCGCCGCCGTCTCCGGTCTGCTCACCCTCGCCGAACCCCTGCTGCGCACCCTCGCCGCCCACCCGGCCCCCGAGCCCTACGCGCTGCCCCTGGCGGAAGCGGCGCACGGACACCCGTACGACACCCGGCTCATCCCGGTCGTCCTGCGTGGCGATGTGGCCGTCCCGCTGCACTACAACGGCCCGGCGATGCTCCGTGGCATCGCCGCCGCCGACGCGCTCGCGGTCGTACCGCCGGGCGGGGCACAGCGAGGTGAGGAGACGGAGCTTCTTGACCTGCCGTGGGCGGCCGCGGGGATCGCGGTGTGTTTCACGTGAAACTTCCGGGCCATGACGCCATCGCCGCCAGGCGGACGAACATCTGGTGACCCAACGGGTGAAACTCCCGAGGAAAGTGGTGGAGCGCCCGATCCGCCAGGTCAGCAAACGGCTGTCACTCGCCCTGTTGGTGCTGGTCGCCACCGCGTTCATCGTCTACGCCGACCACGACGGCTACAACGACACCTCTGAGAGAGCCGTGGTGCCCATGCCGATGGCTTCTTCGATCTCGCCCATTCGGGCGGCGGCGACTCCGAGGGTGAGGCGGGCTTCTGCGGCGCGCTCGTCGTCTCCGAGGAGGCGGTAGGCGTCCATCCCGTAGAAGTCCCACTTGTCGGGGTCGATGATGAAGTGGTGTTCGGGGTGGTCGGGTCTGGGAAGTCGGTCCAGCCTGGCGCGGCCGGCGTCGAGGGAGTCGCGGACCAGGCGGGCGTCTCCCACGCGTGCGGCGGCGCGGGCCTTGTGGGCGTAGAGTTGGACGCCGACGGAGTGCGTTTGGTCGGCCATGTGTCCGGCCTCGACGGCGTTGAGCATGTCTTGCCAGCGGCTTTGAGTGAGGGCGAACCAGGCCTCGATCTCCCACGCCCACGCCTTGATCTCGCCGTGCCCGGCCTCCTCGCCGATCCGGAGTGCTGCGGCCTTGCTGAGGTTGGCGGCTTCACGCTGGCCTCGGTCGTACTGGACGCACGCGTTGAGCAGGAACAGCCATCCGGTGTCGACGAGTAGTTCCCGGTGCTGGCGCAGGGGCACTCGGCCTTCGAGCTGCTTGGTCGGCAAGAGCCCGCGAGACGGCGGACCTGGTGGTGAGCGTCCTGCGCGGACACCGGGTGCTCGGCTACGACGACCCGGCCGTCGGCACCATTCAGCTGACGGACCGGCTGATCACGATCGTGCGGGCCTCCCCGGGCACCAAGGTCGCCCCCGACATACGACCGTTGCCCCGGGCCTGACGGGGAGCGCGGCCGGGCGGGGAGTAGCGTCGGCCGCATGTATGCGATCACGATTCCCGAACCTGGTGGGCCCGAGGCGCTGGTGTGGGACGAGGTCCCCGATCCCGTGCCCGGGGAAGGCGAGGTGCTGGTCGAGGTGGTGGCCAGCGCCGTCAACCGTGCCGACATCATGCAGCGTATGGGCTTCTACGACCCGCCGCCGGGCGCCTCCGTGTATCCCGGTCTGGAGTGCTCCGGCCGGATCGTCGAGATCGGCCCCGGTGTCTCCGGCTGGTCGGTCGGCGACGAGGTGTGCGCGCTGCTCGCGGGTGGCGGCTACGCGCAGAAGGTCGCCGTACCGGCCGGACAGCTGCTGCCGCTGCCCGAGGGCGTGGAGCTGAAGCACGCCGCCGCGCTGCCCGAGGTGGCCTGCACGGTCTGGTCGAACGTCTTCATGATCGCCCACCTGCGCCCCGGCGAGACACTGCTCGTGCACGGCGGCTCCAGCGGCATCGGCACCATGGCGATCCAGCTGGGCAAGTCGATCGGTGCCAAGGTCGCGGTCACCGCGGGCACCAAGGAGAAGCTGGACTTCTGCGCCGAGCTGGGCGCGGACATCCTCGTCAACTACCGCGACCAGGACTTCGTCGCCGAGGTGAAGCAGGCCACCGACGGCGCCGGGGCCGACGTCATCCTCGACAACATGGGCGCCAAGTACCTGGACCCGAACGTGCGCGCCCTCGCCGTCAACGGGCGGCTCTCGATCATCGGTATGCAGGGCGGGGTGAAGGGTGAGCTGAACATCGCCGCGCTGCTCGCCAAGCGGGCCGCGATCAGCGCGACCTCGCTGCGCGCCCGTCCGCTCACCGAGAAGGCGGCCATCGTCGCGGCCGTGCGGGAGCATGTGTGGCCGTTGATCGCGGGCGGACATGTCCGGCCGATCGTCGACCGGGAGCTGCCGATGGCCGAGGCGGCCGAGGCCCACCGGCTGGTGGAGGCCAGCGGGCATATCGGCAAGGTCCTCCTGGTCGCCCCCTAGGGCGTCTGTCCGGCGGAACATGCCGCAGACGCGGGGTGTGGCACGCACTCCCCCCAGAGGGGGACACAGAGGGGGGACGCCAGCGGCGTTGTCGTCACTCGCCGACGTCCCCCAGCCTTCGGCCGGGGGTGCCCCCACCGCGTCGCCCGCCGCGGCAGCGGCTGATGTCCACGCCTCCGCCGCCTTGCAGCCGCACGCACCACACCCCGCTCACCAGCGTCGATGAGTCACCGCTGATGTCCTGCGACTGGATCCGCCGGACAGGCCCTAGCTCCGGCGCACCCGCAGAGCGACGAAGGCGAGTCCGAGCCCGAGGCCGATCAGGACCAGGCCGCTGCCCAGCGGAAGGATGTGCAGCACAGGCTCGGAGGCGTCCTCGCTGTGAGCCACCGCCTGGTGGGCGGGGGGCGGCTGGGGCGCGGTGGGCCTCAGTCCGGCCTCCTGGGTCGGCTGGGCCGAGGTGGGGACCGGACTCGCGTCACCGGTCTTCTCGCCGGGCTCGTCTTCGTCCTCGTCCTCGCCCTGCCCCTGGACGGCCGCCGCCGGTCCCTGCGGCCGTCCCGGCCTCAGCCGGCCCTCACCGGCCAGGGTTCCGGCTCGGGACGGCTCGGGAGAGACGGAGGCGCTGGCGGAGTCCGACGGCTCGGGGTCATGGGCGACCACGGGCTCGGGGTCGTACGCCACGGCTGTGCCGTACGGCAGCAGGACCGTCGCCAGGACGAGCAGCAGGCGGACGAGCGCGAGCCGTACGCCGCCGAGGGGGGTGGATCGCGGCCTTGGAGTCACGTCGGTGACCTCCTGGAACAAAGTCGTCAGAGCCGACGAACACCAGCCTCACATTCACCGACAAGCCCGGCATGTCTGATTCGGCCGATGGGTCTACGCCCGTCAGGGCGGCTCGGAAAGGTGGATCAGCCGCAACGGGGGGCACCACGGTGGTGAGGTGGACGGGTGCGAGAGAATGGCGGCATGGAGATGCCGAGGAACGAACGGTCGCCCGAGAACCCGCAGATCCTGGTCGTGGGCCAGGACGGGATGGCACTCGGTGGCGGCAACGGGGACGAGGACTCCCGCGAGATCCCGGTGACGGAGATGGTGGAACAGCCCGCCAAGGTCATGCGCATCGGCAGCATGATCAAGCAGCTCCTGGAGGAGGTGCGCGCGGCTCCTCTCGACGAGGCCAGCCGGGTCCGGCTCAAGGAGATCCACTCCAGCTCCGTGAAGGAGCTGGAGGACGGTCTGGCGCCGGAGCTGGTGGAGGAGCTGGAGCGGCTCTCGCTGCCCTTCACCGACGACGTGACCCCGACCGACGCGGAACTGCGGATCGCGCAGGCCCAGTTGGTCGGCTGGCTGGAGGGTCTCTTCCACGGGATCCAGACCACCCTGTTCGCCCAGCAGATGGCCGCCCGCGCCCAGCTGGAGCAGATGCGGCGCGCGCTGCCGCCGGGCGTCGGCCACGAGGGCGACGAACACGGGCCGACGGCCGGCCGTTCCGGCGGACCGTACCTCTAGGCTCCGAGCAGGACTCGGAGCAATACTTCCGAGCAGGACTCCCGAGCAGGACTTCCGAGCAGCACTTCCGAGCAGGACTTCCGAGCAGGAATCCCGATACGGCGAAGGGCCCGGCGTACCACCGCCGGGCCCTTACTACTGCCTACTGCGTCACTACTGCGCCCCGCCTCATCCGGTGGCCGGGTTGCCCGTCGACACCCTGAGCTCGATGGTCGGCATGTCCTCGGGGTCGACGTCCGTGCCGGAGGACGGGAACTGCTCCATGACCGTGCCGTCGCCGTACGTGTTCTCGTCCACGTAGGTGATCTTCATCTGCCAGCCGGCGGCCTGGAAGCACTCCTTGACCGACTTGATGTACTTGAACTTGAAGTCCGGCACCTGGATCTTGTCGGCGTCGTTGTACGACTCCTGCGGCTCGGTGCACTCGGTCTTCTCGATGGTCTTCGAGGTGTCCGGTCCGCGGTAGCCCGAGGCGTGCGAGGCCGCGGCGCTCGCGGTGCCGCCGCCGCTTCCGCCGTTGCCGTCCGCACTGCCGCCGCCGTTGTTCAGCGCCAGCGCGACGACCAGGCCGATCACCGCGACCAGCGAGACCGCGATCGACCCGATGACCACCGGCCGGTTGCCCTTGCCACCACCGGAGGAGGGCGACTGGGGGGTGATGTTGTACGGCGGCGGGGTCGTCGGCGCGGGGTGGGCGTACCCGGCCGGCGTCTGGTAGCCCGCCTGCTGGGGATAGCCGTACGCCGGAGCGGGGGACGGCACCGCAGTCGCGGCGGGGGTGCCGTACGGATGCGGGTTCGGATGAGGTGTCGGCTGGTACGGCGTCTGTACCGGCCCCGGAGGCGCCGACGTCGCCTGGTCGACCGGCGGGAACACCGCGGAGCCGACCCCGGAACCGCTCTGCGTCGGCGGGATGCCCGGGACGATGCTCGGCGCGGCCGGCTGGAGCGAGGCGGCCACCCGCAGGCATTCGTCACGCATGGACTCGGCGGTCGGGAAGCGCTCGTTCGGGTTCTTCTTCAGCGCGCGGGCGACCAGCGCGTCCACGGCCGGGGGAAGGGCACGGTTGATCGAGGAGGGAGCGGCCGGCTCCTCCTGGACGTGCGCGTAGGCGATCGCCAGTGGCGAGTCCGCGTCGAACGGCAGCCGCCCGGTGACCAGCTGGAACAGCATGATGCCGACCGAGTAGAGGTCGGAGCGGGCGTCCACGCCACGGCCGAGCGCCTGCTCCGGGGAGAGGTACTGCGGGGTGCCGACGACCATGCCGGTCTGGGTCATCGAGGTGACCCCGGACTGCATGGCACGGGCGATGCCGAAGTCCATCACCTTGACGACCCCGCGCTTGGTCATCATCACGTTGCCGGGCTTGATGTCGCGGTGGACCAGCCCCATCTCGTGACTGATGTCCAGCGCGGCCAGCACATCGGCTGTGATCCTCAACGCCTTGTCGGCGGGCATCGCGCCGTACTGCCGTACGTCCTCATCGAACACCGAGCCGAGCGGGCGGCCCTCGACGTACTCCATGACGATGTACGGCATGAGCGAGCCGTCATCCGCGGCGGATCCGCCGTCGGACAGTTTGTCCTCTCCGGTGTCGAAGACGGAGACGATGTTGGTGTGCGTGAGCTTGGCCACTGCCTGGGCCTCGCGGCGGAAGCGCTCGCGGAAGGCCTGTTCGCGACCGAGTTCGGTGTGCAGTGTCTTGATCGCGACCTGCCGGTCCAGGACCGTGTCGTACGCCAGGTGCACGGAGGCCATGCCGCCCGCGCCGAGCAGGTCGCGCAGCTGGTAGCGGCCACCGGCCAGAGCCCGCCCCACGTAACGGCCGTGTGCGCCGTCCTGGCTCATTTTCCCCGTCCCCCGTTGGCACCTCAGGCACCCTTGCTGAGCGAAAGTCTCATTCGCGGCCAAGTCTGCCCGAGGGCACTGACACGTCAAGCGCGGTGCCCGTTCCGTGACCGTACGCGAAAGAAGCGGCGCGGAAGCGTTACAGCAGCCGTACGTCCGGTACACAGAATTTGCACGACAGCGCGTGGTACGGGTTTGATGGCCGGTCCGTCCACGGGCCGGAACCCGGACCTGGGGGTTGCGCGGAGGCTGTAGCGTGGCCGACGGAGACCGTGACAACACCGCGCGCACCGCGGGCAGAAACGACGGCGAGGACCGATGGCACAGACGCACAGCGCCCAGGGCCCGTCCGACCCCGAGGCGACTGGCGGCGGCATGTCAGACTCGCCGGAGATGTGGGGCAACGGCGGCCTGGTCGGCGACGGCCGCTACCGGCTCACGCATCGGCTCGGCCGGGGCGGCATGGCCGAGGTGTTCGCCGCCGAGGACGTACGGCTCGGCCGGACCGTGGCCGTCAAGCTGCTGCGCGCCGACCTCGCCGAGGACCCGGTCTCCAAGGCCCGTTTCACGCGCGAGGCACAGTCGGTCGCCGGGCTCAACCACCATGCGATCGTCGCGGTGTACGACTCCGGCGAGGACGTCGTCGGCGGCCAGTCCGTGCCGTACATCGTCATGGAGCTGGTCGAGGGCCGCACCATCCGCGACCTGCTGATCAACGCCGAGGCGCCGGGCCCCGAGCAGGCCCTGATCATCACCTCCGGGGTGCTGGAGGCACTGGCCTACTCGCACCAGCACGGCATCGTGCACCGCGACATCAAGCCCGCCAACGTGATCATCACCCACAACGGCGCCGTCAAGGTGATGGACTTCGGCATCGCCCGCGCCCTGCACGGCGCGTCCACGACGATGACCCAGACCGGCATGGTCATGGGCACGCCCCAGTACCTCTCCCCGGAGCAGGCGCTCGGCAAAGCCGTCGACCACCGCTCCGACCTGTACGCCACCGGCTGTCTGCTGTACGAACTCCTCGCGCTGCGGCCCCCGTTCGTCGGTGAGACCCCGCTGTCGGTGGTCTACCAGCACGTCCAGGACATCCCGATGCCGCCGTCCCAGACCTCCGAGGGCGCCGCCCCGCCGGAGCTGGACGGTCTGGTCATGCGCTCCCTCGCCAAGGAGCCCGACGACCGGTTCCAGACCGCCGAGGAAATGCGCGGCATGGTCCAGTACGGCCTGCAGATGCTGTACGACCAGGGCGCTCACACCGGCACCTGGAACACCGGCCCGGTCACCGTCCACGACGGCCGGCACGCCTCGGCGGGCGGTTTCGCCGGTACGACCGTGATGCAGCACCCGACGAACTCCTCCGGGACCTCGCAGATCCCACAGCCGATCATGCCGTCCGGCTACGGCGGCGGTGACGACGGCGGTTTCGAGGGCCACGGCAACAAGGGCAGCGGCCGCGGCAAGCTGTGGATCCTGGCCGTCCTCGCGGTGATCGCCATCGCGGCGGGCGTCGCGCTGGCGCTGAACAACGGTGGTGGCGGCAGCGGTGGTGGTGACGCGGGTACCTCGCAGTCGCCGACCGACTCGCAGACCACCAAGGACGAGACACCCAGCACGAGCCCCTCCGACAAGGCCAGCAACACGGCCACGGACACGCAGACCGACACCAGCGGCTCGGGTAGCGGTGACAACTCCAGTTACACGCCGTCGTCGACCCCGTCGTACACCCAGTCCCAGACCGAGAGCACCGGCCCGACCGACCAGCCGTCGGACACTGCGAGCGCCTCACAGCCCACCGACACCGCGAGCTCGCCCGACGCCCAGCCCTCCGACACCACGGGCGCGGACGGCGGCGGCGGCAACACGGACGCGGGCTCCGTGGCCGGTACCGGTCTGGGCAACGGTTGAAGGACACCGACACCCCTGCGGGGCTGAGCAACGGCCCTCACTGGACGAACGCGTCGCACACCGCGTCGTACTCGCTGGTCCACCACACGGCGAGTGCCGAGGCGGCCGGGAACTGAGGGTCCGCGCGGTTGTCGCCGCGTTCGTAGTGCCAGCGCAGCATCCAGAAGTCGTTGAGCCGTTCCCACCACACGCGGTGCACGGCCGCCGCGAGCTCCGAGGGCGTGGCGCCGGCCGCGCGCCGGTACGCGCGCGCGTAAGCCCGCACCTTCGGCAGGTCGAGCGCCCCCGCCGGGCGGACGAAGAAGATCGCGGCGGCGCGGACGGCCTCCTCCGCGCGGGGCTGCACGCCCAGCCGGTCCCAGTCGACGATCGCGGCGGGCGCGTCGTCCTTGTAGAGCAGGTTGAACGGGTGGAAGTCGCCGTGCACCCAGCCCACGGAGGCGCCGCGCGGGGGGCGCCGGCCGGCGTGCTGTTCCAGGAGTGAGCGGCGTTCGAGCAGCCGGTGGCGGGCCAGTTCGTCGAAGGCGTCGGCCGGGCGGTGGCGGCTGACGTGGGCGAGCAGGTCCTCGATGAGCGCGAAGGTGTCGGCGGGGTCGGCGCTCTCGACGGGATGGGGGCTCGTGGCCGGGCGTGTGCGCCCCTTGGGAGGCATCACGCGCTCCAGACAGGCGTGCACGGCGCCCAGGAGCGCACCGAGCCGCGCGCACTCCCCGCGCGTGAGCTGTCCGCCGTGCCGGTGCCTGCCGTCGATCCAGGGGTGCAGCGCGTAGGCGTGGCCGCCGACGACGGCGACCGTACGGCCCTCACGGTGGGCCAGCGGCGGGGCGACCGGGACGCCGAGGGCGGCCAGGCGCTGGGTGGCCAGGTGGCGGCGCTCGATGGCGGCCGGATCGGCGGTGTCGGGGTCGAAGTGGTGTTTCAGGAAGTAGCGGCCGCGGGTGGTGCGGACTCGGTACCCGCGGTTGAGCAGGCCCTGTTCCACGGGCTCGCAGGTGAGCGCGGAACCGGCGGCGTACAGCCGGAGCAGGGCGCCCAGAGGGGGCGCATGGGGTACGAGGGGTGGTACACATGGGCGCGGCACGCGCCAGATGCTAGGGCAAGGCCTGGGCCCGTGAGCTGGGCATTGTCGCAGGCAGTCGCTGTTGGTCGCTTTCGGTCACACGGTGGACGCTGACGAACTCGGGTGCGATGACCAGGTGCACGGCAGCGAACGGTTCGCCGTCCACGGCGGTCGGAGCGGGTCGGGGAAATATGGCGTTCTGTCCTTCTCCACGCCCGACGTCGGTCTTCTACGTGAACTCTTCCCGTGACCCGGTGCGGCGGGATAACGTGCGGTAGCTCCGGCCTCCTGCAAGGCTCTGACCAGCGATCTTCCGGCCCATGTCGATTTACTAGGAAACCCAAGCAAAAAGTACTTGGATTTCCAAGCAAAATCGCAGGTCAGGAGGGGTTTCACAGAAATGTGGAGCACTGGGTAACGTGCCTCTTGCAGGGCGCTCGCCGGGGCACCTGTCACGCCTGTTCCCGGCCGAGTGGCACCCACCCCGTGCCACGGGTGTCGGAAGCAGGTGAGCCGCACTGGTTCACCCGGCAACCCCGGGGGCCGGACCGACGGAGGAGCACACGTGACCGTGGACAGCAGTGCCGCGAGCGAACCGCGACGCAGCGCCGCAGGCAAAGCCGGTACCACCGGCAGCAAGACCGGCACCAAGCGCACCACTCGCACCACCGCGCATCGCACCACCACGAAGAAGAGCACCGATCCCGAACTCGTGCAGCTGCTGACCCCGGAAGGCGAGCGGGTCGAGAACGCCGAGTACGACGCCTACGTCGCCGGGATCACCCCCGACGAACTGCGCGGCCTGTACCGCGACATGGTGCTCACCCGCCGCTTCGACGCCGAGGCCACCGCCCTGCAGCGCCAGGGCGAGCTGGGCCTGTGGGCGTCCCTGCTCGGCCAGGAGGCCGCCCAGATCGGCTCCGGACGCGCCACCCGCGAGGACGACTACGTCTTCCCGACCTACCGCGAGCACGGCGTCGCCTGGTGCCGCGGGGTCGACCCCACCAACCTGCTGGGCATGTTCCGCGGCGTCAACCACGGCGGCTGGGACCCCAACACCAACAACTTCCACCTCTACACCATCGTCATCGGCTCCCAGACGCTGCACGCCACCGGCTACGCCATGGGCGTCGCCAAGGACGGCGCGGACTCGGCGGTCATCGCCTACTTCGGCGACGGCGCCTCGAGCCAGGGCGATGTCGCCGAATCGTTCACCTTCTCCGCGGTCTACAACGCCCCGGTGGTGTTCTTCTGCCAGAACAACCAGTGGGCGATCTCCGAGCCGACCGAGAAGCAGACCCGCGTCCCGCTCTACCAGCGCGCCCAGGGCTACGGCTTCCCCGGCGTCCGCGTCGACGGCAACGACGTCCTCGCCTGCCTCGCGGTCACCAAGTGGGCGCTGGAGCGCGCCCGCAGCGGCGAGGGCCCGACGCTCGTGGAGGCGTACACCTACCGGATGGGCGCCCACACCACCTCCGACGACCCGACCAAGTACCGGGCCGACGAGGAGCGCGAGGCCTGGGAGGCGAAGGACCCGATCCTGCGCCTTCGCCGGTACCTGGAGGCCTCAAACCACGCGGACGAGGGATTTTTCGCGGAACTCGAAGTCGAGTCCGAGGCGTTGGGCAGGCGAGTGCGCGAAGCGGTCCGAGCCATGCCGGACCCGGACAACTTCGCCATCTTCGAGAACGTGTACGCGGACGGGCACGCGCTCGTCGACGAGGAACGAGCCCAGTTCGCCGCCTACCAGGCGTCGTTCGCGGACGTGGAGGGGGCCTGATCATGGCAGCGGAGAAGATGGCACTGGCCAAGGCGATCAACGAGTCGCTGCGCCGCGCCCTGGAGACCGACCCCAAGGTCCTCGTCATGGGCGAGGACGTCGGCAAGCTCGGCGGCGTCTTCCGCGTCACCGACGGCCTCCAGAAGGACTTCGGCGAGAGCCGGGTCATCGACACCCCCCTCGCCGAGTCCGGCATCGTCGGCACCGCGATCGGCCTCGCCCTGCGCGGCTACCGCCCGGTGGTGGAGATCCAGTTCGACGGCTTCGTCTTCCCGGCGTACGACCAGATCGTCACCCAGCTGGCGAAGATGCACGCGCGTTCGCTGGGCAAGGTCAAGATGCCGGTCGTGGTCCGTATCCCCTACGGCGGTGGCATCGGCGCGGTCGAGCACCACTCGGAGTCCCCCGAGGCCCTCTTCGCACATGTGGCGGGCCTGAAGATCGTCTCGCCGTCCAACGCCTCGGACGCCTACTGGATGATGCAGCAGGCCATCCAGAGCGACGACCCGGTGATCTACTTCGAGCCCAAGCGCCGCTACTGGGACAAGGGCGAGGTGAACACGGAGGCCATCCCCGGCCCGCTGCACAGGGCGCGGGTGGTCCGCGAGGGCACCGACCTCACCCTGGCCGCCTACGGTCCGATGGTGAAGCTCTGCCAGGAGGTCGCCGACGCGGCCGCCGAGGAGGGCAAGTCCCTGGAGATCCTCGACCTGCGGTCCGTCTCCCCGCTGGACTTCGACTCCATCCAGGCCTCGGTCGAGAAGACCCGCCGCCTTGTGGTGGTCCACGAGGCACCGGTGTTCTTCGGTTCGGGCGCGGAGATCGCCGCCCGGATCACCGAGCGCTGCTTCTACCACCTGGAGGCCCCGGTGCTCCGGGTCGGCGGCTACCACGCCCCCTACCCGCCGGCCCGCCTGGAGGACGAGTACCTTCCGGGCCTGGACCGGGTACTCGACGCCGTCGACCGTGCCCTGGCGTACTGAGGAGAGGGTCGTGACGACGATGACGGAAGCGTCCGTACGCGAGTTCAAGATGCCGGACGTGGGCGAGGGGCTCACCGAGGCCGAGATCCTCAAGTGGTACGTCCAGCCGGGCGACACGGTCACCGACGGCCAGGTGGTCTGCGAGGTCGAGACGGCGAAGGCGGCCGTCGAACTGCCCATCCCGTACGACGGGGTGGTGCGCGAGCTGCGCTTCGCCGAGGGCACCACGGTGGACGTGGGCACGGCGATCATCGCGGTGGACGTGTCGGGCGGGGCGGCCGCTGACGCGGAAGAGCCCGCGTCGGAGGAAGAGCCCGCGCCGGCGGAGGAACCCAAGCCGCAGGCCCGTCAGCCGGTCCTGGTCGGCTACGGCGTGGCGGCCTCCTCCACGAAGCGCCGCCCGCGCAAGGGCCCGGAGGTGACCGTCGCCGAGGCGGCGGCCCGGGCAGCGGTCCAGAAGGAGCTGAACGGCCACGGTCCCACCGAGCTCGCCGAGGCTCCCGAGGCTCCCGCTGTGGAGCGTCCCCGCCCGCTGGCGAAGCCGCCGGTGCGCAAGCTGGCGAAGGACCTGGGTGTAGACCTGGCCACGGTGACCCCGTCGGGCCCCGACGGCGTCATCACGCGCGACGACGTCCACGCGGCGGTGGCGGCCTCACCGACGGCGGCCCCGGAGCCGGTGACCGCCGTGCCCGCGGCCCCCGCCGTTCCGGCGGCTCCCGCGGCGTCGTACGACGGCACGCGTGAGACGCGTGTCCCGATCAAGGGCGTCCGCAAGGCGACGGCGGCGGCGATGGTGGGCTCGGCGTTCACGGCCCCGCATGTCACGGAGTTCGTGACGGTGGACGTGACCCGCACGATGAAGCTGGTGGAGGAGCTTAAGCAGGACAAGGACCTGCAAGGCCTCCGGGTGAACCCCCTTCTCCTCATCGCCAAGGCCCTGCTGGTCGCCATCCGGCGTAACCCGGGCATCAACGCGTCCTGGGACGAGGCGAACCAGGAGATCGTGCTCAAGCGCTACGTCAATCTGGGCATCGCAGCGGCCACCCCACGGGGCCTGATCGTTCCGAACATCAAGGACGCCCACGCGAAGACACTGCCGCAACTGGCCGAGTCCCTGGGTGAGTTGGTCACCACGGCACGGGACGGCAAGACCTCGCCCGGCGCGATGCAGGGCGGCACGGTGACGATCACCAATGTCGGTGTCTTCGGCATCGACACGGGGACGCCCATCCTCAACCCGGGTGAGGCGGCGATCCTGGCGGTCGGTGCGATCAAACTTCAGCCGTGGGTCCACAAGGGCAAGGTGAAGCCCCGTCAGGTCACCACACTGGCCCTGTCCTTCGACCACCGCCTGGTGGACGGCGAACTGGGCTCGAAGGTTCTCGCGGACATCGCGGCGATCCTGGAACAGCCGAAGCGGTTGATCACCTGGGGCTGAACCCTGGCGAGGTCGGGGAGAGGCGCTGAGGAGCGAAGGCCCGCCGCAGACGCTGCGGCGGGCCTTCGTCCGTTCGGTGCGAGTCGCGTCAGATCGTCGAGAAGCCGTAGTTCAGGAGCTTCGTGGCGTCCGTCGCGCGCTGGGTGATCGAGGAGGAGGCGAGGACGGTGCCGATGACCGTCTTGCCGTTGCGGGTCGCGGCGAAGACCAGGCAGTACTTGGCCTCGGGGCCGGAGCCGGTCTTGATGCCGATGGCGCCGCTGTAACTGCTGAGCAGCGTGTTGGTGTTGGTCCAGGCGCTCATCGTGCGGGTGGAGCCGGTCTTGGTGATCGTCTTCGCGGTGTAACTCTTCGTCTTGACGACCGTGCGGAACGTGGAGCTCTTCATCGCGCTGCTGGCGATCTTCGTCAGGTCACGCGGCGTCGAGTAGTTGTTGCCGTTGCCGATGCCGTCGAAGGAGTCGAAGTGGGTGTGGGTCAGGCCCAGGCTCTTCGCGGCGGTGTTCATCTTGGAGATGAAGTTGGCGACACGCTTGGCGCGGGTGGTGCCCGAGCCGTACGTGTCCGCGAGCGCGTAGGCGGCGTCGCAGCCGGACGGCAGCATCAGCCCGTAGAGCAGCTGGCGGACGGTGACCTTGTCGCCGACGATCAGGTGTGCCTGGGAGGCGTTGTTGGCGACGACGTAGTCGCTGTACGCCTTCTGGATCAGGACCTTCTTGTCGAGGTTCAGGGTCGACTGCGCGAGCACGACCTTGGCGGTCATGATCTTCGTGGTGGAGCCGGTGGACAGCTCGGTGTCCGCCTGCTTCGTGTACAGCGTCTTCGCGTTCGCGTTGTTCATGACGTAGCCGCCCTTGGCCACGATCGAGGGCGCGGTGACGGCCTGTGCGGGCGCCGCGGTGAGGGCCCCGGTCGCGAGCAGCGCGCCGGAGGTGACGGCGACGGCGGCGGCCTTGCGGAGGCGAGTGCCCTTAATACCGGTAATCAACTGAAATACCCCGAGTCGAGTCGAGTCGTAGTGCCCCTGGAATGCGGCCGAGTTGGGGGTGCCAAAGCGGGTGGGGCCGCACGTGTGTGACACGTAAGTAGCACAGATGGTTGTGCGGCTGCTGAGAGCGATTTACATCACGTCCGGATGGTGGACGTCCCAACGCTTGCGTACGTGTTGTATCTAAGCTGTGGGCATGAGCCTCGCCGTCAAGCAGCCACCCGCCGCCGACCGCGTCTACTCCCATGTCAAGCAAGGTGTCCTGGACCGCCACTACGAGGGCGGCACGCTCCTCACCGAGGGCGAGCTGGCCGAGGCCGTGGGGGTCTCCCGCACCCCGGTCCGCGAGGCGCTGCTGCGCCTCGAGGCCGAGGGCCTGATCAAGCTCTACCCGAAGAAGGGCGCCATGGTGCTGCCCGTCTCCGCGCAGGAGATCGCGGACGTGGTGGAGACCCGGATGCTGGTCGAGGAGCACGCGGTACGCAAGGCCATACCGCCGTCGGCGATGCTCGTGGCCCGCCTGGAGGAGCTGCTGGACCGGCAGAAGGCCGAGGCCGCCGCCGGTGACCTGGCCGCCGCGGCCGTCACGGACCGCTGCTTCCACGCCGAGATCGTCCGCGACGGCGGGAACGGGATCCTCTCCCGCCTCTACGACCAGCTCCGCGACCGTCAGCTGCGCATGGGTGTCGCGATCATGCACGCCCACCCCGACCGGATCGCCAAGTCGCTCACCGAGCACGAGGAGATACTGGACGCGCTGCGCGCCGGGGACGCCGACCGCGCGGTCGAGCTGGTGCACCGGCACGTCGACTGGTTCGCGCACCTGGCGCGGGGTGAGGTCCGATGAGCCGCAGCAGCGTCTCGTTGCCCGGCGATCCGCCGGGCGGCCGCCGGGCCGTCGCCGTGTGGTCCATAGGCGTCTCGGTCTACTTCGTCGCCGTCATCTTCCGTACGTCCCTCGGTGTCGCCGGCCTCGACGCGGCCGACCGCTTCCATGTCAACGCCTCGGCCCTGTCCACCTTCTCGATACTCCAGCTGCTGGTCTACGCCGGCATGCAGATACCCGTCGGCCTGCTGGTCGACAGCCTCGGCACGAAGAAGGTGCTGTCCATCGGCGCGGTGCTGTTCACGGCAGGCCAGCTGGGTTTCGCGTTCTCCCCGTCGTACGGCACCGCCCTCGCCTCGCGCGCACTGCTCGGGTGCGGCGACGCCATGACGTTCATCAGCGTGCTGCGGCTCGGCACCCGCTGGTTCCCGGTACGGCGCGGGCCGCTCGTCGCACAGCTCGCCGGTCTGGTCGGCATGGCGGGCAACCTCGTCTCCACACTGGTCCTGGCCCGGCTGCTGCACGGCATCGGGTGGACCCCGGCGTTCGCGGGCAGCGCGCTGGCCGGTGCGGTCGTGCTGGTCCTCGTACTGCTCTTCCTGAAGGACCACCCCGAGGGGTACGAGCCGGAGCCCTTCCCCCACCAGGGCGCGGCGTACGTACGGAAGCAGATCGCCGCGTCCTGGCGGGAGCCGGGGACGCGGCTCGGCCTGTGGGTGCACTTCACCACCCAGTTCCCGGCGATGGTGTTCCTGCTGCTGTGGGGGCTGCCGTTCCTGGTCCAGGCACAGGGGCTGTCCCGTGCCACGGCCGGGGAACTGCTGACGCTGGTCGTTCTCTCCAACATGGTGATCGGTCTGGTCTACGGCCAGATCGTCGCCCGGCATCACGCGGCGCGGCTGCCGTTGGCGCTGGGCACGGTCGGGGCGACGGCCGTCGTGTGGGCGGCGACGCTGGTGTATCCGGCCGAGCATGCGCCGATGTGGCTGCTGGTGGTGCTGTGTGCGGTGCTGGGGGCTTGTGGGCCGGCGTCGATGCTCGGCTTCGACTTCGCGCGGCCCGCGAATCCGCCCGAGCGGCAGGGGACCGCGTCCGGGATCACCAATATGGGTGGTTTCGTGGCGTCGATGACGACGTTGTTCGCGGTGGGTGTGCTGTTGGACGCGACCGGCGACGACTACTCGGTGGCGTTCTCCTGTGTGTTCGTGCTCCAGGCGCTCGGGGTGAGCCAGATCCTGCGGTTGCGGGGGCGGGCGGCTCGGCGGGAGCGGGAACGGTCGGTGGCGAGCCGGGTGGAGACGGTGCACGTGCCTGCGTAGACCGGTTCTCTCCCACCCACGCACCGCTCGTTTCCAGTTGGCAGAGAGGCTGGGCGACCTGCGGGGGCGATCGCCGTCGGCGGCTCTCCACATGTGCGAACGGCCAGCCGGTGGTGCGGTGGTCGGGTGGCCGCTGGTGGGGTGGTCGGTTGGCTGGTGGTCGGGTGTGGGTAGGGGTTGGTTAGTTCGTTGTCGGGACGAGGGTGAGGTAGGTCAGGCCCAGTACGCCCCGGTACGTCAGCCAGGCCGCGCGGTGGGTGTCCAGGCGGCCCCGGGTCTCCGGGGCCAGGGGGTGGCCGGGGTTGGTGGCCAGCCACACCTCCTGGTCCGCCTGGTAGGCCGACTCGAACTCCTCCCATTCCTCGAGGCTCGCCGTCTCGGTCCACTCCGGGCGGAAGCCCGCCGCCACCGCCAGGTCGACCAGGGTCGCCAGGTCGTGGTGGTCGGCGGTCGAGGCGCCCGGCCACATCCCGGAGAGCTCCGCCTCGGTCGGGGTGCGCTGCCAGAAGCCCTCGCCGAGCAGGACGCGCCCGCCGTCGGTCACCAGCCGCCTCAGCTCCCGCAGGGCCGTCACCAGGTCGTCGCTCAGCGCCTGGCTCGCCCCGAGGCACAGCACAACGTCGGCCGGGCCGCGACCGGTGCCCATCGCCGACTCCTCGGCGAACTCCACCCGGTCGGCCAGCCCGCGCGCCTCCGCGGCCCGCCGCCCCCGCGTCAGATCCGCGGCGTTCACATCCACCCCGACCCCACGCGCTTGCGGTACGGCGTCCAGCAGCCGGAGCATCAACTCGCCCCAGCCGCAGCCGACGTCGAGCACGGTGGCAGGGCGGGACGCGGCGAGCCGCCGTACCATTCCCGCCGCGCGGGCCTCGGAGAGCGGGCCGTGGAAGGTGAGCCGGGTGAGGCGGGGTGGGAGGTCGTCGTGCGCTGTGGTGGCAGTGGTCATGCCGGGAAAGGTAGGTTTCGACGGCCGCCGTGGGCCACCGAATTACCGGCGCCCACTTTGTTTCTCACTGCCTTGTTTTCACTGCGTGACCGCGAAGTTCCGCAGGATCGCCGCCGTCAGTTCCTGGTCGCCCTCCGCCTTCACCCGGTCCGCGGCCGCGTCCGGGGTGATGCGGCCGCAGGCCAGGCGGACGTAGGTCTCCCAGTCGAGAGTGAAGATGGCGGCGGGGCCGAGGGCGGGGGTGGTCTCCAGGGTGCCACGGCCCTGGATGTCGATGCGGATGGTGCGCAGGAACTCCACCGGCCCGTGCACGTCGAAGATGACGGCAGAACTGCGCGGCGCGTCCGCCTTGTTGGCGACCACCCGGGGCAGCTCGTCGAGCAGCACGTCCCGGGCGACCTGCGCGCCCGGAGAGTCGAGGTTGCCGGGCCGCCCCAGCGCCGTCCGCAGGTCCTGCTCGTGCACCCACACGTCGAACGCACGGTTGCGCATGGCCTCTTCGAGGGTGATCTCCTTGCCCATCGGCCCGCGCACGATGTGTCCCGGCTCCCGCGACTCGTTGCGCAGCTGCCGGTTGCGGCGGATGACCGTGTACTCCAGCTCGGAGGTCATCTCGGGCGCCGTGTGGTGGCGGCGGGCGTCGACCTGCATCTCCATGTAGCGCTGGTGCTCGTTGGTGATGTGGAAGAGGTCGCGCGGCAGGGTGTGGATCGGGCGCGGGTCGCCGAGCATCTCGCAGTCCATGCCGATGACATGGGAGACCACGTCACGCACCGACCAGCCCGGGCATGGTGTCCGCCGGTTCCACTCGCCCTCGACGAGGGGTGTCACCAGCTCGGATATCGCTTCGATGGAGTGGGTCCAGGCGTCGGCGTAGGGCTGGAGAGTGGGATGCAGACTCACGGAACGGGACCCCTCGGCGGTCGGTACTCGGGCAGTTGTGGCGGCGCTGCCAGCGGGAGGTGGCTGCTGTCGGCGGGTGTCTTGAGACGCTAAGTTACGCTGCTGTGAGGCACCCGGGCAGTGCTTTCGTGTGACGATCGTAGGCCCGTGTGGACGGCTCGAATGCCAGGACGGTGGTAGTGTGCGCGCATCGCTCATCCAGATCGATGTAAACGAGGGCGAATCGGTCGAATCTCGTCGGCGTCGCGTGACCGCACTGGTGCGCGAGCAGGCGGACGCCGATCTCGTCGTACTGCCGGAGCTGTGGACGACCGGCGCGTTCGCCTACGAGGACTTCGCCACCGAGGCCGAACCGCTCGAAGGCCCCACCTACGAGGCGATGGCGAAGGCGGCGAGCGACGCGGGCGTCTGGCTGCACGCCGGATCCATCCCCGAACGAGACCCTGAGGGCCCCCTCTACAACACGGCTCTCATCTTCTCCCCCTCCGGTGATCTGGCCGCGGCCTACCGCAAGATCCACCGCTTCGGCTTCGACAAGGGCGAGGCGGTGCTGATGGCCGCCGGACAGGAACTGGTGACCGTCCGGCTCCCGGAGACCACGCTGGGCGTGGCCACCTGCTACGACCTCCGCTTCCCCGAACTCTTCCGCGCACTCGTCGACGCCGGCGCCGAGACGATGGTGGTCCCGGCGGGCTGGCCCGAGCGGCGCCGCGCGCACTGGACGCTCCTCGCCCAGGCGCGGGCGGTCGAGAACCAGGCGTTCGTGCTCGCGTGTGGAACGGCCGGGACGCATGCCGGAGTTCCGCAGGCGGGTCACTCGATCGTGGTCGATCCCTGGGGCGAGGTGCTGGCCGAGGCGGGCGCCGGCGAGGAGATCCTCAGCGTCGACCTCGACCCGGCCAAGGTCGCCGCCACCCGCGAACAGTTCCCCGCCCTCAAGGACCGCCTGCTGGGCCTGGAACCCCCGCGCCGTTGATCCTCCCCTAATCCTCCTCCCGCTCCTTGTCGGCCAGGTGGATCACGCACACCGCCACCGCGATCAGCAGCGCCGGGTCCGCGTCGTCCCGTACGACGTCGAGGCCGTAGGTCTCCCGTACGTGCAGCCAGCGCCGGGAGACCACGGCCAGCAGCTCACCGTCGTACTCGACGGCGAACTCACGGTCGAGGATCTTGCCGCTGACGTCCAGTTCGGTGCCGTCGACCAGGCGCACACGGTAGTGGTTGCGCAGCAGGGAGAGCCGCTTGCGCCTGATGGTGGCCAGGGGTTCGCCCTCGCGTTCGATCACCATCGTGTCGCGCAGGGCGAACATCTTCTGGTGGAAGTCGACGAGCACGCGCCCGTGCCGGTCCTTCAGCTCGAACGTGTCCCGCACCCGCATGGCCTTGCCGTCGACGAGGAAGACCTTGCCGCCGTGCTCGTCCTCGATCCAGTAGTCCTCGCCGAAGCCGAGGAGCCGGTCCCTCACCAGGAATCTCATGTCTGTACCCCTTCCCGGCCCACCGGCCCGAAACGCCGCCGGTAGTCCGACGGGCTGAGCCCGGTCTCGCGCCGCAGCCGTGCGCGCAGGTTGGCCGCGGTGCCGAGGCCGCTGCGCGCCGCCACCACGTCCAGGCGCTCCTCCCCGCGTTCGATCAGCCGGCACGCGAGGGCCACGCGTTCCCCGGTCAGCCAGGCCAGCGGTGTGGTGCCCAGCTGGGCGCGGAACCTGCGGTGCAGGGTCGCCGGGGAGACGGCCGCCCGCGCGGCCAGGTCCGCCACGGTCAGCGGCTCCCCCAGCCGCTCCTACGACTACGACGTCCGCGTCGCCAAGGTCGAGGGCGAGCACCTCTGGCACGTCCACGACCACACCGACGAGTTCTTCCTGGTCCTGGAGGGCGAGCTGCACATCGCCCTGCGGGAGCCGGCCGGCGAACGCACGGTCGTCCTGCCCCGGGGCTCGGTCTTCACCGTCCCCCGCGGCACCGAGCACAAGCCGGCCGCCCCGGCCGGCGCCTCGATCCTCCTCTTCGAACCGACCGGCACGTCCACGGTCGGCGACCGCCACGACGAGATCCCGGACCATGTGGACGCGACGACGGGCCACATCCTCCCCTGACCAGCGCGGACGCGAGTTGTACACAGGCGCGATCGCTCTCCCGTCGACAAGTGGCACCCTTGATCCATGAGCGACACATCCCCGGCCCCCACCCCACGCCGTGCCCGCGTCCGCGCCCCCGAGCTGATCGGCAAGGGCGGCTGGCTGAACACCGGTGACAAGCAGTACACCCTCGCTGACCTGCGAGGACGCATAGTCATTCTGGACTTCTGGACGTTCTGCTGCATCAACTGCCTGCATGTCCTGGACGAGCTGCGGGAGCTGGAGGAGAGACACCGGGACACGGTGGTGATCATCGGGGTGCACTCGCCGAAGTTCGTGCACGAGGCGGAGCACCAGGCGGTCGTCGACGCCGTGGAGCGGTACGGCGTGGAGCACCCGGTGCTCGACGACCCGGAGCTCGCCACCTGGAAGCAGTACGCGGTGCGGGCCTGGCCGACGCTGGTGGTGATCGACCCCGAGGGGTACGTCGTCGCCCAGCACGCCGGCGAGGGCCACGCGCACGCGATCGCGCGGCTGGTCGAGGAGCTGGAGGCGGAGCACGAGGCGAAGGGCACCCTGCGGCGCGGCGACGGACCGTATGTGCCGCCGGAGCCCGAGCCGACCGCCCTGCGCTTCCCCGGCAAGGCGCTGCTGCTGCCCTCCGGGAACTTCCTGGTCAGCGACACCACCCGGCACCAGCTGGTGGAGTTGGCCGAGGACGCGGAGACGGTCGTACGGCGGATCGGGTCCGGTGTGCGCGGCTTCGCCGACGGTCCGGCGGCCGAGGCCTCCTTCAGTGAGCCGCAGGGGCTGGCGCTCCTCGAGGACGGCTCGGTGGTCGTCGCCGACACCGTCAATCACGCCCTGCGCCGCCTGGACCCGGCCACCGGCGAGGTGACCACGCTCGCCGGCACCGGCCGCCAGTGGTGGCAGGGCTCCCCGACCTCGGGCCCGGCCCGGGAGATCGACCTGTCGTCCCCCTGGGACGTGGCGGTCTTCGGCGGCAGGGTGTGGATCGCCATGGCGGGCGTGCACCAGCTGTGGGCGTACGACCCGGAGCGTGGGACGGTCGCGGTCGCCGCCGGTACCACCAACGAGGGGCTGGTGGACGGGCCGGCGGCCGAGGCCTGGTTCGCGCAGCCGTCCGGTCTCGCCGCCACCGCCGACCGGCTGTGGCTCGCCGATTCCGAGACCAGCGCACTGCGCTGGGTCGACCTGGACGGGCACGTCCACACCGCCGTGGGCACCGGCCTCTTCGACTTCGGGCACCGTGACGGCGCGGCCGAACAGGCGTTGCTCCAGCACCCGTTGGGCGTGACGGCGCTCCCTGACGGCTCGGTCGCGGTGTCCGACACCTACAACCACGCGCTGCGCCGCTACGACCCGGCGACCGGCCAGGTCACCACGCTCGCCACGGACCTGCGGGAGCCGAGCGACGCGGTGCTGGCAGGCGACGACATCGTGGTGGTCGAGTCGGCTCGCCACCGTCTGACCCGGCTGCGGCTGCCCGAGGAGGCGGTCCGGGTGGAGTCGGTCGCCCACCGCACCCAGCGGGCGGCGACCGAGGTGACCCCCGGCCCCCTCCGCCTGGACGTGATCTTCCAGGCGCCCTCGGGCCAGAAACTGGACACGCGCTACGGCCCGTCGACCAGGCTCCTGGTGTCCTCGACCCCGCCGGAGCTGCTGCTCAAGGGCGAGGGCGCGGACGCCGAGCTGACGAGAGAGCTGGACCTGAACCCGGCGGTGCCGGAAGGCGTCCTGCACATCTCGGCGATGGCCGCGTCCTGCGACGACGACCCTACGAACGAGTACCCGGCCTGCCATGTCCATCAGCAGGACTGGGGAGTCCCGGTGCGGGTCACGGCAGGAGGAGCGAACCGCCTGCCGCTGGTCCTGGCCGGAATGGACCAGGACGCCTAGGCGTTTCCGTCAGACGCCGTACCCGCCGCCGTATTCGTCCTGGTGGTGATGGTGCCGTTCCTCGACGACCGTCGTCGGCGGCGCTATGACCCGCCGGCGACGGGCGATGTTGGTGAACGTCGCGACCCCGATGATCCCGACGGCCATCAGGATCAGGCCGACCACATCGAGGTTGACGCCCTGCATGTGCCAGTCGGTCGCGAACGTGAGGATGGCCCCCACGGCGATCAGGATGATGCATCCGCCTAGCCCCATGAGCGTTGCCTCCCCTTCAGGTTCGGTGGTTCCGGTTCCCGTCGGGTACCCCCGGGCGGCCGGGGCATGTGCAACTACCCCTCAAGGAAAGCCGTCAGCGCGTTCGCGAGGAGGAACGGGTCGTCGGTGCCGCACAGTTCGCGGGCGCTGTGCATGGAGAGGATCGCCGTGCCGATGTCGACGGTCCGGATGCCGTGGCGGGCCGCGGTGATCGGACCGATCGTGGTGCCGCAGGGCATGGAGTTGTTGGAGACGAAGGTCTGGAAGGGGACCCCGGCCTTGTCGCATGCGGCGGCGAAGATCGCGCGGCCCGAACCGTCCGTCGCGTAGCGGTTGTTGACGTTGACCTTGAGGATCGGGCCGCCGTTGAGCCGGGGGTGGTGCGTGGGGTCGTGGCGCTCCGCGTAGTTGGGGTGGACGGCGTGGCCGGTGTCGGAGGAGAGACAGACGCTGGCGGCGAGGGCTCTCGCCCGGTCCTCGTACGATCCGCCGCGCGCCAGTACCGAGCGCTCCAGCACGCTGCCGAGCAGCGGACCGTCCGCGCCGGTGTCGGACTGGGAGCCGGTCTCCTCGTGGTCGAAGGCGGCGAGCACCGGGATGCAGGGCAGCCGGGGGCCGCCCGCCGCCACGGCCGCGAGGGCCGCCGTACCGGCGTGCACGGAGAGCAGGTTGTCCATTCGGGGGCCGGCCATCAGCTCCTGGTCGCGGCCGAGGTAGGCCGGCGGTTCGACGGCGTAGGTCATCAGGTCCCAGCCGGTCACCGAGTCGGCGGGCAGGTTCGACTCCTGCTCCAGGAAGGCGATGAGGTCGCCGTCGCGGATGTCGTCGCCGAGCCCCCAGATCGGCTGGAGATGGCGCTGCTTGTCCAGCTTGAGCCCGTCGGTGCTCACCGCACGGTCCAGGTGGATGGCGAGCTGGGGCACCCGCAGCAGCGGCCGGCGCACGTCGACCAGGCGGGTGGAGCCGTCGCGCAGGCTGAGCCGGCCGGCCAGGCCCAGGTCCCGGTCGAGCCAGGAGTTCATGAGCGGTCCACCGTAGATCTCCACGGCGACCTGGCGGAAGCCGTGCGCGCCGGTGTCCGGGCGGGGCTTGACCCGCAGGTTCGGGGAGTCGGTGTGTGCGCCGACGATCCGGAACGGGGTGTGGGGTGCCGCGCCCTCCGGGACGTACCAGGCGATGATCGCGCCGCCGCGCAGTACGTACTTGCCGCCCGCCGTCCCGTCCCAGGCGTCCGTCTCGGCGACCTGCCGGAAACCGGCCTTCTCCAGCCGCTCGCCGGCGTTCGCGACGGCGTGGTACGGCGTGGGGCCGGCCGCGAGGAAGGACATGAGGTCGTCGGTGTGGCCGCGATCGAAGCGGGCTGGTGCGCTCATGTTCCTCACCTTAACGACGTGCGGTGGCCCGCTCCCGAAGCGGGAGCGGGCCACCGTGGGCGACTCGGGCGTTCAGAACGCCGATCGGTCGTTCAGCAGGTCGTTCAGCAGGTCGATCAGAACGCGGACTCGTCCAGCTCCATCAGGTCGAGGTCGACGTCGGCCGCGACCTTGCGGGCCAGGGTGACGCCCGGCAGCACGTTGGCCGCGAAGAACTTCGCCGCCGCGATCTTGCCGGTGTAGAACGCCCTGTCCTTGTTGGAGGCGGTCGGGAGCTTTTCGGCGGCGACCGCGGCACCCTTGAGCAGCAGGTAGCCGACGATCACGTCACCGGAGGCGAGCAGCAGGCGGGTGGTGTTCAGGCCCACCTTGTAGATGTTCTTGACGTCCTGCTCGGTGGCGGCGAGATCGGTCAGCATCAGGCCGACGATCGCCTCCAGCTCCACGGCCGCCTTGGCGAGGTGTTCGCGCGCGCCCGCCAGCTCCTCGCCGCCGGTGCCGAGCGCCAGGAACTTCTTGATGTCCTCGGCGAGGGAGTTCAGCGCCGCGCCCTGGTTGCGGACGATCTTCCGGAAGAAGAAGTCCTGGCCCTGGATCGCGGTGGTGCCCTCGTAGAGGGTGTCGATCTTGGCGTCGCGGATGTACTGCTCGATCGGGTACTCCTGCAGGAAGCCGGAGCCGCCGAAGGTCTGCAGCGACTGGGCGAGCTGCTCGTAGCCCTTCTCGGAGCCGTAGCCCTTCACGATCGGCAGGAGGAGGTCGTTCAGCGCGTGCTCGGTGGAGGCGTCCTCGCCGGTCGTCTCCTTGACCGCGATGGCGTCCTGGATCGAGGCGGTGTAGAGGACCAGGGCGCGCATGCCCTCGGCGTACGCCTTCTGGGTGATCAGCGAGCGGCGGACGTCGGGGTGGTGGGTGATGGTGACCTTGGGCGCGGTCTTGTCCATGAAGTTCGCGAGGTCGGGACCCTGGACGCGCTCCTTGGCGTACTCGAGGGCGTTGAGGTAGCCCGTCGACAGCGTGGAGATCGCCTTCGTGCCGACCATCATCCGGGCGAACTCGATGATCCGGAACATCTGGCGGATGCCGTCGTGCTTGTCGCCGATCAGCCAGCCCTTGGCCGGGTGCCGGTCGCCGAAGGTCATCTCGCAGGTGTTGGAGGCCTTGAGGCCCATCTTGTGCTCGACGTTCGTGGCGTAGACGCCGTTGCGCTCGCCCAGCTCGCCGGTCTCGAAGTCGAAGAGGTACTTCGGGACGAGGAAGAGCGACAGCCCCTTCGTGCCCGGGCCGGCACCCTCGGGCCGGGCCAGCACGTAGTGAAGGATGTTCTCCTCCATGTCGTGCTCACCGGAGGTGATGAAGCGCTTCACGCCCTCGATGTGCCAGGAGCCGTCCTCCTGCTGGACCGCCTTGGTCCGGCCGGCGCCGACGTCCGAGCCGGCGTCCGGCTCGGTGAGCACCATGGTCGAACCCCAGGTCCTGTCAACCGCGATCTGGGCCCACTTCTGCTGCTCCTCGGTGCCCTCCTCGAAGAGGATGCGGGCGAACGCCGGGCCGGAGGAGTACATCCACACGGCCGGGTTGGCGCCGAGGATCAGCTCGGCGTACGACCAGATCAGCGACGGGGGAGCGGTCGTACCGCCGATCTCCTCGGGCAGGCCGAGCCGCCAGTACTCGGAGTCCATGAAGGCCTTGTAGCTCTTCTTGAAGGACGCCGGGACCGGCGCGGTGTTGGTCTCCGGGTCGAAGACCGGCGGGTTGCGGTCGGCGTCGGCGAAGGACTCGGCCAGCTCGTTCTCGGCGAGCCGGGTCAGCTCCTCCAGGACGCTCTTCGCGGTGTCGGTGTCCATCTCGGCGAACGGGCCGGTGCCGTACAGCTTGTCGCGACCGAGCACTTCGAACAGGTTGAATTCGATGTCGCGGAGGTTGGACTTGTAGTGCCCCATGGTGACGGCTCCGTATCCGGATTCGGCGAGGCACTGACTCCTCGCGCAAGCGTTCATATACCAACGAGTAGCTACGATGATGCTACCCGTCAGTAATAAGACGCAACCCCCTCAGGTGAAGTGTGAGAAGGGTCTACCTTCTCGCGGGCGCCGCGTGTCTCGGTAGGCTTGCGGCCATGTACGGATACGGCCAGCCCATGGACGGTAGCGCCGCTCAGCAGCAGTACGCCCCGCCGCAGCAGATGCCCGGCGGCGTCGGCGGGTACGGCCAGCAGGCTCCGCTCTACCCGGAGCCGTCCCCGCCCTCGCTGGCGGACGCGGTGCGCGCCTTCACCACGGGCCAGCTGACCGCCGAGGACTTCCAGCAGGTCTTCGCCACGTCCAAGGTGTACTGCCCGCGCGGCGACAATCCCGGTTTCCTCGCCCTGCACAACACCCAGCAGCCGGTGATCCCGATGTTCACCTCGCTGAAGGAGCTGCGCCGTTACGCGGGCAAGGAGTCCAAGTACTTCGTGATCACGGGCGCGGAGGTCATCGACCTGCTCCCGACCGGCTACGGCTTCGTCCTCGACATGGAGGGCGAGCACCGGATGGTCTTCGACGCGAAGGCGGTCGAACAGATGGTGGACTTCGCGATGCGGCGGATGTACGGCTAGACGCCCCCCTTAACCGCGGCTGGACGCCCCCTTTACTACCGCGGGCCGCTGCCCGCGCGGCCCTCGGAGTTCTCGGAACCCCCGGGAAAACCCGCTCCCCCTTTGTCACAGCCATGCCATAGGCTGCCCCAGGCAGCCGCGCCCCACGCGCCACCGCTCTTCCGCGGTCGTGTGCGGGTGCAGCGCGGCGCTCTCATCCACCCGGCGAATCCGGGTTTCCACTGGGGGTTTCATCACTGTGCGCATGCGCAGCACTTCGGTCGCGACGGCACTCGCGGTCCTCTTCAGCTCGGCGGCGCTGAGTGTCGTGGCGGCGGGGACCGCCTCGGCAGCCGCCACCACCGTCACCAACACCGGCGGTCTCGTCGTGGACGGCGCGCTCCAGCGCGTGTTCGTCGGCGACGCCGCGAACGGCCGGATCCTCGCCGCCAACTACAGCGGCACCCTCGTCGACTCGCACACCGGCTTCGGTAGCGTCAGCGACCTGGCCCTGTCGGACGACGGCTCCACCCTGTACGCGGCCCTGCCCAACACCCACCAGGTCCTCGCACTCGACGCGGCCACGCTGGACGTGAAGACGACGTACAGCATCCCGACCGACACCGGCCCCCGCCACCTGGCCTTCGCCGGCGGCAAGGCGTGGTTCTCGTACGGCGACCAGTGGGACGGCGACATCGGCTCCATCGACCCGGCGGTGGACCCGGCGGGCGGGACCGACCCGGTGGCGATGGCACAGTTCCCCACCGAGGGCACCTCGGTCGGCATCTGGAACCCGGGGCTGCTGGACACCGACCCGACCCGGCCGGGCCTGCTGGCCATCGCCGACACCGGCAGCTCCAGCGACTCCATGGCGGTGCTCGACGTCTCGGACGGCACCGCCAAGCTCACCGCCTGGTACTTCAGCGACTACACCCTGAACAGCGGCATCGGGGACATCGACCTCGTCCCCGGCGCCGACCAGGTGCTGGTCAACGGCACCGACCGGGACGCGTGGGCGGACGGCAAGTTCAGCAAGGCCGGCGCCTACCCCGGCGGGTGGGGCGCCGACGTCGCGGCGAACGGGCTGGTCGCCCAGGTCGGTGCCGGCAAGGTCGCGGTCTACCGGCCCAACGCCACCACGCCGCTGCGGACTTACACCGTCGGCTCCTCGGCCGACTACGCCGTCGGCAACGTGCGCTGGGCGCCGGACTCCTCGCGGATCTTCGCGCTGGCGCCGAGCGGCGGCACCTACACGCTCAAGGTCCTGACCCAGCCGACGCTCAATGTGCCGACGCTCACGGTCAACGCCCCGAGCTCGGCGGCCCGCGCCAAGCAGCTCACCGTCACCGGCAAGCTCTCGGCGACCGTCCCGCTCGCCGCCGGCACCAAGCTCTCCGTCACTCGTACCGACATCTCCAGCCCCAGCGGCAAGGCGCTCGCCTCCGTCACGGTCAAGTCGGACGGCACGTACTCCTTCCTGGACACCCCGCCGGCCGGCGGCACGGTCACGTACAAGGTGACCTTCGCGGGCGACACCGGGCACACCGCGGTCTCCGCCTCCGACAAGGTCGCGGTCTCCCGCACGGCGTCGAGCCTGAGCCTGAACAACAACGGCAAGCTGTACAACTACGGCGCCGGCGTGAAGTTCACGGCGCACCTGGGGACGACGTACAGGAACCGGTCGGTCAAGATCTACGCGGACCCCTTCGGCGGCGACAAGGGCAAGAAGCTGATCAAGGCCGGCAAGGTGGACTCCCACGGGAACATCGCCGCCTGGGTGGACATGACCCGTGACACGGCCGTCTCCGCGGTCTTCGACGGCGACGCCCGTTACGCGCCGAAGACCGTGAAGGCCACGGCGTACGCGCGGGTCAAGATCTCCACCGCGATCTCCAAGCACTACAAGACGGCGAAGATCGGTTCGACGTCGTACTACTGGTTCCACAAGAACACCGATCCGGTGTTCACCACGACCATGACCTACTACCCGGGTCGCAAGCACCGTCTGGACCTCGAGGTCTACTACCAGGGCAAGTGGCAATCGACGGACTCCGAGTACTTCGCGCTCGGCACGAGCGGCAAGTCGGCCGTACGGCTGGGTGCACCCGGAGAGTCCGGCATCCGGGCGCGGCTGCGTTCGGTGTACGTCAACGGCACGTCCGGCGACACCGTGAACTCCACGACCTACAGCGGCTGGAAGTACATCTACTTCAGCAACTGATCCACCGATCGGCGGATGACGAAGCCCGGAGGGAATGTCCTCCGGGCTTTCTCCGTTAGAGGTGGCAGAAAGTTCAACGCTCAACTAAACTGGGCGTACAAGGAGGAGCCAACATGCCTGCAGTGACCGTCGAGAACCCGCTGACCCTTCCCCGGGTGGCTGCACCGGCCGACGCCGTGGCCCGTCCCGTGCTCGCCGTCACGACCGCGCCGAGCGGTTTCGAGGGCGAGGGCTTCCCGGTACGCCGGGCGTTCGCGGGGATCAACTACCGCCATCTCGACCCGTTCATCATGATGGACCAGATGGGTGAGGTGGAGTACGCGCCGGGCGAGCCCAAGGGCACGCCCTGGCACCCGCACCGTGGCTTCGAGACCGTCACCTACATCATCGACGGGATCTTCGACCACCAGGACAGCAACGGCGGCGGTGGCACCATCACCAACGGTGACACCCAGTGGATGACGGCCGGTGCCGGCCTGCTCCACATCGAGGCGCCGCCGGAGTCCCTGGTCATGTCCGGCGGTCTCTTCCACGGCCTGCAGCTGTGGGTGAACCTGCCGGCCAAGGACAAGATGATGGCGCCGAGGTACCAGGACATCCGCGGTGGCAACGTTCAGCTGCTCACCACCCCCGACGGCGGCGCGCTGCTGCGCGTCATCGCCGGTGAGCTGGACGGTCACGCCGGTCCCGGCGTCACGCACACACCGATCACCATGATCCACGCGACGCTGGCCCCCGGCGCCGAGATCACGCTCCCCTGGCGCGAGGACTTCAACGGACTGGCGTACGTGCTGGCGGGCAAGGGTGCGGTGGGCGCGGAGCGCCGTCCGATCCACCTCGGTCAGACGGCCGTCTTCGGCGCGGGTTCCTCGCTGACCGTCCGCGCGGACGAGAAGCAGGACTCCCACACCCCGGACCTGGAGGTCGTTCTCCTCGGCGGACAGCCGATCCGGGAGCCGATGGCCCACTACGGCCCGTTCGTCATGAACACCAAGGACGAGCTGATGCAGGCCTTCGAGGACTTCCAGAAGGGCCGCCTGGGCACCGTCCCGGCCGTCCACGGAATGACGGAGAGCGGTCCGCAGGCGTAACGGTTCTCGTCGACCGACCGGGTGGGTGAGCCGGGTTCCGGCTCACCCACCCGGTCGTGTACGGCAGGGCACCCACCGGCCTCGCGTGATCCGCTGGTGCGGCCCGTCGTGCCTTCGAGGGCATCGAGGGATTCATGCGCGGCACCACCGTCATCGCGTTCATCGACGTCGTCTGCATCACCGTCGGCCTGCTGACCCTCCCGCGATCGGACTCGGCGCGCTCGTCCTCGTCGGCGCCTACATCCCCTACCTCGGCGCCCTCATCTCCGGTGCCGTCGCCGTACTGGTCGCCCTCGCCGACCGGGGTTTCGTCATCGCGCTGTGGACACTCGGCGTCGTCCTCGCCGTGCAGGGGCTGGAGAGGCACGTGCTGCAGCCCCTGATCCAGAGCCGGACCGTGCAGATGCACCCGGCGGTGGTGATGCCGGCCATCACCGCAGGGGCCTCCGTCGCAGGGATCCTGGGCATGCTGCTCGCCGTACCGCTCACCGCGGCCGCCTTCGGCGTCCTACACGAGCTACGGGCGCGCTACGCGACCGCCTGGCGCCAGGACCCGTCCCGCGCTCGTGGACCGCCTAGCTCTAGCTAGGACCCGTCGCCCTCGCCGCTCTCGTACAGCTCGAACCAGATGCTCTTGCCCTCCCCGCGCGGGTCGACGCCCCAGGCCTCCGCCAGGAGCTCCATCAGCACCAGGCCGCGGCCGGACGAGGCCAGTTCGCCGGGGCGGCGCTTGTGCGGGAGGTCGTCGCCGGTGTCCGTGACCTCGACGCGCAGACGGCGCTCAGGGGCCGGACCGCAGACCTAGGCGAGCAGCAGCGCGTCCGCGTCGGTGTGGACCAGAACGTTGGTGAGTATCTCGGATAGCAGCAGCACCGCCGAGTCGACCTGGTCGGGCGAGTCCCAGTCGTGCAGCAGCTCGCGCAGCTGCTGGCGGGCCTCGGCGATCCGCTCGGGCTCGTCCTGGGCCACCGACAGCAGGGTGCGGCGGACCCGGGGCCGTACGGCTATGGGGCCGGCGCCCGGCCGGGACAGCAGCAGGACCGCGATGTCGTCCTCGCGGCGGTCGGCCAGCGGCCCGGTGGTGTGGTGCGAGGAGGGGCCGTGCACGGCCTGGACCAGAGCGTCGGCCAGTTTCTCCAGGTCGCCGTCGTGGTCCTCCATGATCGCCCGGACCCGCTGCCAGCCGCTCTCGATGTCATGGCCGCCGGTCTCGATCAGACCGTCGGTGCAGATCATCATGATCTCGCCGGGTTCGAGGGTGAACCGTGTGGTCGGATAGTCCGCGTCGGGGTCGATGCCGAGCGGTAGCCCGCCCGCCGTCGGCCGCCGCAGCACCGTGCCGTCGGTCATCCGGATCGCCGGGTCGAGATGTCCCGCGCGGGCGATCTCCAGCGCCCCGGTCACCGGGTCCGCCTCCACGTACAGGCAGGTCGCGAAGCGGAGGTCGGTGATCTCCTCGTCGTAGGTGATCCCGTGCAGGAAACGGGAGGCCCGGGAGAGGACCGCGTCCGGGCGGTGGCCCTCGGAGGCGTAGGCACGCAGCGCGATCCTGAGCTGGCCCATGATGCCCGCGGCCCGTACGTCATGGCCCTGGACATCGCCGATGACCAGGGCGTACCGGCCGGACGGCAGCGGGATCATGTCGTACCAGTCGCCGCCCACCTGGAGGCCGCCGCCGGTCGGGATATAGCGGGCGGCCGAGTCCATGCCGGGTATCTCGGGGCCGAGCGTCGGCAGCATGGTGCGCTGGAGCCCGTCCGTCAGCTCCCGCTCCGAGTCGGCGATCCCGGCCCGCGACAGGGCCTGTGCCAGCATCCGGGCCACCGTGGTGAGCACGGACCGCTCGTCGGGTGTGAACGACACCGGATAGGCGAACCCTGCCATCCAGGCGCCCATGGTCCGCCCGGCCACCGTCAGCGGCAGAAAGGCCCAGGACTGACGGCCGAACCGCTCGGCCAGCGGCCAGGTGACCGGGTAGCGGGACCTGTACTGCTCGGGGGAGGAGAGATAGACGGCCCGGCCGGTCCGTACGACCTCCGCCGCCGGGTAGGCGGTGTCCAGCGGCATGCTGGAGAAAGGGCTGTCCTCGTCGATCTGCTGACCGTGGTGGCCGATCATCGTCAGCCGGTCGCCCCTGGCCCCGAAGACGGCCAGCCCGTCCGGGGAGAACCCGGGCATCGACAGCCCCCCGGCGACCCGCAGCACCTCCTCGGTGGACCGCGCCTCGGCCAGCGCCCGGCCCGCGTCCAGCAGAAACGCCTCACGGGAGCGCCGCCAGTCGCCGGTGACCGGATGCTGGGCGGCAGCGCCGGGGGACGGCTCGGTGACCTCCTGGATGGTGCCCGTCACCCGGTAGACGCGCTCCTCGGCGTCGTACACCGGTCGAAAACGGCTGCGGACGGTACGGATCAGCCGGCCCCGCTCGTCCATGACCCGCATCCGGACCTCGCCGAGCGTGCCCTCGATGGCGGCCAGCCGGGTGATGCTGGTGTTCTCGTTCCAGTCCACGGGGTGGAAACGGGACCGGACCAGGGCCTCCGACAGGAGGGACGGTTCGGCAGGCAACCCGATGAGCCGCGCCGCCTCCGCATCCGCGGTGACCAGCCCGGTAGCCGTGTCCCAGTGCCACAGTCCGGTCGCGAGGGCGGTGAGGACGTCCTCCACGGCGGGCAGGGGCTCGCCAGTTCGCATTGCCCCACTTTAAGAAGATCAGATCGAAAAATGCTACCGATCACCGACCTGGTAATGGTGAGAGTCGGCGCTGGGGGGCCCGGTACGCTGGGTGGTGTTTCACGTGAAACGCCAGGCTGATACCACACCCCGATCCGCGAAGGCTGGATGAACCACGATGCATCGGTACAGGTCCCACACCTGCGGCGAGCTCCGCTCCTCTGACGTCGGCACCGACGTCCGGCTGAGTGGCTGGCTGCACAATCGGCGCGACCTGGGCGGCATCCTCTTCATCGATCTGCGCGATCACTACGGCATCACCCAGCTCGTGGCACGTCCGGGCACGCCTGCCTACGAGGCCCTGGACAAGCTCAGCAAGGAGTCGACCGTACGAGTCGACGGCAAGGTCGTCTCCCGCGGCAGCGAGAACATCAACCCCGACCTGCCCACCGGCGAGGTCGAGGTCGAGGTCGGCGAGGTCGAGCTGCTCGGCGCGGCCGCCCCGCTGCCGTTCACGATCAACGCCGAGGACGGGGTCAACGAGGAGCGGCGCCTGGAGTACCGCTTCCTGGACCTGCGCCGCGAGCGCATGCACCGCAACATCATGCTGCGTACGGCCGTGATCTCGGCCATCCGCCACAAGATGGTCGCCCTCGGCTTCAACGAGATGGCCACCCCGATCCTCACCGCCACCTCCCCCGAGGGCGCCCGTGACTTCGTGGTGCCGTCCCGTCTGAACCCGGGCAAGTTCTACGCCCTGCCGCAGGCCCCGCAGCAGTTCAAGCAGCTGCTGATGATCTCCGGCTTCGACCGCTACTTCCAGATCGCGCCCTGCTTCCGCGACGAGGACGCCCGCGCCGACCGCTCGCCGGGCGAGTTCTACCAGCTCGACGTCGAGATGAGCTTTGTCGAGCAGGAGGATGTCTTCCGCCCGATCGAGCAGCTGATGACCGAGCTGTTCACGGAGTTCGGTGGCGGCCGTGAGGTCACCTCGCCGTTCCCGCGGATCCCGTTCCGCGAGGCGATGCTGAAGTACGGCTCCGACAAGCCGGACCTGCGCGCCCAGCTGGAGCTGGTCGACATCACCGACGTCTTCGAGGGCTCGGAGTTCAAGGCCTTCGCCGGCAAGCATGTGCGTGCGCTGCCGGTGCCGGCGGTCCAGGACCAGCCCCGCAAGTTCTTCGACCAGCTCGGTGACTACGCCGTCTCGCAGGGCGCCAAGGGCCTGGCCTGGGTCCGCGTCGCCGAGGACGGCTCGCTCTCCGGCCCGATCGCCAAGTTCCTCACCGAGGAGAACGTGGCCGAGTTGACCAAGCGGCTTCAGCTGACCGCCGGTCACGCCGTCTTCTTCGGCGCGGGCGAGTTCGACGAGGTCTCCAAGATCATGGGCGCGGTGCGGGTGGAAGCCGCTCGCCGTGCCGGGCGCTTCGAGGAGAACGTCTTCCGGTTCTGCTGGATCGTCGACTTCCCGATGTTCGAGAAGGACGAGGAGACCGGCAGGATCGACTTCTCGCACAACCCGTTCTCGATGCCCCAGGGCGGCATGGAGGCCCTGGAGACCCAGGACCCGCTAGACGTCCTGGCCTGGCAGTACGACATCGTCTGCAACGGCGTCGAGCTGTCCTCCGGCGCCATCCGGAACCACGAGCCGGACATCATGCTCAAGGCGTTCGGGATCGCGGGCTACGACGAGGAGACCGTCGAGCGCGAGTTCGCCGGCATGCTGCGTGCGCTGCGCTTCGGCGCCCCGCCGCACGGTGGCATCGCCCCGGGCGTGGACCGCATCGTGATGCTCCTCGCCGACGAGCCCAACATCCGCGAGACCATCGCCTTCCCGCTCAACGGCAACGCCCAGGACCTGATGATGGGCGCGCCGACCGAGCTGGACGAGGCCCGGCTGCGCGAGCTGCACCTGTCCATCCGGAAGCCCCAGCCGAAGTAGCGAGCAGGCCTGGGAAGGCCGGCGTCGATTTCCAGCCCCCTTGCGCGCGGGAGTGTGCAAGGGGGCTGTTTTCCAAGGTCGTTGACAGGCTGCGCACCTAGCTTCCGGCGACATGACAGACAACAAACAGCTTCCGGAGCCTCAACAGGATGACGGAACAACGGGATTGACACGCCGTGAGGTCGTCGTGGCGGGCACGGGTGCCGTCGCCGCGGTGGGCCTCGGCGGCGCCTTCGCGGCGAACGCGGTCGCCGGCGAGAGAAAAGCCCCGAAGCCGCCCACGCCGCCGGAGGACTGCTACAAACTCACCTCCGAGGCCGTCGAAGGCCCCTACTACATCGACGCGGACAAGATCCGCCGGGACATCACCGAGGACCGCGAGGGCGTCCCGATGACCCTCGCCCTCCGGGTGATCGACTCCGAGACCTGCCGCCCGGTGCGCGACGCGGCGGTCGACATCTGGCACTGCGACGCGATCGGCGTCTACTCGGGGTACGAGGAGCAGGGCAACGGCGGCGGAGGCGGCGGCCCGGCCCCCACGGGGTCGCCTACCGGCACCCCGACCGCCGTACCCACCGGCCCCCCGCCCGGCGGCGGAGGCGGCCACCAGGACCCCACCGACGACAAGCGCTACCTGCGCGGCACCTGGCGCACCGACCGCCACGGCCACGTGACCTTCAGGACCATCTTCCCGGGCTGGTACCGGGGCCGCTGCGTCCACATCCACGTCAAGGTGCACGTCGACGGCGAGTGGACCGACGCCGGTTACGAGGGCGGCCACACCTGCCACACCGGCCAGTTCTTCTTCGAGGAAGAGGCCGTCATCGCCACCATGACCCTCGACCCGTACGTCACCAACACCGCCGAGCGCACCACCCTCACCGAGGACACGATCTACGACCAGTCCGGCACCCAGGGCGGCCTGCTGAAGCTCCGCTACCGCAAGAACGACATTGCGAGGGGTGTCCAGGGCTCGATCACCATGTCCGTCGACCAGGACGCGACGAACGACGGCGAGGGCGGCGGCGGCCCGGCCCCGTCGACGTCGGCCTCGTAATCTCCGCACACGCAGACGAAGGCGCCCGGGACCGAGGAGGTCCCAGGCGCCCTCACCCGCACGACCGAACTATCAGGACAGGGACTTGTACGATCCCCAACCGCTCGCGATCTTCACCCGCGAGCCGAACGACCCCTTGCCGTCACCGCCGGTGCGGTACACGTTGCCGGAGGTGTCGCGGGCGACCAAGTCGGCCTTCCCGTCCCCGGTGATGTCGCCGACGCCGACCACGGCGTTGTACGAGCCGCCCCACGCGCCGAACAGCTTCACCCGTGCCTTGAAGGCGCTCTTGCCCGTCCCGCTGTAGCGGTACAGGTTGTTGGACTTGTCCTGGGCGACCAGGTCGCCGATGCCGTCGCCGTTGAGGTCGCCGACGCCGACGATCTTCTTGTACGTTTTCCAGTTGTCGTACAGCTTCACCCGGGCGGAGAGCTTGCCGGTGGTGGTCCCCTTGTAGAGGTAGACGGCACCGGTGGCGGAGTTGCGGGCGATCAGGTCCGGTCGTCCGTCCCCACTGATGTCCCCGGGCGAGGTCAGCACGTCGTACTGGTTCCAGCCGCTGCTGCCGATCGTCGTGTACGACGTCGACGGCGTGAGCGCCTTGCCGCAGCCCGGCTTGTACAGGCGCAGCGCCCCGCTGCTCGGCCGCACCAGGACATCGATGCAGCGGTCGCCGCTGAGGTCGCCGAGGGGGACGAACCTGGTGGAGGTGGCCCAGCCGGTGCCGGTGACCTTGCCTGAGAACGTGCCGGTGCGGGTGCCGAGCTGGTAGGTCAGCGCGCCCGAGGGGCTGAGGGTGAGCAGGTCTCCGGCGCCGTCCGGGGTCGCCGAGGCGCCGCCGAAGTCGCGGGCGACGGCGGCTCCGCCGGTCACCGTCACCTTCCCGGAGGCCAGCTTCACGGCCGAGTCCGTGCCCTCCTGGGTGGCGCGCAGCGTCCAGGTCAGGGGGCCGTTGGGGGCGTAACCTCCCGTTGTCGTACGGCCGTTCCAGCTCGCGGTGACGGTGAGGCCGTCGGTCGAGCCGGTGAGCGTCCGAAGGGTCTTGCCGGTCGCATCGGCGATGGTCACGGACCAGGACGAGGTGGGCCGGCTGAGCGTCCAGGTGGGCGCCCAGGCCCTGCTCGCGGTGCTGGTGCCCTTGAGCGCGGCGGTCGCCGGCACGCTGGAGCCGCCGACGGCGAGCGCCGGCCAGGCGGTACGGCTGCCGAACAGCTGTGAGTTGGCGCTGCCGCTCGGAGCGCCGGACCAGACGGCGGTGGCTCCGCCGTCCTTGCCGACGCTGATCCGGCCGAGGACGTAGGCGGCCGACGAGCCCGGCAACTGCGTGGGGGTGGTCCAGGCGCCGTCGCTGCGCACGGACTCCACCAGGACCCGCTTGTTGCCGACCTCCTGCGGCCACAGGGCGTGCACGGTGCCGTCGTCGGCGATGCCGGCGTCCCACGCCTCGGAGACGTACGACGTGGACAGCGTCTGCACGGCCGACCAGGCGCCGGTGGCGGCGTCGCGGGTGGCGGTGCGGGTGCCGAACGTCGTGGTGTAGTCGACCCAGATCAGGGTGACGTCGCCGTCCGGGGCGATGAGCGGTTCGGGGGTCCCGGCCAGGTCCCCGGTGGCGGTCACCGCGTCGGGCGCCGACCACGTGCCGTCGCCGCCGCGGGTGGCGGTGCGGATGGTCTGGTCCTCGGACTCGTCGGTGGCCTCGAAGGCGACCGTCGCCGTGCCATCGTCGGCGGCGGTGACCTCGGGCGGACTGATGGACTGGTAGCTGGGGCTCGCGGCGGCCGGGGCGGTCCAGCCGGCGGCGCCGACCGCGCGGGAGACGGTCCGCACCGAAGCGGACGGGCCGTGGGTCTGCTTGTAGACGACCACGGTGGTGCCGTCGGAGGTGACGGCGACGCTCGGCGAGTTCGCCCCGTCGGCACCGTCCGCCACCGTGTTGCTGAGCTGCGCGGGCGCCGACCAGGTGCCGTCGGTGCCGCGGATGGCCCCGTACACCTCCCACGATGCACTGGAGTCCGGCGACCGGGCGCCCCATACGGCGGTGAGCGTGCCGTCGGGGGACTCGGCGAGGTCGATGCCGCCGTCGCCCCATGAGGCGTCGGTGCCGACCACCTCGACGGGCGCTGACCAGCCGGAGTGGTCGGCAGTGAGCACGGAGCTGACGACCCGGCTGTCGAAGGGCCCGGACCCCGGCGCCGTCTCGTCGGGGTACTCCATCCACAGTGCGGTGACCGTGCCGTCGGCGGAGGCGTGCAGCTTGACGTGGCCGGCCTCGTCCGGGGTGGTGTCGAGCAGCGCCGGGGTGCCCCAGGTGTCGCTGCCGGGCGGCCTGACGGCGGCGTACAGCTTGCGTTCGGCGGACCCCGCGGCCGCGAACTGGTTCCAGATCGCGACGGCGGATCCGTCCGGAGTGGTCACGAGGTCCATCACCGAGGTGGAGACGTCGGTGCCGGTGAGGGCGGTGGCCGAGGTCCATGGGACGACCGGGGCCGCCACGGCCGTCGTAGGAAGCGCGGCGCCGCCGGTCACAACCAGCGCCACCGAAGAGATCGCGACCGCCAGCCGGCGGCGCGACAGGGCGTATCTGCCCACGTGAGAGTCCCTCCCTGCGAGGGTCCCCTGCCCGCGCACAAGTGGACGGACCTTACCAGCAGTTGGGCGTGTACAGGCTGGTCAGGTGTCGTACCGGCCGTCCCACGGCTCGGCGAAGCCCAGGCGGTCCGGGTACAGCTCGGCCCACGGGCCGTCCTCGTCCTCCTTGGCCACCAGGCCGAACAGCACGCCGTCGACGGTGAGCCGGAACGGGCGGATCGCTATGTCCGTGTACGTACGCCGGGGCAGACTGCGCAGCATGGTCGCCAGCCGGGCCCGGGCCCGGGACAGCACCGAGTCCGTGCCGTCCGGGTCCCGACGCTGCTCGGCCCAGCTGCCCGCGCACCAGATCTGCGAGTCGCGGTAGCGGCCCTCGGCGTCGAAGAGATGGAGCACGGAGTAGAGCCGCTTCTGCTCCTCCCAGCCCTCGTCCAGCCGGAACCCCTCGGGGAACGCGTAGGTGACCGACGCCAGGAACTGTCCGTCGGAGTAGCGGCCGATCGCCTCGGTACGGCCGTGCGGCTCGTAGGCGATCGGGATGAGCTCAGGGGTCATGGCGAAACCATACGGATGTGTCGTGGGCATGCGCAGGCGGGGTGGGGTGGGTGCGGAAAAATTCCCGGCAACCTTTTCGATCTCCACAACCACAGAGGAGTGAGTAACCGCCGCCCAGGAAGCACGTAAGGACTCCCCCGTGGCCTCTGCCTCTCACCGTCGGTCCCTTCGCACGCGCCGTACCCTCGTCGTCTCCGCCGCCGTCGTGGCCGCCGGTGTAGGTGCCGGTGCGCTCGTGCTGAACGCGAACGCGTCCGGCACTGACCTCTACCACCGGACGCTCGCCGCCAAGGACGGCTGGGCGTCCTCCGGTGCCGGTACGACCGGCGGTGCGAAGGCCGACTCCGCGCACACCTTCACCGTCTCCACCCGCGCCCAGCTGGTGAAGGCGCTCGGCTCCGTCTCCGACACCAGCCCGCGCGTCATCAAGGTCAAGGGGACCATCGACGCCAACACCGACGACTCCGGCAAGAAGCTGACCTGCGCCGACTACGCGGCGGGCACGGGGTACTCGCTGTCGGCCTATCTGAAGGCGTTCGACCCCGCCACCTACGGCCGCTCGAAGCTGCCCTCCGGCACCCAGGAGAAGGCCCGTGCCGCGGCCCAGGACAACCAGGCGAAGAACATCGTCTTCAAGGTGCCGGCCAACACCACGATCGTCGGCGTCCCCGGCACCAACGCCGGCCTCACCGGCGGCATGCTGCAGATCCAGAAGGTCGACAACGTCATCGTCCGCAACCTGACCTTCGCCGACACCGAGGACTGCTTCCCCCAGTGGGACCCGACCGACGGCGACGACGGCAACTGGAACTCCGAGTACGACTCGGTGACGCTCCGCGGCGCGACGCACGTCTGGGCGGACCACAACACGTTCACCGACGCCGGACACTTCGACAGCACCAACCCGAAGTACTACGGCCGTGAGTACCAGGTCCACGACGGTGAACTCGACATCACCAAGAGCTCGGACCTGGTGACCGTCGAACACAACCGGTTCACCAGCCACGACAAGACGATGCTGATCGGCAGCAGCGACAGCGAGCCCAGCGGCAAGCTGCGCGTCACCCTGCACCACAACATCTGGAAGGGCGTCGTCCAGCGCGCCCCGCTGACCCGCGTCGGCCAGGTACACATCTACAACAACGTCTACGACGTCACGCCCCTCAACGGCTACGCGCTGCAGTACAGCATCAACTCCCGTGCGAAGGCACAGGTCGTGGCCCAGAACAACTACTGGACCGTGCCCAGCTCCCTCAAGGTCTCCAAGCTCCTGAGCGGCGACGGCACCGGCTCCGTCGCGGGCAGCGGCAACCTCGTCAACGGCACGACGACCGACCTCGTCGCCGCCTACAACGCCGCGAACTCCAAGAAGATCAAGACGACGGTCAACTGGACACCGACCCTGACGGCGGGCCTGGAGTCGAGCGTGAAGAACCTGCCGACGGAGCTGGCGAAGACGACGGGCGCGGGCGTGCTGACCGCGAGCTGACACACGACGGCCCCTTGACTCCGCCGAGCGGGGCAAGGGGCCGAAGGCTGTGCGAGGCGGTACGGCGGTCAGGCCTCCGTGCCGCCGAAGCGCTCCTTGTACGTCTCCAGGTCCTCGTCCGTGAGCTTGGCGAAGAGGACCGGGGGGACCGTGAAGGGGGTGCCGGTGGGGACGGAGGCCAGGGACTTCGCCTCGGCGGCCGTGACCCAGGTCGCCGTGTCCTCGGTCAGGGCGAACGTCTCGCGCATCGTCTTCGCCGTCGACGGGATGAAGGGCTCCGAGACCACCGCGTAGAGGTGGATCAGGTTCATCGCCGTGCGCAGGGTCAGGGCCGCGCCGTCCTTGTTCGTCTTGATCTCCAGCCAGGGGGCCTTCTCCTCCAGGTAGGAGTTGCCGGCCGACCACAGGGCGCGCAGGGCTGCCGCGGCCTTGCGGAACTGGAGGGACTCCATCTGGGACTCGTACTCGGCGAGGAGTTCTGCGATCTGCTCGCCCAGCTTCGCCTCGGCCTCGCCGGGCTCGCCGCCGGCCGGGACCTCCTCGCCGAAGCGCTTCTTGGAGAAGGACAGGACGCGGTTGACGAAGTTGCCGAGGGTGTCGGCCAGGTCCTTGTTCACCGTGGCCGTGAAGTGCTCCCAGGTGAAGGACGAGTCGTCCGACTCGGGGGCGTTGGCGATGAGGAAGTAGCGCCAGTAGTCCGTCGGGAGGATGTCCAGCGCCTGGTCGGTGAAGACGCCTCGCTTCTGGGAGGTCGAGAACTTTCCGCCGTAGTACGTCAGCCAGTTGAAGGCCTTGACGTAGTCCACCTTCTTCCACGGCTCGCGGACGCCGAGTTCGGTGGCCGGGAACATGACCGTGTGGAAGGGGACGTTGTCCTTCGCCATGAACTCCGTGTAGCGGACGTCGGTGTCGACGTCGTACCACCAGGACTTCCAGTCGCGGGTGGACGGGTCCTGGTCCGCCCACTCCTTTGTCGCGCCGATGTACTCGATCGGCGCGTCGAACCAGACGTAGAAGACCTTGCCCTCGGCCGCCAGCTCCGGCCAGGTGTCGGCCGGGACCGGGACGCCCCAGTCCAGGTCGCGGGTGATCGCGCGGTCGTGCAGGCCCTCGGTGAGCCACTTGTGAGCGATGGAGGAGGCCAGCTGCGGCCAGTCCTTGTCGTGCTTCGCCACCCACTCCCGCACCTCGTTCTCCAGCTTGGACTGGAGGAGGAAGAGGTGCTTGGTCTCGCGGATCTCCAGGTCCGTGGAACCGGAGATCGCCGAGCGCGGGTTGATCAGGTCGGTCGGGTCGAGTACGCGGGTGCAGTTCTCGCACTGGTCGCCGCGCGCCTTGTCGTAGCCGCAGTGCGGGCAGGTGCCCTCGACATAGCGGTCCGGGAGGAAACGGCCGTCGACCGGGGAGTACACCTGGCGGATCGACCGCTCCTCGATGAAGCCGTTCTCGTTCAGGCGGCGGGCGAAGTGCTGGGTGATCTCGCGGTTCTCGGGGCTGGAGCTGCGGCCGAAGTAGTCGAATGCGAGTGCGAAGCCGTCGTAGACCGCCTTCTGGGCGTCGTGCGCCTGGGCGCAGAACTCGTCGACCGGAAGGCCCTGCTCCTTGGCCGCGAGCTCGGCGGGGGTGCCGTGCTCGTCCGTCGCGCAGATGTAGAGGACGTCGTGGCCGCGCTGGCGGAGGTACCGGGAGTACACGTCCGCCGGGAGCATGGACCCCACCATGTTGCCCAGGTGCTTGATCCCGTTGATGTACGGAAGGGCGCTGGTGATGAGGTGTCGAGCCATCGGGGGCTGCTCCCAGGTCGCGGTTGCTGTAGCTGGTTCCTACAGGTGTGAACCTTGAAATCGTAGCCGACATGTGTATGCCGCCCGCTTCCCGTTTTATTGGGTGAGAAGCGGGCGGCATGGGACACAGGTGCTACGGGCGCCAGTCGATCAGGACGCCGTCGTAGAGCTCCGCGTCCGTGAGCTCCAGGGGGGTCGGGCCCGCGTGGAAGAAGGCCGTGTTGTCGGTCTTCAGCTTGCGGAGGTAGTCGAAGGCCTTGTTCTCGTGCTCGCCGAACGCGACGAAGGAGAAGAACACCGAGGGGTGGGTCTTCGCGGCGTCGGTGAGGGACTGGGTGGCGGGGGTCTTGGCGTCGGGGGCGCCGTCGGTCTGGAAGACGACGAGGGCGGGGGTCGCCGGGGTGCCGGGGGTGGCGTTCTTGTCGTAGTGCGCGAGTACGGCTTCCACGGCGGCGTGGTAGCTGGTACGGCCCATACGGCCGAGGCCCGCGTGTGCCTCGTCGATCGCGTTCTCGGGGGAGGCGGGGGTGAGGTCGGTGGTGCCGTCGACCTCGGTGGAGAAGAAGACGACGTGGACGGAGGGGGCCTCGGGGTCCGGCGCGAGGTGGGTGGCCAGCGCGAGGGTCTGGTCGGCCAGGGCCTGGGCGGAGCCGTCCTTGTAGTACGGGCGCATGCTCGCGGAGCGGTCGAGGACGAGGTAGGTGACGGCGCGGGTGCCGGTGAGGCCGGCCTTGGCGAGGGCGGTGGCGGCGGCGTCGTTGCCGGTGGCGGTGGGAGTGGGGGCGGCGGCCTCGGCCTCGGCTTCGCCTTCGGCCGGATGGTTCCCAGCCGCACCACCCGTGACGGTTTCGTCGTCGGGTGCGGGTGGCCCCTGGGGGGCGGATTCGCCGTCGGCGGCTGCGGCGGGTTCCGGGGAGACCTCGGGCTCAGCCTCCAGATCGGAAGCCGCCTCGATTTCCGGCTCGGGGGCGTTGGTCGTCTCGGCGGTCGCCGGTGCGGGCTCGTCCTCGGCCTCCTCGGCCGGGGTGGTCTCGGGCTCGGCGGTGGCGGCGGGCTCCGGCTCCGCGACCGGCTCGGGCTCGGGCGTCGGCTCGACAACCGCCTCGGCGACCGGCGCGGGCTCGGGCTCGGGCTCGGGCTCGGGCGTCGGCTCGACAACCGCCTCGGCGACCGGCGCGGGCGCGGGCTCGGGCTCGGGCTCGGGCGTCGGCTCGACAACCGCCTCGGCGACCGGCGCGGGCGCGGGCTCGGGCTCGGGCTCGGGCGTCGGCTCGATCGCGGCCTCCGGTTCGGCCTCGGCCTTCGGCTCGGCCACTGCCTCCGTTGCCGGCGTCGGCTCGACAACCGCCTCGGCCACCGGCTCGTCATGAGCTTCCGGCTCAGCCGCCACCCCAGTCACGGGCTCGGTCTCAGCCGTCACCTCAACCCCCGGCTTGGCGTCAGCCACCGGCTCGGCCTCGGCCACCGGCTCAGCCGTCACTTCAGACTCAGCCTCAGTCACCGCCTTGGCCTCGGCCACCGGCTCAGCCGTCGCCTCAGCCCCCGGCTTGGCGTCAGCCACCGGCTCGGCCGCGGCGGTCGTCTCGGCCACCGGCTCGGCCTCGGCCACCGGCTCAGCCGTCGCCTCAGACTCCGGCTCAGCCGTCACCTCAGACTCGGCCTCAGCCACTGGCCCGGCCTCAGCCACCGCCTCCGCGTGGGCCTTGGCCTCTGCCTCTGCCTCCGCCTCCGCCTCTGCCTCTGCCTCTGCCTCTGCCTCCGCGTCGGCCTTGGCCTCCGCCTCCGTCTCCCCCCGAACCTCGATCTCCGGCTCGATCGTTCGTGACGCCTGCTTCGGCACCGTCACGTTGTCGAATGCCGCCGACACCAGATCGTGCTCGTCGGTGTCTGCCGGGCGGGGTTCCGGGACCACCGCGGGGGCGGCCGGTTCTGGTGCTTCCTGCTTCGGCGCCGGTGCCGGCGTCGGCTGCGAGGGGAGCTGGTCTGCACCCTCTGCCTCGGCGGGGCGCGGCTTTCGCGACCGGCCGAATGCGTTCCGCAGGAGAGTGAGAATGCCCATGTGCGCAACCCTTCGCGTGAGTTGATACCCGTCAATCGCTGGCCAGGACGGACACGTAAGGTTAGCGGCCCCAGGTTGCGATCTTGGGGAGGGTCGATGACTCCTGTCGGGCGTACGGCGGTCGAGTTCCGGCCCATCGCCAACTCCCCGTCGGCTCCGCCCAGTTCATCTCTCGTTCATTCATCGGCCGTTCGTGTGCACAATCACCCCCCTAGGGTCAACGCTCACACCAAGAGATCGCAAGGGGAGAGTAAAGTGCGCAAACTGCTGCCGCTCGTCGGGACGCCCAACGCCGAGCATCCTGGTGGGCGCTCCGCCCTCACCTGCCGGTTCCGGTGTGGTGACGCCTGCTTCCACGAGGTGCCCAACACCAGCGCGAACCCGTACGTCGGCGATGTCATCGCCGGTGCCCTCAGCCGTCGTAACGCCATGCGGGCCGCCGCCGTCGTCTCCGTCGCCGCGGCTGCCGGGAGCGTCGGCGTCGCGGGCGCCCGGCCCGCTGCCGCCGCGTCCAAGGAGATCTCCGAGAAGGCCTCCCCAACAGCTTCCAGATCCGGCGATCGACGGCACGGGGAAGCTGCCGAACGACGGCGAGTTCGACGGCAGCGGTGAATGGATCCCGCTGGTCACCGCCACCGCGAAGGGCGCCGTCTCGCATGTGGCGGGGATGAGCGTCGAGGAGGTGCTCGTCTTCACCCGGCTCGCCGGGGACAAGGTCGGCGCGACCAAGATGGACCGGCCCGAGGACATCGAACCGAACCCGCGCTCCGGGAAGGTGTACGTCGCCCTCACCAACAACACCAACCGCGGTCTGACCGGCAACGCCCCCGCCGACGAGGCCAACCCGCGCAACGCCAACAAGCACGGGCACGTCCTCGAGCTGACCGAGCGCTGGAACCGGGCCGGCAGCACGAGGTTCGCCTGGACGCTGTTCCTCGTCGCCGGCGACCCGGATGACCCCGCGACCTACTTCGCGGGCTTCCCCAAGGACGACGTCAGTCCGATCTCCTGCCCGGACAACGTCGCCTTCGACCCGCACGGCAACCTGTGGATCTCGACGGACGGCGCGCAGCTCGGCTACCACGACGGGTTGTTCGGCGTGGCCACGCGGGGCGACCGGCGCGGTGAGCTGAAGCAGTTCCTGACCATGCCGACCGGCGCCGAGACCTGCGGTCCGCTGGTGCAGGACCGGCGGGTGCTGGTGGCCGTGCAGCATCCGGGCGAGATCACCGGCGCCACGGTGTAGCCGGTGTCGATGGCGTCGGCGATGCGCCGGACCGCCGCCGGGATCTCGGGCGGCAGCGGTTTGCCGGCGAGCCGGGCGGCGGGTGCGGCCTCCACCACCGGCGTGATCGCGTTCAGCTGGGCCAGCATGCGGGTGAGTTCACGGCTGCGGCCGCGGTACCGGGCACGCCGGGCGAGGATCAGGTCGTACGACTGGTTCAGCGACTGGGTGACGGTGTGCCGGGCGCGGTCGTACTGCTCGGCGTCGGCCGTGCCGACGGCGACCAGCTGTTCGGCGACCGTGCGGTAGGTGGCGGCGATCGCCGAGCGTTCGGGCACGCCCGAGCGCAGCGGCCAGGCCAGCAGGGCGAGGAGGAGGACCAGGAGGCCGCCGCCGGTCATCAGGACGGGCGTCAGCCACCAGGGGCCGGGCAGCGGCAGGCCCGCGCCGATCACGCAGTTGAGCAGGAGCAGCAGTCCGGAGACCGAGGAGACCGCGCCGATCGTCGAGATCATCCCGGAGACCAGCGCGATGCCGGTGACGACGACGACCGTCAGCCGGCCCTGGCCGTAGACCAGCGCGCCGGCGGTGACGCCGACGGCGCCGAAGAGCTGGGGGACCGCGATGTTGAGGATCCGCATCCGGTAGGCGTCGGCGGTGTCGCCGATGACCCCGGACAGGGCACCCATGGAGGCGAGCGCGCCGTACGCGGGCTGTCCGACGGCGAGCCCGATGACGAGCGGGAGGGCCATACCGAGGGCGGCGCGGGCCAGGGCGGCCCAGTTGAGGGGCGGGGCCTGCTGGGGCCGGAGGTTCCTTACCAGCCAGTCGGGAGGGGTCAGGCCGATCGGGAACTCGCGGGACATGCGCCCATTATCAGGGCTTGTGCTGGTGGAGCGTGATGTCGACGACGAGGGCACGGTGGTCGGTGTCCGACAGGCGCAGGAAACGGGCGCCGGTCGCCGAGAAGTCCCGGGAGACAAGGACGTGGTCGATCTGGGTGCCGAACACCGAGGCGGTGGGGGCGGGCCAGCTGGCGGTGCGGCCGGCGCCGCTGAGCCGGGCGCTGTCCCGCAGCCGCCCGGCGTCGAGGATGCGGCGGAAGGCCGCGTGGTCCTGGGAGGCGTTGAAGTCGCCGGCGAGGATGGTCGGGGTCGTGGTGTCGGCTGCGGCGAAGTCGCGGAGGCGGCCCAGCTCGCGGTGCCAGAGGCCGACCTGGCCGGGGACCGGGGGCATGGGGTGGGCGAGCTGGAGGCGCACGGCGTGACCGTCCACGTCGGCGACGGCTCCGGGCATGCCCATCGTGCCGGGGACGCCGTCGGTGGCGCGGAGCGGGAAGCGGGACAGCAGCAGCGAGCCGGTCGAGCCGCCGGCGACGACAGCCGTGCGGTAGGGGTAGCCGGGCGTCTTCTCCAGGGTTGCCTGGCAGGTGTACTCGCACTCCTCCACGAACACGATGTCCGGCTTCCACCGCCGGATCCGCGAGACCAGGGAGGGGGTTCCGGCGCCGAACTCGACGTTCGAGGTGAGGACGCGGAGGGAGGTGAGCGGGGCGCCGGCCGGTTCGGCGCCGCTGCCGTACGGCCCGACGAACCAGCCGAGGGCCGGCAGCAGGGCGGCGCCCCAGACCAGACCGGGCCACCAGCGGGCGAGCAGGGTCAGCAGCAGCCCCAGAAGGGTGGGGACGAGCAGCCAGGGGAGGAAGGCGAGGAACTGGGGGACCGGGGTGACAGCGTCGGTGTCGGCGATGCGGCAACCGACGACGACGGTCACGCCGAGGAGGAGCAGGGCGGCCGCCCAGACCGCGAGCCGGGATCCGGGGCCGGGCGCCGTCGTCACCCGGCCGAGATTACGGTCCTTCGTCCACCCGCGCCAGGAAATCCACCCGCGCCAGGAAATCCACCCGCGCCAGGAACTCCCCCAGCGCCCGGTTGAACTCCTCCGGCCGTTCCAGGTTGGGCATATGGGCGGCCGCGTCGATGATCCGGAGGGTGGCGTCGGGGAGGAGGGCGTGCATGGCCTCGGCGTCGGAGACGAGGGTGTACTCGTCGTCGGTGCCGACCACTACCAGCGCCGGGACCGTCACCTGCGTCAGCAGAGGGCGGTAGTCGGGGCGTTCGGCCCGGCCGCGCAGGGCCGCCGCCGCGCCCTCGGGGTCGGTGGCCGTCATCATGCGGTGCACGTGGGCCTTCACCTCCGGGCGGGCGTAGGGGGCGACCATCTTCTCCAGGACCTCGTCGGCATAGCCCCGCATGCCCTCGCGCAGCAGCCGGTCGGCCATGGCGTTGCGGGCCCGCCTGCCCTCCGGTGTCTCCGGGGTGGGGAACGTGTCGGCCAGGACCAGGCCCCGGACGCGGTCGGCGCCGAACCGGTCGTAGCACTCCATCGCGATCTGGCCGCCCATCGACAGGCCCGCGAGCACGCAGGTCTCCACGCCCAGGGCGTCGAGGAGCTCCTCCAGGTCCGCCGCGAAGCGGGAGAGCGGGGTGCGGCCGGGGGTGACCGGGGAGGCTCCGTAGCCGCGCAGGTCGGGGGCGATGACCCGGCGGGAGGCGGCGAAGGCGGTGCGCTGGGGGTGCCACATCGTGCGGTCGAAGGGGTGGCCGTGGATGAGCAGCAAGGGGGTGCGCGAGGTTTGGGGGTCATTGTCATCGTATGCGAGGAAGGGGGGCATGTGAACGACCCTAGGTGTCGTCAACTCCTCGGTGCAATAAGATCTTTGCTCTCGGTGCAATGCTGACGGGGGGACGGGCCTTGGACGACTTTCGGGGGATCGCCGACCGGATCGCGCTGGACATCGCGCGGGGGCGGCTGCGGGCCGGGCAACGGCTTCCACCGCAGCGGGCGTTCGCGAGGCGGCACGGCATCGCTGCCTCCACCGCCGGGCGGGTGTACGCCGAACTCGTGCGGCGCGGGCTGGTGGTGGGCGAGGTCGGGCGTGGGACCTTCGTCCGGGCCACCGAGGTCACCCCGCAGGGGAGGGCGCTGACCGAGGACGGCACCGCCCGCGTCAATCTGGAGCTCAACTACCCCTCCACACCCGGGCAGTCGGAGCTGCTGGCCCCCGCGCTCGCGCCCCTGCTCCGGCCCGACGCGCTCGCCGACGCACTGCGCACCGGCGCCGCCGACGGCACCCCGCGGGCCCGGGAGGCCGTCGCCGCGCTGCTAGCCACCGACGACTGGCGGCCCGACCCCGGTCGCGTCCTCTTCACCGGCAACGCCCGGCAGGCCATCGCCGCCGTCCTGGCCTCGCTGGTACGGCCGGGCGGCCGGCTCGGGGTGGAGCCGCTGACGTATCCGCTGGTCAAGGAGGTCGCGGCCCGGCTCTCCGTCACGCTCGTCCCGGTGGCGACGGACGAACAGGGGCCGGTCGTCGAGTCCGTGCGCGCCGCGCACCGGTCCGCCCCGCTCTCCGCCCTCTATCTCCAGCCGACCCTGCACAATCCGACGTCCCTGACCGTCCCGACCGAACGGCGGCGCCAACTGGCCAGTTTTGTGGGTGACTTGGGGCTGCCGGTCGTGGAGGACCGGGTCTGGTCGTTTCTGCACACCGGCACCGAGCCGCCGCTCGCCGCGCTCGCGCCCGGCCTCGTCCATGTCGTCGACTCGCTCTCCAAGCGGGTCGCGCCCGGCCTCGCCGTCGGGTTCGTCGTCGTACCGCAGGACCGCGTGGACGCGGTGGCGGCCGCCGTACGGTCCGGGGGGTGGGGGCCGGGGGCGTTCGCGCTGGAGGCGGCCGTGCGGTGGATCGGGGACGGCACCGTGGCGCGGCTCGTCGCGGCCAAGCGGGAGCAGGCCGGGCGGCGGCAGGGGCTGGTCCGCGAGCTGCTCGACGGGTTCGCCGTGCGGGCCGACCCGTGCGGGTACTTCGCCTGGTGGGAGCTGCCCGCGCCCTGGCGGCCGGACGGCTTCACGGCGGCCGCGGCGGCGCACGGGATCGGGATCACGCCGGGTACCGCCTTCCGCGTCGACCCGAAGCGGACACCGGACGCGGTACGGCTCGCGCTCGCCTCGACGGCCGAGCCCGAGCTGGTGGGGGCGCTGCGCACGCTCGCGGAACTCGCGGCGCGGCGCCCCTGACGGGGGTCAGTCCAGCAGGCCTGGGCTCCTCGGCTCACGTCGGCCGCCGGTGTTCCGTACCGGTGGCCGTCGTTCCGCCACGGTGCCCGGCCGGGGCGCCCACCGCGTGTCCGCGGGAGAAGCGGCCGGTTACGTGATGGGCATGTTCTGACCGGCAGGCTGGGAATCCGCCCTGAGAGAGGCGGAATCGGGTGTGCCGGTGGCCGGTTTCCGCTCCTCGTCCGGACGCCGGCGGATGTGTCCGCCGAGCCACGCAGGCACGGCCACCGCCAGGCCCAGGGCCAGCAGCAGCCAGGAGACCGTGCGCAGGGTGGACGTCAGGGCGTCGTAGACGGCGGCCGCGGCCGGGTGCGGGACGTCGGGCGGCAGACCGGCCAGGGTGAGATGACGGCCGACGGTGAGAGCGAGAAGCAGCAGGCCACCGCCGAGCGCCGTGCCCAGCGCGGTCGCCATGACCGCACGGCGGCGGTGGACGGCGAGGACGATACCGCAGACCGCGAAGACGACGGCCGCGACCGGAAGCCAGAGTCCGGCGACCTCGAGCACGTGGAACCCCTTCCGGAGCTTGTCCAGTTCCGCCGCCGGAAGGACCGTGACGGCCGTGTGCTGGACCGGGATACGGGCCGCGAGCGGCACATGGTCCTGGGTGAGCTGGTCCTTGACCTGGGCGGTGACCGGGGCGAGGTCGACGGTCACGGCCTGCTCGCCCTCGTCCTCGTCCTGGAGCGCGCGCAGGATCGCGTCATGGGCGGCCCGGTTGCCCGCGTCCCAGGCCAGCCGGAACGCCCGGGTCTGGGTGAAGGAGCGGACCGCCTCGCGCACGAAGGGCGCCATCGTGCCCTGCATCGGCCGGCCGACGTCCACCTCGCGCATGATGCCCTCGCCGACGGTGTCCGCCACCGCGTCCCGGACGTCCGGATCGTCGGCCAGCGGCGCCATCGAACTGACGTACTGTCCGGTGTCCGCCAGCCCGTACGCCGCCCAGGCCGCCAGCGCGCCGAACGGCAGCAGCAGACAGCTCAGCGCGATCAGCAGGGCCGACAGGGCGTTCCGGAGACGTACGGCCCGGGTGGGCCCTACGGGCCGCGCGGGCCCTGTGGGCACTGAGGGCACGCTTCCAGGCAAGCCCCTGAGGACCGGTCAGGCGACCGGTGTGACTGCATCCGGGGCACGGCGGGGCGTCAAGTCGAGCCGAACGGACGATACGACGGCCACGGGCGGGCGGCCGGGTGCCGGAAACCCTTGGGGCGCCGCGCTCCGGTGGAGGGCTGACCCGAATGGGTGTTTCCTGGTGCTGCGGAGACCTCCTCCCCGGCGGAGCGGCCGGAGGGGCTTCGCAGGGATGTCGCCGGGCGCCTTCGGCGGCCCGGCGACCGGTGAGGGGAAAAGGGGAACGCGTGGGCCCCGGCCCTGTCGGCCGGGGCCCACGCGTATGCCGGTGCGGTCACCGGATGCGGTCATCGGACGCGATGCCCGACCTCGTCCTCGTGCGTGTAGAACCGGTAGAACATCACGATGAAGGTCACCGCCGCGACCGCCAGGGACATACCGACTGAGCGCAGGACCGACTCTCCGCTCTGGCTGTACAGGAAGCCGAAGGCGAACCCCATGAACGCCGTCCACATCAGCGCGTGCACCTCCCGCCGCAGCCGCGGGCCGATCGTCAGCACGCCGAACAGCACCAGCGCGAAGACGATCGCGGTCACGAAGCCGAACAGCAGGTTCCAGCCGGTGATGGACCCGCCGCTGCGCCGGTTCGAGGCCGCCCAGTAGCCGTAGATCAGACCGGTGACGACCGGGAAGGCCAGTCTGCCCATGAGGTGGGTCTGCGGGCTGAAGATGTCGGGCGGACGGACGTCCCGACGCGTGCCGCCGGACGTGGGTGCCGCTTGAGCCATGAGAGTGCTCCTCTCTCCTCGCCCCCAGGTTCCAGAGCACACCTGCGGGTACCCCCTGGCAAGTCGGCCGTACGAACCGTGCGCAGCGGCCACGACATGCGTCGCGTCCCGGCGCGTGTTTCCCTGACTGTCGTGACCGACCACCCGGCCCCGCGGCGGTGGCAGGATCCGCTGAGCCGGAAGCCCCTGCAGTGGGCCCGGGGCCGGAGTTTCTCCTGGGCGGCGCCGCTGCTCCTGCTGGCCGGGATCACGACGGTCGACCTCAACACCACGGAGCGGTTCCGGATCATCTCCTGGATCGTGCTGGTCCCCGGGATCGCGGCGGCGATCTGCGGGGTCTGGACGACGGCCGTGTTCGCGGTGCTGTCGGTCTTCGACTACATCGCCGTGGACAGCGCCTGGCCGCAGCAGTACCAGGCCGGGCTGCCCGACTTCATGCTGGTCGCCTTCGCCGGGCTGCTGGCGATCCTCGCCTGTGCGGTCCGTACGAGCGGCGAGCGGCGGATGCTGCACATGCGGGACATCGCCGAGACGACCCGCCGTACCGTGCTGCGTCCGCTGCCGCCGGGGTGGGCGGGACTGGACCACGCGGCGGTCTATCTCGCCGCCGACACCGAGGCCCGGGTCGGCGGCGACTTCTACGACATCCAGCCGGGCCCGCACGGCACCCGGGTGCTGGTCGGTGACGTGCAGGGAAAGGGGCTGGGCGCGGTGGAGACGGCGGCCGCGCTGCTGGGCACGTTCCGTGAGGCGGGCTATCACGAGAAGGACCTGGCGACGGTGGCCGGCCGGCTGGAGACCCGGATGCTCCGCCACCGGGGGCACACGGTGGCCCTGGGCCATGACGACGGCGACCGCTTCGCGACGGCGGTGCTGCTGGGCTTTCTTCCAAACGAGCCGGACGCGGTGGAGATGGTCAACTTCGGCCACGAGGCGCCGCTGGCGGTGGGACCGGCGGGGGTACGGGCGTTGCCGCAGAGCGAGGGGCTTCCCCTGGGCATGGCCGAGTTGGCGACGGGATCCGGCCCTCCGCCGACCCTCACCGTCATCCTCGCCCCGGACGAGACCCTCCTCGTCACCACGGACGGCGTGACCGAGGCGAGGAACGGGGACGGCGAGTTCTACGCACTGCCCGAGGAGGCTTCCCGGGCCGGCACCTCCGACCCGGCCCTTCTGGTCGCCTACGTCCGCGACGGCGTACTGCGCCACAGCCGGGGCCACCTCTCCGACGACACCACGATCTTCGCGGTACGCCGCACCCACACGCCCCGATAGAGCCACGGGCCCGCGTACGGCATACGACTACCGCCGCGGGGCGCGCCCAGCCGCGACGGCGCGGCAGCGCGCAGCGGGCGGCGGGCGCGGGGGCGGTGGTGCGGTTGGTGGGGCGGCGGGCGCGGGGGCGGTGGTGCGGTTGGTGGGGCGGCGGGCGCTGGGGCGGTGGGGCGGTGGGGTGATGGCGGGGCGGCGGGGCGGCCGGGCGCTGGGGCGGTGGGGTGATGGCGGGGCGGCGGGGCGGCGGGGCGCTGGGGCGGTGGGGTGGTGGCGGGGCGGCGGGCGCGGCGGGCGCGGCGGGCGCGGCGGCGGACGCGGGGACGGTGGGGTGGCCCTGGGGCGGCGACAGTGGGTGCCGGACGGTCCGGTGCCGGCTTCCGGCGGCGGGACCGACGTCGTCGCGGTGGGGGCGGGGGCGGGTGATGGGTGTGGGCGGCCGACGGGGGTGCCAGGAGATCACGGGGGCCACCTGAGGTCAGGGCGGACGGTGGTGGCCGGCAAGAGGACCGTGGGCACAGGTCCAGGACCGGTCGTGCTCTCTCGCACCCCGGGAACACCCCCAACCCACCCCAAACCTCTCCCGCACCCTCCGCTTTGCAGGCGCAGCGGTTAACGTGCTGACACGTAAGTGGACCTGGGGAACAAAGGGGAGGGCCGATGCCCGGAACCGTGCTGCTGCTCGCGGCCTCGCCGACAGGCAGAGCGTGTCTGGTGGACGCGGCCTCCGTGCTCTCCGTGCTCGCGGCCGTACCCCCGGCGATACTCTCCGGCACCGACACCGCCAACGTCGTCGAACTCGCCGACCCCCTGGAGCCGCAGGCCGTCCTCACCCGGTTGCGGGCCGCCGCGGCCGCCCCCGGCCCGCTGACCGTGTTCGTCACGGGCCAGCTGCATCTGGACCGCAAGCAGCGGTTGCCGCATCTCGCGCTGGCCAGGTCTACGCCCGCCACCGTCCGCTACACCGGCCTGCCCTGGCACTGGATCCGGGAGGAGCTGCGGCTGCGGCCGGCCGGGGCGACCACGCTCGTCCTCGATCTGCACGCCGACCACGAGACCTGGGAACGGCTGCGTACCGTGCCCCTGGACTCCGGGCGCAACAACGCCGTGCACGGGCGTATCGCACCGCCGCCGGCCCGGCGGGAGGTCGCGTCGCCGTCGTACATGAAGGCCGTGGCGACCGTGCTGCGCAGTGGACACCGGCCGTCGATGGCGCACCTGCACCAGCAGGTGCTCGCGCGGCTCGGCGCCGAGGTCGCGAACAGCATTCTGCTCAGCACCCACACCCCGGACGGCGGGGATCCGCACGACGCCATCAGCGCGGCCGCGCGCGGCGGACGGTACGCGGAGGCCGACGGGCTCGCCGCCCGCTGGGAGGAGGCCGCCGCACGGGCGCACGGCCCGGCCTCCGAGGAGGCCCTGCACTGGTCCGAAGTGCGGGCGGATCTGGCGATGTTCGCCGGGGACCCGGTGCGCAGCTGCCGTACCTGGCTGACCGTCGCACACGCCCGGCTGGCCGCCGGGCAGCCGGCCGACGCACCGGCCGTCGAGGCGGCCGTCGACCGGGCCCACCACCAGTGGGGGGCCATCAAGGACACGGCGCGGGCCCGTGAACTCGGGCCCGCGCTCGCAGAGTTGAGACTCAGGGTGCCGGGCCGCCGGGAAGGTGCCCTGGACCATGTCCAGCAGCACCTTCGCCAGCTTCAGACCAGCTGAGTCACCCGTACTAGCTCGTGAAGGTGAAGTACTTCCACGCGCCGTAGGTCGTGGAGTTGACGGTGTCGCCGGACGTGCCGTTGATGTAGTCGGAGCGGACGCGGAAGCGCCAGCCGACGTCCTCCTTGTGGTTGCCGGTCACCTCGACCTGGGAGACGCCGCTGGTGGCGAGCTTGAAGTACTGCGAGTCGTCCGCGTACCACTTGCCCTGGTAGTAGACCTGGAAGTCGAACCGCTGCGAACGGCCGCTGTAGTAGGCCATCCTGGTCGTGAACAGCGGGTTCTTGGCCTTGTGGAAGACGTAGTACTTCTGGCCCCACGCGGTCTTCGTCCTGTACTGGCGGTCGACCGTCATGGAGATGGCGACCTTCGCGCCCACCGAGCTGGACACCGACCGCGGGGCCCAGCGGGCGTCGCCCTTGAACGTCGCGGTGACCTTGGTGTCACGCTTGAGGCCCAGGGTGACGGACAGGTTGCCGTGGGAGTCGACCTTGCCGGACTTGACCAGCTTGTTGGGCTTGTCCGAGCCGAACGGGTCGGCCCAGATCTCCACCGTGCGGTTCTTGTACGTCGTACCGAGATGGGCCGTGAACTTCACGCCCTGCCCGTACGAGTACACCTTGCCGTTGTTGTTCAGCGTCAGCGTCGGCTTGGCTCGGGAGACGTCCACGGTGTCCTTGCCGGAGGCGGCCGTGTGCTCGGCGTCGCCCGCGTAGGAGACCTGGTACGTCACCTTGCCGCCGGCCGACGGGGTGTCCGTGAAGGAGTAGGTGCCGTCGGCCTTGACGGTGACGGCGGGCAGCGCCTTGCCGTTCGGGGACTCCAGGTCGGTGCGGGTGACCGCGAGCTGGGTGCCGGCCGGGAGCGCGGCCGTCGAGGTGGCCGTGCCGGTGACGGTGAGCTGCTTGGCGCGGGTCGCCGTCGCCGGGGCGTTCACCGTGACGGTGGTGGCCGCCCGGCCCGGGGTGTCGTACTCGCGCAGGGAGTACACGTCCGCGCTGTTGGAGGTCACCGCGAACAGGCGGGAGCCGTCCGGCGTCCAGGCCAGACCGCCGTCGGCGAGGGTGTCGGCGCCGCTGGACGTGCCCGTGTTGGGGAAGTCGTACGTACGCACGGCCTCGCTGCTGCCCGGGTGGAAGATGTAGACGTCCGGGTCGTACCAGGCGAAGCTGCCGCCCGCGACCGTGCCGTCGGGCGCGATCGCGACCGCGTTCGGGTAGGCGGTGCTGGTGTACTTGCCGTCCTCGTTGAGGTCGGACGTCCTGTACACCTGGTGGTAGTAGGGCGCCCCGCTGGCCACCACGACGTCCTTGCCGTCGGGGGTGACCTGGAGGTCGTTGAGGTTGCTGCCGTCGGTGCGGATGTGGGCCAGCTGGGTGGCGGTGCCCGACGAGACGTCGTACGAGGTCAGCGAGGCGGGGCTCAGGTCGCGGTCGCCGGCGACCAGGGTGTCGGTGCCCGGTGCCGCGTCCAGGACGGGCGCCGAATACCAGCTGCTGTCCTGGCCGAGGGTGACCTGGTGGTCGCCGGTCAGGTCGACCGAGCCGATGTTGCCCTCGGCGTCACCGCCGTAGCCGAACCACAGCTTGCCGGCCGCGAGGGCGATGCTCCGCGGCTTGTCGCCGACCGTGTAGCGGGTGGTCTCGGTGTCCGTCGCGGTGTCGATGACGGCGACGGCGTCCATGTCCCGTACGGCCGCGTAGAGGGTGGCCGAGTCGGCGGACAGTTCCAGGCCGGTGACGCCCGAGAGGTTGGTGGTGAGCTGCTTGAGCACATTGCCCGAGTAGTCGGTGACGACGATCTTGCCGTTGCTCGGGTCGCTGACGAAGACCTGCTGGTGGGCGCCGTCGACGACGATGTCACCGGTCGACCTGATCGGCAGCAGGCCGCTGGTGTCGGCGAAGGCCGGTGTGGTGGCGGCCAGGGCCGCGGAGCTGAAGAGGACCGCCAGGGTGGTGGCGGCCGTGACGGTGCGGGTGCGCATACGCACGCTGATTCGAACCCCCCGGATCGAATGAAGTGGGCGCCATGGAACGCGGCCCACGTGTGTGCGTCCGCTGTGAGCCGCGTGTGGCGGATGTGATGAAGACTAAGTCATGCCACTGACAGTCAGCACCGGGGATTTCTGGACGGGAAGCGGCCCCCGAGGGCCTGGGGGAGGGGTGGCGTCGCCGGCCGCGGCAGGTGGCCCGTGCCGGACGACGATGCACTCCCACACGGGCCGGCATCCTGCGCAACGTGTTCCCGGCCCCGCTGGACGGCGCCACCCCGGAGGGCGTGACCGCCCTCGCCCTCAGCCCCGACGGCCGCCCCCTGGCGGTCGGCGGCTCGGCGGGCGGCCTGCAACTGGGGGACGTGACCACCCAGCAGCCCCTGGGCAGCCCCCTGACCACCCCCGGCGAGGCGCCGTCGACTCCCTCGCCTTCGGCCCGGACGGCGGGACGCTGTACGCGGGCAGCGCCCACGTCCCGCCCCAGCGGTACGACATCGACGCCGGGCACGCCGTCGAGACCGTGTGCGCCCGGGCGGGCGGCACCGGGCCGGCGCGGGAGCTGTGGCGGACGTACCTGCCCGACGTCCCGTAGCGGACGGTGTGTTCGGGCAGGTGGGATGCGTCAGCGCGGTGCGTTTCCGGCCGTGGCCGGCGCGGTGTGACGGGAGCCGTCGACCGCCGCTCTGGCCGGGCCCGCGTTGGCGGCCGTGATGAGCGCGGCCACGGCGATCACGGCGGCTGCCACACTACGGGCGGTGGGGTTCCCCCCGACCGAGCGAAGCCGGGAGTGGGGGAGTGCGGTGGGGCGTGCGGATGTGCGTCCGGGCACGGCGACCTCGCAACGACAGGGGCGGGTTAAGCGTGTTTAATTCGCCGTTTAACCTAGGGGCTGCCGTGGCTCAACGGCAAGGGGCCCAGGGCGAGTTGGGGGGAGTGACAGAATGCAGGAACGGGATGATCCGGAGACCATCGGGCGGCGGGTGCAGCAGCTGCGCACCGAACGGGGGCTGACCCAGAGACAGCTGGCCGAACCGGCCTACTCACCGGCCTACATCTCCACGCTGGAGGCGGGGCGGGTGCGGGCCTCCGACGAGGCGCTGCGGCACATCGCCGGGCGGCTGGGCGTCGGCTACGACGAGCTGGCCAGCGGGCGCCCCGCCCACCTCGCCACCGACCTCAGGCTGCGGCTCACCGAGGCACGGCGCACCCTGGCCACCGGCGCGGCCGAGGAGGCCGCCGCCCAGTACGCCGCCCTCTTCGAGGAGGCGGAGGCGCACGGGCTGGCGGTCGAGCAGGCCACCGCGCTGCTCGGGATGGGCGAGTGCGCCCTGGACACCGGTGAGCTGGGCCGGGCCAGGGAGTTCTTCGAGCGGGCCGAGCTGTGGACGGCCGACGAGCCGCTGCCGGTGCGCGTCCCGGCGATCCGCGGCCGGGCCGTCAGCCACTATCTGGCCGGTGAACTCCGTTACGCCGTCTACCTGCTGGAGACCACGCTCGACGAACTGAACCGGGGCGGGCTGCACGATCCGGACGCGCTTCTGCTGCTGTACGCCTCCGCCATCGGCCCGTACATGGACATGGGCGCCCATGCCCGCGCCGCCCAGGCCGCCGAACTCGCCCTCGCCCTCGCCCCGCAGGCCGGCGACCCCGCGCTGATCGCCCGGATGCACCGCTCCGTCGCCCGCACCCTGCTCGCCGAGGGCCGCGTTGCCGAGGCCGACGCCTCCCTGGCCAAGGCCGCCGAGCTGTACCGCCAGCTCCAGCTCCGCACCGAACTCGCCAACTGCCACTGGATGCGCGGCTACGTCTACGCCCAGAACGGCGAACTGGAGTCTGCGGAGGGGGAGTTGCGTGAGGCCCTGGCGATGCTGTCGGAGACCCGGGCGGCCCTGTACCGCAGCCAGGCGGCCGTCGAGCTGGCCGACGTACTGCACCGCCGGGACAAGTCCGACGAGGCCGCCGCGCTGCTGCACGACGTACTGGGCGACTTCTCCTCCGAGCGCGGCGCGGTCCACGCGGCCGCCGCGCACCGTCTGCTCGGAATCATCGCCGAGGACGCCCGGGAGACGGAGGCGGCCGAGGAGCACTACGTCCGCGCTCTGAGCCTGCTGGAGCGGGCGGGCGCGGCCGGCGACCTGGCCGACCTGTGCCGGCTGCTGGGGGACCTGCTGCGCCGCACCGGCCGGGTGGAGGCGGCCCTGGACGCGTACCGCACGGGCCTCGGCCACCGTACGGCCCCCGGCACCACGACCCTGGGCCCGGCTCCGGCACAGCCGCCGCTGTAGGGGACGCCATCGGCGGTCAGGTGGTAGCGCCCCGGTAGGGGCGCGGGGAACTGCGCGACCAGCCCCCACCCGCCCGCAGCCGAGACACAGGCTTCTCTCTGTCAACTGACCCCCACCCCACAGCCACCCTCGGTAGCGTCCCGGGCGTGCACAACCAACGGACGGCAACCGACGCCCTGCGCCTCCTCATCCGCGCCCTCGTCCACGCCGTCCTGGGCGGCACCGCCCTTCTGGCCATCGCAACCGTCGCCTCGGTCCTGGGCCCCACCCTCGCCCTCGACCTCTACACCCCGCCGGTCGCCGCCTGGTGGACGGTGTTCACGGCGGTAGCCGTGCAGGGCGTCCCCTTCCTCCTCCTCGGCACCGTCGTCTCCGCGGCGATCGGCGCCTTCGTCCCGGAGCGCGTCTTCACCCGACTCCTCCCCCGCAACCAGGCCCTCGCCGTTCCCGTGGCGGGGGCCGCGGGCGTGATACTGCCGGGCTGCGAGTGCGCGTCCGTCCCCGTCGCCGGCAGCCTGATGCGGAGTTCGAAGCCGATCTGGCCTTCCGGGGCGCGGAGTTGCTGCGTCCTTCTTTCAAGCGCGAGAAGAAGCGCGGGGGCGAGAGCCTCCTGAAGTCGGTGCGACAGCTGATCGAGTCGGTCAACGACACCCTCAAAGGCCAGCTCGACCTGGAACAGCACGGTGGCCGGACCTTCGAAGGTGTCGCCGTCCGCGTCGCCCAACGCATCCTCGCGATGGCCGCCGCGATCTGGCACAACCACAAGACCGGCCAGCCCGTCATACGATCCTTGATCGCTTATGACCACTGATCACATCGGAATGACTCGTCTAGGCCTGCGCGTGCCCCTGTTCCCGTACCTGGGACAGCCGTTGGACGCCGACATCGAGGGCCTGACGGGTGGCGTCCGGCGGCAGGATGCCGAGGGCGCCGGCGGTGAGGACGACCGCGTCGTCGCCGACCCGGACGACGACGATGTCGACAGTGAGGGTGGTGGGGTCGTCGTCCGGGGAGGGCTGCGCGGTGAGGGCGACCCGCAACCCCTGCCGTGCGTCGCCGAGGTCCGTCAGCCCGGAGTCGGCGACCTGGACGGTCTCGGTCCCGGCCGCGGTCGTCTGCGCCGAGAACTGCCCGCAGGTGCCGGGCAGCGCCCGCAGCCAGGCCAGGGTCCGGTTCACGTCGGCGGCGCGGCTCGCGTAGACCTGGTAGCGGAGCTGGGCGTTGTCGTCGCCGTCGTCGAGAGTGGTGACGGCGTGCGGGCCGGCCGGTTGGAGCAGTTCGTCGGCGTACAGGGCGTCGAGGAGGCGCTGGCAGTCGGGTTGCCCGGTGACGGCCTTGAGCAGGCCGTCGTGCCAGGTGGCGGTGCCGCTGCTCGCCGTCCACGGCACCCCCAGGTCGGCCTCGCCGATCAGCGCGGACTGGGCCTGCTCGGGGGTGAGCGCCGGGGGGCCGGGCGAGGCGGCCGGGGCGGCGCGCTCGGCGGCGGCCGCCGGGGAGGCTTCGGGAGCGGACGCTCCCGGCGGACGCCCGGCCGCACATGCGGAGAGGGCGAGCAGGCCGACCACGGCAAGACCGGAGACGGTGACTCTCATGGCGGGGCCTCCCGGGGACAGGAGCGGTGGGACGCGTGAGATCACGCCATCACCACTGACGCCGACGTACCACTGCTCCCGTCCGTCCGGGTGAGGGCCCCCGTTCGCCCTGGTGGAGGGGGGAGCCCTCCCCGTGCGCGCGCGTGACGCCGACACGCCAGGCGTCGGTTCCCGGTTCAACGTTTTTTGGTTACATGAGGTGCCTTTGGCGGCGAGTCGGACTTAATGGGGCATTCAGGGCGTGAACATGCATGTGTCCGACCCAGGCAGGCGCATTGGGCGCCTGCTGTGAAAGGAGCACGGAATGCGGGTTTCCCGTTTTGCCGCCGCGTTGGGCGTCGCGGCCGCCATCCTGGTGGGCGGCGCCACCGGCGCCAGCGCCGCCGCCTCGCCTTCGGCGGTATCTCATGCCACGCACGACCGTGGTCACCACCGCGGTGACGACCACAGGCCCGGCGACCGTGACGGCCGCGGGGGTCACGGCCGCGACGACCGTGACGGCCGCGGGGGTCACGACCGTGACGGCCGCTGGGGCCACGGCCGCGACGACCGTGACGGCCGCTGGGGTCACGACCGTGACGGCCGCGACGACCGTGACGGCCGTGACGGCCGTGACGGCCGCGGGGGTCACGGCCGCGACGACCGTGACGGCCGCGGGGGCCACGACCGCGACGACCGTGATGGCCGCTGGGGCCACGGCCGCTAGGACCACCTGACCGTCCTTGGGGGTGCTCTTCCGCTGTTGGGGAGGGCACCCCTTCTCGACGAGTTCGGTTCGAGCTTGCTCCGAGTGCTGCGGGCGTCCGGTGCTGGAAATCCCTTCGCCGGCCGTCCGGTCGTGTTGTTACCGTCGACGGCATGAAGCGCGCCCTGCCGTGTCCGTCCTGCACGACGACGCCGGAGATCGTCCCGGCGCGCTGACATCTGACCTGTCCGAAGCCCCGGGGTGAACGCCCCGGGGCTTTGTCGTGTCGCGGGTCGTTCGCCTCTCTGACGGAGGAGATCCGCCATGCACGACCACCGCCGACTCGGCCGTGAACTCGCCCTGTTCGACACCGATCCGATGATGGGGGCGGGTCTGCCCTACTGGCTGCCTGACGGGGCGGTCGTACGGCACACCCTGGAGGAGTACGTCCGGGACGTGGAACGCCGGGCCGGGTACCGGCATGTGTACTCGCCCGTTCTCGGCAAACGGGAGCTGTACGAGATCTCAGGGCACTGGGCGCACTACCGCGAGGACATGTACCCGGCCATGCGGGTGGGGGCGGAGGAGGTGGTGCTGCGGCCGAGTCTGTGTCCGCATCACGCGCTGATCTATCGGTCCCGTGCGCGTAGTTACCGGGATCTGCCGTTGCGGATCGCCGAGTTGGGCGCCATGTACCGGGCCGAGATGTCCGGTGTCCTCGGCGGGCTCACCCGGGTGCGTGCCATCCAGCTCAACGACGCGCACATCTTCTGCACCCTGGACCAGGCCGTCGAAGAGGCGCGTGCCGCATTGGAGTTGATCGGGCGCGCCTACGCCGATCTCGGGATCAGCGCCGTACGGCATCGGCTGTCGCTGCCCGGCGAGGGCGGAAAGTACGTCGCCGACCCGGAGTTGTGGCGGCGGGCCACCGTGTTGCTGCGGGAGGTGCTGGACGGGGCGGGCGTGGCGTACGAGGAGGCAGAGGGGGAGGCCGCGTTCTACGGGCCGAAGATCGACGTACAGATCGCGGACCCGGTGGGACGGGAGTCGACCCTGTCGACCGTGCAGATCGACTTCCACCAGCCGGAGCGGTTCGATCTGCGGTATGTCGGGGCGGACGGCGCCAGGCACCGGCCGGTGATGGTGCACCGGAGTGTGATCGGGAGTGTGGAGCGGGCCGTCGCGCATCTCCTTGAGGCGCACGGCGGGGCCTTCCCGGCCTGGCTGGCGCCGGTGCAGCTCCTTGTCCTGCCGGTCGCCGAGGCGCAGCTGGCGCGGGCGGAGGCGCTGGCCGCGGCGGCGGTCGCGGGCGGGCTGCGGGCCGAGGTCGCCGGTCCCGGGCAGGGGAGCCTGGGGGCGCGGGTGCGCGACGGCAGGGTGGTGCCGTACCAGGCGGTGATCGGCGAGCGGGAGGCCGCGGCGGGGCTGGCGGCGCTGCGGCTGCGGGACGGGCGGCGAGTGGGTGCGTTGCCGGTGGCGGAGCTGGTGCGGCGGATCGAGGAGCGGGTGGCGGGGCGTGGGGCCGGCCTCTGGGACGAGTGAGGGGGGCGAGTGACGGGGCCGCCGTCAGGTGAGGGCGGCCGCTGCCTTGCGGAGTTCGGTGAGGGAGTCGCGGGCCAGGGTGGGGAGGGGGCGGTCGTTCTCCGGGACGATCCACTGGGCGAAGGCCATGGAGAACGCGCGCATGCCCAGGTCGGCGGCGAGGCCCGCGGCCGGGTCGGGGACCCCGCGCCGGCGGAGGGCGTCGGTCAGGGTCGCCGCGAGGTTGAGCTCCTTGAAGGCCAGGCGCTCCCGCAGCTCGCTGTGGCCGGCGATGACCGCGCTGAGGCGGGGGCCGAACTCGCGCTGCTCGGGGGTGAAGGACGCGGTCAGGGCGTCCAGGGCCGCGGCGACCGCCTCCAGCGGGGTCGAAGAGGCCGGTGCGGCCTCGACGCCCTCCGCGAGGAGGCGGCCGTGCACCTCCTGCCCCGCGAACAGCACCTCGCGCTTGTCCGGGAAGTGCCGGAAGAAGGTCGTCTTGGTCAGTCCGGCCCGCTCGGCGATCTGGGCGACGGTGGTGCTGTCGTAGCCCTGCTCGCCGAACAGGTCGATTGCGGCCTGCACGAGTCGCTGTCGCGCGTTCGGTTCCCATCGAGCCATGGGGACACCTTAAGTGATGTGACTCGGTACCGTCACGGTGCTACGGTGACGGTACCGAGTCACATCACCTTCTTCTCGTTCTCGGGAGAGCTGTCATGCGTGTCTTCGTCACCGGCGCCAGCGGTCACATCGCCTCCGCCGTCATCCCCGAACTGCTCCGGTCCGGACATGAGGTCGTCGGCCTCGCCCGGTCCGACAACTCCGCCGCCACCGTGACGGCACTGGGCGCCGAGGTGCGCCGCGGTGACCTCACGGACCTGGACGGACTGCGGGCGGCCGCCCGCGACGCCGACGCCGTCGTCCATCTCGCCTTCGACCACGCCGCCATGGCCGCCGGGGACATGCCCGGCGCCGCGGCCACCGACCTGGAGGTGACGCGGGCGTTCGGCGAGGTGCTCGCCGGTACCGGCAAGGCCCTCGTGGGCATCGGCATGGGGCTGGAGGGCAACGAACACATCGAAAAGACGGTCAGCGCCAATCCCCGGTCCGCCACGCGGCGGCTGCTCGGTGAACTCACCGACCAGGGCGTGCGTACCGTGGTCGTCGGGATCCCGCCGGTCGTGCACAGCACGCGCGACCGGAGCGGGTTTCTGCCGATGCTGATCCGTATCGCCCGGACCACGGGCCTCTCCGGCTACCCCGGCGACGGCGGGAACCGGTGGCCCGCCGTGCACACGCTGGACCTCGCCCGGCTCTACCGGCTGGCGCTGGAGAAGGCACCGGCGGGAGCGCAGCTGCACGCGGCGGCCGAAGAGGGCGTCGTGGTGCGGGAGATCGCCGAGGTGATCGGTGGCCGCCTGGGGCTGCCGGTCGAGAGCGTTCCGGCTGATCGGCTCGCCGAGCACTTCGGGTTCTTCGGTGCGTTCGTGACGATGGATGTGCCGGTGAGCAGTGCGCGGACACGGGAGTTGCTGGGGTGGGAGCCGGTTGAGGCGGGGCTGATCGCCGATCTTGAGGAGGGGCACTACTTCAAGAACGAGTGATTCGGGGCGAGAAGCGGTGGAGCGGTGCGGCGCCGTTGTGGCTGGTTGCGCCCACGCGGCGGAACCGCACGTCGATACAGCCCCGCGCCCCTCGGGTTGGCTGTCGTGCCGCTTGTCGGGGCGGCTCCCGGCGTCCCTGAGGCCGGCTGCTGTGCCGTTCGCTGGAGTGTTCGGGTCGGCGCACAGGGCAACCGCAGGGCGAAGGCAACCGGCTGAGCCGCATCCGTGCACGTACGCCCCAGCCGTCCAAGGCGGCTGGGGCGTACTTCTGTGCGGGACCTCGGGTTGTCAGGCGCGGTTCGTCTTCCGGCGCCGCGTGGCGACGACGATCGCCGCGCCGCCGGCCAGCAGTACGGCCGCGCCGCCGGCGATGAGCGGGGTGCTGGAGTCGGCGCCGGTGTGGGCGAGGTCGCCGCCACCGCCGGAGTTCGTGCTCGGGGCCGGCGCGGGTGCCGTCGTCGACTCGGAGGCGGAGGCCGACGGGGTGCCCGTGCCGGTCGACTCGCTCTGCGACGGCGACGGGGTCTTCGCGGGCGGCGGGGTGGTCTCCTCGGCCGGGGTCGACTCCGAGGCGGAGGGCGACGGGGACGGGGAGGAGGACTCGCCGGTCGCGCAGTCCTTCGTACCGCCGTTCCAGGATGCGATCAGCTTGTCCTTGATGACCGCGTGGTCCGGGCCGGCCGGCAGGTCACCGTGCTCGAAGCCGTCGTTCGCGTCCGACTTGCCGTCGAACTTGACCGCGCCCCGGTAGAGGTCGATCTGCGCGAAGCAGCCGGCGTCCGGGACCGCGATGTCCAGGGAGTCGGTCTGGCCCTGCTTGACCGTCACCGAGTCGAAGTCGACGAAGACCTGTTGGCCCGAGGTGGCGAAGGTGGCGCCGTGGGCGAGGTAGGAGGCGAGCGAGGCGGTGCAGCTGGTGGCGTCGGCGGCGGCGCGGACCTTGATGTGGACCTTGCCGTCGTCGGTGACCTTCAGGTTCTGGTCGTCGACCTTCACCGAGTCGAAGAAGTTCGAGCCGTCGAGCGAGAACTGGCACTTGTCGGTGCCGGTCTCCGTACCGGCTCCGGTGCCGGGGCTGTAGTGGCCGCCGGACTTCCAGCCGTCACCGCCCGGGCTGCCGTGCGCGAAGGCGCCGGACGCCCCGGCGACGGAGGCGGCACACAGGGCGAATGACGCGAGGCCCGTCCCCAGCAGGCGACGCGCGGTGACATGACTGGTTATGGACATGGATATCCCATCGTGGATGTCGCGAGGCGAGCAGCGGAGGCTGCGGAGGCTGCGGAAAAGCGAAGAACACCGGGCCCATTGGTCACATGCGCCACAGTGTGCGCCCATGGTCGTGTGACGCGCCGAAGCCTGTCAACCTGCCCGGAATCAAGGAAGGTTCGGGGCTCATCACAACTCCCTCACACAGGGAATGATCCGCTCCGGCCGGTGAGAAGGTTCGCTTTCTCGGCAATCCGACAGACTTGTTCTCGGTTTCCCTCCCGAGTGAAAGGAACGCGCGTGGTCGACCTCTCCTCCCGGGACCCCGCCTGGTGGCGCCAGGCCGTGATCTACCAGGTGTATCCGCGCAGCTTCGCCGACGCGGACGGCGACGGGCTCGGTGACATCCGGGGCGTCACCGAACGGCTGTCGCATCTGGGCACGCTCGGCGTGGACGCCCTGTGGCTCAGCCCGTTCTACCCGTCCGAACTCGCCGACGGCGGCTACGACGTCGCCGACTACCGGGACGTCGACCCGCGACTGGGCACCCTGGACGACTTCGACGCGATGGTCGCCGAGGCACACCGGCTGGGTCTGAAGGTGATCGTCGACGTCGTCCCCAACCACACCTCGCATCTGCACCCCTGGTTCCAGGAGGCCCTGTCGGCGGGCCCCGGTTCGGCGGCCCGCGACCGCTATGTCTTCCGGGCGGGCCGCGGCGAGCACGGTGAACTCCCGCCCTCCGACTGGCAGTCGGTGTTCGGTGGCAGCGCCTGGCACCGGGTCCCGGACGGCGAGTGGTACCTGCATCTCTTCGCCCCCGAGCAGCCCGATCTGAACTGGGCGCACGAGGAGGTCCGCGCCGACTTCCGCACCACCCTGCGCTTCTGGTCCGACCGGGGTGTCGACGGCTTCCGTGTCGACGTGGCGCACGCCCTGGTGAAGGACCTCGCCGAGCCGCTGCGGGACGTGGCGGAGTTCGGCCCGACCGGCGAGGAGGCGCTGGAGCGGGTATCGCCCGGCACGCACCCCTACTGGGACCGCGACGAGGTGCACGAGATCTTCCGGGACTGGCGCAAGATCTTCGACGCCTACAGCCCGCCCCGCACGGCCGTCGCCGAGGCCTGGGTGCCCGGCGCCCGCCGCGCCCTGTACGCCCGCCCGGACGAACTCGGCCAGGCCTTCAACTTCGAGTACCTCCAGACCCCCTGGGACGCGGACGCCCTCCGTGAGGTCATCACCGGCTCGCTCGCCACCGCCCGCGCGGCCGGCGCCTCCGCCACCTGGGTGCTCTCCAACCACGACGTCGTACGGCACGCCTCCCGGCTGATGCTGCCGCCGGGCACGGACGAGAACGCCTGGCTGCTGTCCGGCGGCCGGGCGCCGGAGATCGATGCTTCCCATGGCCTCCGCCGGGCCCGCGCCGCCACCCTGCTGATGCTGGCGCTGCCCGGATCGTCGTATGTCTACCAGGGCGAGGAACTCGGACTGCCCGAGGTCGCCGACCTGCCCCCGGCCGTTCTCCAGGACCCGATCTGGGAACAGACGGGCCATACCCGCAAGGGCCGCGACGGCTGCCGGGTGCCGCTGCCGTGGACGGCGGACGGACCGTCGTACGGCTTCGGGGCCGGCGGCGCCTGGCTGCCGCAGCCGCAGTCGTTCGCGTCGTACGCCGTCGAGAGGCAGGCCGGTACGGCGGGCTCCACCCTGGAGCTCTACCGCACCGCGCTGCGGCTGCGCCGCAAGCTGCTCGAGGGCGAGACGCTGACCTGGGCCGAGGCGCCCGAGGGAGTGCTGCACTTCGCCCGGTCGGAGAGCTGGCGGTGCGTCACGAACGTGTCGGCCGCACCGGTGCCGCTGCCGCCGGGCGAAGTGCTGCTGGCCAGCGTGCCGCTGCCGCTGGACGGCACGCTGCCGCCCGACACCACGGTGTGGCTGGGCGCCTGACGACTCAGCCGACAGTGGGGCTGGGGGTCGGGGAGACGCCGGTGGCATTGCCATCGGCGTTGCCGGTGCCGACGCCGGCACCGCTGCCCGTGAAGCCGTTCTCGCCCGGCAGTGCCGGCGGGCTGGTCGTGCTGTTGACCGGCGGGGTGAGGACGACCTGCGGCTGGCCCGCGTCCGGAGGCGGCGGGGTCAGGTCGGTGGAGGGGAGCTTCGGCGGGGTCGTCTCCTGGAAGAGGACCGACGGGAAGTCGACCAGTCCGGTCTGCTCCATCACCGTGATGTGGTCCAGGACCGTGGCGTTGGCCTGGTCGGCCAGGATCCGCACCAGGGTGTTCTGGGTGGTGGAGCGGATCTTGGCGATCGTGTTGAAGATCGACCCGTGCGTGATCCGCAGGATGTTGGCGAAGTCCGTGTCGAACTTCTTGCCGCTGTCCACGGTCAGCGTGTTGACGAACCCCTGCTGCTGCGGAGAGGGCAGGTTCGGGATGGTGATGTTGAGCATGGGCGCGATCTTGCGGCAGCTGGCGTCCAGCGCCGCGTGGCCGTCGATCAGGTGCTTGCTCGCGGTGATGACCGCCTGGCTCTGGCCCTTCTTCAGGCCGAGCTGGCCCACGGGGTACTCCCACAGCCCGGCCGCGCGCACCTTCACCACGAAGTCACGGTCGCCTTCGGTCAGGGGCCCCCACTGGGTGTTGGCGATCACGCGGGTGGTGTCGCTGGAGACGGTGTTCAGGCCCAGCATGCTCGGGTAGGCCAGGGCCGCGAGGGTCAGGCTGAGGGCTCCGCCCACAAAGAGAGTTCCCGTCGCGTTCCGCGAAAAGCGCACCGGTGCCTCCTGCCGGTCAGGGGTCCCGCGCAGGGGCGGGGTCGGACGCCGGTGAATACGGATGGAGGGAGCACCGGAAACCTTTTGGTTTGGCAAAGAACTTGTGAGGTCCCGCTCTGCCGGGGCGTCGACTTCCCATGTCTTGCCCACGGGAAGGTGATGACTTCCCCTTGTAGGTGTGGCCATGACAAAGTCGCAGGCTAGCTTCGCCGTATGCCCCCACAGCCACCATCCCCGCGCGTTCCCCGCGGCGCCGCTCCCGGCCGGGGTCCCGCCGCGCTGCCCGTACTGCCCTACCGCAAGCCCACCAAGGGACGCGACTACTGGGTGTTCGACGACGTCCTGCCGGACGTGGACGCCGTACGGGAGCGCTGCCTGGCCAAGGACGACTGGGTCCAGGGATACCCGTACACCTCGGAGACCTGGCCCGGACTGCGCACCATGCCGGGCCTCGAACCCGCCGAACTCGCCGTGGTGGAAGGCCTGGTGAAGCAGGCGACCGGCGCCGGGAAACTGTGGGTGCAGCAGGCGCCCGGCGGCGGCACCCTCAACCACAACTGTGTCCAGGTCGTCGGCGAGGGCGAGAGCGAGCCGCGCCCGCACACCGACTCACGGGCGCTGTGCCGGTACGCGGCGGTGCTGTATCTCAACCCCGGTGTCGCCAAGGACTGCGGCACGGCCTTCTACCGCCAGTCCCTGCCCGGCGGCCGGCTCGGCGGCAACATCGTCCAGGCCCCGCACAACAACCTGGTCGAGGCGCTGGGGACGCGGTTCGTCCCGGGCGACCACTTCGAGGAGGACGTCCGCGTCCCGCACAGGTACAACCGGCTGCTCCTCTACAACGCCAACCTCGTGCACAGCGCCACCGGGTATGCCGGCAAGACGCTGGAGGAGAAGCGGATGACCGCGGTGTTCTTCTGGATGGCGTGAGCGGCCGCCTTTGTAACGGCGGCGGTGACACGAACACGACCGGCCCGTGACGGCAGGCCCCGAACTTCCCTGCTGGGTGCCGCATCGTATGGGGTGTCCGGCAGAGAGCCGGGGAGATCACCACCGCTGGGGGACCCCATGTCGAACCGTCGCAGCAACCTCCGCAAGTCCGCCGCCGTCCTGACCGGCGCCGCCGCGCTGATGGCCCTGCTGACCGCGTGCAACGGTACCGCGACCGGCTCGGTCAACTCCGACGGCGGTACGGCGGCTCCGGCCGCCGGCGACTCCACGGCCGGTGACTCCACCGGCGGCTCCGGCTCGGGGAGCAGCGGGGGCGGGAGCACGTCGGGCTCGTCCACCTCCGGCGGCTCGTCCACCTCCGGCGGCTCGTCCGCGTCCGGCAGTTCCTCCACCGGCGGTTCCACCTCGGGCGGTTCGTCCTCGGGCGGTTCCTCGACCTCCGGCGGCTCGGTGGCCGCCTGCCAGGCCTCCGGGCTCGGCTACTCCTGGCTGGACACCGGCAGCGGCGGCGGCGACCAGAGGCACGCCGTCGTGGCGCTCACCAACAAGAGCGGCCACACCTGCACGATCTACGGCTTCCCCGGCGTCGACCTGGTCAACAGCGGTCAGCAGTGGTCGCTCCAGCGCACCGACGCCGGCCCGAAGCGGGTCTCCCTGGCGAACGGCGCGTCCGCCAACTTCACGATCACCTACCTGGCCGCGAAGCAGGGCGACTCCACCGCGTTCACGCCGACCACGGTCGTCATCACCGCGCCGAACCAGCGCACGTCGTACGACCTGCCCTGGCGCGGCGGCGCCGTCGTCCTCCAGGACGGCGCGACCCACCCGGGGACGTACGTCGGCCCGGTCGGCGAGTGACGACCGGGGTCGCGGGGTCCGGGCTCACCCGTTCGAAGTAATCCCCGTGGTGGGGGGCCGAGGGCGGCCGGATCGTCGTACCCATGACACAGCAGACGCATCCGGCACCGGCACCGACGCCGGGCAGCGGCTGGGCCACCGGCGGAGTCGTCTTCGCGGGCGTCCTCCTGCTGATGAACGGCATCTTCGCCATCCTGCAGGGCATCTCCGCGATCGCCACCGACGACGTGTACGCCCGGGTCCACGACTACGTCTACAGGATCAGCCTCACCGGCTGGGGCTGGATCCTGGTGGTCCTGGGCGCGCTCGGCGTCATCGCGGGCGCCGCCCTCCTCAAGGGCGCCCCCGGCTGGGCCCGCGTGGTCGGTATCTTCCTGGCCGCGCTGAGCATGGTCGCCCAGTTCCTGTTCCTGCCCTACGCCCCGCTGTGGGCCCTCATCATGATCGGCATCGACTTCTTCGTGATCTGGGCGCTGGCGGTGTACAGGCCGGAGCCCGGGGTGTCGTAGGGTACGGTGCTCCGTCGTCCACCGGTCGGCGCACCACTCCCAGACGTTGCCCGACGTGTTGTGGAGGCCGTATCCGTTGGGCGCGAAGGCGTCGACGGGGGCGGTGCCCCGGTACCCGTCGGCCGCGGTGTTGTGGGTCGGGAACGTCCCGCGCCAGATGTTGCACCGGTACTCCCCGTCCGGGTCCAGCTCGTCCCCCCAGGGGTAACGGGCCTGCTCCAGACCGCCACGGGCCGCGTACTCCCACTCCGCCTCGGTGGGCAGCCGCTTGCCGGCCCAGGATGCGTAGGCGGCGGCGTCGTACCAGGAGACATGGACGACGGGATGGCGGCCGAGCCCGTCGAGCCCCGCTGCCCGGCCCGGCCGGCTCGTGCCAGGCGGCCCCCGCGACCGCGCACCACCAGGGCGTCTCCGGCGGCCGGGGCGTGCCCCGGCGCAGCGCGGCGGGCAGGAACCCGGCGAAGACGTACGACCAGCCCAGCCGTTCGGCGTCGGTGACATACCCGGTGTCGGCGACGAACGCGGCGTACTCGTCGTTGCTCACCGCGCAGGCGTCGACGAGGAACGGCGCCACGCGTACGGCCCGTACCGGCCCCTCCCCGTCCGCCGGGAAGCCGTCGGCGTCCTCGGCTCCCATGAGGAACTCACCGCCGGGGAGCGCCACCATGCCGGTGTTCTCAGGGGCCTGGGAGGTTTCAGCAGAGGCGGGAAGAGGCCGTGGGGTCGTGAGGTCCGCGGGGGCGGAGGGGGCGCAGCAGGCGGACAGCGGACGGGTGGGCTCCATGAGCGGAGTGTGCCGCAGGCGGCTGTGACGCGGTGAGCGATGCGACCCGGGTCACATGTCCCGGGTGTCACCTGCGGCCGCGGGTCAGCGGAGGTGGACATAATCCCCCCATGGCACCTCCCTCGGCCGCCCGGCTCCCGCACCTCCGGCACTGTCAGCACCTCCGGCACCTCCCGCGCTTTCCCCACCTCCCGCACCGGACACCGACCGTCACGTGAACGCCGACCTCAGCGAACTCCACCGCCGTCTGCTGCCCGACCTCCTGTCGGCCGGCGCCGCGTACCCCCTGGCTCTGACCGGGGACTACGCGGCCCAGGCCCACGGCCTGATCGACCGCCCCGGCCGCACCCTGGAGGCCGCCACCCAGCACCCGGCGCCGATGCGGACGATCGCCGAGACGGTCGCGGCGGTCCTGCGCGACCACGGCTGGCAGGTGTGGATGCGCGAGACGGATCCGCTCTCCGCCCAACTCATCGTCACCGACCCCGTGTCGGAGGAGGCCGGCGAGGTCGATCTCCTCAAGGAGGTCCTCTGGCATCCGCCGGTCCGGACGGAACTCGGCCTGACCCTCTCCCTCGAAGACGTGGTCGGGATGCGGGTCTGGGCGCTGACCGACCGCGGTCTGCCCCGTGACCTGCTCGTCGTCCACGCGGCCGCGGACCGCTGGAGCCTGCCCGACCTCGAGGACCTGGGCCGCCGCCACGCCCGGGACACCTTCGACCTCACGGACCTCCAGTCCCGTCTGACGGGCACGGACTGGGTGGACGACCGGGTTTTCGCCGCGTACGGCCTCGACGACCAGGCTGTCACCGAACTCCGCCTGTGGGCCCAGGCCTGGGCGGACGACATCGCGGAACGGCTGATGGAGGCCCAGCCGCCGGAGGACTGACGCCTGCCCGCGTGCCCGGTCATGCCGCGTGGGTGAGATGCGGGGGCCCTGGTCCCCGTGCCGCCAGGAACTCCAGCACGGCGAGCGCGAACAGCAGGCAGAGGGCGATACCGACCACCACCCAGCCGGTCGGGTACGACCACAGCAGATAGACCAGCAGCGCCACGGCCACCAGCAGCCAGGTGAGCCAGGTGCGGTAACGGCTCACGAAGGGACCGACCGGGCCGGTGCGCAGACCGGCGTGGTCGGCGGTGGCGCGTGGGCGCCGATCCCGGAGACCCCACAGCCGCCGTACCAGGCCGGCGTACCGGCCCGTCCCGGTGAGCCAGGCACCCAGGGCGACCACCACGGCCAGGGCCACGACCATGCGCACGGTGGTCCGGAGGAAGTGGGTCAGCGCGTCGTAGACGGCGGCGGCCGCGTCCGGGGAGACGCCGGCGGGCAGCCGGTCGAGATAGATCACGCGGAACACGCTCAGCCCGATGCCGAGGACTCCGGTGGCGACGGCGACGCCGAGACAGCCCGCGACCAGGGCGCGGCGGCGCCGGACCGAGAGCAGTACACCGGCGGCGACCAGCAGGACGGCCAGCACCGGCAGCCAGTTCCCGGCGAGTTGGAGCAGCCGTACGTAGGTCTTGGCCTGGTCGATCTGGTCGGATCTCGCGAGGGTGAAGTCGGTGTGGACGGCGGGGATGTGCTCGGCGGGGGTGAGGCCCGCGTCGACGAGCCGCTGTTTGACCTGGCCCACGAGGGGGCCGAGGTCGAGGGTGACGGTGTCGTTCTTCAGCTGGACCGCGCCGCCGCCGCTGCCGGTGAGTGCCTTGTCGAGGGTGCTGTGGATCCGGCGGTTGGCGTCGGTCCAGACGGCCCTGAAGGCGTCCGACGCGGCGACCGCGGACCGGCCCCGGCTGCAACAGGCGCTCAGCGGCAAACTGGGCGGCGCGCTCGAAGGGGCCGTACCGGACCGCGCGCCCGGCGTCGAACGGAAGGCTGAGCACGGACGCGGCCACTGCCACTTTCACCCGGCGCATCCGCGCACACGAGCGCATGCAGGCCCTACGGGTGAAGCCGCCCTCGTCACCGGCTCGCCTGCTCCCGCTTCCCTCCCCGAGCCCTCCAGTAGGAGCAGCCCTCCGCACCGAACCCGGCGAGAGCCACCACGACCCCCACCCAGAACAGCGACAGGCCCCACCGCCCCAGGTCACCGAGCAACGACAGGTCGATCCCGAGGATGGGCAGAAAGACCGAAGAGGCATGCCACCACTCCCCCTTACGGGCCTTGACGACGGCGGAACCCGACCCGAGCACGAAGACCAGCGCCATGAACGCCACCCATATCCGCATGACGGCAGTGTGACGTGTCCTGCTGTGCCGTCCGGGTGGAGGCCGGCGCACACGTGTGAAGTCGGGGGCGGCGCGGTACGCAGCTAGGTACGATCTCGCCGCCTCAGCCGTCAGGAGTCACGTCGTGAGCAGTATCGCCATCGTGGGGGCCGGGCCGGGGCTGGGGGCCGCGGTCGCCCGGCGGTTCGGGCGGGAGGGGTACGGTGTCGCGCTGCTCGCCCGGGACGAGCAGCGGCTCGGCGAGCTCGCCGGGGAACTCGCCGGCCTCGGCGTCGACGCCCGTGGGTTCTCCGCCGACGTACGGGAGCCGCACGCCCTCGCCGGTGCCCTGGAGCGGGCCGCCGAGGAACTCGGGACGGTCGAGATCCTGCAGTACAGCCCCGTGCCGCAGCCGGACTTCATGCGGCCCGTGCTGGAGACCACCCCTGCGGATCTGCTCGGTCCGGTCGAGTTCTCGGTGTTCGGACCCGTCGCCGCCGTGCAGCAGGTGCTGCCGGGGATGCGGGAGCTGGGCCGGGGGACCATCCTCCTCGTCAACGGCGGTACGGCCGTCATTCCCCATCCTGACCGCGCCGGGACGTCCATCGCCTTCGCCGCCGAGAGTGCCTATGGGCATCTGCTGCACGACCGGCTGGCCGGGGAGGGGATTCATGTGGCGCAACTGGTCATTCCCGGGGCCATCGTCGTGGGGCACCCACGCAAGGATCCCGCCGTGCTCGCCGACACGCTCTGGGGGATGCACCGCGACCGGCACGGGTTCCGGCACTACGCCGATGACCTTGAGGGATGAACCCGGGGAGAGGTAATCCCGAGGTGCGGTAATCCCGCGGAGGGCAGCCCCGTCGGGCGGGATGGGCCGATCTGCGCGAACATCATTTGTGGGCCAATATGGTGTTCGGCCTGATTGCTCCCCACCGGGAGCCGGCGATGGCTAAAGGGGGCCAGCGATGGCTGTGGAAATACCTCCTCTCCTCAAGCCCTCCAGGCTCAGAAGCCGTGGAGGCCTGCTCGGTGAGTGCCTGGCAGAGTTTCTCGGGACCTTCGTGCTCATCTCGTTCGGAGCCGGTGTCGTGGCGATGGCCGTCGCGGCGCTGCCCGGGTCGGGGCGTGCGGAGACCGTCACGACGATCTTCCTCGCCGCCGGTGACTGGCTCCTGATCGCCTGGGGCTGGGGCTTGGCCGTGACCTTCGGCATCTACGTGGCCGGCGGTGTCAGTGGCGCCCATCTGAACCCGGCGGTGACGCTGGCGTTCGCCGTGCGCCGTCAGTTCTCGTGGGCGAAGGTGGTGCCCTACTGGGTGTCGCAGGTGATCGGCGCCTTCACCGGGGCCGCGCTGGTCTACCTCGTCTACCACGACGCGATCAGCGCGTTCGACGCCGCGTCGAAACCGCCGAAGGTGGGCGGGCACACCGAGGCCACCTTCTCGATCTTCGCCACCTTCCCGGCGCCGTACTTCCACGGCGGGACCTGGGGGCCGCTGATCGACCAGATCGTCGGTACGGCCTTCCTGGTCATGTTCGTCGTCGCGGTCGTCGACCTGCGCAACACGGGCGTGGGGTCCAACCTCGGCCCCTTCGTCATCGGCCTCGCCGTCGCCGCCATCGGCATGTCCTTCGGCGCGAACGCCGGCTACGCCATCAACCCGGCCCGTGACTTCGGACCGCGGCTGCTCACCTGGCTCGCCGGATGGAAGAGCTTCGCGTTCCCGGGGAACGGGGCGTGGTTCAGCGGCTACTGGTGGATCCCGATCGTCGGCCCGCTGATCGGCGGTCTGATCGGGGTGCTGATCTACGACCTGTTCATCGGCGACGTCCTGCACGCCCGGATCCAGCTGGGCGAACCGCCGGAGCCGGGCCGGACCCGCCCGACCGTGGACGAACCGTAGGCGGAGCGGTAGTCGGTGGCGGTCAGGGCTCGGGCTTCTCGGAGCCCTGACCGCCGAGGCGCCGCACCAGTTGCTGCGCCTTCGAGACGCCGGTGTCGATCTGCTCGGTGTACTTGCCGTCGGTGCGTTCGTCGGCCAGGTCGCCGGCCTTCTCCAGACCGGTCTCGATCACGTCACCGTGTTCCTCGGCGATGTCCTTCGCCTTGTCCGTCGCCTTGTCCGTCAGGTTCTTCAGCCCGTCGAGTCCATCGAACATGCCGGAATCCTCCCCGGCGGGGGCGGACCCTGGCAAGACGGCGCCCGAGGCGTTCGGTGGGGCGTGGCCGGAGTACCCGGAGTACTCCGGGGAGTCCGTGTCCGTGGCACGGGCTAGCCGGTCACGTCGCTTTCCAGGGTTTTCGCGCGGAGTTCGGTCATGAGGTTGATCCTGATCCTTGACTCGACGGGCAAGCAAGCCACCCACCCCTGGAGACGACGCCATGAACATCAGCCCCCTCCTGACCGGCCTGAGCGGAAAGCTCCCCGAGCTGCGGGCGCTGTACGAGGATCTGCACGCGCATCCGGAGCTGTCCTTCGCCGAGGAGCGGACCGCGGCCGTGGTCGCGGAGCGGCTGCGGGCACAGGGCTGGGAGGTCACCGAGCGGGTCGGCGGCACCGGGGTGGTCGGGGTGCTGGCCAACGGGGACGGGCCCGTCGTACTGCTGCGTGCCGACATGGACGCGCTGCCGGTCACCGAGGAGACCGGGCTGCCGTACGCCTCGAAGAACGACGGGGTGATGCACGCGTGCGGGCATGACATGCATGTGGCCTGGCTGCTGGGGGCCACCGGGCAGCTGGCCGCGGTGCGGGACGGCTGGCGGGGGACGGTGGTGGCCGTGTTCCAGCCGGCCGAGGAGGTGGGCGGGGCGCCGAAGGTGCTCGCGGACGGGTTCGCCGAGCGGTTCCCGCGGCCGGACGTCTGCCTGGCCCAGCATGTGGCGGCCGCGCCGGCCGGGCTCGTCGGAACCCGGCCGGGCGCGCTGATGGCGGGCGCGGACAGCATGCGCGTCACACTGTTCGGGCGGGGCGGCCACGGGTCCACGCCCGAGGCGACCGTCGATCCGGTGGTGCTGGCCGCCGCTGTGGTGATGCGGCTGCAGACCGTCGTCTCCCGGGAGGTCGGCGCGGGGCAGCAGGCCGTCGTCACGGTCGGCTCGATCCACGGCGGCACCAAGGAGAACATCATCCCGGACACCGTCGAGTTGAAGATCAACACACGGTCCACCACGGCGGCCGTACGGGAGCGGGTGCTGGCGGCGGTCGAGCGGATCGTCCGGGCCGAGGCGGCCGCCTCCGCAGCCCCGAAGGAACCGGAGATCGTCCCCATCGACTCCTTCCCGGTCACCCACAACGACCCCGCGGCGACCGAGGCCGTACAGGCCGCGCTGGCCGCCGCATTCCCGGGTCTCACCTTCGAGTTGACCTCCCCGGTCCCCAACAGCGAGGACTTCGGCGCCTTCGGTACGGCCCTGGGGGCGCCATCGGTGTTCTGGTTCGTCGGCGGCGCCGACCACGGACTCTTCGCCGACGTCGACATGGAGGCCCTGGTCCGTGACGGCATCCCGCCGCAGATCCCCTCCAACCACTCCCCGCACTTCGCGCCCGTCCCGGAGCCCACGATCGAGACGGGCGTACGGGCGCTGCTCGCGGCGGCGGGCCACTGGCTCGCCCCCTGACGGAGTCCGCGTCGTCGGCCCCCCTGGATCCCTACTGGTGCGGGGCGCCCTGATCCAGGGCCGGGCGCAGATCGGCCCGTCGGCGGATGCCCAGCTTCTTGTACGTGTGGGTGAGATGGGTCTCCACGGTACGGCGGGCCAGATGGAGCAGGGCCGCGATCTCCACGTTGGTGCGGCCCTCGGCGGCGAGTTCGGCGACCCGGCGCTCGCTGCCGGTCAGGGAGGCGGCGCCCGTACGGCGTCCGGGGGAGCGGGCGCCGCCTTTGCGCAGCATCCCCTCGGCCAGCTCCACCAGCCGTACCGCACCGAGCCGTTCGGCGCGCTCCACGGCCTCCCGCAGACAGTCACGGGCCCGCGCGCCCTCACCGGCGGCGGTCAGCCGGCGGCCCAGGGCGAGCAGGGCCTTCGCCGGTTCGGTACCGGCGGCGGGAGCGTCCCGCAGCAACGCCACGGCCTCCTCGGTGAGTTCCAGACCCCGGCGGCCACCGGTCGCCGCACCGAGCACGCGCAGGGCCCGGCCCACCGTGCGCGGAGTGCCCCAGACCCGGGCCAGCCGCAGCTCCTCCTCGGCCAGGGCGATGGCCTCGACGGGGCGGCCGAGGGCCAGCCGGCACTCGGCGGCGGCCGTACGCCAGGGGGTGACCACCGGGCTGATCACCTCACGGGCGGACTGGCGGCGGCCGCACTCCAGGAAGTCGTCCAGCGCCCCCGCCGGATCACCGGCGGCGGCCCGCACGACTCCCCGCGCGTAGAGGAACCGGTTCAGCTCCCAGGAGTCCGCCGCCTCCCGCAGGTCCAGCCCGGCGACCAGGCCCTCGGCCTGTGCGGTACGGCCGGTCTCCACCAGGGCGATCAGGGCGTGTGCGTGGGCGTTGCCGGGCGTCACCGACTCGGGTACGGCTGTCGGGTGGGTGTAGTCGGCGCGGGCCGCCGTGATGTCCGAACGGCTGTGGATCAGCGCCTGGTGCATGGGGTGCAGCAGTTCCGGGCGCTGCCCGGCCAGCCCCCGGTCCACCAGCCGGTCGGCCTCGTCGAGTTCGTCGGCCCACTGGGCGACCGTGGCCGCCGTACCGAGCAGGAACGGCTCGGTGAGCGGGTCGGTGGGTTCGGCGAGCAGGGTGCGCAGCCGCCGCATGGCGTCCCGGGCCGAGATGAGGCCCGCGGTGGCCGCGTGCCGCACCAGCAGGGCCTGGCCGGCCGTGCCGACCAGCTCGGGGGAGCGCTCGGCGGCCTCGGACAGCCGGCCGTAGACCTCCTGCCGTACCTCCGGGTCCTGGTCGGACAGGAGGATGGAGGCGGTGTGCAGGGTGCGCACCAGGTCGGGGTGGTCGTTCAGCTCGCCGTCCACGGACCGCAGCAGCTCGACGGCCTTGCGGGTGCGGCCCCGGCCGGTCAGTGCGGTGCCGAGGGCGACAGCCGCGCGCACCCGGTCCTGCGGGGCGGCGGGCAGCCGCAGTGCCTCGGCGAGCCGGGGGATCGCGGCGGAGGAGCGGGGTGCCGCGTACTCCAGCGAGCCCAGCTCGGTCAGCAGCCGCTGCCGGCGGTCGTCGGGGAGGGGTTCCTCCAGGGCCCGGCGCAGATAGCCGACCGCGTCCGCGGCACGGTCGTCGTAGAGGGCGAGCGCGGTCGCGTCCTTGAGCAGGGGCACCGCCCAGGGGGCGTTCACCGGGCCGGTCGACAGCAGTTGGCGGGCCACGGCCTCGGCGGGCGCGTCCTGGCGGAGCATCGCCTCGGCGATGGCCCGGTGGGCGGCCCGGCGGCGGACCGCGGGCACACCGGTGAGGACGGCGTCGCGCAGCAGGGGGTGCGGGTAGTGGGGACGTCCCTCGGGGCCGGGGGCGAGAAGGCCGATGTTGGTCATGGCGGTGAGCCAGCCGGCCACCCGCGTGGGGTCGGCGCCGGTCAGCTCGGCGAGCAGGGGCGTGAGATCGATCTCCGGCAGCCCGGCGCCGGCGTTCTCTTCGAGTACGGCGAGGGCGCGGGCGACCTCGGTGGTGGACGGTCCCGCACTGTCCAGCCACCAGCGGACGGCGGCCGGGTACGCCCCCGGGTACAGCGCGGCCGTGGCGGTGGGCACCGTCGGGTGCCGGGCCTCGCGGAGGTCGTCGAGCAGGGCGCGCAGGAACAGCGGACTGCCGGCGGCGGCCCGCACACAGTCGTCCACCCAGGCCCGGTCCGCGGCCGGGAAGGCGTCACGCACCCGGCCGGCCGCGGCCTCCTGGGTGAGGGGAGCGAGGGTGTGGGTCCGGACCAGCGCCGGGGGGAGGGTGTGCGCGAAGCCGGGGGTGGGCGGATCGAGGTCGTACTGGCTGCGTTCACCGACGACCAGGAGGATCGGTAAGCGGTCTATGTGGCGGGCGGACTCCACGAGCCAGCGGTGCGAGGGGGCGTCGGCGAGGTGCACGTCGTCCACGGTGACGAACAGCGGCGAGTCCTCGGCGTAGGCGCGCAGCACCCGCCACAGCCTGGCGGCGGTCGCCCGCTCGTCGCCGTCCACCGCGAGGTCGGCGAACTCCGGTACCGGGGCGAGCAGTTGCAGGACGGTGGCGAAGGAGATGGCGGTGTCGGCGGGGGAGCAGCGGGCGCGGAGCGTCCTCAGACCGAGGGCGGCGGCCTGCTCGGCCGCGGCCTCCAGGACGGTGGTACGGCCGGTTCCGGTGGCGCCCCGCAGCAGTACGAGCCGGCCGGTCCCGGTCCGTGTGCGTTCGGCTTCGTCGGCCAACAGGTGCATGGCGTCGGCGAGTTCAGAGGACGAATCGCTCATTCCTGGCTCCTCGCGGTGCGCTGGTGGGTTCGGGGGGTTAGAGGCGGCGGGGGTGGGAGAAGTTGTGGGGTGGCGGGGTGGGCGGGGGGTTTGTTGCCGGGCCGGCACATTCGGTACGGGGTTGTGGATGTGGGGCGGGGCCCGGGGTGCGCGGCGCGAACAACCCCCACCGGCCCGCAGTCACCCACAACCGCACCCACCCCCCACATCTCGTGGTCCCTGTCGTGGTGGTCCACGATTGCCCCTGCCCCTTTGGCCGCACCAGGCTTGGTACTCCCGTCCGTCACCGTTCCCTCAGGGGTGACGGGCACGTGGACATTGGGGAAGCGGTTGGTCAGCAACAGCTCATCAGCGTCGGTCGTCCGCACGCCCGTTGCGGTGTACGCACCCGACCCGATCTCCCGCGAAGGCGCGCTCAGCCAGTTGCGCCGGCACCCTGAGATCGAGTTGCGTGAGGAGTCCGAGACCGGCCCCGGCACGGTCGCCCTGCTCATCAGCGACAGCCTCGGCGAACCGGAGCTCACCCGGCTACGCCGCGTCGTGCGCAGCGAGGGCGCGCGGGCCGTGCTCGTGGTCGGGGCGCTGCGCGAGACCGAGCTGCTCGATGTGATCGAGTGCGGGGTCGGCGCCATCGTCTGGCGGCACGAGGCCAGCGAACTCCGGCTCGTACAGGCCGTGCTGGCGGCCGCCCGCGGCGACGGCGACCTGCCCGCCGACCTGCTCGGCCGGCTGATCAACCAGGTCGGCACCCTGCACCGTAACGCCGCCGGCCGCCCGGGCGCCCCGGCCTCCGGGCTGTCCGCCCGTGAGGTGGACGTACTGCGGCTGGTCGCCGAGGGACTCGACACCGGTGAGATCGCCAGCAAGCTGTCCTACTCCGAGCGCACCGTCAAGAACGTCATGCACGGGCTGACGACCCGGCTGCATCTGCGCAACCGGGCACACGCCGTGGCCCATGCCCTCCGGGAAGGCTACATCTGACCGAACGGGCAGCGTGCACCGGTTCCCGGGCAGCGGGGTCTGCCCGGCCGTTCCTGCGGGTGCGCCGGGGGCGAAGGGCAGGATGGATATGAGTGCGGACAGGTCCATGGGGTGGTGAGTACGGCGTGATCCACGAGGTGGACCAGGTGCTGCGGTCCCTGCTGACCAGCGGTGCGCTGGAGGGCTCCGGCATCGACATCTCCTTCGACGCCCCGACCCGCGACTGGGCGACCCGCCGCAACGGCCCGGTGATCAACAGCTATCTGTACGACATCCGGGAGGACGTGAAACGGCGTCAGCGCGGCCACTTCGACGTCCGGGACGAGCGGGACGTCATCGTCAAGCGCAGGCAGCCGCCCCGGTGGTTCCGGCTGTCGTACCTGGTGACGGCGTGGACCAAGCGGCCCGAGGACGAACACCGGCTGATCAGCGCCGTGCTGGCGACCCTGATCCCGAGGGAGCTGATCCATCCGAGCGAACTGCCGTACTCCCTGCGCGAGCTGGGGCTGACGGTGCCCCTCTCGGTGGCCGGTATCCAGACCGAGGCCCGGTCCCTGGCCGAAATCTGGTCGGCGCTCGGCGGAGAGCTCAAGCCCTCCCTGGACGTCGTCATCACGGCACCCTTCCCGGCCTACCCCGAGTACGACGCCGGTCCGCCGGTCACCGAGGGCGCCGCCGTCCGCGTACGCGAGGGTCTGGACGAGACCGCACCGGTCCTCGAGGAGCGGGCCCACCGGCCCGTCCAGGTCGCCCAGGCCAAGGCCGCCCGGGGGAACCGGGCGTGACCCTGGATGTCTCCCTGACGCCGGTCGCCCCGCTCCTCGCCCGGCTGTCCGGGCTGCGCGAGCGGGCCGCCGCCCTCGTCGCCCACCGCTCGGCCGGCGACCCGACGGCCACCGACCCGCTGCGCGGTCTGTACCTCTCGGAGGAGGCGGTACGGCACTTCCTGCGCCCGGAGACCCCCGCCGAACTCCCCCCGCTGGAAAAGGACCTCAACGACCGGCTCACCGACCTCGCCACCCGCCTGCGCCTCACCCCCCTCGACACCACGATCCTGCTGACCGCGCTCGCCCCGGACCTGGACCGCACCTTCGAGCCGCTGTACGGCTACCTCAACGACGACGTCGGCCGCCGCCGCGCCACCGTCGCCCTCGCCCTCGACCTGTACGGCGCCCCCGCCCACCTCGCCGAGGCCCGCGCCCGCTTCCACCCCACCGCCCCGCTCACCGCGCTCGGCCTGCTCACCGTGGAGGAGCCCGAACGGCCCTTCCTCAGCCGCTCGTTGCGTGTCCCCGACCGGGTCCTTGCCCACCTCCTCGGCGACGACACCCCGGACCCGGCCCTGGCGGGACACCTGCGCTCACCGTCGTACGACAGCGAAGCCGTCGACGAGGAGTTCGTACGGCGGCTGGCCGGCCGGATCGGAGCCGGGCCGCTCTTCGCGTACCTGCGGGAGCGACGGGAGGGCGAGGGCCTGGGCTGCGCGACGGCCGCCCTGCGGCTGGCCGGGGTGGAGGCCTGGCACTACACCGGCCCCGAGGAGCACGCCCCGGAGGTGCTCCGGGAGGCCCGGCTGACCGGACGGGCGATTCTCGTCGAGGCCGCACAACCCCGCGCGCTCGCCGGGGTGTTGATTACATGCCCCGACGTCACGGCGCTGATCTCCACCCCGCACCCCTACGACCCCCAGTGGTGCGACCACCGCGACCCCCTCGTCCTGGAGGTGCCGTCCCGGCGCGCCGCGGCCGTGGACGCCTGGGCGACCGTACTCCCCGACTCCTCCGGCTTCGACCTGGCGGCCACCGTCGCCCCGTACCACCTGGGCGGTGAACGGCTCGTCCGCGCGGCCCGGGCGGCGCAGGCCCTGGCCGCCTTCGACGGCACCCCGCTGGCCGCCCGCCATCTGCGGCTGGCCGCCCGCCAGCAGTCGGCGTCCGGTCTCGAACAGCACGCCCGCCGGATCCGGCCCGCCGTCGACTGGCGGGACCTGGTGCTGCCCGAACGCCCGCTCACCGAACTGCGTGAACTCGCCCTGCGCGCCCGCCACCGCGACCGGGTGCTCGGCGACTGGCGGCTGAGCGCGGGCGGCGGCCGGGGCCGCGGAGTCCTCGGCCTGTTCGCCGGCGAGTCGGGCACCGGCAAGACCCTGTCGGCGGAGGTGGTGGCCGCCGAACTCGGCCTGGATCTCTACGTCGTCCAGCTCTCCTCCGTCGTCGACAAGTACGTCGGCGAGACCGAGAAGAACCTGGAGCGCATCTTCACCGAGGCCGACCGCACCGACGCCGTGCTGCTCTTCGACGAGGCCGACGCCGTCTTCGGCAAGCGCTCCGAGGTCAAGGACGCCCACGACCGGTACGCCAACCTGGAGTCGGCCTACCTCCTCCAGCGCCTGGAGGCCTTCGACGGCATCGCGCTGCTCACCACCAACCTGCGCGCCAACATCGACGAGGCCTTCACCCGCCGCCTGGACCTGGTGATCGACTTCCCGTTCCCCGACGAGGAACAGCGACTGGCACTGTGGCGGCACGGGCTGGTACACGTACCGAGCGAGCCGGACATCGAACTCGGGCCGCTGGCCGCCGACTTCGAACTGTCCGGCGGCGCCATCCGCAGCGCCGTGGTCACCGCCGCCTACCTGGCCGCCGGGTCCGGAGAGCCGGTCACCGCGGCGAACCTCCTGGAAGGCGCACGCCGCGAATACCGCAAGGCGGGCCGCCTGGTACCGGGCATCTGGTGACCGTCTAGTCCCCCGACGGACGCACGATCCTCCACTCCTGGTCGTCGGTGTTCGAGCAGTGGTACAGGGTCAGGTTGGTGTCGTTGCCGCCGGTGCTGTAGCCGGCCACGTCCAGGCAGAGGTTGTCGCTGGCGAAGTTACGGATCCAGTACGCCCCGCTGGGCTGCTTGTCGATCCACCAGAGCTGGTTGTCGGCCTTGGTGCCGTCGCACTTGTACTCGGTGATCGGTGTGGACAGGGCCGCCGAACCGTAGTCGGGCAGGTCCATGCAGAGCTGGTCCTTCACGTTCCGGATCTGGAAGAGCGCGGCCGAGCCGGGGCCGCCCTTCGGGTAGCGCACCTGCAGGTTCCACCGCTGGTTGTCGGCGGTGGTCTCGTTGCAGGTGTACTCCCGTACCGGGCCGCCGCTGGTCCCCTTTTCGTAGCCCGGGATGTCCACGCACTTCTTGGTGGTCGTGTTGAGCAGCAGGACGTTGTTCGCCGGTACGACGGCCTTCGGGGCCTTCTTGTTCGTCGCCTGGGGGGACGGCTGGGCCTGGCCGCCGCCCCCGCCCGCCTGGGTGCCGGACCCGCCGCTGCCGTTGTCGGACTGCTGCTCGGCCTGTGACGGCGAGGGTTCCGGCGCGGCGGCCAGGGACGGGCCGGCCGTGGGGCTGGGAGCGAGGGAGCTGACGCCCGCTACCTGGCTCTCTTCCCGGGCCAGGCTCTTGACCTGGGGTTTGTAGGCGATCCAGATCAGGGCGAAGGTGATGGCGAGGGCGAGCAGGGTGCCGAAGAGGGTGGCGATCCAGCGGGGCAGGAAACCGCGCTGGACGTACGTCCCGTCCACAGGCTGTGGATTGACGCCCGCCCGCTGGATGGTGAGCCGGTAGGGCCGCTGTTCCTTCGGTCCGAACCAGATGATCCGCCGGGGTTTGAGGGTGGCCTTGATGAAGGCGGCGCGGCCGGGTTCGATCTGGACGTTGCTGGGGTGGAGGTCGTAGGCGAGTTGGTCGCCGTTGTCGTTGCCGCTGACCGAGGCGGTGAGCTTGGTGTTGCCGAGGTTGTCGATGGCCAGCTTGGGGCGGCCCCGGAAGCGGCCTTTGACGGTCGGTGGGACCAGTTCGGCGCGTATCTCGGTGAAGGGGGTGATGGTGAGGTTGCCCTCGGGGACGGTGACGGCCTCGGGGTGTTCGGTGGGGGTGATGCGGACGGCGTACGGGTTGGGTCCGGCTGTCGCGTCGGGGGTGCGGGGCGGGGCGAAGGTAAGTTCGACGGTGCCGGTGGTGCCCGGGTAGAGGCGGAGCGTCTGTGGCTCGACCGTCGTCCAGGGGGCGATCTGGCCCACCGGTTCGAAGTGGTACTCGTCGACGACGTCACCGGTGTTGCGCAGCCGCAGCCGTACGCGGGTCGAGGCGCCCGGGTCGACGGTCGCGGAGGCGGGTTCGAGAGAAGTCCAGAGAGTCATGTCGTCACACCGTCAACTTGAAGGCTTCGAGCCAGAGCGTGTTGTCCCAGGTGCCCAGGGTGAGAAGGGCGGGACGGGCGTCGCTGCATGCCTGGTTGCCCCAGCCCACGTTGTGCACATGGGCGAAGCCGCAGATCTGGCCACTGCCCGCGTTGATGGTGAAGGTCTCCAGGTAGGGGTCGTCCCTCTTCGTGCTGCCGATGTAGTTGTCCTTGCCATCGGCGACGACCTGCGTCCACTGCATCCACTTGCCCTGCCCGTTGGTGGACTGGGCGTCGTAGACGAAGGAGTTGCCGGCGGAGCCGTCGACGCCGTACACCGCGACGTTGATGGACTTGATCGGGGTGTTCTTGCCGACCGTGCCCGCGATGGTGCCGTCGCAGACGGGCTTCTGCCAGCCGGTGCCCTGGACGAAGGCGCGGTAGCAGATGTGCCGCCCGGACGGGTCGGCCGCGGCGAGGCGGTTCACGGCGGTCGCCGCGGTGTCCTGCTTGGGCTTGGCGGTGACGGTGGCCGTCGCCTTTGCGCCGCCCCCGCCGCCCCCTTCGGCTACGCCCGCGGTGCTGTCGTTCCCGGGGTCCGCGGCGGGTGTCGCCGAGGGTGTCTCGCTGGGGGCCGGCGGCGGGGTGGGGGAGGCGGTCGGGCTGGGCGCGATCGAACTCACCCCCGCCGTCTGGATCTGCTCCTCGGCGAGGCTCTTGACCTGCGGCTTGTAGTTGAACCAGATCAGGGCGAAGGTGATGGCGAGGGCGAGCAGGGTGCCGAAGAGGGTGGCGATCCAGCGGGGCAGGAAGCCGCGCTGGATGTACGTTCCGTCGACGGGCTCCGGTCTGAGTCCCGAGCGCTGGATGGTGAGCCGGTAGGGCCGCTGTTCCTTCGGCCCGAACCAGATGATCCGCCGGGGTTTGAGGGTGGCCTTGATGAAGGCGGCGCGGCCGGGTTCGATCTGGACGTTGCTGGGGTGGAGGTCGTAGGCGAGTTGGTCGCCGTTGTCGTTGCCGCTGACCGAGGCGGTGAGCTTGGTGTTGCCGAGGTTGTCGATGGCCAGCTTGGGGCGGCCCCGGAAGCGGCCTTTGACGGTCGGTGGGACCAGTTCGGCGCGTATCTCGGTGAAGGGGGTGATGGTGAGGTTGCCCTCGGGGACGGTGACGGCCTCGGGGTGTTCGGTGGGGGTGATGCGGACGGCGTACGGGTTGGGTCCGGCTGTCGCGTCGGGGGTGCGGGGCGGAGCGAAGGTCAGCTCGACGGTGCCGGTGGTGCCCGGGTAGAGGCGGAGCGTCTGTGGCTCGACCGTCGTCCAGGGGGCGATCTGGCCCACCGGTTCGAAGTGGTACTCGTCGACGACGTCACCGGTGTTGCGCAGCCGCAGCCGTACGCGGGTCGAGGCGCCGGGGTCGACGGTCGCGGAGGCGGGTTCGAGAGAGGTCCACAGACTCACACAGCCACGCTACGGAGGCGGCCGGTCCCTGTCGCAGGAATGCGGGCAGGCCCGATTGCCCGAAGGCGCGGGGCCGCTGCCCCGGGGGGTTCTTTTCGGAGCGAAGGAGGTCTTCGGCCTTCTTCGTGTCTCTTCGCGCGACGTCGTGTCCGCGGACTGACCGTGTCACGTTCGCTGGAATGCGGAGGTGAGAGGTGAGGGTCCGGGCTTCGTGCCGAGCTGTGTCGGCCAGTCCGTCGAAGCGGGCCATGCGTCAGTTGCTGCGCACGGTTCCGCAGGAGTCCGGGGACACGCAGCCCCCCGGTCCCCGGACGCCCACGACGCCGGCTCCCGCACAGGAGGACAGGACGGCGGAGTAGGCGCGTCTGCCCTTTGGGGCACGTCTGTCTTCCTGTCCGGCTCTGCCCTCCGGTGGTCCGGAACGGCACCATGAGACGTGCGTCAGGTGAAATCGAGGGGGATCGGAGGGGGCGGCATGTACAGGCGGCGTTCAGCCGACCAGGACGAAGCGACGGCGCGTCCTGGTGCTCCGCGGGCCCAGGCCCGGCCGCTGGACGCGTCGGCGTCCGCCCTGCCCGGCATCCTGGCGCTGCAGGGCACCGCGGGCAACGCCGCAGTGGCGCGGGCCATGCGAGGTGCTTCGGTCCAGCGGGCCGGTGACGCTCAGGCCACGGGGACGCGTCCGCCGCAGCGGCTGGAGGGGGTGCTCCCCCGAAGCGAGTGGTGGCGTACCTATCTCGACCCGGCGCATCACGAAGAGGCGCGGCAGAAACACCCCGGCAACCCCGGCGAACTGTACGACCACCAGCAGTCGCCCGGTTACCAGTCCAGCATGACGGCCGCGTACGACCAGTACCTCAACAGCGGTGACATCGGCGAGCGGGTCGACTTCCCCATGTACCAGGGGATGCACAACGCCGTGGTGTCCGGGCTGGACAAGGAGTTCGACCCGTCCGGCAAGGACGGCTACGCCACCAGTTTCCCCCTGCGCGCCAACTCCCCTACTCCGTCCGTGCTCGAAGAGGAGATCGGCGGCAGACATCTGACGACCAAGGCGGACGAGTTCAGGCGCAGGGGCATCAAGCCGGATGCCCTCACCTGGTACGGCCGCATGCACGGGGCTCCGAACGTCCTCATCGAGACCCTCTACAACCACGACGAGGTCGAGAACCTGGTCACGGAGATCCTCGATCGCCTCTATGCCACGCTCGACAAGGCGGAGACCGATCGTGACCGCTTCCGTGCCATCGGGCGGGCTGTACGGAGCATCCACATCGTTCACCCCTACGAGGACACCAACCGGCGGCTGAACGTGCACGTACTGCTGCCGCGGCTGCTCCTGGCAGCGGGGTTCCAGCCGGTGGTCTTCAAGGACATGGACCAGCTCTTCCAGGGAGGACGGTCGCTGGACCAGATCGCCGACGCCCTGGAACGCGGTCAGGGCCTGGACCTGACCAGCGACGATCTGGTGGCCACCGCGCCCCAGTACGAACGCCCCTGGTACGAGAACGACGGGCCCCCGGCTGCGGCCCAGACACAGAGCACGATCGTCATACCGACGTTCTCCTCGCTGCAGACGCCCGGTCAGGTCTACTACGAACCCGCGCCCGCCCACCGGCAGGCGAGTGACGACTGGGCGTTCGACGAGGCGGGAGGGCCCGGACCGGCGATCGTCCACCGACCGGACGACGCGATGGGCGGCCCCGGGCCGACGATGAGGCACCGACCGGACGACGCGATGGGCGGCCCCGGGCCGACGATGAGGCACCGACCGGACGACGCGATGGGCGGCCCTGGACCGACGATGAGGCACCGACAGGTCGATGCGATGGGCGGCCCCGGGCCGACCGCCAGGCGGAGTGCCGGTGTGAGCCGTGCCGAACTGACCGAATACCTCGTTGGCGCCCTGCAGCAGGCGAACCTGGATTCCGGGAACGCAGGCGGGCCGGGCGGGCAGCGCTCCCAGGGCAACGGCCGTCGCTGAGCCGGACGCCGGGGCCGGCCAGCACACGCGCCGTCGGGAGGCCGGCCCGTTCCACGTCGGCTTCCACCTGGCCCAGGCCGGCGGGGTGTCCGGACGTGTACGACCGCCCGCTACGCCGTGGCACCGGAGCTTTTGGATACCCCGGGCACGCTCAGGTTCGGGGCCATGCCCTGGGCCATCCGGCGGCCGTTGTCGGCGGAGGCGCGCTCGAAGGCGTCGCCCGGGGAGGAGACCTTCGTCCCTGTCCCGTCGTCGGTGCCGGCGACGGGACCCAGCGACTGCTGGTGGACATGGTCGATCTCGTGGAACATCGTCTCGTCGTCCGCGCCCCGCGAGCCCACCACGATGTCGGCACCGGAGGTGTAGGCGCGGGCGCCGAACTCCTCGGCCGACCGCTGGGCCACCGGACCGTCGTGCACCCGGACGTGCGCGAAGCTCACCCCGTACGCCTGCTCGGCCTTCTGCTGGAGGCGCGGCGCCAGCGGTGTCCCGGGTGAGGTGACGGCATCGAACACCGATGAGCGGCGCTGCACCGATGGCTGCTGTTCCTCCCGCCGCTGGACGGTCTCGTGACCGCAGTCCGGGCCGTGCTCGTGACGCGCGAGCTGTATCGCCCGGGTGACGGCCGCGTTCCCGGCCGTGCGCTGAAGGGCCAGCAGGGGTGGTGTCGCGGCGGGGGCCGGAGCCGGAACCGGCACGGCCTTCGACGGGTGGGAGGTGGAGGACGAATGCTGCTGCTCGTCTGCGCGCATGAGCGCTTCCTATCGCCCGCGGCCCGGCCGCGGAAGGCCCGTCAGGGCAGCCGCGCGGGCAGAACGGCTTGCCGGTACGGGGCGTACTGCCCCTGGGGGCAGGGACATTGCCCCCACCGCGGCACCGAAGGACGTTTCCGCTGCGCGCTTCGCGCGTGAGGGTGGGGAATGTTCCTGTCTCGTACCCCGAGGAGAGCAGAGCATGCCGTCCTACCTGTCGCCCGGCGTCTACGTCGAGGAGGTGGCCAGCGGCTCGCGCCCCATCGAGGGGGTGGGCACGTCGGTGGCGGCCTTCGTGGGCCTGGCCCCGACCGGTCCGCTGAACGAGCCGACGCTGGTGACCAACTGGACGCAGTACGTCGCGTCCTTTGGTGAGTTCACCGACGGGTACTACCTCGCCCACTCCGTCTACGGCTTCTTCAACAACGGCGGCACGGCCGCGTATGTCGTCCGGGTCGGCGGTTCCCGCGAAGGCGCCGATGCCGCGGACGTCAACGCGCCCGCAGCCGTGGGGAGTTCGCCCGCGCCGGCCGCGCTGCCGCCCGGCGAGGCCAAGCAGCTCGGCACCTTCACCGTGAGCGCGATGGCCTCCGGTGACCTGAGCGTCGAGGTCGCCGACCCGGAGGGCGAGGGCCCCGCCGAACGCTTCAGGCTGCTCGTCAAGGACGGCGGCAAGACCGTCGAGACCTTCGACGTGACCGCGAAGAAGGGCGGCCGCAACTACGTCGTCACGCAGGTCAAGGAGCGCTCCAAGCTCATCACCGTGACCGAGGCCGCGCCCGCCGCGCAGCTGGCCCGTCCGGAGAACCAGACGGTGGCCCTCGTGGCCCCGTCCACCGCCCCGGCGTCCGCGTCCCCCGTCGCGGACGCCGGCTCCCACCCCGGCCCCGCCGAGTACCTCGGCGACTCGGCCGACCGCACCGGCTTCGGTGGCCTGGAGGCCGTCGACGAGGTCTCCATGGTGGCCGTGCCCGACCTGATGGCCGCCTACCAGCGCGGCGCGATCGACCTGGAGGCCGTCAAGGCCGTCCAGCTCGGCCTGATCGCGCACTGCGAGCTGATGGGCGACCGGGTCGCGGTCATCGACCCGCCGCCGAGCCTCAACGCCCGCCAGATCCGGGTCTGGCGCCAGGAGACGGCCGGCTACGACTCCAAGTACGCGGCCCTGTACTACCCCTGGATCAAGACCTTCGACCCGTCGTCCGGCCAGTCCCGGCTGATCCCGCCGTCCGGCCACGTGGCCGGCGTCTGGGCCCGCAACGACGCCGAGCGCGGGGTCCACAAGGCCCCCGCGAACGAGGTCATCCGGGGTGCCGTGGACCTGGAACTCCAGATCACCCGCGGCGAGCAGGACCTGCTGAACCCCATCGGCGTGAACTGCATCCGGGCGTTCCCGGGCCGCGGGATCAGGATCTGGGGCGCGCGCACGCTGTCCTCCGACCCGGCCTGGCGCTACCTGAACATCCGCCGGTACTTCAACTACCTGGAGGAGTCGATCCTGATCGGCACCCAGTGGGTGGTGTTCGAGCCCAACGACCACAACCTCTGGGCCCGTATCCGGCGCAACATCTCCGCGTTCCTGGTCAACGAGTGGCGCAGCGGCGCCCTGTTCGGGCAGCGGCCCGAGGAGGCGTACTACGTCAAGTGCGACGAGGAGACCAACCCGCCGGAGTCGGTCGACGTCGGCCGCGTGATCTGCGAGATCGGCATCGCCCCGGTCAAGCCCGCCGAGTTCGTGATCTTCCGGCTGGCGCAGTTCAGCAGCGGCAGCGGCGAGCTGCAGGAGTAGCGGGCCGCGCCAGGCTCCCAACCCCCTTGTTTCCCAGGCATCCTTGAGAAGAACGGGCAGTAACGCATGAGTCTCCAGCCGGGTGACGCCCTCACATCACACAATTTCGGCCTCCAGATCGACGGCGTGATGGTCGAGTACCTCGCCGAGGTCAGCGGCATGACGATGGAACAGGACGTCATCACCTACCAGCAGAACACGCCGGACGGGAAGAACCACGTCCGCAACCTGCCGGGCGTGAAGAAGAACGGCACCTGCACGGTCGTCCGCGGTATGACCCAGTCCTCGTCGTTCACCCAGTGGATCAACGAGTCGATCAACGGCCAGATGACCACGGCCCGCAAGAACGCCTCCATCATCATGATGGACTTCGAGAACAACCCGGTGAAGCGCTACAACCTGCGCAACGCCTGGTGCAGCAAGATCGACACCAGCACGGTCAAGGCGGGCGAGGCGGCCGCGCTGACCGAGACGGTGACCATCACGTTCGAAGAACTGGTCATCGAGTAATGAGGCGTTCGGCTGTCAGGGCCGGGGGGGTGGGCGCGCCGCTCGCACCGGAGGAGTCGGCGCCCCAGGCCCCTCAGCAACAGGTGCCTCAGCAACCGGAGGCGCCCGTCGAGGTGCTGCGCACGGAGTTCCCGTTCCAGCTGCCCCGCGGGTACGTCGACGAGCAGGGCACCGTCCACCGCGACGGCGTGATGCGCCTGTCGACGGCGCGGGACGAGCTGATCCCGCTGCGGGACGTGCGCGTCCAGGAGAACCCCGCGTTCCTGTCGGTGGTGCTGCTGGGCCGGGTGATCACCCGGCTCGGCACGCTCCCCTTCGTCCACGACGGGATCGTGGAGAACATGTTCGCCTCCGACCTGGCGTTCCTGCAGGACTTCTACCGCCAGATCAACGCGGAGGGCCACACCCGGGCCGCGGTCAACTGCCCGCACTGCTCGGAGCCCTTCGAGGTGGAACTCGGCGGGAGCCGCCTGGGGGAATCGTGACGTACGCGACCGACCGGCTGCACGAGGAGATCGCGTACGTCGCCTACCACTTCCACTGGAGCCTGGAGGACATCCTGGACCTGGAGCACGCCGACCGCCGTCGTTACACGGCGGAGATCGCGTCCCTGGTGACCCGGGCGGCCTCCGCAGGGGCGGAGGGCTGAGCGGTGGGGTTGTGGGATCGGATACGGGGACGCGGGGCTGCGGAACCCGCTGCCGGGGCCGGGGCCGGGGCTGTCGGTACCGAGGCTGAGGTTGTCGTGGAGGCGCCGCGTCCCGTGGTGGCGGCGGCCTGGTCCGGGCTGCCGCCGATTCAGCGTGCGCTGGACGCGGCGGGCGGGTCGGTCGCGGACTCGCGGTTCGGCGGTCGGCTGCCGACCTGGCAGAACCCGTCGTTCATGGGCATGCGCTCGCACACCGTCCTGGACGGAGCGTCCAGCGCGGGCCTGGCCGGCGGCGGCCTCACGGGGATGACGGGCGTGGGGGCCGTGTCCGGCCTGGAACGCCCCGCGCAGGCACTGCCGTTGACGGCGCCGACGGCAGCAGCGGGGCTGGCGGGTTCGGCCGGTGGTCGGGGGTCGGCGGTTCCGGTGGTGCCGTTGCGGACGGCCGGGAGTGGGGCGGCTTCGGCTGGGTCCACGGGTTCGGCCGGTCCGGCGGCGCCGGCGGTGCAGCGGGCGCCGTCGGCGGGGCGGCGCGGTGGTGGCGTGGCCGCGCGGACGACGGCGGCGGGAGCGGGAGCGGTACGTAGCGGGGGGAGTGCGCCGATGCCGGCGGCTCCGTCGGCCGCGCCTGCTGTCCAGCGGTCGGTCACGTCGGCGGCCGTCGCTCCCGCAGCGGTGCCGGCGTCGGTGCCGGTGGCGTGGGCGCCGCAGTCGGCTCCGGTCGCTCCGGCTCCGGCCACCGGCCCACGGGTCACGGCGGCACCTCCCGGCCCGCCTCGCCGCAGCGCGCTGACACATGCGCCGGTGAGTACGGCGGTTACGGCTGTGCAGCGGCGGACGTTGCCGTCGGCGCCGAAGGCGTTGGCGAGCGAGGGGACGGTGGTGGCGTCGGGTGAGGGTGACCGAGCCGGGGCCGAAACGGCGGCGGACGACGGGGTCGTACAGCGAGCGGTCGAGGCCGGGGATCCGGTGCGGGTGAGCGGCGGCTGGTCGCGCCCGCGCGGTGGTGGCCGTACCTCTTCCGACAGCGCCACGCGTGCTCCCAGGGGCACTGCCGCCGGACCGGCGCCGGCACCCGCCGTCGTACAGCGGTCCACGTCCGGTGGCGGTGGTACGGCTACGGCCCGTACGGCACCAGCGTCTCCTACGACGACTCCTCCTCCTACCTCTTCCAGGCCCTCGGTGCCCACAACGCCCACGGCGCCCGCCGCTCCCCCGGACCGCGGCGGGCCTTCCGGCATGTCCGGGGCCGGGACGCAGGCCCCTGTGCAGCGCAGTACGGTCACCGGCTCGGCCACCCCGCAGAGCGGTCGTACGGTGGCGGGTTCGGCATCGCCGCCCACGAGCGGCGCGGCGGCCGCCGGCGTCAACACCGAAGTCGCCGCCGCCTCTTCGCCCGCCACCGGAACCGCACCCCCTGCCGCACCAGGCGCCTCGGCCGTGCCGCAGGGCGCGCGACCGTCGGCGTCCCCGGCCGCGAGCGGTGGCCGCGAGGCGTCTGTGCAGCGACGGGCGACGGAGAGCGCGTCCGGCACCGATGCCGTACCGGCGGCGGTGCCGACGCCGACGCGTGAGCCCAACCGGGGCGTCGCGAGCGGCAATTCGACGGCAGACCGGCCCTCAAGGTCGGCTCCCGCTTCCGCGCAGCGTGCCGCGACGACTCCCGACGCCCCTCGCCCGGGGCTCGGCGCCCCCCTTTCCGGTACGGCCGCAGCTTCTCCGGTGCCCCCGGCGGCGGCTGTGCAGCGGCGGACGATGGGGTCCCCGGCCTCCTCCGACGCCACGCGAGGAGCCGTACCCGGATCCGGTGCGCGGACACCGTCGCGTCCGCGGGCGGGGGGAGACGCCCCGGCCACCGGTCCGGCTACGACGGCTCGGCCCGCTCCGGCGTCGACTCCCGCTCCTGCTCCTGCTCCTGCGCCTGCTTCCGCTTCCGCTTCCGTGCAGCGTGCCGCGGCGACCACTCCCCGCGCACCCCGACTCGGTCTCGGGGCTCCCATTACGGGCCCGGCCGTCAGCCCACCCGCGAGGCGGGCCGGCCGGCAGGCGGCTGCGCCGAACGTGCAGCGGCAGCAGGCGTCGAGCGGTTCCTCCGTCGACCGGACGGCCGCCGTCTCCCACCCGGTGCCCGAAGCGCCCCGCCAGGGACCGCTGGCTGCCGCATCAGACCTGCCGCCGACGACGGCCGAGCGCACCCGCCCCGCCCCCGCCGGCCCCGTGACGCCGCCTGCACCCTCTCTTCCCGCCCCGGCCACGCCGGCCTCCGCGGCGACGGCTTCGCCGCTTCCCCCCTTCGTCCAGCGCGCCGCCGCTCCCACCACAGCTCCCACCGCCCCCGCGACGACGCCTCCGCCTCCCCTTCCCGCCCCGGCCACGCCGGCCTCCGCGGCGACGGCTTCGCCGCTTCCCCCCTTCGTCCAGCGCGCTGCCGCCCCGGCTTCTCCCGCCGCTCCCGGACCCGGCACCCCGCCCGCGACCTCGGCGACCACGCCTCCCGCCGTCGGCCTCGGAGGCCGCCAGGCATCTGTCCAGCACCGGCAGCAGACGCCCTCCCCCGCGACCACCCCGTCCCCCACCGGACCGACGGCGGCGCCCTTGCCACCTTTCGTGCAGCGAGCCGCAACTGCGGCAGCCGTCTCCACGTCAGTCCAGCCGGGCGTCGGTGCCGCGCCCCTCATCGGACCGACGGCGGCCCCCTTGCCCTCTTTCGTGCAGCGATCGGCAGCTCCCGCCGTCTCCTCGTCAGTCCAGCCGGGCGTCGGTGCCGCGCCCCTCATCGGACCGACGGCGGCCCCCTTGCCCTCTTTCGTGCAGCGATCGGCAGCTCCCGCCGTC